>DASSYR010000081.1:0-37974 GCA_035703165.1 Chitinophagaceae bacterium
AGCCGTTTTCCTTTATTTTAGTTTTAACCTCTTTCTGTTTATCATAGCAAATTATGTATTCAAGAATTTTTCGAATGAAATAGGTATGACAGTATGGGGTTTTCACAATATCAACAACATTGTTAAAAACATACTGTTTGCAGTGGGTATTTATTATGCGGGGAAAAAACTGGAGGGGCATTGATGTTTTAGCGGGAAAAAGTGGTATGGGTATAATAGATATTAGAGCAATGCGTTAATACAACTGTTGTGCGTCACTTTAAACAGACATTACGTTTATGTTAGGATTATTTAAAAAGAAACTACCTCATTGCGACACATTGTTTGAAAAGTTTTTCAGCCCTTGGTATGACGAAGAAGATAGACCAAAGATGACAAGACCTGATATGTTTCAAATAGCAGCCTATGAAGGACAGCCATTGAATTTAGATGAAATACAATATCTATCTGATGACTATGTAAAAGAGTTGACAGAGCATATTAATGTAACAATGGTAGATGCAGCTTTGAATGATTTCCAGCATATTATTAAGTCAGACCAACTGGATATGAATGTTCTTGATGCTGTAGATAAATATTATGACAGAACTAAAATTGCTGAACTAATTAAAGAAAGCGATCCGACAGACTTTTCAAATTCTTACGTGGTAACAGTTTGCGAGTTTGGCGTTATGCTTGGACACTTATTTAGACAAATAGATGGTTTTGACTGGTTATATTCTCATCCATACTTTCATTCAATGATTGTGCATAAGGACACTGGATTTGGAATTACAGTTTTTGATTGGGCAATTAAGAAATTTAGTGAGTATGGCGTTGACGATGGGTTCGTAGAAAAATTTAATGCAGCTCTTGCTGGCGTTAAAGGAGAATGGGAAGGCGATGAAGATGAAAAAGAATAAAAGCGAACGCACAACATGCAGTTTTGCGGCAGCGGGGGGCGACGCAAAGCGTCGGTCTTCACCTGTAATTCTATTTAGCTTTTGTTCCGGCTGACATTTATCTATTAAGCTTTTGAATAAAATTTTATCTTTAGTATTACCGTTCAGTCCCGCCAAATCGAGATCGCCAGGGGCGACGTAAAAGAATTGCCCCGCCGACCGCAAAGCTGTGAACGTTAGCGGCTATTTTATTGGCGACCGAGCAAGCATTAAACCGACAGGACGCTAAAACATAAAATTAGACGACATGAACGAAATCATTTGCCCGAATTGCAAGAAAGCTTTTAAAGTTGACGAAGCTGGTTTTGCTGACATTCTTAAACAAGTTCGTGACCACCAATTTGAGGCAGAGTTGTTAAACCGACTGGCACTTGCCGACAAAGAAAAAGAAAGTGCTGTAAAATTAGCTGAGGCAAATGTTAGAAGCTCCTTACAAGAACAACTTGCAAATAAAGACAAGGAATTGACTGAACTCAAAGCTCAAAAGGACGTTGAACTTTCGCAAAAATTATCACAAAAAGACACAGAGTTGCAGCAACTCAAAGCAAAACTTGACAACGCAGAAGTTGCAAAGAAATTAGCTGTAACTGAGGCAACTCAAAAAGTTGAAAAAGAAAGGGACGAGTTGGCAAATGTGGTCAAAGTGAAAGACACCGAAAAACAACTGCTTGAAAAATCATTAAATGAAAAATATTCTGCTGAATTAAAAGAGAAAGATGCAATCATAAAACACAAAGACGAAGAAATTGCCTTGCGAAAAGATATGAAGTTGAAGCTTTCAACAAAAATGATTGGCGAAACTCTTGAACAGCACTGCGAAACGGAGTTTAATAAACTTCGTGCAACAGCTTTTCAAAGAGCATATTTTGAAAAAGACAACGACACAAAATCAGGTAGCAAAGGCGATTTCATTTTCAGAGAAACAGATGAAGCAGGGAATGAAATTATTTCCATAATGTTTGAAATGAAAAATGAAGGAGATGAAACAGCAACAAAAAAACGAAACGAAGATTTTTTAAAAGAATTAGACAAAGACCGCATAGAGAAGAAATGCGAATACGCTGTTTTGGTTTCTCTTTTAGAAGCAGAAAGTGAATATTACAATTCAGGCATTGTGGATGTATCACACAAGCACAGCAAAATGTATGTTATACGTCCGCAGTTTTTCATTCCAATCATTACACTACTTCGCAACGCAGCAATGAACTCACTGCAATACAAAGCAGAACTTGCTTTGGTAAAAAATCAGAACATAGACATTAGCAATTTTGAGGACAAGCTGCTCAAATTCAAAGATGGCTTCTCAAAAAATGTAATTTCTGCTCAAAGTCATTTTGAAAAAGCTATTGAGGAAATAGATAAGTCAATTGCCCGAATGCAAAAAGCAAAAGAAGAGTTGACTACGAGTTCAAACCAATTAAGGTTAGCAAATGACAAAGCAGATGATTTAACCATCAAGAAATTAACTCATGGCAACCCAACAATGAAAGCTAAATTTGACGAACTCAAATAGTATATCATACTCATGCAAGAACATTCTTATCTACTATTACACAAGCAGACACTGCCATTTTTAAACATATCACTTTATCTGAAAGACATTAAACCTGTTCAGTCATTGAGTATTGAAAATACATCTGAAAGTAATTCCGCCCGCCTTGTTGTTAAGATAACTGCCGACCTTCCTTGCATTGAGCCGTTTGATTACATTGTTCCATTTGTTCCTGCGAAAAATCAAGTAAAAATTCCGTTGGATGTATTGAAAGTAAACCGTGATTTTTTAAACAAACTATCCGAAACTGAAAAGGCAAATTTTACAATTGAGGCTATTGAAAATAATACGACTATTATCAAAGAAACAATTGCGATAAATGTTCATCCATTGGAGCATTTCGGTGGGTTTCAAATTTTGCCTGAATTGATTGCAACTTATATTACTCCTAATCACCCTTACATTTATCACATCAAAAGAAAAGCGGTTGATATTTTAGAAAAGCAAGGACTAAGAACTGCATTTGAAGGTTACCAGAGCAATGACCCTGAACGGGTCTTGCAAATCATGTCGGCAATTTATACCGCTATACAAAGCGAGGATATAGTTTACAGTTCATTGCCACCGGGTTATGAGGAAACGGGTCAAAGGTTACGTTTGTTGAACACTATTCAGCAAGAAAAATTTGGTAACTGTATTGACATTAGCTTACTGTTTGCTGCATGTTTAGAAGCGGTTGACTTAAACCCAATTCTGATAATTGTTCGCGGACACGCCTTTGTTGGATGTTGGCTACAGGACGATAAGTTTTCAGAAGTTATAAATGACGATAAAACTGCAATAACAAAACGGCTTTCAAAAGGCATTCGTGAAATGGCAGCAGTTGAAGCAACAAGCGTTTGCAAGGGTAACAATATCAAATTCAGTGATGCACTAAATGCAGGTGAGGCACAGTTGGTTCAAAAAGAAGATTTTTTGCTTTCGGTAGATATTAAAAGAGCAAGAACATTACGAATACGTCCGTTGCCATTACTTACAAACGGAACAGGAACTCAATTAGATGAGGAAGCAATAAAACAGACCGAAACGGCTGCGATGGAAAACCGTTTTGAGATAGGCACAATTTATCAAGACGAACTATTACAGGGCAAGCAGCCTAAAACGAAGCAAAAAATATGGGAACGTAAGTTGTTAGATTTATCGCTCCGTAATAATTTGCTCAATTTGCATATCACTCGCAATATGTTACAGTTGGTTGATATTGACATCAGCCACTTGGAGGACACTTTATCGGATGGGAAAAGTTTTTCAATATTGCCTAATCCAAATGCAGAGGTTTTGCGAAAGTATAATTTGTTTATGCAGCCTCTCCATCATTCATCGCCACTATTTCAGTTGGCAAACGATGAGTTAAAGCATAATCGTTTACTAACCCATTACCATCAACAAGACTTAGACAATATTCTCGTTTATATTCACAAAAATGCAAAGCAAGCCATTGAAGAAAACGGCTCAAGCACATTGTATTTGGCTGTGGGTTTGCTGAAATGGTTTGATAGAAAAACACCTGAACAGCCACGATATTCTCCTATTCTTTTATTGCCTGTTGAAATAAGCCGCCGGTCGGTAAACAGCAAGTTCACATTGAAAAGCCGTGAAGAAGAAACGATGATAAACATCACATTGGTTGAATTTCTTCGGCAGGAGTATGAATTGAATTTGGGAGCATTAGAACAATTACCAACTGACGACAAAGGCGTTGATGTAGCAAAAGTGATGGGCATTCTTCGCAGGGCTATTATGCAGTTGAAAGGTTGGGATGTAGAGGAGCAATTAGTGTTGGGCAACTTTTCTTTCAGCAAATTAATTCTTTGGAAAGACATTGTAGTGCATCAGGAAGAATTACTAAAAAGCGACATGGTTCGCAGTTTGGTTGAAGGAAAATTAGCATTCAATGAAAGTCACGAGCCACATTCAGTAAGCGATTTTGACACGATTCATTCGCATAACATAGTGTTGCCCATTCCGACAGATGTTTCCCAATTGGAAGCGGTGCTTACTGCACAACAAGGACGTAGTTTTATTTTACATGGTCCTCCAGGAACTGGGAAATCGCAAACTATCACCAATATCATTGCCGATGCTTTGTATCGTGGCAAACGGGTATTGTTTGTTGCAGCTAAAAAAGCTGCATTAGATGTTGTTCAAAGACGATTGGAGCAAATCGGACTTGCACCTTTTACATTGGAACTCCATTCCAATAAATCTAAAAAATCGGATGTGTTGGCACAATTGGCAAAATCAATTGAAACGGCAAAACTTGCAAGAACAGCCGATTTTCAGCAAGAAGCACAACGCTTAGATGATGCTAAAAAAGCCATCAGCTATTATGTAAACGTATTACACCAAAAGCAACAAGTTGGTTGGAGTTTGTATGATAGCATAACAGCTTTAGAAAGTTACCACGATAAAAAGTTCTCAAAGAATTTTATTCCCGAAACCGTTCTGCAACAATTAAACGCCAATCTTTGGCAACAATGGACGGATTGGCTTCCGCAATTTCAATCCATTGCAAGTTTGATTGTTCATCCATCTGAAAACCCGCTGACTGCTTTGAATTTGGCACAGTATTCACCTTCGGTAAATGATGAAATTTCTGCACAAACTCAAAAGCTGTTAAACCTTTTGCCTGATGTTAAAAGTAAATCTCAATCGCTGGCAAACACAATTTTTTTTCCTTTTTTAATCCAAGCCAAATCGGAGTGGGAACAATATGTTCAAGTCATAATTGCATTTCAACAACTACCCGACATGCCTTTAGAACTTATTCGGTATTTATCCGATAAAGAAAACTACAGTGTGTACGAGGAATGGAGCAAAGCATTTAATCAATTCCAAACATTTTTAAGCAGCATTTTAAAAGACTACAACCGCAATATTTTAACCACAGATGTTTCAGCGACAGAAACACAGTGGAAACAGGCACAACAAAGTTGGTTCTTGCTGAAATGGTTACAATCACGAAAAATCAAAAAGCAATTATCTGTCTTTAGAAATGTTCCATTCAATAGTGACAGCGAGGTAGAGCAGCTTTTCTTCCAATATAATCAATTACAGGAAGTGCAACGCCTTTTGCAACAAAGCCGTTTTTCATCAGTGCAACAAGCCCTAAAAAATTTGTTCAAAGACGAGCAAACTGATTTAGTAGACATTGATAATAAAGCTGCGTTAGTTCAGCAGTTAAGCAATGCAACAAATAGTTGGGAACGAAATGCTCTTGGCAAATGGGTTCAGGTTTGGCAGGAAAAAAACTTGCAGTATTCCGATGAAATTAAACAAAAGAATTTAGCTGCCATTGCCGATTTCATTCAACTTGCAACAACATTTAACCAACAAGCCAAAGGTTACGAAACACTTACTGGTGTCCAGTTTCAACAGAAGGGAAACTGGAATACGGAAACCGTAAATCAACTGCATAATATTCAAACACATCTTCCGCATTTAAAAAACTGGATGAATTATGTGCAACTTCGTAAGCAAGGAGAAAACTTACAGTTACATTGGCTCATAAACGCTTATGAAAATAAATTGTGCAGTGCTGAGAACTTGACAGATTACTTTCATTACACCGTTCATGCTTCCGTTGCACAACGAGTTATTTCACAAAACGAGGCTCTAAGTTTGTTTAATGCAGGTTTGTTTGAAAGTAAAATTGAGCAGTATAAAAAAATTGCAAAAGACTTTCAGTATCTCACCATTCAGGAATTACGAGTAAAATTAGCTGCACAATTACCGAACAATACAGCCGAGGCGATGCAAAGTTCTGAAATTGGTATTTTACAACGAGCCATTAAAAACAGAGGCAGAGGATTGAGCATTAGAAAACTGTTTGACCAAATTCCTACTCTGTTGCCACGTATTGCACCTTGTATGCTGATGAGTCCGATTTCGGTAGCACAGTATTTTGATGTAAACACAAAGCATTTTGACATTTTGATTTTTGATGAGGCTTCGCAGTTACCAACTTGTGAAGCAGTAAGTGCTTTAGCAAGAGCAAAACAATCGGTGATTGTAGGCGACCCAAAACAAATGCCACCTACTTCGTTTTTCAGCACCATCAAGTTGGACGAAGAAAATATGGATGTAGAAGATTTGGAAAGCATATTGGATGATTGTTTGTCCTTGTCTGTTCCATCAAAATATTTATTGCGGCACTATCGCAGCAAGCACGAAAGTTTAATTGCTTTCAGCAACGTAAACTATTATGAAAACAAACTGCTTACATTTCCCTCATCGGATGATTTGAACCGGAAAGTAAAGTATCATCAAATCAAAGGTTTTTACGACAAAGGAAAAACACGAACCAACAAATTTGAAGCTGATGAAATAGTTCAATACATTCAATCTCACTACAACAATTCGGAAAAGCGAAAATTGAGTATAGGGGTTGTAACATTCAGTCAAACACAACAAAATCTGATTGAAGACAAGCTACAAAAACTCTTTATGAGCGACCCTAAGTTGGAAGAACATGCCAATGAAAGTAATGAACCTTTGTTTGTAAAGAACTTAGAGAATGTGCAAGGCGATGAACGTGATATTATTCTCTTTTCCGTGTGCTATGCACCTGATGAAGAAGGGAAAATGAGTATGAATTTTGGTCCATTAAACCGTGATGGCGGTTGGCGTAGATTAAATGTAGCCATAACCCGTGCAAGATATGAAATGCACCTATTCTCAACACTACATGCAGACCAAATAGATTTAAGCCGCACATCTGCCGAAGGTGTGGCAGGACTTAAAGCATTTTTACAATTTGCTGAAAAAGGACATTTAAGTGTTCGCCCCGAAGATGTTCAGGAAGCATTAAGCATGCAACATTTGTCTGCATTCATAAGCAACAAATTAGAGGAAAAAGGATTAGAGATTAAATGCAATATCGGGACTTCAGGTTTTAAAGTGGATATTGGTATTGTTCATCCCGACAAGCCCCAACAATATATATTGGGTGTTGTAATTGACGGTCATTATTACTACAATGCTCAAACAACTAATGACAGAGAAATGGTGATGCCTTCCGTGCTTAAAGCCTTAGGTTGGAATGTTCACCGCATTTGGACAATGGACTGGTATGAAAATTCGGATAAGATTATTGATAGCATTGTTGAAAAAGTAAAGCATTTGCAAACGCAGCCCGAAGTCAAGGAAGAGAAAATTACCGAACCTGCTGTTGAACCTGCATTTGAATCTATTAAAGTAATGTCCGAAGAAGTTACACCTATCACTATTACAAACAAACAAAAACCTTATGTAGCCGCTGCTTTAACCACTGTTTCTTCTGCCAACAGTGAAACCATTTTTGAATTTCAAAACCGGAATGCTATCAAACAGCAAATACAATCTTTGGTGGACACAGAAGCTCCTATCAGCAAAAGCTTGTTGTATAAAAAAGTGTTGCAAGCATGGAACACAAGTCGTGCGGGAGTAAGATTAGACAAGCATTTAGAAGGAATAATCAAAGAGATGAATATTACACAGACAACACATCATCAGCCATTCTATTGGAACAGCAACACGACTTTGGACTGCTATCGTAACAACGATGTAGAAAAAAGAAATATGGAGGACATTGCTCCAGAAGAAGTGATAGTAGCGTTACAAGAAGTCGTAACAAACAATTTGAGTATTGAGGAAGATGAGTTGCTTCGCTACTTAGCCCGAACTTTTGGTTTTGCAAAAGTCGGTAAACAGATTGACACTTTGTTACGTTACACCATTGACTCAGCAGTGAAAAAAGGTGTTGTAAAAAAAGAAAACGGCAGAATAAAACTGGCTGACAAATGAACAACCATATTGGACGACTGAAAAGAAAAACGATCGATAACAAGGGCTTAAACGAAATGCACGGCACAAATTCACTTGTAGAGAAAATTCTTGAAAAAAAGCAAGAGAACAAAGAGACTATTGATTTGGAAAACCAATTAGACCAATTGGTTTATCAACTTTACGAGTTGACGGAAGAAGAAATAAAAATCATTGAAAACGCATAACAATACAACCCATGACCAAAGAAACCGCCATAAAACTATTTGAAGAAAAGCAAGTGCGTAGCGTTTGGGATGCGGAACAAGAGAAATGGTATATCTCTATTGTGGATGTAGTAGCCGTGCTAACTGAAAGCATAGACCCTAATGCCTATTGGAGAAAGTTGAAACAAAGGCTTAAAGAAGAAGGAAATGAAACCGTGACGAATTGTCACGGTTTGAAAATGCTTGCTGCTGACGGCAAGATGCGAATGACAGATGTAGCCGATACCGAGCAGCTTTTCCGTTTAATAAAGTCTATTCCTTCACCCAAAGCAGAACCTTTTAAACTATGGCTGGCACAGGTAGCTGCAGAACGATTAGACGAAATGCAAGACCCGGAATTGATCATAGACAGAGCTTTGGAGCAATACCTCAAATTGGGCTATTCTGAAAACTGGATTAATCAACGGCCCAAAAGCATTGAAATACGCAAAGAACTCACCGATGAGTGGAAAAAGAGAGGATTGAAAGAAGGGGTACAGTTTGCTACGCTTACGGACATCATTACCAAATACGGCTTCGCAAGGAAGTTTGATGGTAAAATCCCCGCCACTGCGCCAATCCGTAAACCGTTACCTGCAAGCCCCTCCTGGGCAACTAGGACAAATTGAAAGGACGACAAATTAGTAACTTAATCAAGACCGGACTTTTTATACTAGTAGGACTAATTATCCTGTTTTTTGTTTGGGTTTTCTCATTTGGACAACCGCTGTACGATTTTGGCCCACTTTGATTCCCACCCGGGCGGGATCATCATCGGTTTTTTTTATTTCCTCACAAACCTATTACAGGCATGAATTCCCTATTTACAGGGAAACCCTGTATAATTTTGTTTTCTTAGAATTTTGCGTTAAAAAATCATCTCAATTTTTCCGCCTCAACCATTTATCAAACCGGCTTAAAAATTCTTCTTTTCGTCTTGTAGCTACGGGTAATGTCTTTCCGTTTTCCATTATCACTTCACCTCCGCTGCCTTTAATATATTCCGTAATGTGGGAGAGGTTGATAATATATCTATCATGTATGCGGATGAATTCGGGATTAGGTAATAATTTTTCATATTCTCCAATTTGGCGAGTAACCAAATTGTGTTTATTGCCAGTTAGATAGAACTCTGTGTAATTACCATTGCTTTCACAGTATATAATATCGTCTAATTTCACAAATAATAAACCATGGGAAGTAGAAAGAGGGATTTTTTGCTGTTTATCCTGTTTACTTGTGTTTTCCAGCACGGAAGCCAGCTGTTTATTAAAGTTTTTTTGCTCAATCCTTTGCAGGGCTGAGGTCACGGTAGCTATAAATTTTTCAGTATTAATAGGCTTAGTTAAATAACCAATTGCATGATAGTCAAATGCCTCAACTGCATAATCGTTATAAGCTGTTACAAAAATTACTTCAAATAAAAGGGGCTCCATTTTTTTTAAAATATCAAACCCGGTTAATTGAGGCATTTCTATATCCAAAAAAATTAATTGTGGTTTACATTCTTCTATTTGTTGCAATCCCTTTTTAGGATTGGTCTCGGCAGCGGCAATTGTAAGCGAGGGGAAATACTCTCTTATAAGCGCTTCCAGCAACTTTACATTTCTTGATTCATCATCTATTATAATACAGCTTGTATTCATGGGGCGTAAGGTTATATTTTATCTACTGTAATAAATCTAATGGTATTCTTAATATAATGCAAGTTCCATCAGGCTCTTCGCTATGATTCTTCTTATCTTCAATATTAATACTTACTTTAAACAGCCATGCCCTGCGTTGTGAAATTTCCATGCCTTTGCCAATAGATTCTCTGCCTATTTTTTTTTGTAACATAGCCGAAGCTTCCCTGCCAATGCCATTATCATCTACCATACAAATTAAAAACTTTTCTTCCTTTTTAAATTGAATAGTTACCAATCCTTTTTTATTATACATGGGCTGAATACCATGTTTAATGGAATTTTCTATAAACGGCTGTAGCAACATGGATGGAATAAATGTTTTATCCATGTCAAACTCGGAAGCCATTTCTATTTTATAATCAAAGCGTTCATCAAAACGGAGTTTTTCCAGTTCCAAATAGTTTTGCAAATAATCCACTTCCTGACTTAGTGATATTAAGGAAACAGAAGATTGCTCAATAGTTGTTCTCAGCAGGCTGCTGAAATTATCTAAGTATTTATCAGCTGAACGGAAATCTTTTTCATAAACCATTTGTTTAATAGAGTTAAGACAATTAAATACAAAATGCGGATTAATTTGTGCCTTAAGCGCCTGCATCTCCAGATCGGTTAATTTTTGCTCGGCCGTAACTTTCTCCAACGTTCTTTTTTGTTTTAATTTTTGGCGCTGATTTACAAACCATATTACACCTATTAAGGTGAGTGAAGCGAATACTATCCAAAACAATATATTTTTCCAAAATGGCGTAGCAATATGAAAGGCTATGCCGGCAGAATGTTCGGAAGGCTGTCCGTCTCGTCGGATGGCTTTTATTTCTACTCTATAATTGCCGGGTGCCAGTTCAGGAAAAGAAATAAAATTTTCATTTGTATTTATCCATCCTCCATCATTCACTCTGTATTGATAGCGTATGCCCGGCAGTCCCTCAAAATCAACACCAGCTATTTCAATACGGATATTATTTTGAAAATATTTTAAATTATAACTTTCTTTTACTGCAAAATTTTTTTTATCCCCAACACCAATACTCGTTATATAAACAGGAATATCATTAACAGGTAAATTTAACGATGCCGGGAAATAGCTTATTCCATTTGATGTAGCTGCATATAACGTGTCTTTTTCTATAACAATATCGTTAACCTGTTCACCGCTTAAACCGTCATTGGTAGTAAAATAGGTAGATTGAATTAGTAGGGATGAATCGTTGTTAAATGCATAACTGATATGACCCAAACACTTATTAGTACCTACCCATACATCGTTTTTATTTCCTGCATACAACACTTTACACGTACTTCCCGGAAATAAATTACTGAGATACCATGCTCCGATTATTTTTTCATTACGAATAGCAAAAATGCTATCGCTGCCAAGTCCAACCCATAAAACATCTTTAGTAGCGGCTAACGCACTGATGCGGTAGGAAAAGACTTTACGAATACCGGCATACGAAACAAGTTGGTTATCTGAGTACTTAAACAAACCTTCTGTGCTTCCAACAAAAACATTTCCATTAGCAGAAACTGTTAATGCGGTTACTCGTTTAACTACAGAATCAGTATAAACAAAATTATTGACATTGAGCCGCATTAGAAGAGAATGCGTGCCAAGATAAATAATGCTATCGTTTTCTTTTACTGCAGATTTAAAACCCCTGTTTTTAAAGCCTGCAAGTGGTTCTTTTATTTTTAACTCATTGTTTATAAAATAACAACCATTTTGCGTTACTGTCAAAAAGCCCTTTTTGAGGGTTATAATTTTTCGAACCCAGCCATCAATATCTCTTTCGGGATATAAATTTAGTTTATCCCATTTTAAAAAATTGTGGGTATAAAAAATTTCACCTGCATTGTTGCCGGCAAGCAGCGTACGACTATTGGTAGCAATACAATTAAAGTTTTGCTGTTGTGCTAAAGTATAGGGAAAAGAAGTAAAAATTTTTTTGGGAGCAATTTTTATTAACCCTTCTTCCTTGGTGCAAATCCATGTATTATTACTATTATCGTTATGTACATAATTAACTGTGGTATTGCTAAGTATATTATCTTTTATCTGTAAGGTTTTTGTGTCTAATGTATAAGCATTACCATTTTTTGAAATTACCACAAGGTCTTTGTCTGTATAATTTAACCCGCGGACATTGAATGTAAGTAGTAGAGAACAAACTTCCTTTGTAAAAAAATTGTAGCTGGTAATCTTGTTACTGTCTGCCACATAAATTATATCATTCAAAACCTCTGAAGTAATGTTTCCAAATTTAAAAAAAAAAGATCCTGTCTTTTTACCGTCTTCAATGATACGAATAGAGTCTTTGTAAAATAATAGCCATTTATTTTTTTCTATGTCAATAATCTTAAATGCCATGTCATTAACTATTTTTTTAAAACCAGAGGTTTTACCTTCCCGGTAAATAAAAAAATCGCCGACAGAATTACTAAATGCTACTCCCCCATTTCGAAGGGCGTTAGCACGAAAAAAAGAACTGTGCTCAATTTTGGCAAGCTCCGGCTGTGTGGAAGCATTTTCAAAGCGATCAGTAAGAGTGTTATAATAAGCGGGCGATTTCCCAAACGGCAAAACCCAAATAGTCTGGGAACTGTCAATTAAAATATCATAAACGTCCGCATCGGGTAAACCATCGCTGATACTGTAATTCTTAAAATAGATGCCATCAAATCTTGACACACCGTTTTCAGTAGCAATCCACAAAAAACCACGTTTATCCTGCAAACAACGATAAATGGAATTAGACGGCAGTCCATCCTTTATTGTGTAATAGCGAAACACTTTTTCCTGTGCATTACCTTTAGTTATCGAAAAAACAAGTAGTAATAACAGGGCGGTATATTGAAAGAAACATCTCATTTATCAGTAAAAGATAATAAAAAAACTGCTCCGATAAGAAGCAGTTTTTACTATTTGCATTACACGCCTATTGTATCGGCGTATAATCTTTAAATAATTTTACCTGTGTTCCTTCCACCAGTTTGCGATAGCTTTTCCAATGAGTATCAAAGAATATATTTATTTTCTGTACTGCTTCGGTAATAGCTTCTTCAGCAATTTTTAACGTCGTTTCTTCATTACGTCCCGGGGCCGATAATTTTTGATTTGATGCGGCCCTTGCCTGGTTATAAAGCTGTATTACTGTAGTTTGGTTAAATCTTTTTATACCCTGGCGATCATCCGTTTTCCCGAAAATAAAACTCCGGATGGATTTAATTGAATCTGCCATTATTTTACCCGTTTTGCGTAAAGTGTCTATATCCTTGCCTTCTATATCTTTTAATTGTGCTTCTATTTTTTTAATTACATCTTCCGCATCTGTTATGCGGTCAATTGCCTCCGTTAGCTTACTTCCTGTTTTATTAACCCTCTCAGCAAATTTTTCCTTTGCATCGTATATTGATTTAGGATTATTAAAACGGGGATCCGGCTTTACCATTACCATTGTTGAATCTGTTTCTTTGCCAAGATTTATTGCTACCTTATACATGCCCGGATAAACAGATCCACCTATAGGTTCTGGCGAATTTGGTTTTGGCTTAGGTGAGCCGGGTTGACGAGTGCCCTTCTTAGAAAAATTCCAGTAAATACGATTGAACCCTGTATCTGCTTTTGCTTTAAAAGTGCGGATAAGGTCATTCGCATCCGTATAAACTTTTACGGTAACAGAATCTGTTTTTATTTTGGAGGCGGCCGTGTCTTTTACATCAGCCGGTTTAATAAAGAAAGAAATCATAGCTCCTTTCCCTCTGTTTTCGCCTTCATAAATTCCCCAGGTACTCCACTCATAACCCGGGGCGTTCCGATAGGAGGCCAGGTAAGATGTTGGCGCTTCAAATACCGTTAATTTTTTATCAATAGCTTTACCGGATGCCGCTGCAATTTTTCTTAGCGGACGAAGATCATCTAATACCCATAAAGCACGTCCAAAAGTAGCGATTACCAAATCGGCCTCTCTTTCCTGTATGGTCATATCGTACGTAGAAACAGACGGGTAGCCGTTTTTCCATTGCTGCCAGGTGGCACCATTATCAAAACTTACCCAAAGCCCTTGCTCTGTTCCTGCAAAAATTAAATTAGGCTCTACAGGATCTTGTATCATACTGAGTGCGTAGCCGTTTACGCCTTTATTAGCCAAAATATTTTCCCATGTTTTTCCATAGTCCTTCGAACGGAATATGTAAGGCTTAAAGTCGCCACGGCGGTAATCATTGCAAACAATAAATACTTCTCCCGCATTGTATTGAGAGGCCCTTATCTGAGGTATCCAGGCGCCTACGGGCATTCCCGGTATTTTTCCACGAAAGTTTGTCCAGGTTTTGCTGTCATCTTGTGTTAACTGTACATTACCATCATCTGTACCCACCCAAATCAACCCCTTTTGTTTGGGCGAAGGGGCAATAGCCAAAATAGTACAATAGTTTTCTGCACCCGTTATATCTAATGTTAAACCACCATTGTCGTTTTGCTTTTGTTTGGAAGTATCATTGGTAGTTAAATCCGGAGAAATAATATCCCAGGTTGTTCCTTTATCGGTGCTTTTGTTTAAAAACTGACTGCCATAATAAACGGTTTTGGAATCAAATGGATCTAATGCAATACCAGAGTTCCAGTTAAACCTCATTTTCGTTTTACCATCTGGCGCCGGTGGGCGAATAAATTCTGAGAGCCCCGTTATTACATTATATCTTCCCACAAATCCACCCTGGCTCATTGCATATACCCAGGTATTATCTTCAGGATCAGGCACCACATCAAATCCATCACCACTCCACAAATTATCCCAGTAGTAATTTCTTATGCCCCCCTCTGTCCACATATACGCAGGCCCCCGCCAGCTTCCATTGTCCTGCAGGCCTCCCATTACATTATAGGGGAGCTGATTATCCACATTTACATGATAAAATTGTCCTACCGGTATTTGTTCGTCAAACTTCCATGTTTTACCACGGTCCCGGCTTAATCCGATACCACCATCGTTCCCTTCAATAATCAAATTCGGATCGTTGGGATTAATCCACCAGGCATGATGATCCGGATGAATACCGCTGTAGGGAATTAATGTTGTAAAAGATTTACCACCATCTTCGCTAAGTGTTACAATTGAATGTATATCATAAATGCGGTTTTCATTTTTGGGGTCAACATATATTTCCTGGTAATAAAAAGGGCGGTCTGTTACTTCTTCCGGCTTACTGTTTATCAAGGTCCATTTAAAGCCCCCGTCATCGCTTCTGTAAAAACCATTTTTGGTGGCTTCTATTTTTGCATATACACGGCTGGGCATACTGCGGGCTATGGCAACACCAATTCTTCCCAGCGGGCCTTCGGGTAATCCATCTTCTTTTGTTAACTTTTTCCAGTTTTTTCCTCCATCAATAGTAACATAAAAGCCACTTCCGTATCCGCCACTCTTCGAACTCCAGGGGGTACGCTGAAAATGCCACATACTGGCAAAAAGTTTATTGGGGTTGGTTGGGTCCATTACCAAATCTGCACAACCGCTGGTGTCGTTTGTATAGAGTATTTTTTCCCAACTATTCCCCCCATCTGTTGATTTATACACTCCCCGTTCTGCATTAGGCAAATAAGGATTACCAATAGCTGCCACATAAACTATATTAGGATTGGTTGGGTCAATAATAATACGATGGATGTTTCTTGTTTTTTCCAAACCCATTCGTTTCCACGTTTTACCAGCATCTAAACTTTTGAAAATACCTTCGCCAATATTGAGTGAGTTGCGTGGGTTGCCCTCCCCGGTTCCTACCCACACTACATCCGGATTACTTTGTTGTATTGCCACAGAGCCAATGTTAATAATGGGTTGGTCATCAAAAACAGGTTTCCACGTAGTGCCACTGTTTTCTGTTTTCCAAACACCGCCGGATGCGGTACCCACATAAATAATATCCGGGTTATTCCACTGAGCATCAATAGAGGTAACCCTTCCACTCATACCTGCGGGGCCGATATTGCGGGGTTTGTAATTTTTAAACTGGTTCAGATTTACCGTTTGCGCCATTGCTGTGTGAAGACAAAATGCGGTAAATACCAGTGCAGCTAGTTTTTTCATAACAGAGAAAAATTTAAGTTGTCAATTTCGGTAATGACAGGCTATTTGCTGAAAAGATTTATTTTATCGGTAAAATATCTGGATAACTTGAAATAAAAAACCTTAAAACACATTTTTAGGATAGTAATTACGAAATTCTTATGCCAAAAGAATAAAACGTACCAAGACCTTGAAATTTATTAATAACTGCCCAAACAAAAAGAGTACTAATCCCGATATAAACCCCTATAAATGCAAAACCGGTAAGCAGGCTTAAATACCAATTACTGCCTTTAAATTTTTGATGAAACTGGTAACAGGTATATGCAAGATATAAAATAAGCAAAGAAGGATAAACAATATTAGTGGTTAGTGATAACCCTTTTTTAGTAATGCCGGCATAAATCAACCATGCTAAGTTTAACGCTAAATCTGTTATATAGTATAACGTGTATAACACCATTGCAAAAACGGTATATTCGCTAAACAACAATTTTCTTTTAGCGGAGTGAATGAGCCACATAAAAAAAGCTAACGTTGGAATTGAAACAAGTACCAAAAATTTTCTATAAACAATAAATAAGGGGCCATATTGATCTTTATTATTAAATAATTCTTTTAAAAGGGCATTTACTCTGGCATCAAAAAAAATACTAATAGTAATAATAATTAAAAAAAAAGTAAAAAGATTAAAATACTTTTTTCGTTTTCCTTCTATAATATATTCATAAGCCACCTCTCCCGGGTAAAGACATATTTTTTTAAACAATGTTAAAAAGCCCCGGTCAGCATGGGTAAAGGCATGAAAAAATTCACTAATAATATGCGAAAAAGTAAATTGCTGAACCCTTTTACTTTGTCCGCAATTGTTACAAAAATTTCCCGTAAACGAGCTGTTGCAATTGAGGCATTGATGCTGCATAGGTGAAGGAGTTTAAGTACGATCAATGCGAAAATACGGTATCTTACTAGTTAAAAACATATCAAATCCATTTTTTATACCAATAAATTTTTTATCAAAATCATATTTTTGCCTGTTGTATCTTAAAGCCTGAATCTGTATTGTATTTAGCATTTTTATTGCAAAAATGCCTCAATATAGTCATGAATATTAGTACTTTTAAATCTGAAACATTACAAAAATTCCTTATGAAACTTAATTTTCTCCTGCTACCTTTCATTTCGCTTTGTTTACTTCCCGTTTGTTCTTTTACTCAATCTGTACCCGACAATGATTTGGGGGTTGCTTTTCAACTAAAAAAACAATTTCCTGACGATGAAGTGGGAGGGGCCTTTGTTGAAGAAGTATTTGAGTTTTCCCGTAAAAAAAATAACGATCAGGGTCCGGTAGTTACGGCATCGTATAATGCCATTTATGATATGATTTCTCTTCGTAATAAAACTGCTTTTCAGCATTATGAGTTTTATAACCAGTTTGTCAATCTTACCAAATACAAATACTTATCCAAATCGGGCACTAAGTTCAAAACCATCGCTTTAAAAGCATACGATCGGTCGGCTACCGGCAACGATATTTTCTTTGATGATAACCGGGTTCAGTTTTACAATTTGAATTTTTCTGCTATGGGAGAAATTGCCAGAATGGAAATAGAAAAAGAGTTTATTGATGCCAGGTATCTCACTCGTATTTTCTTTCAGGAGCATTACCCCATTAAAGAAAGGGTTGTAAAATTTATTGTACCCGAATGGATGCTGTTAGATTTTAAAGAAGTAAACATGTCTGGCTTTAAATTGCAAAAAAGACAGGAAAAAGACGGGAAAAAAACGATTTACACTTTTAGAGCGGAAAAGCTGGAAGCATTAAAATCTGAAGCCAATTCGTTAGGAATTGCCTATACCGCACCGCACATATTAATTGTTGTAAAAGGTTTTGAATACGATGGCCAGAAGCAAAAAGGATTTCAAACAACTGAAGATTTGTACCGGTGGTATAATTTTCTCTACAAAAAAAATACAAATGATGTTTCTTCAATCAAACAACAGGTTAACCAGATAATTAAAGGAAAAACAAGTGATATTGATAAAGTAAAAGCGCTGTTTTATTGGGTACAGGATAATATTCGCTACATAGCGTTTGAAGATGGCCTGGCAGGCTTTGTGCCTATGAGTGTGCAAGATGTTTATAAAAACAAATACGGAGATTGTAAAGGGATGGCAAACCTGCTTACAGAGATGCTGAAACTGGCTGGATATGATGCACACTATACCTGGATTGGTACCAAACACATTCCTTACGACCATAGTACGGCTGTCCTGTGTGTAGATAACCATTGTATTAGTACGCTGAATCTTGGAGGTAAACAATATTTTTTAGATGCTACCGAAAATTATGTACCACTGGGAGAATATGCATATCGCATACAGGGTAAAGAGGCATTAATTGGTAAAGGAGATAAATATGAGTTAAAAATAGTACCTGTTGCTGATAAAAGCGCCAGCAAATTGCAAACCAAAGCATCCCTGGTTTTGTCAGATAATAAAGTATTAAAAGGACACGTAACCGTTACCATGACGGGTAGTGAAAGAACCCGGTTTCACCAAATTTATCAGGAGCTCCCGGTTGATAAACAAAAAGAGGCTCTTCAGCATTTTTTGGAATTTGGAAACAGCAATCTTACTGTTAACAACGTAAAAACATCAGATTTAACCAATAGGGAAATACCAGTTGTAATAGAGGGAGATATTGATTTAAGCAATAATATTACCAAAGTAGGAAAAGAACTATATGCCAGTATTGACTTTTTCCCAAAACAATTAGATGCTTATATGCCGGATGAAAAACGGAAGAGTGATTATGAATTTAATACAACTCTTTTTTATGAAGATGAAATTGAACTGACTGCTCCGGCTGGATATACGTTTAAAGATTTACCGGATATTGTTAAAATAGAAAACAAAGATTTCGGTTTTAATGCCGCATATACAGCAAATAAAAATAAAATTACCTTAAAGAAAACGCTTAGTATAAATTCCGGCAGAATAAATAAGACTGACTTTGCAAACTGGAAAGATTTTTTGAAAAAAATAAAAGAATTTAACGATAATCAAATAACCATCGCCGGAAAATAACCAGGATATCCATGAAAAAAATATTATTCTCTTTTATCGCTGTTATCTTGTTCAGCGCAATAAATGCGCAAAAAATCAGTAAAAAAACAGCAGATCATTTAAAGGAATCTATTCAAAGCTTCTGGAGGGAAACAGACAAAGATTTTTTACCCAACACCATCCCGGGTAAATGGAAAGATGCCAGCGGAGTTATTATTGCACAAAAAACACAGTTAATATTTGATAAACAAAATCTTGCTGCCCGCCTAAAAGTAAAAGAAAGAACAAGGCGAAAAATTTACTTAAAAGACAGGGATGCGGTAACTCGTTATTCCCAACTTTATTTTTTTGTAAATGACGGCTATGGTGAAGAAGGGTTTGCCGCACGGGTAATAAAACCAGGAGAAAAAAAAGAAGAACTTGACTTAATAAATGCTATAAAACTTGACAACGGTAATGAAGTTCCCAATGCTTTTCGCACCTACATTGAAAAGGCCAACACAATAATTGACCGTTTTAATTATAACAACGGAACTGTTTTTTATAAAATAGCCGTACCTAATCTTGAACCGGGCGATATTATCGAATACGCTTACATGAATGGGAATATTAATGATATGAAGGCAAATGATTTTTATGAATTTGAGCCGATTTATTATTTATGTAATCGTGAGTTTCCGGTAATGACCCAGCAATTTGAAATTAAAACAGATAATAAAAGTTATGTTAATGCAAAATCTATTAATAAAGCGCCGGAGTTTAAAGAAATAAACGACAAAGACTGGAATGTTTATTCGTGGGAAGATCGGGACAGGGAGAAAGTAAAAGATACCCGATGGTTAAATGAATACCTTGTATTGCCTTTGGTAAAATTTCAAATTATTTTTTCAAAAGATGGTGACAGACGGCGTCTTTTTATCGGTGATAAAGGAGAGTTGAAAAAAGATATTAGTATTAATGAGTTAGCTAAAAAAGTGGACAGGATTTACCGGGATATGGATAAAAATGTTAGTTTTTCCTCCAGCCTGCAATCTAACTATCTTGCTTATGCCACAACACAGTTGCTTACAGAGATTCAAAAAATACTTGACGATGTAAAAGCGGATAAATTAAGCGATGATGAATATATCAACAAATTGTATTACGCTTTTCGTCACAAATATGCGCTAAGCTATGGAACTATTAACAGCCAATTTTTTGCATACGGCTTTATAGAAAAACTTAAAAGAAAAAATATTCCATGCCAATTAATAATAACCACCCAGGGCAATGTTACCAAAATGAAAGATGTAATTTTTAAAGAGGAATTGGAATGGCTGGTTAAAGTAAAAGATAAATATGTTTTTCGGTTTAACCCCTATACTAATCTTTACGATGTTAAAGAGGAATGCCAGGGCAATGAGGCATACATTATTGATATGGGCAAAAATCCCACTGCTACCAGGATAACCCTTCCCACAACAAAATCGGAAGACAATAAAACAGCAATTTATATTGAATGTGCCTTGGATGCCGGATTTGCCAACCTGGAAGTAACCAGTATAAGTGCTCTAAGCGGCTTAAGCCGGGAAAATATCAGTTCGCAAATATTAGCTTATACAGATGCCTACCGGAATGATTATAAAAACTATGGAGGCAATTATCCATTAGATGGGATGAAAAACAAACAGAGGGAAGAAGCTGAAAAAAAGATAGCTCAGGATAAAGCAGAAGAAGCAAAAAGAAAACCAGAGTACATGAAAGAATTGCTTCAAAACGATTTTACTACGGTTAAAGAATACAAATCTTTTGAATTAAATGATGATGGAAGAAACACGGCCAAACCTGTTATGAAATACAAAGAGCAATATGTATTGGGTGATTTAGTTAAAAAAGCAGGAAAAAGCTTTATAATAAGCCTCCCATCCTTAATTGGGGGACAAATACAAATAAAACCTGAGGAAAAAGACAGGCAAAATGAAATAGATATTAATTTTCCCAAATCGCTCCGCTGGCAAATTAATTTTTCCATTCCTGCAGGCTATACAGTTGGGGGCCTGGAAGATTTAAATACCACAGTTGAAAATGAAACAGGATTATTTTCAGTTAACTCAAAAATTGAAAAAAATAAACTGGTGCTGGATATTAAAAAAGTATATAAACAAAAAAATATGAAAAAAGAACAGTGGCCCAAAATGACAGAGTGGTTGGATGCTGCTTACAATTTTTCACAAAAGAAAATTGCTTTAAAAAAAATTAACTAATTTTTCTTTGTCATGAATAGAATGCGCTTTATTTACTTACTTGTCCTAACAGTCCTGGTTTTTATTAATAAAGCAGTGGCTCAACTTATAAAAGAAAAAGATGCCCAAAAATTAAATGAAAACATACGGTTGTTTTTAAACGAAGATGACCCGGATTTTAAACCCAATAGTATCCCGGACAAATGGAAAACAGAAGCAGGTGTAATTATTGCTCAAAAAACAACCATGCTTTATGACAAAAAGGGAGAATTAGGCAAAACATTATTTAGAACTTTCTTTTTAAATATCGGCCCTACCGGTAAGATTATTATTTTAGAAAGAGAAAGAAGAAAAATAATGCTCAATGATAAATTTTCGGTTGATCTTTTTTCCGAAATCTATTTTCGTTTGGGAGATGCAAATGATGGGTTCGGGGCAAGAGTAATTCATAAAGAAGGGAAAATTGAAGAAGTAGATTTAACAAAAGCCGTAAAAGTAGAAGACATAAATGATGTGCCGGGAAGATTTCGTTCCTATACCGAAAAAGGCGGTTGGGGTAGATTTTATAATAAAAACACAGGGTTTTATAAAGTACCTGTTGCCAGCTTACAACCGGGAGATATTATTGAATACGCTTACCAGGTATTTAATAATATAGAAGGGTTGGGTACTACACAATTTATAGAATTTAATCCCGTATATTTTACCTGTAATCGCGAGTTTAGTGTAATGAAACAAAAATTTGAGGTACAAACGGATAATAGCACCTTCCTTAACTCTAAATCCATTAATGGCGCCCCTGAATTTAAAGAAGTAACCGGCAGCGAATACAATACTTATCAATGGCAGGACGCAGACAGGGAAGTAGTGAAAGATACAAGATTTGTAAATGAATACCTTGTTCTGCCATTAGTTAAATTCCAGGTTGTGTATTCAACAAAAGAGGATGCCGCTAATTTGTTTATCGGTAACCGGGGAGAATTAAAAACTTCCATTTCTCCCGACGAACTTGCCCGAAAAGTAAATAACATTTACAATCGCTATAAAAACGGCAGTAGTATTTACTATTTTTTTAAAAAATATTCAACGGATAATATTGAAAACCGGGTTAACAGAATTTTAAAAGACGTTAATGCCGAAACACAAAAAGATGATAAATATATCGAGACACTTTATTACGTTTTTCGTCATGTAGCTGCTTATAACGACGGGGTGCACAGTTCCTACTTTGCTTATCTTTTTAAAAAGAAATTGGAACAAAGAAAAATTACCTGCGATCTTGTTATTACTGCCCTCAATACAGTAACGGAGCTAAAAGATGTAATTTTTAAAGAAGAGCTTGAGTGGCTGGTGATGGTAAAAAATAAGTTTATCTTCAATTTCACACCTTACTCCAATGTATATGACTTAAGCGTTTACGGTCAGGGTAACAAAGCTTATTTAATTTCTCCCGGCAAAACCCCTGTTGCCCGTGAAATTATTATACCTGTATCAAAGGCTGAAGATAATGTAAGTGATTTTCAAATAGATGCATCTTTTGACGGGGCAATTGAAAACTTAACAGTAACTAATACCCGAACATTTAAAAACAATAGTAAAGCAGATAATTCGCCTATTGCCCTGGCTTATACCAATGCATTTGAAGATGATTACAAGAATTATAACGGATCTTCCGACATCACAAATCTTAGTGATAAACAATTGGAGGAATATTATCGTATTAAAACAGAAGAGCAAAAAAACTGGAAAACTCAAAAGCCGGCTTTAATGAAAAAGCAAATAGAAGCCGAGTTTACCAATGTAGCCAAGTACAGTTACTTTCGATTAATAAGCGATGGCAGGAGTGTTAAAAAACCTGAATTAAAATATACGGAAAATTATGTGTTAGGAAATTTTACTAAAAAAGCCGGAAAAGCCTTATTAATTCCCATACCATCCCTGATAGAAGGTCAGCTCCAGGTTAAGCAAGATGAGAGAAAACGCAAATATGATATAGATGTTAGGTATCCCAAAATATTAACGTGGACAATTAACTTTTCAATCCCGCAAGGTTATAATGCAGACGGGTTGGAGGATTTAAACACCAATATTAGTAATGAAACTGGAAGTTTTATTTCGCTTGCTAAAATTGAAAACGGGCGGGTCATTATCTCGGTAAGAAAAACATACCTTCAAAAAAAATATACGAAGGAACAATGGCCCAAATTGCTTGAATGGATTGACGCGGCTTATAATTTCTCTCAAAAGAAAATTGCTTTAAAACCTTTATAAAAAAACCGCTTTGCCAGCGGTTTTTTTATTTAAAGACGGGGCAAAAAAGGGTACAGACCTAATGGTTTTTCTTTTCGGCCTCTTTATTATATTTTTTTTCCGCTTCCTGGGCTTTTTCAAAATCAAGTACTACACCGTTAATACAATACCGTAAACCTGTAGGAGGCGGGCCATCATCAAATACATGACCCAAATGGCTTTTACAACGGCCACACTCTACTTCTGTGCGGCTCATACCATAAGAGTTATCGGGTAAATAAATAATACTTCCTTTGGTGATGGGCTGATAAAAACTAGGCCAGCCACAGCCGCTTTCAAACTTGGTATCGCTTTTAAACAGAGGGTTTCCGCAAACTGCACAGTAATAAGTTCCTACTTCTTTAAAGTTCTCAAACTTACTTGTCCAGGGACGCTCCGTCCCTTTCTGGCGGGCTATATAATACACGTCGGCCGGTAGTATTTTTTTATACTCTTCATCATCCAAAGTCACTTTTGATGAATCGGTTCTTGAGTAAATTTGGTTTTTTTTACTTGTGTTCATGTTTGTTTCTCCTGTCTTGTTCTTTGGTTGAGAGTAACTGCACTGATTTAACAATATTGGGAAAACCAGTAATATTAAATTCCTCATGGTTGTTTTCATAATTTCTACTTCAAAATTACGAATCAGTTACAGGCGTGGATGTCATATTAAGGACATCTCCTTTTCTTTAACAAACAATTGATATCCGTAGTTTTTTTCTACCTGCCGTTAATTGTTAATAAAAATATAAGAAGCATCCATTATATTTGTCAGCTCAGAAGCTTAATAATCAATATGTTTAACGTTATATTATTCGGCCCTCCTGGTAGTGGTAAGGGAACCCAATCAGAAAAACTGATAGAAAAGTATGGTTTTGTCCATCTTTCCACTGGCAATTTGTTACGGGAAGAAATAAATAATAAAACCGAACTTGGTTTAAAAGCCAGCAGTTTTATGGATAAAGGACAATTGGTGCCTGATGAAGTGGTTATAGGAATGGTGGGTAGTTTTTTTGACGCCAATAAAAGTGCAAAAGGTATATTATTTGACGGTTTTCCCAGAACAAACGTTCAGGCAGAAGCTCTGGACAAATTGCTTACCACTAAGAAAACTTCTATTTCTATCGTGCTGGCATTACAAGTTAGCGAAGAGGAACTGGTAAGCCGTCTTATGAATCGCGGTTTAACTTCGGGCAGAAGCGATGACATTAATGAAGCGGTAATCAGAGCCAGGATAGAAGAATATGAAGCCAAAACAGCTGCAGTAGCTGATTATTACCGCCAGTTTAATAAGGTGGTTATGATAAAGGGGGAAGGAACCATAAACCAAATTTTTGATTCTTTGTGTGATGAAATTAATAGCAGAATGACTAAGTGAGTCTGATTAAAAAATAAATATTGTTTAATGTTAATCGCTGCACTCGCAGCGTTTTTTATCTTTATAGTTGTAGCATTAAATAATATGAATGAGCAAAAATTGGATTTTTTAAAAAATAATTTCATCCCTCTTGCAAAACAACTACCTCCAAATGCAAAAGGGAAGTGGGGAAAAATGAATAGTCAGCAAATGGTTGAGCATGTGACTGATTTTTTTAAAATTTCCACTGGAAAAATTAACTTCGGCTTGGTAACACCCATAGAACATTTACCTAAGTTTAAAGAGTTTCTTTTAAGTGAAAAAGAATTTAGAGAAAACACGAAAGCTCCTGTTTTACCAGACGAACCATTATCTCTTCGTAACCAATCTATGCAGGATGCTATTACCGAATTGAATAACGAGGTAAACGATTTTTTTAACTATTTCAAAGAGAATCCTGAAATAAAAACACTTCATCCTGTTTTTGGTGAATTAAATTTTGCAGAATGGATACAGCTTCATTATAAACATGTAACGCATCATCTAAAACAGTTTGCGGTGTTGTAAGTAATTAATTGAATATCCCCTATCTCTCGTATTTCCAGCTACGGCGTTTACCTTCCGCCATCCATTCAATGGCCTGCGATAATCGTTTATTTCTTGTCTCTTCGGTTTTTGCTTCGGTAATCCATTCCACATATTCCCTTTTGCACGAAGGGCTGAATGTGTCAAATGTTGCTGCCGCTTTTTTATTTTTCTTTACTGCTGCAGTAAAATAACCTGGCACTATCACTTCTTTTTTTACCGGTTTTTCTCTTATCACCTTTTTCCCTTCTTCATTCAATTTCATCGCTTCCTTTATCCAGGCAATTATTTTCTTATCACCAGGTAAATCGTTCAGTGAAGTAATTTTTCCCAGGTGCCCCATTGCTACTTCTGATTTTGCGGTTTCCAATAATACAGGGTCTTTCATTAATGCGGCTTTCCAAAAACCAAAAGAACAATGTTGCTTAAAAGCAGCCATGCTGCACATCATTTCTCCCTTGTAATCAAAATGCGGAAAACTCCACTTCATGGTTTCTTCCACATCCGGACAAACTTTGTGTACCAGTTGCCTCAAATGATTTAAGATGGGCTTGGCAAAGTCGGCCGACTTTGCGATATAAGCATCTACCCGTTTGTCTTGAGTTGCCATAAGAAAAAGTTTATTTAATAAATATTTAGTGTGCTTCCAACCAGTTTTCTCCTGTTCCCACTTCAGCAATCACAGGTACCTGATTGGGTAATAACAGTGCTGTTTGCATACACTCAATAATTATCGGCTTAATCATATCCACTTCTTCTTTAACCGCATCAAACACCAATTCATCGTGCACCTGTAATACCATGCGGCTTTCAAATTTATTTTCTTTAAATGCTTTATGAATTTTTATCATAGCCAGCTTAATCATATCAGCCGCACTTCCCTGTATAGGTGAGTTGATAGCGTTTCGTTCTGCAAAACCTTTTACGGTAAAATTGGCCGAGTTAATATCCTTTAGCCAGCGTTTTCTTCCCATTAGTGTTTGCACATAGCCCTGTTCCCGTGCAAAATTAATAGTATCATCCATGTACTTTTGAATGCCCGTGAATTGTTTTTTATAATTATCAATAATTTCTTTCGCTTCTGTTCTGCTAATACCCAAATTATCTGCCAGTCCAAAAGCCCCTTGTCCATAAATAATTCCAAAATTTACGCTTTTAGCTTTGTATCGCATTTCTTTGGTAACATCCTTTTCCTCCACATTATACACTCTGGCAGCGGTGGCTGTATGAATGTCTTTGTTTTGACGGAACGCCTCACACATGGCTGGGTCACCGCTGATTGCTGCCACAATGCGTAATTCAATCTGAGAATAATCTGCGCTAATCAAAATATGTTTTTTGTCTCTCGGAATAAATGCCTTTCGTATTTCTTTCCCTCTGTCAGTTCTTACCGGAATGTTTTGCAAATTGGGGTTGTTGCTGGCCAGTCTCCCCGTAACAGCAACGGCCTGGCCATAGGTAGTATGCACTCGTCCTGTTTTTTTATTAATAAGCTGGGGTAATGCATCCACATACGTTGATTTAAGCTTTGTGTATTCGCGAAAGGCGAGAATATCATCTACAATTTTATTTTGTGCAGCAAGTTTTAGCAATACATCTTCCCCTGTTGCATATTGGCCTGTTTTGGTTTTTTTTGCTTTAGGGTCTAATTGAAGCTTGTCAAATAACACTTCCCCTAATTGTTTTGGAGATGCCAAGTTAAAACGAACGCCTGCCTGTTTGTAAACACTTTCTTCTGCAATTTTTGCTTCTCTTTCCAATTCTTTAGAATAATCTTTTAAAAAGGACTCATCCACTTTAATTCCTTCAAACTCCATATTGGTTAATACCTTTACCAGTGGATTTTCAACTTCATTAAAAACTTTTTCTACTTCGTTCTTTTTTAACAAGGGCACAAATACATTTTTAAGTTGCAAGGTTATATCCGCATCTTCTGCTGCATAATCTTTTATTTTTTCCAGTTCCACGTCCCTCATGTTACCTTGTGTCTTTCCTTTCTTACCAATTAATTCATCAATGTGAACCGGTTCATAACCAAGATATTTTGCACTTAGCAAATCCATGCTCCTTTTTCCTTCGGGTTCAATTACATAATGCGCCAGCATGGTATCAAAAATATTTCCGGCTAATTCTACCCCATACCATTTTAATATCAACAAATCATATTTAATATTTTGCCCTATCCATGTTTTGGAAGAATCGCTAAACAGGGGATCTAATAATTTAAGGATGGTCTTTGTCTTATCTCTATCGGCCGGACAGGGAATATAATACGCTTCCCCGGGCTTACAGGAAAAACTCATGCCCACCAGTTCCGCATCATTGGCATCAATAGCAGTTGTTTCGGTATCGAAACAAATTTCTTTTTGTTTTAATAAATCGGCTACTAATATTTTAATGTCTTTTTCTTCTACTACCGCTTTGTAAGTATGGGGTGTATTATTAATGTTTTTAGCAGCGATTAATCCACCCTCTTCCCCATTATTATCTTGTGCTTCTTTTATTTTCTCTTCTTTTTTTTCAGGTTCAATAATGTTGCCAAACAAATCGGTTTGTACAGCTACCGGGGCAGTATTGAATACATTAAAATCTTCTCCCAACAAACGTTTACCCAGTGTTTTAAATTCCAGTTCGGTAAATACTTCTTTTAATGCTTCTTTATTCCATTCCTTAAGCCTGAAGTCTTCTTCATGAAATTCGGTTGGCACATTGGTAATAATTGTGGCTAGTTTCTTGCTCATTATTGCCAGATCCTTTCCATTACGAATTTTCTCCCCTAATGCACCTTTAATATTATTGGCATTGGATAGTACATTTTCCAATGTATCATATTCCGATAATAATTTTGCCGCTGTTTTTTCTCCCACACCGGGAATGCCCGGAATATTATCTACCGAATCACCCATTAATCCTAAAATATCAATTACCTGATTTACTTCCTTGATATTCCATTTTTCGCATACTTCTTTCGGCCCAAGTATTTCTGCATTATTTCCCTGGTAGGGAGGTTTGTAAATTTTTATTTTTTCATCTACTAATTGTCCGTAATCCTTATCAGGTGTTACCATAAAAACTTCATAACCGGCAGAAGCGGCTTGCTTGGCCAATGTACCAATAACATCATCGGCCTCATATCCGTCAATACCAATGACCGGGATATTAAATCCTTCAATAATTTTTTTTATGTCGGGTAAAGAGTTTAATAAATCCTCCGGTGCTTCCTGTCGGTTTGCCTTATAATCAGCAAAATCGGTATGTCTTTCTGTAGGAGCATGGGTATCAAAGCAAACCGCCATATGGGTAGGCTTCTGATTGTTGATTAAATCAACCAGTGTATTGGTGAAACCAAATTGTGCATTGGTATTCTTTCCTTTGGAGGTAGCTCTGGGGTTGCGTATTAACGCATAATAAGCACGAAAAACAAGCGCCATGGCATCTAATAAAAAAAGCTTCTTATTACTCATACCACTAAGGTAACAATTGCGATAATAAAAAAGCCGTAGCTTGAACTACGGCGAAATTAATTGTATGTTATTCAAAATGATGGAAGTATAAGCAATAAGGTGTCAGTTTGCAGTTTCCTGCAAACAATAGAAGATCATAGTAACGCTGCTAATTATTTTTTATTCATCCCTTTCGTTACCAACTCGTCTTCTTTACGTGCAGGCTCTTTTTGTGCCAGGGTTACTGCGTTTTCTACCTTATTAGGCTCTTCTTTTGATGCTAAATTAGAGGTGTTTACCTTTTTCTGAACGTAATTAACCGGTTCAGTAGAGTAAGTTCTTGTAAAAAAATTTAGGTAAAGTGTAAAGCAAAAGAATGCAAACGCCAGGAGCGTAATTGGCTTTTTCATGATTCATTGGATTTTAATTGTCGTAAATATAGATAGTTTTTCCATGAATACAAACAATAATGCCCTTTTTTTTATTGTGCAGAAAAACAAAAAAATCTCATTTTTATGAGGCACGGGAACTAACTATATTGAAAAACAATCAGAATTTAGTCTGCAAAATATGCGGGAGCATTGTTCTCCAGGTAGGCCAGTCGTGGTGAATATCATTCCCCCATATGCCCAAATCATGCCAGATTCCTTTATCCCACAAAACTTTTGAAAATCGTTTATTGGCTTCCGGGTCTTCATAATTTCCGCTTCCTGTATAAATATGGATGTTGCTGCTACGTTTATATTGATCAAAATACCAGGTGTCTGTCAAATTAGGGATGTAATGCATGGGGCTGTTAAAATACACCTGTTCATCCCAAAATCCTTTTGTGTACTCCGTTAAATCGTAAACACCGCTCATGGAAATAACGCCGTTAATAATATCGGGTCTTTTTAAATATAAATTCATAGCATGCAATGCACCAAAGGAGGCGCCACAGGTAATTACGGGTGTTTCGTTACTGGTATTATTTTTAATAAAAGGAATTACCTCGTTAAATACATATTGATTAAACTGGTTATGCCGAATCGCTTTATGCTCGGGCAACATTTCATTATTTAACCAGCTTTCTTTATTAATACTGTCAATAGAAAATACTTTTATTTTTCCTGCATCAATAAAAGGGAGAAGGGCTTCCATCATCTGAAAGCGTTCGTATTCCAGGTAATCAGCTGCAGCCGTAGGTATAAGTAATAAGGAAAAGCCATAATGGCCATAGGAGGCAATTGGCATATCTTTTCCTAATGCGTGGCTATGCCATCCAAATAACTCTCTGTTCATGCTAAGATTAATTATTTTGTTTGATAAATAAAATCCGGTTGCTGAATGATAACCAGATAAGCAAGGTACCAATAATTAAAGTCATATTTACCCACTCAAACCTTGGGTAATACCAATCACCAAGAACCAAAGTAGGACCGATTAGAAATAAAGCTAATAAATAAATTATAATTTTCTCAAGGGGTTTGTTTATTGATGATACCAGGGTATAAATAAAATATAAACTATAAGGAAGAAAACAAAGCGCCATCAAGGTTCGTTCTATGACAAATGGCCAAAAATTAATTCCCGAATAATTGAATATGCGCCTGGAAATTGCCTTTACCAAATTTTGAATTATTTTATTATCGTCGGTTCTAAAGTTTAAGTACTTTGTACTCTGGTTATAATAGTTTGCAAAGAATGCCCACTTTCCCGCATAATAATAGTTATGATAAACGGGTAAAAGTAAAACAATAAAAAAGACTACCCAATAATACCATTTAAACTTAAACCTAATTGCTACAAAAAGAAATAAGGCGACTATAAATAAAATAAGATTCTGCCTAACAAAAGGTATTAATGCCAGAATAATGATTGCTAATAGTGATCTTTGATTGGTTAAAAAAATTCCCACAAAAAACAACCACATTATTACAACCAACCATTCTGTTAACCCATGAACTACCATTTGCACGGATACCGGACTCATTAATAATAGAAAATAATAAACTTTTCTTTTAATCTGCTCTTGTAAGCCGGATACTGATATTTTGTAAGTAAAAAAAATTACAGACAAAAGAAAAATCATCTGTAAGTTTATCTGCAACAGCCTGTTTACGCCTCCGCTTAATAAAATACAACCCGCCAAAAAATATCTATACCCGGGTTGATAAATATAAGTTCCCAGATGTGTATTTCTTAAAACATCATCCGATCCGTGAAGGGTGCCTTTTTCAATCATCGTTGTTGCAAACAAAACCTCCCTGCCGCTATCGTCCTGAACAAATTCTACAGTATCGTTTAAATACGGTAAAAATAACAGAGTTAAGAAAAAAAATAAGCTAAGGGTTAGTAAAATGTTAGCATTACTATATCTATCTATTAACAATAAAAGTATATAGTAGAATAACGTAAAAAACAAAGGAATATAAATAGCTATTACCTTCTTCCCAAAATTTTCATGATTAACTGACAAGGATAATGCAAGCTTATTAATTAAAGCAAGGCCTGCTAAAAAGAAAAAAATGAATAATATTCCTTTTAAATTCTTTTTTATTAAAAATTTCATTCTTTATTCTTATAAAATTATTCACTTCTTCATTTCTACCAGTTTCTTTTGCAACGCAAACATTTCGTCTCTCAACCTTGCTGCTTCCATAAAATCCAAATCGCGGGAAGCTTTTTCCATGTCTTTTTTTGTTTTGTTTATTACTTTTTCTAATTGGGGAATGGTGGTGTATTCTTCCACATCTTCTGCGGCAATAGTTAATATATCATTTTCTATAGCATACGGAGATTTTTTATCATATCCTTTTATATCAAGTACTGAGGTTTGACCCATTATTTGTTCTACGGATTTTTTAACAGTAGTGGGTGTAATACCATGCTTATGATTATACGCTATTTGTTTTTCTCTTCTTCTATTGGTTTCATCTATTGTACGTTGCATGCTATATGTAATTTTATCAGCATAAAAAATAACCAACCCGTCTGCATTCCTGGCTGCCCTGCCTGCTGTTTGTGTTAATGATTTTTCATTTCGCAGGTATCCTTCCTTATCGGCATCTAATATAGCAACTAAGGAAACTTCCGGTAAATCCAATCCTTCTCTCAGCAAGTTTACTCCTACCAATACATCAATTTCGCCTAAGCGTAACTGTCTTAATATTTCTATCCTGTCTAACGTATCTACTTCACTATGGATGTATTTTGATTTAATGTTGATACGATGCAGGTATTTATCCATCTCTTCAGCCATTCGTTTGGTTAATGTGGTAACCAATACCCTGTCTCCTTTAGTAACACGTTTATCAATTTCATCCAGTAAATCGTCAATTTGATTAATGCTGGGTCTTACTTCTATGGGTGGTTCTAACAAACCGGTTGGGCGAACCACCTGCTCTACTACTACGCCGCCGCATTTTTCCAATTCATAATGATCGGGGGTGGCTGAAACAAAAATGGTTTGATTGAGTAAATTTTCAAACTCATGAAAATTTAACGGGCGGTTATCCAATGCGCTGGGTAATCGAAATCCATAATCTACCAATACCATCTTCCTGCTTCTGTCGCCGCCGTACATACCGCTTACCTGGGGAATGGTTTGATGGCTTTCATCTATAACACATAAAAAATCTTTCGGAAAATAATCCAGCAAACAGAAGGGTCTTGTTCCCGGGTCTCTCTTATCAAAAAACCTGGAATAATTTTCTACGCCATTGCAATACCCCAATTCGCGAATCATTTCCACATCGTAATTTACTCTTTCGCTCAGTCTTTGCGCTTCAATATATTTCCCAACTGATTTAAAATAGTCAACCTGTCTTGCACATTCATCCTGTATTTCGTACAGAATTTCCTGCATCCGGTTTTTGGGGGCTATGTATAAGTTGGCGGGAAAAATGGCGGCATTATCAAGTGAGGCAATTCTTTTACCGCTGCTCAATTCCAGGGTTTCAATTGTCTCAATCTCATCTCCAAAAAAAGTAATCCGGTAACCGTAATCCACATAAGGGAGATTAATATCAACTGTATCGCCTTTTACTCTAAATGTTCCTCTTCCAAATTCACCCTGGCTGCGATTATACAAAGAGTTAACTAAGGAATGTAAAAATCCCTGGCGGGAGATAGATTGTCCTTTTTGAAGCCGAATAATTCCGTTTTCAAATTCGGTAGGATTTCCTATACCATAAATACAGCTTACGCTGGCAACTACCACAATATCTCTTCTGCCGGTTAACAATTCTGCTGTTGCATGCAGGCGTAATTTATCTAACTCCTGGTTAATGCTTAAGTCTTTCTCAATATACACATCACTTACAGGCATATAAGCTTCGGGCTGGTAGTAGTCGTAGTAAGAAACAAAATAGCCCACTGCATTTTCGGGGAAGAATTGTTTGAACTCTCCGTACAATTGCGCCACCAGTGTTTTGTTGTGAGTAAGCACCAATGTTGGCTTTTGTACGTTTTGTATTACGTTGGCAATGGTAAAAGTCTTACCACTCCCGGTAACTCCCAGTAATGTTTGGTATTTTTCGTTATGCCTCAGTCCTTCCGTAAGCTGACGAATAGCTTCGGGCTGATCCCCTGCGGGTAAATAGGGAGCATGTAATTTAAATGGCATAATAAAAGGGAATATGCAATTTAGCAAATCCCTTTCAGAATACAGTTTAACAAACTGTTATTTGGTTTATTATGTTGTTTGCTGAATTTTTAAATTAATCCTGTTGAATTTTTTGCAGCGTATTTGCTGTTTGAATTTTTATATTCATTACAGCTTCAGAGGGGATTTTTGGCTTCAGTTCAATAATAGATTTTCCCCAATAAAGTGATTTATCATTTTGCTTTGTATCAATATAGAATGTGAATAAAGCAAATCTATTTCTAAATGATTTGGGGTTAATATATACTGATTCTTTATAAAAATGTTCAGCTAAGCTCAACAATCCTTTGTCATAGTACAAGTTTGCCAAGAGCAATGCAGAATGGTCATTATAAATGTATTTGATTGATTTTTTTAGGACTGAAATCGCAGAGTCGGTTTCATTTAACTTTGACAATTCCATCGCGAATGGGTAATAGATATTTTTATCAATAAATCTGTCATTAGATAAATTAGCAAACATAACTACAGATTTTCTTTTGAACCCTGCCTTAGCTAAATTTTCTGCTTCCTTTATTTTATAATGTGCTTTCAAGGATCTATAACTAAAGAATAGTAGCAAAGCCGAAATACTCAAAAGTAATATTAACCTAAGGGTATGTTTATCGAATTTGCCAATGCTATTTACCAACTTGTTTTTTTTCTCAGTTGAGCCAAATACTATTGCTAATGAAAATAAAAAAAATGAGAGAATGATTAATACCTGAAAAGGGTAAGAGAAAAGCGAACTGCTTAAAAAAGAAAAAATACATAAATATGCCCCAAATAAAAAAGAATTTTTAAGGCGTTCATTTTGTAAATCTGATATAAATTTTTTTCTAATGACGTAAGCAAATATTACAAGAATAGTAAGTCCAATAATTCCAAGTTCTAAAATGAGTTGAAGCGGGTCGTTGAAAGCATAATATGTATTGTCAGCTAGAAATGCTTCGCCGGTATTTATGGGATGGTTTGAAAAATAATTACTTTGATAATGATTGTATTGAGCCTTAAATTGGCCGTAGCCTATACCGGTAAAAAATTGAACCGGTTTTATTGAAGTTAGAACGATCTTATATATTAACAACCTGCCGTTTGAAGAATTTAATTTCATAAAAAAAAGAACCCCTAAAAGGATGAAAATGGCTGATATTGTTACTACCTTCTTCCAAAGAGAAACTTTTCTAAAAAGATTAATATTCAGCAAAAAAAGCGTTAGCGAAAAGCTTACAATACCTGTTCTGCCATGAGTAAAGTAAAGTACACTATAGCAAAATATAACTACACTAAAAAGTAGAAATAGCCGATTTGTTTTCTTAACTATACGGGATTGAATGAATGACTTGGCCTGGGGTGCCAAAAAAGCAAACTGACTTGATAATAAGATTGAAAGTATGCTATTGTTGGGGTAAAATACTACAGACGTGTTAAAAAAAGAAGTTAGTAATAAAGCTATTTCAAGAATTACAATAAAAAAGATACATTTTGTAATAAATGAATTTGAAAAGTTATTTATTGTGGTAATAAAGAAAGCAAAAAGTACAAATAATGCTAAATGATTTAATAACCTGTATGCTGATAATGTATTTATAAATATCCCTGTAATAATCAATGATATTAAAATAATTGGCAATAAAATTATCCTGCTTTTTTGATTTGTATTATTTAAACAGCCTGAAGTAGTTAACAAAAAAAAGGATAGAGAAGAAAGCAGAAATAAAAGAGATCTGACAAATAATTGAGACTGACAGAAAAAATGAATTATTGGCAAAGCAAGACCAAGTACTCCAATTATTATGGAAGATTTTTTTTTCATAGAGTTAAAAAACCAACGGCTTTATGCCGTTGGTTTTTGTATAATAATTATTGCCTTTGCAAAGTAAGAGACAGCGGATAAGAAAAGGTATAATCATAAGTACCAATTCTTACACCCTCTCTATTTCTAAGTGCCCAGGATAATTGATTAAGCGAAGAGTTTATTACTAATGTAAGCCCTCCTAATTTATTTTTGACTATATTTTTTAAAGAACCCCCAATTTCATTAGGATTATCAAACCCCACACTATTAGTAGCTGTTATTGTAAAATGTTTATCAGCACTGCCAGTGTTTACATAATTCATAGAACTCTCTACAATATTATTCCCTTGTTTAAATATGTGAAAACCAATAATAAAATCAGCCCTGGAATTTTCGGGGAATGGCAAAAGAATATTCTCTTTTTTAAGACTATTTTTAAAGTGTCTGTTCCGCTAACCCACACCCAGGTTCCAACAAATTTATCTAAATTGGGGTTTGTGATATTCCCATTGGGTTGCGGTAGTGCTCGAGTTTGAGCAATACTTCTGCTGGAAACAACTACCGCAAATAAAATTAGTATTATATTTTTCATTTTTCTTTTTTTTAGTTACAAGGAAAAAACAAAGATATAATTTGTAATAGCTAAAATATAACCAACCCATTTGGAGGCTAACTAAAAATGCTATTACTTACGCTAACCTTCTATTACCCAATTATATCCTAAGTAATTCAGATTATACCAATGCATTATAACGTTAGGGTTACTACGTCTGCTTATCAATTTTATTTTTAAGTTGGTTAATTAGTTTTAGGATGGTTTTGGGATTTTTAATTGGCAATTTCTGAATTTCAAAATACATCTCTCTCTGAGGCATCATTAATTGATATATTTCAGAATATTTTTGGTTGTACAACAACCGCACTTTAAAAAGTTTTTGTCTTTTTACCTTATCTAAATTTTTTGAAAAAGAAAAACTGACATCATTAAGCCGCTTATCAAAATAAAACATTATCGTATCATAGCAGGTCTCATTGGGTATATACTCCGGTACATATTTTTCTGTTACAACACCATTAGTTTTATTCTTATTAATACCGATAAAACGTTCATTCTGTAAGTCAAATTTGGAGGCGTAGCCCCTACGAAAAAGAAATGAATCTACCGGATGTCGCTTAGGCAAAATAGTATTTTCTGAAGAATCGAAAAAATAACCAAAACTGCTGTCTTTTGTATAAAGGAAATAAAAATATTTTACTTCTTCTGAAATCAGTTTTTCTTCTGTTTCAAATGTTATTCTGTGAGGTATGTAATAAAGTATATCAGTATTGTGGTAGAATATATAAATGGTATCTTTTAAATTGAATAATTCGGCTTTATTATTGTTGGCCTGGACAATTGGATAGTTAACAGACAAACGCAGGTATATCGGGTTTTTGAAACGATAATCCGGTTCATTACATTTGGTAAAGCCGCTATAAATAATCCATAAGGCAGCAATTGCCGCCTTATGGATTAAAGGTATTTTATACAAGTTCATTTTATTTTATTTTAGGGTTTAGCCTCCCATAGTGCATTAGCAGTATAATTTACCGTAACAGAAGGAATAATATTACTTACTCCCAAACAATCACAAATAGGTGAATACGTTACATCAAAATTTAATGACATACCAGCGTAAAGTATGTTTTGTGTTCCAGGTGTGAACGTTGGAGTTCCTACTCCCTGTGTGAAGGTTACCGTCCCCCCAGGTGTGAAACCTTCTTTTGTTATAGGACCATGTACTAAAGATTCCCATTGCCATTTGTTTGTTTGAGAATCCACAAGCCTTACAACCCCATACTCTTGTGAGTATAGAGACCAAGTCAAATTCTTTAAAATTCTCCATTTGGGATTCTTATACTTGGTAAAATCGCTAATTGTGCTAATATCAAAACTAATGGTTTCTGCCACTACTTGAGATCCAGTATATAACGCATTAAAAGCACTCGTGCAATTATTTAAACACTCGCTATCGCCACCACTACCACCACCTCCTCCTCCACTATCACAACCTATTCCATATAGTTGACATTCGCATGACTGACTACTGCCATAATCGCATTGCCCGGTACCGCAATATTCTTCATAAAAGCAGTATCCCGTTGGCTCCCAGGGGGTGCAATTACCGGTTGGCGTCCAATTATCTCCCATGAGCACTTCCTCGCAATATCTTTCATACAGGCAAATTTCATAAATCTGGCAATCGCTGAGGGTAGCCGCTGTGGAAGCAGAAAGAGAATTTCTTTTTTGATTACGTTCAACGTTGCTGATTCTTTTTCCTGTCGAAGTTATT
>DASSYR010000085.1:0-5370 GCA_035703165.1 Chitinophagaceae bacterium
AATAGCTATAAAGCCTGGCATATACTGGGTAAATGGAATTTTGAAGTAAATAATTTAAATATAATTGAGAGGGCAGCTATTAAATTACTGTACGGTGGTGTTCCGCCGGCTTCTATTGAAAATGCTATTAAATTTTATGAAAAAGCAAAAATGCTGGAGCCATCGTTTATACTAAACTTATTTGAGCTTGCAAAAGCATATCGAAAAAATAACCAGGACGATAAGGCTGTTGAAAATATCAACCGGTTACTAAAACTGCCAAATAAAACTGCCGAAGACCCAATTTATAAACAAGAGGCTAAAAAAATGCTGGCACAATTGCAATAACAAAACAATGTTTATTTGAATCCCGTTTCATTTTTAGTTTTTACCCATTATTACTAACAATCTGCAGGCAAAAAGTATAAGCTACAAGAGAATCCGTATTCTTACCTGTGTAGCACGAGGTTGATTATGATTAAAAGCAGGAATAATTTGAATTTTTAAGATTACCTCAATCCCATATCGTTAATAATTGCATTAATCTTGTTTTTTAAATTAGTTTCTACTTTATCGAAGTCAGTGGCTGATGGCAATGGAGCTTTTACACTAAAATAGAATTTAATCTTAGGTTCGGTACCACTTGGTCTTGCGGAAATTTTACTTCTGTCAGCTAAAATAAACTGCAACACATTTGATTTAGGTAAATTAATGGCCCAGGTTTCTCCGGTTTGTAAATTTTTGCCCGTTTTTAATTCATAATCCAATACAGTAATTACATCAGACCCATTAATTGCTTTTGGCGGATTGTTTCGATATCCCTCCATCATCTCAGCTATTTCTTTTTGTCCATTCATTCCCTTTTTGGTAATGGAAATCAAATCTTCCAGGTAAAAGCCATACTGCACATACAAATCAACCAATTTACTGAATAAAGAACGACCTTTTTCTTTTTCATAGGCAGCCATCTCGCATAACAGGGCTACCGCACTCACTGCATCTTTATCTCTGATTTTATCGCCAATCATCAACCCAAAACTTTCTTCGCCGCCAATAATGTAATTTTCTTTTCCTTCCTTTGCTTTAATCATTGACGAAATCCATTTAAAGCCTGTAAGTACATTATAGCAGGCAACCCCATTTAGTCTTGCTATATCATCAATCATTTCTGTAGTAACAATTGTTTTTATTACCATGTCGTTGGGTTGCGCTATGTCTTTTAATTTTCTGGCTTCAATCATATAATTAAAAGCAAGTACCGCAGTTTGGTTGCCGTTCATCAGTACCCATTTGTTATGATTGTCTTTTATACCTATACCTACCCGGTCGCTGTCGGGATCTGTTCCTAATAAAATATCGGCATTTAATTCCTGTGCCTTTTTTAAGCCAATACTCATAGCTTCCCGTTCTTCGGGATTTGGATACACAACCGTTGGGAAATTTCCATCCGGCTTGCTTTGTTCATCTACGATATGAACATTTGTAAAGCCAAAACGTTTCAATACTTCGGGAACAAGCATTATGCCTGAGCCATGTATAGGAGTGTAAACTATTTTTAAATCTTTTTGTTTTTCGATTATTTCCGGGTAAATGCTTAATCCCTTTACCATTTTAAAATACTCCTCGTCCATTTGTTTACCTATAATGGTAATATTTTGCTCGCCACCTTTCCATTTTACGTCCGATACGGAAGTTATTTTATCTACTTCAGCAATTACATTTTTATCGTGGGGGGGTACTAACTGCGCTCCATCGTCCCAATAGGCTTTATATCCATTATATTCTTTAGGATTGTGTGAAGCAGTACAAACCACCCCGCCTTTACACTTGTTGAATCGAATAGCATAGGATATTTCAGGAGTTGGTCTTAAGGCTTCAAATAACAACACCTTAATGCCATTGGCTCCCATTACATTTGCTACAATTTCTGCAAAAAGGCGACTGTTATTACGACTATCGTGCCCTACTACTATTTTTATTTCTTCATTAGGAAAACTTTGTTTTAAATAGTTGGCATAGCCTTGTGTAGCCATCCCTACAGTATATTTATTCATACGGTTGGTGCCAACGCCCATAATACCCCTCAATCCACCGGTACCAAACTCAAGGTTTCGATAAAAAGCATCCGCCAGTTCATCCGGATTATTTTTTTGTAATTCACGAATAGATGCTTTTGTTTCTTCGTCAAAATCTCCTTCCAGCCAGGCTTCTATTTTATGTAAAATAGTTGTATTCATATAACTTAAGTTACAGTTTATTTTTAAAATCGAAAGGTATAGAATTTTCTTATTCGTTATAAAATTGCTGTTGAATCGTATTTTTGTTTTTATGAAGCTGGTGCCTATGCAACATTCCTTATGTTTTATACCTTACCAAATAAATTTTAAGGTAAGATTATTGCTTATTTATATAGTATGGGCACTGTTTATTTTTATCTTACTACTGCGTTGTAACATAGCCTTTGCACAGGATTCTTTGCCTGTTACTTTAAAGCTTTCTGATTCAAAGAAAATAAAGAAAAGAGTTCAGCTTGTTACAGCGGTAAATATAGCGGGTTATGGAGGCTCTTTGCTATTGCTTAACCAGGCTTGGTATGTTAATTATCCCCGAAGTTCTTTTCACACCTTTAACGATAGCAGGGAGTGGCTGCAAGTAGATAAGGTAGGGCATGCATGGACAGCGTATAACACGGGAAAAATTTCATCAGAAATGTGGAAGTGGACCGGTATGGATAAAAAAAAGGCATCAATTATTGGCGGCTTAAGCGGCGCTGCTTATTTAACGGTGATTGAAGTGTTAGACGGTTATTCAAAGCAGTGGGGTTGGAGTTGGAGCGACATCGGGGCTAACATATTTGGTTCCGGACTTTTTTTAGGACAGGAACTAGCATGGGGTGAGCAAAGAATACAATTTAAATTTTCCTTTCAAAATAAAAATTACCAGGATCCATTACTCAAAGAAAGGACAGATAAATTGTTTGGCAGTAGTTGGTATGAACGTATGTTAAAAGATTATAACGGGCAAACATACTGGCTGAGTGTAAATTTAAAATCTTTCTTACCTCAATCTAAGTTGCCGGCATGGCTGAATGTAGCGGTAGGGTATGGCGCTGACGGATTGTTGGGAGGTTTTGAAAACAAATGGACAGATGGCGATGCGGGCTTTCCTGTTAACAGAATGGATGTTGTACGTTATCGCCAATGGTACCTGGCACCTGATATTGATTTTACAAAAATTAAAACCAAAAAAAAGTTGATAAAAGCACTTTTTTATTTTTTAAATGCTTTTAAATTTCCGGCGCCGGCATTGGAACTGTCCAAAGGAAAAGTTAAAGCACATTTATTATTTGGGTATTAATTTAAAATTCGTCGCCTGTTTTATATTGTTTTTGCTTATGGCTATAGTAATAAACAAAGCATATTTACTTGCTACGATAGTTCAATTACTTCACAATTTTTAATATCTTTTTCATCAATGGCAAAACGTATAATTGTTCTTACCTTTTGCCATCCCTGTTTGCCTGCGGCCCCTGGATTCATGTGCAGACAATCTATTTTGTTGTCGTAAATAATTTTTAAGATATGTGAATGACCGGAGATAAATAATTGGGGTTTATGAAGTGCCAATTCTTTTCGTGTTTCAGGATTGTAATTAGGTGGTGAGCCGCCGATATGGCGTATCATTACCTTTACATCTTCGCAATAAAAAACCAGTTGTTCCGGAAAGATGCTTCTTATTTCCTGTCCGTCTATATTCCCGTAAACACCTCTAAAACTTTCAAATTTTTTAAACTCCTTTAACTTTTGAATAACACCTTCTCCAAAATCTCCGGCATGCCATATTTCATTACAATCTTTAAAATAATGAAATATCTTTTCATCAAGGTATCCATGTGTATCTGATAGCAATCCGATGCGAACCATTTGTATAAAATTGACTGTAAATTTAATATTCCACACTCATATTGGTTTTTGTGGGATGAATTATGTTTTTATAATCTTATAAGGCTGTATTTATAAGGATAATTGTAAGTTTTTGTCGGCGCTGACGCTGAGTTTTAAAACTTCTTACATTTGTATATGCCTAATAAGCGTAATTTTTTGTATTGGATTGACAAAAGAAGATGGAAATATATTTTTCTGTTAGCAACCCTTGAGTTATCAAGGGAATATGTTATGCCTGGTGTGAATACTAAGTAAATCAGGCGGATATCAAATTTTTATTATCCCTATTCAAAGTATTTTTAATTTTTTTAACTATGCCTCATTATTATAAACTCGGAAACATTCCTCATAAGCGCCACGTACAGTTTCGCAAACCTGATGGTTCTTTGTACAGCGAGCAATTATTTTCTACTGAAGGATTTAGTGATGATTATGCCTTACTTTACCATTGCTATCCGCCTACACAAATTATCAAAACCGAGCCACAAGTGGATGTAAGTCCACAAATAGCAGAGGAGAAAATGCTCAGTCATCGTAGTTTTGAAGGATTCCATATTAAACCTGTTAAAGACTATCTGGCGAGTCGTGTGCCGGTATTGGTTAACAACGATTGTCACATTGTTTTGGCTGCGCCGCAGCAAAGTATGACGGATTATTATTACAAAAATACAGATGCAGATGAAATGATTTTTGTGCACGAAGGCAGTGGTGTTGTGCATACACAGTATGGCGAATTACCGTTTAGCTATGGCGATTATATCGTGCTACCTCGTGGAACTATCTATCAAATTTCATTTGTAAATGACAATAATCGTCTTTTTATTGTAGAGTCTTTTTCGCCCTTGCGGTTTCCTAAAAGATATATGAGCCGGTATGGTCAGCTTATGGAACACGCTCCATTTTGTGAACGAGACATACGTCCGCCTCAGGATTTAAAGACGTATGATGAAAAAGGAGATTTTCTTATCAGGGCAAAGAAAAAAGGAATACTTTATGGTTTGCATTATGGTACACATCCTTTTGATGTTGTTGGATGGGATGGCTGCTGTTATCCTTATATATTTTCTATTCATGATTTTGAGCCTATTACGGGCCGTGTACACATGCCTCCTCCTATTCATCAAACTTTTGAAACCAATGCTTTTGTGGTATGTTCTTTTGTACCACGATTATATGATTATCATCCACAAGCTATACCCGCACCGTATAACCATAGCAATATAGATAGTGATGAAGTATTATATTATGTGGCAGGAGAATTTATGAGTCGCAAGCATGTAACCAAAGGAATGATAACGCTTCACCCTGCCGGAATACCGCATGGACCTCACCCGGGAGCAGTGGAGAAAAGTATTGGAGCTAAAGAAACCAAAGAATTAGCGGTGATGGTAGATACTTTTCGTCCGTTAATGCTTACCAAGCAGGCTTTGGAGATTGAGAATAAAGA
>DASSYR010000035.1:0-4052 GCA_035703165.1 Chitinophagaceae bacterium
ATGATGAATGCCTTTTAAAATATCATCAACTAAACAATAGATTCCAATAACTTTGTCCTGAAGCATTTGAGTAGGGGTTTTGTTTTCGCAACTCAAAATTATTCTATCTCAAATGCTTCTATTTCAGGAAACTTGGGTTAAGTAATATATTTTACAAAATACATCCGCTATATTTGCCGGCAATAAAGAAAACTGCGATGAACAAAAACCACTTTGTGGCTATAATGGCGGGAGGGATTGGCAGCCGTTTTTGGCCAATGAGCAGGCAAAGTTTTCCCAAGCAGTTTTTAGACATATTAGGCACCGGCAAAACATTAATTCAGGATACCTTTACCCGTTTTGCCAACTTTATTCCTATAGAAAATATTTTTGTAGTAACTACCGATGAATATAAAAACATTGTAAAAAAGCAACTACCCGATTTATCTGAAGAAAATATTTTGTGTGAGCCCAGCAGAAAGAACACTGCACCCTGTATTGCTTATGTTGCATACAAACTCATGCAAAAACATCCTAAAGGAAATTTAATTTGCTCACCAGCGGATCATTTAATTACCAATAATACTGGTTTTACAAAAGTTTGCCTGGAAGCATTGGATTTTGTGAACAAACACAAAGCCCTGATTACATTGGGTATAAAACCTACTTATCCTAATACGGGCTATGGTTATATACAACATGAGCAACAAGCCGTAAGCGACAATGTGTATAAAGTAAAAACTTTTACCGAAAAACCTAATATTGAACTTGCCAAAACCTTTATTGCGAGTGGAGATTTTTTATGGAATGCGGGGATATTTGTATGGCAAATTCAAAATATTGTAAAAGCTTTTGAAAAATATTTGCCAGAAATGGCCGAATTATTTACAGTAGAAAAACATTTGTTTAATACTCCGCAAGAAACCGAAGCGCTGGAAAGGATATATCCCCAATGTACCAATATTTCCATTGATTTTGGAATTATGGAAAAGGCTGATAATGTATATATTATTCCGGCCTCATTTGGATGGAGCGACCTGGGTACCTGGAACAGTGCTTACGAAAATATGCCTAAAGACTATTTTGAAAATGCTGTAAGTGGAGACCATGTAATTGTAATTGATTCTACCAGAAATATAATACATGCCGATAATAAAAAACTATTAGTACTACAAGGGTTGGATGATTTTATTATTGTAGATACAAAAGATGCATTACTTATTTGCAAAAAAGATAAAGAACAGGAGATAAAAGAATACGTTGCCGAAGTAAAGCGAAATAAAGGAGAAAAATATTTGTAATTAATTTTTGTTATTTATAAACTGAAAGGGTTTTAGCTGTTTTTGACAAATAACCCGGGCAATTACATCCGGCTCATTTATCACCTTATACTTGTTAAGATCAATTATTTCACTGGCTTTGCTTAAGTTACTAACGGTTTCTACAGTATAAAGTATTTCGTGTAACATTTCTACCTCTTCATCAATTGAACGGGAAATGGTTGAATTATCTTTTATAAGTACCAGTAAATCTCTTTCCTGTTTGTTCATAGCTACAATTTTTTGTTACCGGGTATTACAAGGGCACCCCCGTTTATTATTTCCAAACAAACCTCGGGAAGAACCGCAACCATATAACAACATTATGGTAGCTACAAAAACCAATAAAACCATCTGCCTTTTCTTCACGTTTAATTAATTGACTTCCAAAAGATAAAACGGATAACTAAATTAGTTATTTTTCCGTAAACAAATTGCCCAGTAATTGCTCCCTGTTAATAAAGACAAGAAAAATACAATTTTAGTTGCTCCATTACATTGGGGACTTGGGCATGCTACCCGCTGTATCCCCATTATAAGAGAGTTACTGGCCCAAAATGCCTTTGTACTTCTGGCTGCTGATGGCATGGTTGCCACTTTATTGCGAAAGGAATTTCCGCAATTAACCATATTACCCCTCAAAAGTTTTACAATACAATATCCGCAGGGAAGAAAGGGCTTTTTTCTAAAAATATTACGCTTATTTCCTTCTGCCATATTTTGTTTTTACAGAGAAAAAAAATGGCTGCGTAAAACAATTAAAAAATATGCAATTGATGCCGTTATCTCCGACAACCGGATGGGGCTATACAACAAATCTATTCCCTGCATTTACATTACACACCAGCTATCTATAAAAACCGGGCTGTTTAGCCGGACAGAAAAGTGGGCTCAAAAAATTCATTATTACTTCATAAATCGATTCTATCAGTGTTGGGTTCCCGATTTTGAAGAAAAAGAGGTTAGCCTGGCAGGCGATTTATCTCACCCAAATGTACTTCCCAAAATTCCGGTAAAATATATAAATCCTTTATCAAGATTTGAAAACATTATTAATAAACCACTTCAATATAACTACTTGGTTCTTTTATCCGGCCCTGAACCACAGCGAAGTATTTTTGAAGATTTATTACTAAAACAAATTTCTTCTGTAGAGGGCTCTTTTTTATTGGTAAGGGGTCTCCCTGAAGAAGTTTCTATTCCGCAACAGGTTAAAAATGCAACCATCATTAACCATTTGTCTGCTGAAACACTAAATGAAGCAATTATTAAATCAGATATAATTATTAGCCGAAGTGGTTATACCACGGTAATGGATTTATTTAAACTACAAAAGAAAGCAATATTAGTTCCCACACCCGGGCAGCCGGAACAGGAATACCTGGCAAGCCATCTCTTAAAGCATAAAATATTTTATACAACTACCCAGGAGGACTTTGTTTTAAAAGATGTATTAAATTCAGCAAGAAATTTCATAAACAATTTTTCAATCAATAGCACAAACATGAATAGCTATAAAACGAGTATAGCAGATTTCCTTCTATCGCTAAATAGGGGTAACCCGAAAAATTAAAATACCTGCCATTCTGGGATTGTATGGTGTAAACAGAAGCAAAAAACTCCGCAAGGGTATTTAAAACGCACAAGGCAGTGTAGTAAGCAATTCACACAAAATATTAATAAAATAAATATATGTTTACGCTGATTTTTGCATCAATAAATTAGTTTTATTTGTAATGAATTTATAAGTAAACCTATTTATCGTATTTAAATCATTTATCGTGTGCCCTGTTTACCTTGTCAGCCTTTTGGGGCTTTACGTTGCCCGTTTTCACTCTGTGTTATTTCCCCGTTATTCCTTTTTTGAACAATCACTGTACAAGTTTTATTTCTCAATTATTGGATTTACAAAAATTGATAAAGCAATTTCCTGTCTCGGTAGGATATCCTGCTTTGTAAAAAATCCCGCTCCGAAAGGGGATACTACTGTGTCAGGAATACCGTACTCTTTAAATTTCTTAACCCTAAACTTTAAATAGTATGAATTTATCTAAAACCATTTTTTCTTTTGCCCTGCTGGTTGTTACCAGTACTACTTTTTACCAATGTGCCAAAAAGCAACAAAATGAGGAACAAACCAAGCCTGTGTTTAGCACCAAAACAGGGGCTGTTATTTCTTCGGAAACTGCCAGGCGGTGGTTAAGCTATACTTATACTACCGGGGCCAAGCTTGAAAATCATTTACTCACGCCTCAAAATATTACAGGCATATTGCAAACAAAGGGCAGCCTGGGGGTGGCTTTACATCATACCCAGGATGACAACGGGGCATACCACCTGCTGGCTATAACCATTGTATCTGGTAACGCCTTATGGAACTCTCCACTTATTATAGATACACATAGTGGGGAAGTGGTAAACAGCTTTACGGCCAAAACATGGGCGGATAATTATATACAAGCCAATGCACCGAGCAGCATACGGTACCATTTTTTTGGTTTGCATGTTTTTGAAGACATACAAAAAATAGAATCTTATAAAAGGGTGGAAATACAACCTGCTTTAAATGATGGGGGCAAACCGCAGCTACTGCTGATGGTAATGGGAGGTGATTCGGGTACGCAGTTATTACAAACGATGGATGATTCTGCGCCATGTCCGCCTTATTGCTCTGATAACCAATAATACCATAAATAAAATACAAGACTGACTTTATGAATACCTTTTTATATATATTAGTATATACTTCCATAC
>DASSYR010000058.1:0-2538 GCA_035703165.1 Chitinophagaceae bacterium
ACAGTTACCATATAAGTTTCATTTCTCAATTGTTGGATTTACAAAAATCGGTAAAGCAATTTCCTGCCTCGGCAGGAGATCCTGCTTCGTGGGAAATCCTACCTCGGTAGGAGATCCTGCTCCGAAAGGGGATACTACTGCGTCAGGAATACCGTACTCATTAAATTTCTTAACCCTAAACTTTAAATAATATGCACGTATCTAAAACCATTTTGCCAATAGCCCTGCTAGCTGTTACCAGTACTACCTTTTATCAATGTGCCAAAAAGCAACAAAATGAAGAACAAACAAAGCCTGTGTTTAGTACGAAGGTGGGGGCTGCTATTTCTTCGGAAACGGCCAGGCGGTGGTTAAGCTATACTTATACTACCGGGGCCAAGCTTGAAAATCATTTACTAACACCTCAAAATATTACGGCTATTTTGCAAACAAAGGGCAGCCTGGGGGTGGCGTTACATCATACACAGGATGACAACGGGGCTTACCATCTATTGGCTATAACCATTGTATCTGGTAATGCTATCTGGGACTCCCCGCTTATTATTGATACCCATAGTGGAGAAGTGGTAAACAACTTTACGGCCAAAGCATGGGCGGATAATTATATACAAGCCAATGCACCGGGCAGCATCCGGTATCATTTTTTTGGTTTGCATGTTTTTGAAGACATACAAAAAATAGAGTCTTATAAAAGGGTGGAGATACAACCTGCTTTAAATGATGGGGGTAAACCGCAGCTATTGCTGATGGTAATGGGGGGTGATTCGGGTACGCAGTTATTGGAAGCTGTGGATGCGTCAGTATCATGCCCGCCTTATTGCCCTAATAACCAGTAATACCGTAAATAAAATATAAGACTGACTTTATGAATACCTTTTTATATGCTTTAGTATATACTTCCATATCCTCGGCTCTGATTCCGGTCAGCCTATTCTTAATTAAAAGAAAAAAAGGATATGTCGTAACCATATTTATCCTGGCGGTCATTTCCTTTTTATTCGACATAATAAATCTCTTTATTGTATTTAATGGTTATGGGGGTTTTTACTCCTTTAATACCTACTTTATCTTTCAGTTCTTGTTATTAAGCTACTCCTTTGCCCAACTTCTTTCTAACCGAAAATTAATTTATACTGCAACGGCACTTTATTCGGTTTTATATATTTTCTTCATCCTGATGTTTGATCGCTTTAATGATTTTCAAAGTGGGTTACGTACCATAGAGGATGTAGTACTGTTAACCTATTGCGTTCTTTATTACCGACAATTAATGATAACCCTGCCTGCACAAAAAATATGGCACTATTCACCCTTTTGGATTAATACAGCTGTTTTTCTTTATTTTAGTTTTAACCTTTTTCTGTTTATTATAGCAAATTACGTGTTTACCAATTTGCCTGCTGATGCAGGTATGTTGGTATGGGGTTTTCACAATGTCAATAATATTGTTAAAAACATACTGTTTGCCGTGGGTATTTATTATGCGGGGAAAAAGCAGGAGGCGCTTTGATGTTTTAGCGGGAAAAATTGTGTGAGTATAATAGATATTAGAGTAATGCGTTAATACAGTTGTTATAGGTTATGCCCAGACACAGCAGGTCGTTGTTTCAGCGATAGCCACTTGGACATAAAATATTGACAATATATGGAATCCATAATTGTAGTTATTATTGTTGTCCTCTTAGTTTTTGTAATTCTTTTTCTAAAATCACCTAAAACAAAAGGGGCGATAGGTGAATTGCGAGTAAAATTAAGTTTGGGTGGGGACATTCCAAATGAAAAATATGTCATCAACGATTTGCTACTATCCTATGACGGCAAATCACACCAAATAGACCACATAATTATCCGTAAAACAGGTATTTTCGTTATAGAAACAAAAAACTATTCTGGACAAATATACGGGCAAGATAACCAAAAGGAATGGACACAGGTTTTGGCATACGGACGAGAAAAGCACCGATTTTACAATCCAATACTTCAAAACAAAAGTCACATTTACGCATTGAGTAAAATAGTAGGTAGAAAGGATTGCTTTGTTTCTATTATCGTTTTTCCAAAAGCCAATATAATGACATATTTTGACGCTTATGTAGGCTCTATTTCGGAAATGAAACGATGGCTCAAGCAAGATAGAGAAGAAATATTAACTGCTACAGAGATTGAACAAATTTACACCCAACTAATTGACCACAAAAATAATCCCCAACTGACAAACGAACAACACATTGACAAAATTTACAATTTGCGACAGAGTATTGAGAAGAACATTTGCCCGAGATGTGGCCAAAAACTTCTAATGCGAAATGGAAAATACGGATCATTTTATGGATGTAGTGGCTACCCATATTGTAAATTCATAAAAAAATAAAACAGATAAAAAAGGAAAGGCACAACCTAATTCCCAGCATTCTATGACAAATCCAAAACTAATTTAAGTAGCAAACTGCATTGTAAACACATACGGCGTTTGCCGCTTAACAGTTGCAAATATTCTTGCTACAAGCTTGTTTCTGATGTTGTTAAGTATCAGCATAG
>DASSYR010000080.1:0-6181 GCA_035703165.1 Chitinophagaceae bacterium
ATGCCTTTTAAAATATCATCAACTAAACAATAGATTCCAATAACTTTGTCCTGAAGCATTTGAGTAGGGGTTTTGTTTTCGCAACTCAAAATTATTCTATCTCAAATGCTTCTATTTCAGGAAACTTGGGTTAATTAATAATAAAAAAACATCATAAAATCAAATAACTCAAACAGAGTCAAACTGTTTTAAAAGAAAAAACTCACATTTTCCGTTGTTTTTATAATATTGCACCGGATTTAACAGATCTTTTTTTTAAAAAAGCAGGTCATTAAATTATTCCAACATCCTGATAACCAAAATTTTTAAGTACTAAATGGCAAAAAATTTATTAATTGTAGAGTCGCCTGCTAAGGCAAAAACCATCGAAAAAATCCTGGGTAAAGATTTTCAGGTGAAGAGTTGTTTTGGGCATATTCGTGATCTTGCCAAGGCAGAAATGGGTATTGACGTTGAAAATAAATACAAACCTCACTATATCGTTCCATCCGAAAAAGAGAAAGTAGTAAAGGAATTAAAAACTTTAGCCAACAAAAGTGATGAGGTGTGGCTGGCAACGGATGAGGACCGCGAAGGTGAGGCCATAAGCTGGCATTTGTGTGAAGTGTTGGGTCTTGATCCCAAAACCACCAAACGCATCGTGTTTCACGAAATTACAAAGCCGGCTATTCAACAAGCCGTAGCCAATCCACGCACACTGGACATGAATTTAGTGATGGCCCAACAAGCACGTCGAGTGCTTGACCGTATTGTGGGTTTTGAATTAAGTCCGGTATTATGGCGCAAAATGAGTATGGGAAGTAATTTAAGCGCCGGCCGCGTACAAAGTGTAGCCGTACGTTTAATTGCAGAAAGAGAAAGAGAGATTAACGGTTTTAATGCCAGTAGTAATTTTAAAATTGAAGCACAATTTACTGCAAAAGATGTGTCTGGTAAATTAGTAACATTTGGCGCAGAAGGCAAAAAACAAAATACTGCAGAAGATGCTCAAAGTTTTTTACAAAGATGTGTTGGTGCTAAATATACTGTAAGCGATATTCAGGTAAAACCGGGAAAGAAGTCGCCTGCTCCCCCCTTTACTACTTCCACATTGCAACAGGAAGCCAGTCGAAAATTAGGATATGGAGTAAGCCGCACCATGTTACTGGCACAAAAATTATACGAAAGTGGAAGAATAACATATATGCGTACGGATAGTGTGAATTTGAGCAACACGGCGCTTGCTGATATCACCAAAACCGTAAAAACGATGTATGGTGGGGAATATCATCAGTTTCGCAAATACAAAAACAAAAATGAAAGTGCACAGGAAGCACACGAGGCTATCCGCCCCACCTATATGGAAAACACCACGGTTGAGGATGCAGATTGTAAAAAATTGTACGAATTAATATGGAAACGTACAATGGCCTGCCAAATGGCAGATGCCGAAACGGAAAAAACAATAGCCAAAATAAATATTTCTACCAACCGGACCGACCCGCATGCAGGTAACGAAGAACTTACTGCACAAGGAGAAGTATTAAAGTTTGATGGCTTTTTAAAAGTATATAGGGAAGACCGGGATGATGAGGAAGATGAGGCAGGCTCTGAACAGGAAGGCATGCTGCCACCACTAACGGTTGGTACAGTTTTGACTTTGAAGGAAATGAATGCAATAGAACGTTTTAGCAGACCCGCGCCAAGATACACAGAAGCATCGTTAGTAAAAAAATTAGAGGAATTGGGTATTGGTCGTCCTTCTACTTATGCGCCTACTATTTCTACCATATTAAAAAGAGGTTATGTGGAAAAGCGGGACAAAGAAGGTATTAAAAGAGAATTCCGGGTTTTAAAATTAAAAGCAGACAAAATTTCTTCTACAACAGAATTTGAAAATACAGGGGCTGAAAAGGCCAAACTTTTCCCTACCGATTTGGGATTAGTGGTTACAGATTTTTTGAATAAGTATTTTGATGATATTATGGATTATGGTTTCACGGCAAAAATTGAAGAAGAGTTTGATGAAGTAGCTGAAGGAAAAATGAAGTGGAACAAGATGATAGATGACTTTTACCTGCCTTTTAAAAAAGATGTGGACAAAACAATTGAAACGGCGGAAAGAGCCAGCGGCGAAAGAGAATTGGGACACGATCCCACCAGTGGTAAACTGGTTATTGCCCGTATGGGACGTTATGGTCCAATGGTACAAATTGGAAATGCAGATGATGAAGAAAAACCCAGGTATGCAAGACTGAAGTATGGACAAAGTATTGAAACCATAACATTGGATGAAGCATTGGATTTATTTAAACTTCCTCTAACATTAGGCGAATACAATGGGCAAGAAGTCTTAGTGAACGTGGGACGTTTTGGGCCGTATGTAAAATTTGGAGAGCAGTTCATTTCCATACCCAGGGGGGAAGAACCATTGGATATGGATTTAGACAGGGCCATTGCATTGATTAAAGAAAAACAACAGGCAGATGCTCCTATTGCTACTTACCAGGATAAACCGGTAACAAAAGGCAAAGGGAGGTTCGGCCCTTTTATAAAGTGGAACGATATATTTATAAACGTTCCGAGGCGTTACAACTTTGACAACTTAAGCAAAGCGGATATTAAAGAGCTGATTGATGCCAAAGTGGAAAAAGAAGCCAATCGGTTTATACAACAATGGCCGGAGGATAAAATCTCTATCGAAAATGCAAGATGGGGACCAATAATCAAGTTTAATAAAAAAATCATAAAGGTTGGTCGCAAAGCAAATGGGAGTAAATACACGGCGGAAGAATTAACGACTGTTTCCTTAGATGAGGTGAAAAGAATGATTGAAGAAGAAATTCCCGGAGCGTTTGAAAAGAAAGCGAAAATAAAAGCTGCTGCAAAAAAAACCGCTGCTCCTAAAAAATCAGTACCAAAGAAAAAAGCCGTTAAGAAAAAAACTGCGAAAAAGAAATAAAATAATAGGTATTAGAGCAATGTGCTAATACAATTGTTAGGCAAGCCCGTATTGAGCAGTTATTTTCATGGTGGTCATTGGATAGAGATGCAGGGCTTACTTCTGGTTGGGAAATATTCTTTACTGTTGACACAACACAATAAACTTTATACTATGCAACAAGCACCATTTGATGTAAGACGTGACGGCGTCTTAATAAGGACATATTCATTGGCCTTTTCTGTTCCTAATTGGAAAATGAAATCCAGTGAGCCAGTTACGGGAGTACCGTTATCATTGCCGTGGGTGCAAGACCTGCAACGTACAAATCTCTTAGGCGACGGAACTCTTACAACAAGTATCGTATTGTTTCTTAGAAACCAAAGTGATTATAGCAATGTTCTAATTGTATTGGGGACACATTCTGTTATACCAGAACAACCACACATAACACCAGAAATGTCTATTCAGTATTTATTAGAATATCTTTTCGATATAGGGGAAGAGTATTTAAAAGAAAATAATATAAAAGGAGACAACGATGAGTATTTTATAACACCTTCTCCTTTTAATTACGGGAAAGATTATGTTAAAGCTAAAATTATTGACATGATGCTCAAATGACAAGCTTAGCTCCTAAAGCATACAATAGATTGACAAATTCATCCCCGTCAATCACTTGTTTGCCACTTTCATTTGTGGGACAACTGTCCAAATAAGACTTAACTGTATTAAAAAATTGCTTGTGTTTTTGTGGGACATCTTTATTCATTGGGTGCGACCAAATATCATTGATTGACGAAGGCAAGCCTACAACATTGGGTTTTGTGTCATGGCTGCTTCTGAATGTGTTTTCAGCTTTTTGTTCGCTATCAGCATTTGCCCCGGCTGACGTAACGCTATCGTCTTTTTTGCATAACTTAACTGATTTATTAATCGGAGCAACAGCTATTTCAAACAATCTGATATTAGTAACAAGAAATGTTTCAGATTTTGAGAAATTAATATATCCAAACATCAGCAGCGACTTAGGCTTGACGAATAAACCCGGCAAAAGCGACAGTATAAAAACTTAATTTGCCATCCTATATTCGTTAATCAGTCTTCTTCCGGTCGTTCTATGGTAAGGCTTTGCACAAGTTTTGATGCAACGGGTTGGTTTTCTTTTATCGCAGGCATCCACTTACAATTATTTACAAAGCTCTCAATTACTTTTTCATTTATTGTTTCGGCTCCACCTTTGGTTACTTGTGCATGAACGGTATTCCCCTCCTTATCTATTATAAATTCTACCACCAAATAAATCCGATGCATACCCGAAGGCAAAAGTGGCGCCATATCTTTTTCCAGACTAACAAGAAAATTGCGAAAAGTAGCATTCCCTTCTTTAAATGCCGGCAATCTGTCAACATTATCTGCTACACCAAATTTTACGGCTATATCTTCATTCAAACTGTCCCTTACTTCTGTGTAAAAATTATCTTTCGCTTCAGGAGCATTCACTACATATTCTCCCCTGGCATTTACCATTACAACGGGTAACTGGCGTTTTTCTTCAAAATAATAAAAAGCATTTTTAAATTGAGCTGCCAAAGAAGAATAAGATGGTTCTTCCGTAAACTTCCTCAAATACTCAAAACTTTTTTTAACCTTAAAGTTGACGGGATAAACATGCACGGGTATAAAATCCTGGCCACGGGCCTTTGATGCAGCAGCTATAACATATACCTCCTCAATAACTTCATCAGTTAAGGGAATACATCCAATACTAACACAACTGCCGTGTATATAAATATCACCACCCCGTCTTGCAACATCCGATAGCATTCTGTCTGATGAATTGGGATAATTTAATCCCAGGGCCAAGTGATAATTGCTGTTTGGATTAAATTCATTTATATAATAAAATCCTTCTGGCACCTGCTTATCCCCTTCTTTTCTCTTGGGCCCAATAGTGCCCGAGGTTATACACACTTTATAGCTTTTAAATAATTTAAAAGGCTCTTCCCAATCATTTTTCACCCATACTTCTAATTGCTTATCGTATTTATAGGTGCGAATGAAAAGATACCTGGCTGGCCACTTCAGTCCCTTTTCTGTAAATTGTTTTTGGAGTGTATCTTCTACTTTTTCCCGAATTAAATCAGCCTTTACACCAAATACCTGTAAATTAATACTACTGGTTTGGGCTTTTATACCAAAGGAGAGAAAACTGCCTATTAAAAGATAAAAACAATACTTCATCTTCATATTATATAACACATTATTTGCATGTTATAAATATAATAAATTTTTAATATTTTATAACTACAAATTTCCTCTGGCGCCTTGCTCACGTTCAATTGCCTCAAATAAAGCCTTAAAATTACCTTTCCCAAAACTTTTAGCCCCTTTGCGTTGTATAATTTCAAAGAAAAGGGTTGGTCTGTCTTCCACAGGCTTGCTAAACAATTGTAAGAGGTAACCTTCATCATCTCTGTCAACTAAGATGCCTAATTCCTTTAACGGTTCTAAATCCTCATCAATACGCCCTACTCTGTCAAGCAAGTCATCATAATAAGTGACGGGTACCCGCAAAAATTCAACACCCCGATTGCGTAATTCGGTAACGGTGCTTACAATATCATTCGTTGCCAAGGCTACATGCTGACAACCTTCTCCATTATAAAATTCAAGATATTCTTCTACCTGTGATTTCTTCTTACCCTTTGCCGGCTCATTAATAGGAAATTTAATATACCCGTTTCCATTACTCATTACTTTACTCATTAAGGCAGAATATTCGGTAGAAATATCTTTATCGTCAAACGATAAAATATTGCGGAATCCCATCACATCTTCATAAAATTTTACCCAGGGATTCATTTGGTTCCAACCTACATTTCCTACACAATGATCCACATACAACAAACCGGTGGATGTTGGTTTAAAATATTCATTCTCCCATTTACGATAGCCGGGCATAAAAGCACCCTGATAATTATTTCTTTCTACAAATACATGAACAGTGTCGCCGTATGTGTGAATACCACTTAACACCACCTCGCCATCATTATCCTTTAAGGTTTGTGGTTCCATGTATGATTTGGCTCCTCTTTTTGATGTTTCGTTCCAGGCAGCAGTAGCATTGTCCACACGTAATGCTAATACTTTTACACCATCGCCATGTTTGTAAACATGATCTGCCATTTCGTTATTGATACGCAAAGGAGTTGTCAGCACAAAAGTTAATTTGTTTTGTCTAACAACATAACTGGCTCT
>DASSYR010000092.1:0-108607 GCA_035703165.1 Chitinophagaceae bacterium
CGTTTACAAGGTATCTCTTTTCAAAATGAGGTACCCGTATTTGCTAAGGGTAGCAACAAGTCTGTTATAAGCGGGGCCATTGCCAAAGGAAAATTTACCCGTAATATTTTTCAGGGATTAGAAGGAAATCAGGGGCCGTACAGGTTACAGGGTGCAAATGGGGAACAATTTTTTATAGTATTGCCGGGCACAGAAAGAGTCTTTATTGACGGCGAACTCTTACAACGAGGAGAAGACCAGGATTATGTTATTAATTACAATACAGCTGAAATAACATTTACCCCCAAGAGGATGATTAATAAGGACAGGCGCCTACAGGTAGAGTTTGAATACGCTGACCGTAATTTTTTAAATGCTCAAATTATTGTTGGCGATGAGTTAACAATAAATGATAAGCTAAGATTTAGAATAAATGCATTTTCTAATTCCGACTCAAAAAATACTTCTATTAACCAGGAGCTTAACCAGGAACAGAAGTTCTTTTTGAGTCAATTAGGGGATAGTGTACAAAAAGCTTTTTATCCCAACATTACCAGGGATACGATTTTTGATGCGGGTAAAATACTGTACAGAATAGTAGATTCCACTATAAATTCTAACACCTATGATTCTGTATTTGTGTATTCCATTGATCCTTCGAAAGCGCAATATAGTTTGTCATTTGTGGATGTTGGACAAGGTAATGGAGATTATGTTCCGGATATTAATGGCGCTAATGGGAGGGTATATAAATGGGTTGCTCCCGAAAATGGTATAAAACAAGGACGATATGCTCCGGTTACACGTCTCGTAGCGCCGCGTAAACAGCAATTGATTAGTCTTGGTATGGATTATGCTATTACTTCAAAAACATCCGTCAATACCGAAATAGCATTAAGTAATTATGATGTTAATACATTTTCAAGAATAAACAAAGGCGACGACCTGGGTTTTGCCGGAAGAGTTTTGTTTCAGCATGAGCAAAAGCTATCTTCCAACCCTTCCAATAAACTTGATTTAGTAACGAATATAGGGTATGAGTATGTACAAAAAGAGTTTCGCCCTCTCGAACGTCTTCGCTCAGTTGAATTTACCCGCGACTGGAGTTTGCCATTTTTTCTTCAGCCCGATGAAGAAAGAATTCTGCTTACTTCGCTTTTATTAAAACATTCCGAAACAAGGTATTTAAAATTGGAGTATAACAATTATCAGCGAGGGAATATATTTAAGGGCAACAGAGAAATTATAAAACATCATTTTGAAAAACATGGATGGGAGTGGGATGCTACTTTTAGTATTTCTTCCTTCGACAGTGGTATTAGCAAAGGATCTTTTATCAGACCTATCATTGATTTTAAGAAAAGGTTTATAAAATTGAATAAAATTGAAACAGGTTTAAATTATGCAATTGAATATAATCCCATAAAGAATAAAAATACAGACACATTGCTATTTAACAGTTTTTCCTTTGATGTATTTCAATGGTATGTTCGTTCCGCATCCAACGCTAATAGATGGGGCATTACTTATTATACCCGTCGAGACAAATTACCGGTAAAAAAGAATTTTGATGGTGCGGATAGGAGTCATAATATTAACTTATCTCTACAATTAATGAAAAGCGAGAAACATCAGCTTGTTTTTAATACCACTTTTCGCCAGTTAAATGTTATTAATCCTTCTATCAGCAGGCAAAAAGCAGATAAAAGCATTTTAGGAAGAGCTGAATATAACATCAATGAATGGCATGGATTACTTACCGGAAGTGTATTGTACGAATTGGGGGCCGGGCAGGAACAAAAAAGAGAATTCACTTTTTTTGAAGTTCCGGCAGGGCAGGGGGAATACACCTGGCGGGATTATAATGATGATGGAATCCCCCAGCTTAATGAATTTGAGTTAGCCATTTATCGCGACCAGGCAAAATATATTCGCATATTCACCCCCACAAATGAATATATAAAAGCTGCATATACACAGTTTAATTACAGCTTTATTATTACACCACGTAATGCCATAAATGTAGCCAGGGCAAGAGGCATGAAGCTGTTTCTTTCCAAAATTTCTGCACAATCGTCCTTACAAACAGGGAAAAAAGAAATTGCCAAGAATAATTATGTATTTAATCCTTTTTCAAAAGTTAACGATACAGCCCTGATTTCTTTAACATCTGTTTACACGAATACATTATTTTTTAACCGGTTAAATACAAAATGGGGGTTTGATTTTACACACCTGTTAAATAAGGCAAAATCATTGCTTACTTATGGGGTAGAATCACGAAATTTTAGAGACTTAACGGCCCGGTTACGTTGGAATCTCTCCAAAAAATTAACCACAGAATTAATCGGGAAAAATGTCAGAAATCAATTATCAAACCAAAATCCCAAATTTGGAAACCGCAATTATTTAATTAGCCAGGTAAGCCTGGAGCCTAAATTCAGCTATGTAAAAGGAACAGATTTCCGGTTTACCGTAAGCTATAAATTTGATGAACGCAATAATAAGGAAGGCGATAAAGAAAAGTCAATTAATCATGCTTTTATTGCTGAATCAAAATACAACGTGTTATCATCTACATCCATTAATGCCAGGTTTCAGTATAACCAAATTACCTATACCAGTAAATTAGTTGCAAAACCCTCTGCAAGCTCTACGGTGGGTTATATTATGCTGGATGGATTACTGCCAGGTAAGAACTATTTGTGGACAGTTGATTTGGTAAGGCGTTTGTCAAACAATATTGAATTAAATTTTCAATACGAGGGAAGAAAGGCTGGTACTGCTACCACCGTTCATGTGGGTAGGGTAACGTTAAGAGCCTTGTTTTAATTATTTCCGCAAACGATCATTGTTTTCTCAGACTATTACATAAAAAAACCACCCGGAAAATCGGGTGGTCTGATTATTTTAATGAAATTGAATTAGCTAAACAAACCTCCTTTTTTCAAAGTCTTAGTTGCTTCACCAATTTTAAATCCATTGTTATATACTTCAATTTTATAGTCACCGGTAACAAATTTTGAATTAGGTTTCCATTCAACAACCGTAGTAACTTTTTGACCAGTAGTAAAACTTACCATTTGTTTTTTAGTAAATAATTTTTCACCTTCTTCCCTGGCTGCAAATTTACCGCTACCCAATGCTTCGTTTGAAATTACCGTACCCGTGGGATCTGTAATTACTACAAAAACTTCTTTCTCCCCGGCTTCTGCAATTCGGTTAAAAACATCAAAACTAACTTTTAATTTATCAACCCGTTTTGCTACCGTTGTTACTTTTTCCTGGCCACCTCCTTTTTCATTAATAGCAACAATGCTGATGTTTGATGCATTTAAGGTAGATGCTACATCTACTTTTTCTTCCAGCTTCACTTTAGTCTCTGTTAAGGTAGAGTTTTCCTGGGTAAGCTGTTGTTTCTCTTGTGTTAGTACTTCTTTGTCTTGTGTTAATTGCAGATTTTCTCCTTTTAGCTTTTCTATCTCTGCTATATACCCATCAATTCGTCCATTTAATTCAGAAATCAATTGTTTTGCTTCTCTAAGTTCTGCTTCAGTAGCATTTTGTTTTGCCAGCAATTCTTTAATACGCCGGTTTTTCTTAGCAATATCGGCTTCATCTCTCTTCAAAAGACTGTCAAGCTTTGCATTTTTCCCCATCATTTCATCTAAACGTACATTTGCTGCCCTATAATCAGTTTCGAGTTGATTTTTCACAGAGTCCAAATTATAAATCTGTGCATCTTTTGTGGCTACTGTTTCATTATGTTGCGTTCTGGACCATATAATATAACCCCATGAGGCTAGTAACAAGAAGATTAATACGCCATAAATAATTGTCCTGTTGTCTCTTTTTGTAGGTGGCTCTACCTGTGGATTGGTAGGCGGATAATTTGAATAAGTCATAGCTCTATTTTTATATTTGTTTAAATTTAGGTTTAAAACCCTGTATTAAAAAATTTCAATTAATCGGGGTACTATATTTAGTATCAATTTTTTATATTTATAAACTTTATCAAGTAATTATATGAAACATCTGCTTATTTTGGACATCGAAACAGTTCCACAAGAACCTTCTTACACACAATTAAATCCTTATTGGCAGAAACTATGGCATGATAAAATTTCCAAAACCATGCCAGAAAATATTTCTGCTGAGGAGTTTTATTTACAAAGAGCCTCCGTCATGGCAGAGTTTGGAAAAATCATCTGTATTTCCACCGGAATTTTTTATGAAGATAAGGGAAAAAGATTATGTTTTAAATTAAAATCTTTGATTGATGATAATGAAATAACACTGTTAGAACAATTTATTGAGTTAGTAAATACTCACAGTCGTTTGCACAGAGATTTTCAGTTTGCCGGACATAATATAAGAGAATTTGATATCCCGTATTTATGTAGAAGGCTTATAATTAATAACATGAAATTGCCCCCCAGTTTGCAATTGAGCGGAAAAAAGCCCTGGGAAACACAAATGACAGACACGCTTCAACTCTGGAAATTTGGAGACTACAAGCATTTTACTTCTTTAAAATTACTGGCCGCCTGCTTAGGTATAAACACTCCAAAAGAGGATATGGATGGCAGTATGGTACGAGAGGTTTTTTATGAACAAAAAGACATGCTTCGTATTGCCGAATATTGCCAAAAAGACGTAATTACAGTAGCGCAAATTTTACTTCGGCTGGAAAATAAGCCATTAATACCAGAGGAAAATATATTTACGGTATAGAACACGTTAGATTTAATAAATGTATAAGATTACCTCGCCACTTGAGTTTTTATTTTTAGCACTACAGGAATCCAGTAATTTTGAGTTATGAGTGTAGAAAAAATAATTTCTGACTGGGAAAAAAGATCATTTCGTCCGGTGTACTGGTTGGAAGGAGAAGAAGACTATTTTATAGATAAAGTAATGAATTATGCAGAGCACAATATTTTAAGTGAGTCGGAAGTGGGGTTTAATCTTAGTGTTTTTTATGGTAAAGATGCTAATTGGGCTGATGTAATTAATGCTTGTATGCGCTACCCAATGTTTGCCGAAAAACAAGTAGTGTTGTTAAAAGAAGCCCAGCAGATGCGGGATGTAGAGAAATTAGAATCCTATATAGAAAATCCTTTGTATTCAACAATTCTCGTGGTATCCTACAAAGAAAAAAAAGTGGATGGACGAACCAAGTTTGCCAAATTGTTAAAGGAAAAAGGTGAATTTCTTTCTACCAAAAAGATGTATGATAATCAGTTACCCGGCTGGACTAATGATTTTATCCAAAGTAAGGGGTTTACCATTCAGCCGAAAGCGCTACATCTATTAGTAGAACATATTGGAAATGACCTGAGTCGCATCGTTAATGAAATAGAAAAACTACTGATAAATATAAACAAGCGAAAGGAAATAACAGGAGACGACATTGAAAACTATGTAGGTATTAGTAAAGAGTATAATGTATTTGAACTGCAGCAGGCATTGGTAAAAAAAGATTTACAACGAGCTGTACAAATAATCCAGTATTTTGAAAGTAATCCAAAAGCAGCCCCTATACAGCAGGTTTTACCTGTTTTGTATAATTTTTTCAGCAAAGTATATACGATATATGGCTTACCATCTAATGATGATAAAAGTATTGCGGCAAGCCTTGGAGTGAGTCCCTTTTTTGTAAAAGATTACAAAACAGCTTCCGCTAATTACGATTTTCAGGCTACTCAAAAAACCTTGTTATTGCTACACCAATACAATTTAAAAAGTATCGGAGTTGGAGATTCCGGTACTTCCGATGCCTCATTGCTTAAAGAGCTTGTATATAAAATCATATATTAAATTCTTGTCTTTTAGATGCTATGTTGTATAAATTTATTGTCAGCCAGCATACAGATAGATATTTTATTATTTATTACTCCTTAATAATTTACTAATTATAATTAATAAAAAACTGTTATTTTCGCAATCAGCAAAACCTGAAAACAGATTGATTATGGCATTGATGAAGTCAATATCCGGTATTCGTGGAACGATAGGTGGCAAACCCGGCGAAAATCTTTCTCCTGTGGATATTGTAAAGTTTACGGCAGCCTTTGGCACCATAATAGCCGATAATAATAGTAAAAAAATAGTTATTGGCAGGGATGGACGCATAAGTGGAGAAATGATAAAAAACCTGGTAGTAAGCACTTTAACAGGCCTGGGATTGGATGTAGTGGACTTGGGAATAAGTACAACACCCACTGTAGAGATTGCTGTTAAAATGGAGAATGCAGCGGGAGGAATAATAATTACAGCCAGCCACAACCCCAAAGAATGGAATGCTTTGAAATTACTAAATAGCGAAGGAGAATTTATATCTGCCGAAGAGGGAGAAAGAGTATTACAACTGGCGGAAAAAGAGGATTTTCAATTTGCCCCTGTTGAAAGATTGGGTTTTCACACAGTCAATGATTCTTATTTACAAAAACATATAGATGCCATTCTTGATTATGATCTTGTAGATGTTAAAGCCATTAAAAAAAGAAAGTTTAAAGTGGTGGTGGATGCCATTAATAGCAGTGGCGCTACCTATGTACCCGCTTTATTAAGGGCGCTTGGGGTAGAAGAAATTTTTCTTTTAAACGGGGAGATCAACGGAAGATTTGCCCATAATCCTGAACCATTACCAGAGCATTTGCGGGAGTTAAGCAACGAAGTGAACAAACAAGGGGCCGACTTAGGTATTGCCGTAGATCCCGATGTGGACAGGCTTTGTTTTGTGTGCGAAGACGGTAGTATGTTTGGTGAAGAATACACATTGGTGGCAGTAGCAGATTATGTATTAAGTAAAAGGCCGGGTAATACAGTAAGCAATATGTCATCTACCCGTGCTTTAAAAGACGTTACTGTAAAAAATGGAGGAGAATATTTTCCCAGTGCTGTTGGCGAAGTAAATGTGGTAAAGAAAATGAAAGAGGTAAGTGCAGTAATTGGCGGAGAAGGTAATGGTGGTATCATTGTTCCTGACTTTCATTATGGACGTGATGCTTTAATTGGGATAGGACTGTTTCTGTCCCATTTGGCTAAATCGAAAAAAAGCGCTAAGCAATTACGCAATAGCTACCCGGATTATGTAATGAGCAAGAATAAAATTGATTTGGGAAATGGAGTTGATTTAAAACCTATTTTTGAAAAGATACAAAAGAAATATAAAAACCAGCCGATTAATACCGAAGACGGAATAAAAATAGAATTTGATACCGGTTGGGTGCATCTTCGTCCATCCAACACCGAGCCTATTATTCGCATTTACAGCGAAAGTAATTTTGAGACCACAGCTCAAAATATGGCTCACCGTTTAATGCAGGATATTAGAGAGTTTATGTAGCTTCTAACATCCTCCAAAAAGCTGGAATTACATATCTTTGCGGCATTTTAATAACTTATTACAATCCCAATTTGTATGGGGATAGATCGTATTTATTTTGATAATGCTGCTACTACTTCGCTCGACCCACAAGTACTTGAGGCGATGATGCCCTATTTAACCGAAAAATTTGGCAATCCATCATCTATTTATTCTTATGGCAGGGAGAGCAAGCTGGCCATTGAAAATGCCCGCAAAGCTGTGGCTAAAGTTTTAAATGCACATCCGGCTGAGATTTTTTTTACAAGTGGGGGAACAGAAAGTTCCAATACGGCTATTTCCGCTTCCATCCGGGATTTGGGGTGTACTCATATTATTACCTCGCCTATTGAACATCATGCTACCCTTCATACGGTTGAATACTTGAAAAGCAAACAAGGGATAGAATTAAGTTATGTAAAAGTATTACCCAATGGACATATTGATTTGGAGGACTTAGAAAAACTATTAGCTGAGCATGAGGGAAAAACATTGGTTACACTAATGCATGCCAACAATGAAATTGGAAACTTACTGGATATTCATGCCGTAGGAGAGTTGTGCAAATTATACAATGCCATTTTTCATTCAGATACAGTACAAACGGTAGGACATTTACCTTTTGATTTAAGAAACACACCTGTTCATTTTATAACAGGGGGTGGCCATAAATTTCATGGCCCAAAAGGGGTAGGCCTGCTGTATATTAATGAAAACGTACGCATCAATCCATATATACATGGTGGCGCACAGGAAAGAAATATGCGAGCCGGTACCGAAAACCTTTATGGTATTGTAGGTTTTGCCAAAGCATTAGAGTTGGCTACCGCCAACTATGAAGACGATTCGGCTTACATCGGTACATTAAAATTGTACATGATGGACGAATTGAGGAAAAACATTAAAGGAATATCGTTCAATGGCGACCCGTTGGGTAATAGTTTATATACAGTTTTAAGTGTTTCTTTCCCTAAAACGGAAAAGTCTGAAATGATTTTATTTAATCTTGATATTAATAATATTTGTGCATCGGGTGGCAGTGCCTGTACATCCGGAGCCGATCAGGGTAGTCATGTAATAAGAGCTGTTAATAACAACCCTAACCAGGTAACTGTTCGTTTTTCTTTTAGTAAGCATAATACCAAAAATGAAGTAGATAGGGTAGTGGAGAAGCTGAAAGAATTAATTTAAGTTATTTTATTTACTTTTTTGTTTTTCCTTATGTCTTGCCCCATAAATCCATTTTAAATATTTCAAACCAGCCGGTACATAACAATGCCGTTAATACACAAGTAATGTAATGAGTTGCGTTTATATTAGTCAATTGAAAGAGTTGTTGTACGGGTGCAATAAAGTAAATAGAGGAAAGAAAAATAGCTGATACAATTAAAACTAAAGGGGTTAGTGCATTTTTATATTGAATAGTTTTTACAAAAGTTTCAGTAAAGGACCGGTTTATAAAAGTGAGAAAAATATTGCTGAAAATAAGTGTTGTAAAAACAACAGTCCGTATATACTCAATCGAATAATTTCCCTTCATAAAGAAATAATAAAGTATCAATATTCCCAGGGAAATAATAATACCCTGCACGATGCTTATTAAAAGTTCCTCTCCCAAAAACATATTAGAAGTTCTTTTCCGGGGCGGTTTTTTCATAACAGCCTCTTCTACGGGTTCTTTCTCATAAAAAATGGAACAGGTTGGCCCCATAATCAATTCTAAAAAAATGACATGGATAGGAGTAAAAATATTCGGAAATCTCCAGCCAAGTATTAGGGGAAGAGAGGCAGCAAGAATAATGGGAATATGAATGGAGATAATGTAACGCACTGCTTTTTTAAGATTACTGTAAATTTTTCTTCCCTGCTGTATAGCTACCGTAATTTTTTCCAAATCGTCGTCTGTTAAAATTAAATCAGCTGCTTCCTTAGCTATTTCTGTTCCTTTACTACCCATAGCTATGCCAATGTGCGATGATTTTAGTGCCGGGCCATCATTAACCCCATCTCCGGTCATCGCCACAATATCGCCATTTGCTTTAATGGCATCTATTACTTTTAACTTGGCATCCGGATACATACGGGCATAAATATTAATTTCTTTAACTGTTTTTTCTAATTCGGAAGAGTTAAGCTGCATCACTACATCCCCTGTAATAAATTTTTCGTGATTTTGCATACCTACCTGTTGGGCTATGTTTATGGCAGTTTCGGCATAATCTCCTGTTATCAATTTTATATTAATGCCGGCTTTATTCCATCGTTTAAAAATGTTTTGCACGTTCTTTCTTGGCGGGTCGTATAATGCAAGTAATCCTTCAAATGTCCAGTCAAAATAATCTTGTTCTGTTGGATATTCACCTTCATGAACGGCGCTGCTTACAGCAATTACCCTATACCCTCCCGAAGCCATTTGCACAATCATGTTTTTTATTTTAGAGACAGTGGGGTCATCCACTTTACAAATTCGAAGAATTCTTTCCGGGGCCCCTTTAGCAGCTATTATATGGGTATTATCCTGCTCATAAACATGCGTCATCATGGGTGGGCGGCCACCTAAAGGGTATTCGTGAATCATTTTTAACGGTTTTTCATCGGTTGCATCAATGTGTTGTTCATAAGCCTCCACAATCGCTTTTTCCATAGCATCAAAAGGATTTATTTCACTGGCTAATCTTGCATATCGTAATACGCTTCCATTTTTTAATTTAGTTGTGTTTTGGAGATCTTCCAGCAATCCCGTCTTATAATCAAAAATACTTTTAACCATCATTTTATTTTCAGTAATGGTTCCTGTTTTGTCGAGGCAAATAACACTTACAGATCCTAAATTTTCTATGGTTTGTGGTTGTCGGGTAATGATTCCATTTTTAGCCATATAGTAGGCGCCCAATGCCATAAAAGAAGAAAATGCAACTGGAATTTCTTCGGGAACGGCAGACATAGCAAGGGTTAATCCAAACAATAAACTTTGCACAAGGTTTTCTGTGTTTATATAGTTAATAACCCAAATAATAAGAAAAGCGACCAACCCAAATACCGCCATAAATTTTACAAACCGTCCTATTTGATTTTGTAATAAAGTTTTTGAGGTAGGAATGATACTTATTGATTTGCCTAATTTGCCCAGAGTAGTATTACCTCCTGTGGCAGTTACTTGTGCATAACACTTACCTGAGTTAATAATGGTGCCTTGGAACAAATGATTGTTACCTTCGGTCATGTTCTTATCTACAGGCATTGATTCCCCTGTAATAATTGACTCATTAACAGTTAGATCATTTTGTTGTATTATCAATGCATCTGCAGGTACTCTGTTTCCTTCTTCTAATACAATCACATCTCCCGGTACCAGTTCTTCTGAAAGGATAATTTCTTCTTTTCCGTTCCTGATTACTGTTATTTTAGGTTCTGTAAATTTTTTCAGATCCGCAAGAGCCCTTGTGCTTTTTACTTCCTGGTAAAGCGAAATAGCCGTAACAATAATCATGGCAATAAACATCATGCTTCCTTCCTGGTATTCACCAAGAATAAAATAGGCGGCACATGCTATAGAAAGCATAATAAACATTGGCTCTCGAATAATATCAGTCAAAATATGAGCCAGCCTTCTTGTTTTTTCCGCTTCAAAAATATTTCTGCCATATTGTTTTTGTAGTGAAAGAATTTGCTGATCAGTTAATCCACCCGAAATCTCCTTGTCAATATGATTTATAGTTGCTTTCATTTTAATAACTCCATTTTAGACGAATGTAACAACGGTGGTTTACTCCTTCAAATGACGAATTAATACTCGCAAAAAAGGATTGCCATATTAAATTAACATCAAGATTGGTTGCCATGTTATAAGTAACACCCGGTAAAAGAATCAGTAAGTTTGTTCCGGGTGCATAAACCGTACTAAAGTTTGCAGATAATAATGGGGTAAATTCCTTATTTATTTTAGCAATAAAATTCCATTTGGTAGGCATTAAATTTTCAATTGATAAATTCAGGTTAATTTTTCCCCAATCGTCAATTTTTTTATTTAATCCTTGCTTATTAAAAAGAATTCCTGCATTTACGTACCATCCTTTTTTAAATACATAATCTATCTCTGTGGTTATGTTTAAATGACTAGTAGAATCCTGTGTCTTTACGAAATATTGTATTTCTCCTCTAAAGCCTGCATTTTTGATATTCCCGGCCCATCCGGCTCCGATAGTTAAATGTTCATTGTACCAACCGGTAATAAATTGCAAATCATAGTTCCATCGGTTTAGAAAATAACGTACAGCGCCTACCGTATTTTCATTATTGCCATTATGAGCAAAAACCATTTCCGTATTAGAAAACTCGTTATGTTGGTATTGAAATTTAACTCCATCACTACCCGGTCTTTCCTCATAATCAAAATCAAGAAAGTTGTAGGAATTAAATATATCATTGGGATTCCAGGTAGTGGTAACCCCCCAGTTAACTCGTTGTCGGCCTATCCGGCAATTCCAATTTTTCTTTCGATAATCTAAATACAATCGTTCGGTATTGGTATGCAGAATAATTCCACTCTTATTTAACCAGGTAACCGACGCGTTAAACTTTTCATTTTCGTTTCGTAAAAAAGAAACAAAGCCAGGAGTTTTTTTTATCTCTTCTCCCCAAAACAGACGGTTTCTTAATTCAAGTGCAAGCATAATATTATCAGATAGCTTCCATTTTATATTTACCCGGTTGTGAATCAGGTTACTGGTAATGTGCTCTCTAAAATTTTTCTCAAACGAGATTGCTTCCAGGTTCTTGATATAACCGGTAATAAATATTTTTTTTCCCTTTTCTACACTATCCTGTCCGGATAATTGAAAAATGATAAAGGCAAATACTATAGTGGCAACATATCTCATGTTGTATTGCTTGTTATTTCGTGCGGAATATCGGTTTCCACTTTGGCTGTGTCAGAAAAAATTCTTCCATCTACCAGGGTTATTACTCTTCTTGCTCTTTCAATTACTCTTTGATCATGCGTAGAAAAGATAAAAGTCATATTTTCTTCTTTATTCAACAGAGCCATAATATCTAATAAATTAGCGGCGGACTTAGAATCCAGGTTGGCAGTAGGTTCATCAGCCAGGACAAACTGGGGTTTTGAGGCAAGAGCCCTTGCTACGGCAACACGTTGTTGTTGCCCTCCTGATAATTGAGAAGGGCGGCTGTTTAGTCTGTCTTCCAATCCTATTTGTTTAAACAGGGTTGAGATTCTCTTTTCTCTTTCTTTTTTATTAATACCCTGTAATTGCATAATAAATTCTGCATTTTCTTTTGCGGTAAGTACAGGAATCAGGTTAAACGATTGAAACACAAAACCTATATTTTTTAATCGAAAATCTATTAATTGGTTTGAAGTCATAGAAGTTATTTCCACTCCGTTAATTTCAATTTTACCATCATCCGGTTTATCTAACCCTCCAATTAAATTAAGCAACGTGGTTTTTCCGGAACCGGATGGCCCAACAAGTGCAGTAAATTCTCCCTTCTGTAAATGCAAATGCACGTTATTCACAGCATATACCGGTATGTTTTCTTTATTATAAATTTTACTAATGTTGTGTGCATCAATAACAGTATTCATACAATTCAAATTTATTTTCTTAATGCTTCTACGGGTTGAAGTTTCAAAGCCTTAATAGCCGGGAACAAACTGGATAGTAAAGCAGTTATAATAACAATAAGCATTACACTAATAATTTTTTCTATAGGAAATTCAGGATAAATAATTGTGCTAAAACCAAAGCTGCTCATCAAATCCTTGCCCATGCCAGATAGGTCAAGACCATGTTTATTATAATAATTTATTATTAACCAAGAGATCATAAGGCCTAAGGGAGTCCCGGCGATGGTTAAAAAAATAGTTTCCACTAATACCAGCAAAAACATTTTTAGTTTATTTAATCCCAATGCGGTCATCATACCAATCTCCCGGGTCCTTTCCAGTATAGCCATCAACATAGTGTTAATGATGCCAAAAGCCAGGGCGAAGAGAATGATAATAATAATAATGTAAGAATAAACATCTACCGTATTTACCATCAAATCGGTTTCAGGAGAAATTTCTCGCCAGGATTCAATGCTTTTGTCGGGAAATTGCTTTTGCAATTGTTGTTTTATTATTTCGGTATTTTGATTTTTATCAAGGATAACGGCAATTTCATGATAATTGCCGGCAATAGAAAGCAGATCGTTCAATTCATTTTGACGAACATAAATATTTCGTTCATCAAGAGGAGCGTTGTCCGATTGAAAAATAGCAGCCACTCTAAAAGCGCCTGAAACCAGGTTGGCAGATGAATCAATAAAAGTAAGTACCAGTTTGCTATTCAGTTTTAGTTTCATTTTATCAGCCAATTTTTTCCCGATAAGAGCTTCATTTTTCTTACGCGGGTCAAATCCTTTTCCTTCGATTATTTTTTTTGATAATTGTGAAACTTCGTTTTCGGATTCGGAAACTATTCCATTAATCTGTATGCCGGCGCTGCCTGTAGTTGTTGAAAGCATTCCCTGGGTTATACTCCGGAGTGCAATTGATTTTATTTGTGGTATTTTTTTTAGTTGTGTAAGAATATCATCACCATTTTTTAAAATGTAAGACGGCTCATAATCTTTTTTAAAATTACTATCATGAATTTGTATATGACCTACCTCTGCATAAATTACAGTTTTTACTCGTCCTTGCAACATTCCCTTATACAATGCTAACACCATTATCCCGGCAAATAAGCCAATAATTACCGACATCATAATAACCAGGCTTCGCATTTTATTACGCCATATATTTCGCCATGCCATAATAATAATCATAAACTCGTTTTTATCTTCTCATTGCGTTTACCGGATTTAACAGAATAGTTTTATACACAGGGTATAGTGATAATAGCAATCCTATAATTAATACAATTATTCCTTGTGTTATAAAGTGTGTTGAACTGACGGAGGTTGGGAAAATTGCTTCAAACCCAAACCGTTCGTATATTCTCGCCGGTTCGCCTTTTATTTTTAATGGATGCCTGTTCAGATAAAATACAATTGGTACACTGGCCAACATTCCCAACGAACATCCTGCTATAACAGTGAATACAGACTCTATTAACAACATGCCGGCTAATTTTATTTTCTTCATCCCTATGGCAATAAGCATTCCCATTTCAAATCTTCTTTCCGCCATCATCATAAGCAATGTTCCAAATATGCCAAAGCAAATTAACAGGTATAAAACTCCTTGTATTATTTGCATATTAGCCGAATCAGTTTGAATATGCTGTTTAACATCGGGCATCATTTGTTCCCAGGTCATGACTTCATAGTTACTTCCAGCTTTTTTTTGAATATTATTACTGATAGAAGAAAGGGCATTAGTATTTTTTACAGATAGCACATACGAGGTTATTACATTATATGCACTATAGAAATCCTGTGTAAGTTGTAATGGCATGAAAAGTGTTTTATCATTTAGGTCTGGTGAGCCAAATTTTAAGACACCTATAATAGGATATTTACCTGCTGCCGTAGAGCCGTGATAACCCTGGCCAATTAAAACAATGGTATCGTTTAATTTTAGTTTTAATCTTTTTAATAAACCTTCTGATACCATGACAGCATTATCGGTAGTATTAAAAAAATGACCCTGAATGATTTTATTTTTTATGCCCGTAATCTTGTTTTCTTTCTCGGGATCAATACCTACCACCAGGCAACCTTTTGTGATATCTTCTGAAGAAGCGAGTGCAAAGGATTCTAATCTTGGAGCAATAGCAATAATTTTCCCTTCGGACAAAATTTTTTGTTCTAATGAGTCAGACATACTAAAGCTATTGTCTAAAATTTGTTCGTTCCAATATCCCTGCTTGTGTATCTGTATATAGCCGGCATAAAAACTTACCATATTTTTAATGAGATTATCAAAAACTCCTGTTTTTAAGCTACTGGTAATAATAGAAAGCAAAACAGCAAAAAAAATGGCGGCCATGGTTATAATCGTTCTGTTACGGTTACGCCACATATTTTTCCAAGCCATTTTTATAAGCCACATATTAATTTAGTTGTTTCATTTTTTCAACGGAAAAGAAATTATCATCAATACTTCGATTAAAGAGAATTGATTTATAAATAATTTCTGTTTTCTGGTTCTTTTTTTCGGTTGGTATCATTTCCATGTGAGTCGGAATAAGGCGGCCATCCATATTTTTTATGTCATAAGCCTTCATAATGTTAATAAGCTTACCTTCTTCATCAAAAAATTCAGTGTAAAGCTCCAGGTAGTCTTTTTTATCTATGCAAACTCTTAATTTACCCCATACAACCGCAGTTTGGGGTTTTGGAATAAATTGAATGACATAACAGTCTCGTTTATCAATTACGGTATCACCGGAAAAGGTATGTGTATAGTCTTCCACAATTGAAGATTCTTTAACCAGATCATCATTAGTAAAATCCGTACCCATCCAGCTTTGACTCATCATAGAAGGTGGGAGCTTAATCGTTCTTTCCAATATCGGAATCCAGTTCCATACCTCTTTTTTTCTTTTCAAAAAAGCAACACCTTTATCTTTTGCAGGAGATTTAATGAGGATTATGGAATAATTCGCACCTTTCATCCAGGCTTTTACTTCCATTTCTCTAGACCAGTCTTTACGTATAGTTTTAATAATCAGTTCTGCCTGTGAAGTGGTACCCCTCATTTTTTCATCTGCTTTCTTGACGATACTGGTTGCAGATTGGGCATAAATGGTTTTCAGAGAAATGCCGAACAATAGCAGTAAAATGAGTTTCATATAATTGGTGCCTTGCTTGTTTCAAAGCTATGTAAGCAGCAATAACTATTTAATGACGGATGTCACGAAAAATATTGATCGTTGGTCTTTTACAGATATATGAAAGCAGTCGGTTAATCGCAGGACTAACTGGTAAAACCAAGTTTTTGTTTTATTTGCACAGGAAGCTTTGGTAAATTTCTTCTTTCGATTAAAAAGCTGGTAAGTTGCGCAATTTCTTTAAAGATATAATGTTTATCCATGGCCGATTTAAGATACCCGGCACCGCTGCTCCCCCCGGTTCCTATGCGAGTACCAATCATCCGTTGTACCATATTGAAATGACGGTAACGCCAGGTGCCAAGTTGTTCATCAATCTCCATCAGGGTATTTAATAACTGGTAGGGGAGTTCCAACATAGGGTATCCGCGATATGCCATAATAAATAAAGCGTTCCTGCATGCTTTGGGAGAAAGCTGACGAGTATCGTCCGGGAGACGTGTTATAAAAACCTCTTCAAAAAAAGCTGCATTTTCTTTTTCTGCTTCTGCAAGGCTTCTTTTATACACTGTTTGGTAATGCTCCCATAATTCCTCTTCAAAAAAAGGCATTCGTTCCAACCATGAATTGATTAAAGTAAGAAGTGTCTTTTCTTTTTCCACTTCCTTTATTTTATCTACATGAACTTTATTCAAATGTGAAGTGTAATAGTCTTGCCCATGCCTATGCTCATATCTTAATCCCAATTTAGCTTCCAGTATTTTAAATTGCCAGCTTTGAAAGCCCGAGGCCGGACGTAACATATCTCTAAAATCAAGAAAATCCATCGGTGTCATCGTTTCCATAATATCAATTTGATGAACCAACACTTTTAAAATGGTAACTACTCTTTGCAAACGATGTACGATGGTTTGCACTTCCGGCGAATTATCATTTACAGATGGTTTATTCATAATAGCTGCAACAGAATCTATTTCGAATAAGATTTGTTTAAACCACAATTCATACGCCTGGTGAATGATGATAAACAGCATTTCATCATGAGCTTCTTTTTTCCCTTCCTTGCCACTTTCGGGAAACTGGCTATTAAGTATTTTGTCTAAGGCAAGATAATTCGGATAATACATTGATGATTCCATAATATGCCGGCTATTTGACGAAGATATTTTATTTGCTTTGAAAAAGAAAGCCCTGCTTTCAACTGACGATGAAATGAAACAGAATAATTTTAATGGATTAAATGGGAAGGTGTATTTAAAGCTAATTATATTTCAGTAATTTTCCACAAAATTGATTTGTATGAGATTCTTTTTAAGATTACTGCCTTTGTCGCTTATTCTTTTTCTAATGATTACTTCTTGTAAACTAATTGAAAAAAAGGATAATACTAAGTCTGACAAAGCTATAGGTCAAAGCAGTTCTTTTCCTTCGTGGGTTATGCAGTCCAATATTTATGAAGTAAACGTGAGGCAATATACACCTGAAGGTACTTTTAAAGCTTTTGAAGCTCACTTGCAACGTTTAAAAGATATGGGTGTTGATATATTATGGTTTATGCCTATTACACCTATCAGCAAAGTAGATAGTAAGGGCGTATTAGGAAGTTATTATGCTGTTGCGGATTACAAAGCCATTAATCCCGAGTTTGGTAATATGGATGATTGGAATTTGTTAGTCAAAAAATGTCACGATTTGGGGATGAAGGTGATAATAGACTGGGTTCCGAATCATAGTGGTGCTGACAATAATTGGTTACAAACGCATCCTGATTTTTACAATAAAGACAGTAGCGGAAAGCCTGTTTACGCATTTGACTGGAGCGACACCAGGGATTTAAATTATTGGAACCCTGTTTTACAAGATAGCATGATTGATGCGATGAAGTACTGGCTATCCAGCGGTATTGACGGCTTTCGTTGTGATGTAGCAGCTGAGGTACCCAGGTTTTTTTGGGAAAAATGTATTAAAGAATTAAAAAGTGAAAAGTCCGATTTATTTTTCCTGGCTGAGGGTGATAAAGGCTGGCTGCACGATGCAGGATTTCATGCTTCTTACCCATGGGATATGTTTTCTATCATGAAAAAAGTTGCATTGGGAATAAGGCCTGCAATTTCTCTGGATAGTGTGTTAATGCGGCAAGACGAATCTTTTCCGATCGGAGCTACCAGGATGTATTTTACGAGCAATCATGATGAGAATAGCTGGAATAAGAGTGATTACGGAACATTTCCCGGCGTTAAACATGCTCCTTTTGCAGTATTTACACAAACAATGCGTAACTCACTGCCATTAATTTACAGCGGACAGGAAGAACCCTTTTTAGATTCTCTTTCATTTTTTTACAAAGACACCATAGTGTTTGATAAATTTAAAAGAGCCCCTTTTTATAAAACTTTATTGAATCTTCGTAAAAAGAATCCGGCATTAGCAATTGATGGTGATTTTAAAAAAATAAATACAAATAAAGATGATAAAGTGTATGCTTATATGAGAGAAAAAAATGGTAATAAGGTATTGGTTATATTAAATTTTTCACCTGCCGCAGTAACCGTAAATCTTTCTGACAATTCGCTGAAGGGAACGTTTGAAGATGTTTTTCAGGGTAAATTACAAAATTTTGATCCTTCTGTTCCTCTAACATTAGATGCCTGGGGATATTTGGTTTATAGTTATAAAAATTGATTACATAATTCGTATTCAATGTTCCTATAAAAGTGCTATGTTTCAAAAAGGGCAGCTTTTATTTTCTCAGGTATTTTATTAACTTGTAAGCATAAGCTTTTTATGCAAACAACAGCTATTAAAAGTCGCATTCAATCCATTGATGTTTTACGAGGAACAGTGATGGTGATTATGGCATTAGATCATGTACGTGATTTTTTGTATAAATCTCCTTTAACAAAGGCAGCCGATGCAGCGTTGGATCCAACAAACATGCAAACCACTTTTCCTGCACTTTTTTTTACAAGATGGATTACTCATTTTTGTGCTCCTGTTTTTGTATTTCTTGCCGGCACCTCTATCTATCTGATGAGTCAACGCAAGTCTAAAAAAGAACTAAGTGCTTTTTTAATTAAAAGAGGAGTGTGGCTGGTAATAGTAGAATTAGTGATAATCACTTTTGGCTGGACATTTAATCCTTTTTACAATTTATTTATTTTACAAGTTATATGGGCAATCGGCATTAGTATGATTTTATTGGGATTATTTATTTATTTACCCTATAAAATAATTTTAGCTATTGGCTTACTTATAGTTGCAGGACATAATGTTATGAATATTGTTTCCATCAGCAATGAATTAAAAGGTAGTGTGCTGGCTAATCTCATTTATTTCTCCAATTTTTCTTTTTATTCGATCGATCAAACTCATTTTTTTGTGATTATATATGCTTTTTTGCCCTGGACCGGGGTGATGCTGCTGGGTTATAGTTTTGGAAAATTATACGACAAGAATGTAGATGTTTTATGGCGAAGAAAAACATTACTTAAGTTGGGTTTAACGATGATAGGATTTTTTCTATTTTCCCGGGCTATAAATTTTTATGGCGATCCTTTACCATGGCATGAGCAACCAAGAGGGTCAATCTATTCTTTTCTTTCTTTCCTTAATCTTACTAAATATCCTCCGTCGCTTTTATTTCTATGCATGACGCTTGGCCCAGCTATATTGTCTCTTGCCTTTATAGAGAAAATAAAAAATAAATTTACCGAAGTAATAAATGTATATGGAAAAGTTCCTATGTTATATTACATCCTTCATTTTTATCTCATTCATATTATTGTAATAATCGTTTTTTATGCACAAGGATTTGGTGAGAAAGACATAGTGCCGTCTGGTTTGCCTTTTTTCTTTAAGCCAAATGGACTAGGCTTTAGTTTGTGGGGTGTATATGCCGTGTGGCTGGTGGTGGTTATTCTTTTATATCCGGTTTGTAAAAAATACAATCAGTATAAAAGCACTCACAACAAATGGTGGTTGAGTTATCTCTAACTATTTCAACTTACTTTTTATCTCTTGTAATTTCAATAATGCTTCTACAGGTGTAAGACGATTAATATCTGTGGTCTCCAATAGTTTTCTTATTTCATTAAAAACCTCGCTGTGGGCATCAAAAATAGAAAGTTGCATTTTGGTTGAAGAAAGATTTTTTAGTTTATCCTCTGTTGATTCTGATTTTCCATTCTGCTGTTCCCGGCTTTCTTCTAATTGCTTTAAAATTTCATTTGCCCGGTTAATTAAAGAAGGGGGCATTCCCGCCATCCGGGCTACATGAATGCCAAAACTATGCGTGCTGCCGCCTGGGGCCAACTTACGAAGGAAAATAATTTTATTACCTGTTTCTTTGTTGGTAATATGATAGTTTTTAATACGTGGTAATTTATTTTCCAATTCATTTAATTCGTGGTAATGGGTAGCAAATAAAGTTTTGGGCGCAGCAGGGTTGTTGTGTAGAAATTCAGCTATACTCCAGGCAATGGAAATGCCGTCATAAGTAGATGTGCCGCGTCCTATTTCATCCAGAATTATCAGACTTCGTTGAGAAATGTTGTTTATAATACTGGCACTTTCATTCATCTCCACCATAAAGGTTGATTCACCTCCGCTTAAATTGTCACTGGCGCCTACCCGTGTAAAAATCTTGTCTGTTAAAGGAATTTTTGCATAATCAGCCGGAACAAAACTACCCATATGCGCCATTAATGTAATTAAAGCAGTTTGCCTTAGCAAGGCACTTTTACCACTCATATTGGGGCCGGTAAGAATGATAATTTGCTGAGATGCGGGATCCAGCAAAATGTTATTAGCAATATATGACTCACCTGTAGGCAGATTTCTTTCGATAACAGGGTGGCGACTTTCTTTTACTTCAAATTCAAAGCCTTCGTGCAATTGCGGCTTTTTGTAATTGTATTGTAAAGCATTATTAGCAAAACACAACAGGCAGTCCAGTATGGCTAAAATGTTCCCGTTTGTTTGAATAGGAGAGATGTAATCCTGCAATTCATTTAGCAATTTTTCAAATAGCTCTGCTTCTATTTGCAAAATTTTTTCTTCAGCCCCGGTAATTTTTTCTTCGTAAACTTTTAATTCCGGGGTAATATATCTTTCGGCGTTGGCTAACGTTTGCTTACGTATCCACGATTCGGGAACTTTATTTTTATGTGTATTGGTTACTTCCAGGTAATAACCAAATACGTTATTGAAACCAATTTTTAAGGAAGGAATGCCGGTAGTTTCACTTTCTTTTTGCTGCATGTGAACCAGGTATTCTTTTCCCCCGTGTGCTATTCTTCGCAATTCATCTAACTCCGCATGAACTCCTTCTTTTATAACATTGCCTTTGTTTAAGGAAGCTGGTGGATTTTCAATAATGGTATGCTGTATTTTTTCCAGTATAAAGTGACAGGGGTTTAGTGCATCACTTAATCTTTTTAAATAATTATTTGCAGCGCTGCCACAGTCTCTTTTTATGTCCTCTACCTGCTGTAATCCTTTGCTTAGTTGTAAAACTTCTCTCGGGTTAATTTTGCGCAAGGGGAGTCGGCTAACCAGTCTTTCTACATCCCCACACAGTTTAACGTGTTGAGAGATTCTGTTTCTTAATTCAACCTCTTTAATAAAAAATTCAACTAAATCAAGTCGTTCATTTATTTTTTGGGTGTTTTTAAGCGGTAAAACAATCCATCTCTTTAATAATCTTGCACCCATCGGATTTACCGTATTATTTAACACGCTAAATAAGGTTTTTCCTTCATCGTTCATACCAATTCCTAATTCCAGGTTTCGCATGGTAAACCGATCCATCCATAAATAATCCTCCCTGTCAATACGCTGCAGAGAAGTAATGTGTTGGAGATTGGAATGCTCTGTATCTTTTAAGTAATGCAAAATGGCTCCAGCCGCTATAATCCCTGCACGGAGACCTTCTATACCAAAACCTTTTAATGAATGGGTTTGAAAATGTTTCAACAATGTTTCTGTAGCGTAAGCTTCATCAAATAACCAGCTTTCAAGGGTATATGTATAAAATTTGCTTCCAAAAGTTTCTTTAAAAAACTTTTGATGGTTACGTTGAAATATTACTTCGGCAGGTTTAAAAGTTTGGAGTAGCTTATCAATATATTCATTATTTCCCTCTGCCACAAAAAACTCACCGGTAGAAATATCAAGAAAAGCAATACCATTCTTTTCCTCGTCAAAATGTATGCCCGCCAAAAAATTATTACTGTTATGCTCAAGTAATTTTTCATTAACAGCCACTCCCGGAGTAACCATTTCAGTAACCCCTCTTTTTACTATTCCTTTTACGGTTTTAGGATCTTCCAATTGGTCGCATATAGCCACCCGGTATCCCGCCTTTACTAATTTATGCAAATACGTATCTAAGGCATGATGCGGAAATCCTGCCAGGTCAGAAGAAGCAGCAGCGCCATTATTTCTTTTAGTTAATGTAATGCCCAGCACCTGGGATGCAATGATAGCATCTTGCCCGAATGTTTCGTAAAAATCACCCACACGAAATAAAAGCACGGCATCCGGATATTTCTGTTTAATAGCCCGGTGTTGCTGCATCAAAGGAGTATCTGCATTACTTTTTGCCATGAAAGGCAAATATAAGGATTGATAAAAAGCTTTTATGGGTAAATAAAAAAGCAGTAAATCCATTACTGCCTTTTATTTATAAAAAGAAACGAAAATGACTAATAATTAGAAAGTGACACCCAACTCCCCGCATTATAAGTTTCAATTCCATTTGTTACCAGTAAAATCTTTGCCTGCCTGCTACGCATACCGGAAGCACATACAACTACTACCGGTTTTTTCCATTGCTTAATTTCTTTGAGCCGTGTAGGAAGCGTATGAAGAGGGATATTTTTTGAACCTGGGAAATGCCCTGTGCTAAATTCCTGCGAAGTTCTCACATCCACTATAATGGCACCTTTTTCAAGAGCTTCGGATATTCTTTCTTTTTTCTTTTTACCGGTAAAAAAATCTAATAATCCCATAAGTATTTATGGCTTTAAACACGTTGTGTAATAGGAAATAGCGGTTTTAATTTTTGGTAGCGCAGGTACTTACACCAAAAATTGTATATAAAGGGCAAAAACCTACGAGACTGGTTAATACAAATATCACCCCGAGAACAAGCAACACAATTCCCAGTATTCCTGAAACAGTGTTAGTAAAATATAAAGCGGCAAAAACGACTGCCAATAAAATACGAATAATTCTGTCGGTATTACCCATGTTCTTTTTCATGATGTATAAAATTAATGGTTAACTAAATAGTTTTATAAGAAGCGCTATTAAACCTGCAAAGGCAATGCAGGTAATACACATTAAAATGAAACGTTTTGTCCTTGTTAAGGTCATTTGCATCATTTTGAAGACCTAAAAATAAATAGACATTAACATAACAAATGTGACCAAGATCACTATCCCGAAAAACAGTCCTCAGCTTCCAGCATCAATTATTGCACCTTTGTTTTCATTACCTGCTGTTGTGTTTTTGCGATAACCTTATTAAATTTATCCAACCATAAGGTTATCAATCTTTCACAGGGGTTATGCTGAACAGTATAGTAGCAAAACCACTATTTTCCACGTGCTCTAATCGTATATCATGCTTGCCTTCCAGTTCAAGAATTACGGAGTGATGCGCATCCTCATCGTACACGTATTTGGAAGCATCCCAAAAATCAATCACCGGCTTTCCATCAACATATAATTTTACCAAATCGTCTGCCGTAACCCCCAGCTTATATTTTCCTTTTGGCAGGTTAATTGTGGTAGTTGCTACGGTTGCGAAAGAATCGGCAGGTAAATTTTCACCAATTTTACCCCACCAGGTATATTCTAATTTAGGTGTATTGGTAGAAAAAAGTGGTGTGTTATTAAATACTTGCTGAAAAGAAGAATAGCCTTTATTAGGGTCGTGCAGTTCATCCCATTTATACCAATTTACATTCCAGTTAAGCGGTGAATTAAATGCATAATAAGAGAAGGAATAAGGTTGTTTAGCTGGAATTATTTCTCCAAGCTGACTGACAAAGGAAGCACCAATGTATTCAAGTTCAATTACTGTCTCATCGCTATTGCTTATTTTAATTCCGCTTATACTTGCGGGGAATGTTCCTGATTGAACGAAAATGCCTCCAATCCCTTTTATACGCTTAATTTTCCAGGTTCCTTTCGGCCCTAAGATATCAAAATACATACGTCCGGAACTGTCTATTTTGCTAAGCCATACTATGGGATACTGAAAATTGTAAGGACCCCATTCGGTTATGCGAATTTCTTTTTTCCCTTTTGGAAAATTAAAATCCGGATACTTTTTCTTGTAATTAGGAGGTAACGGTTTTACATTCAGATATTTATCCGGTATTTCATTTAATCCGCCCGGCCTACCATTTACACTATCAAAAACAAATACGGAAGAATCTATTTTATAAGGCCGGTTACAATCTTCAAACGAGTTTTTGTTTGCATAGACAGAATCTGACAAAGTTACATTAATACCGAGCGGGTTATCTCTAAAATTATTGTTGGAAATGTGGTAGTTTTTGCTTCTCGTATCTCTTTTTTGAGCATAAATCCAATCGGGTGGCTGTGTTTTTCTTGCCCATAATTTAATAGCCTCTTTATCTCCATTAAACTTATTGTTGTATATCGAGTTGTCCTGCCCGTGCTCAATGGCAATTCCGATTCTGTTTTTTACAAAGATGTTTTTTGAAATAAACGTATTATAACTATATCCTCCCCAAATGCCGTGATCGCATTCTTTTATGGTGTTTTGTTGAATAAAATTCCGGCTAAAAGTAACCTCAATGCCATTCGTGGGGGCATAGGAAAAATCATTCCCCAGAATGATATTGTCATTACAACCACCTTCGCCCGTATCCATAGTAGTTTGCCCCGCCCATAAAAAGAATCCATCCCCGCTGTGTGTAGCGGAATTATAATTGAACTGATTATCGCTGCATTGTTCAAAAACCAAAATACCTGCGCTATCCTGTCCACGCCAATAAATGCCATGACTATATCCTCGTACGTTAAAATCAAGTTTATTGCGAAGTATGGCATTTCTACTACTTCGATACAAGCCAATACCAATGGCAGAGTTGAAAGAAAAATTGTTATTGAAAATCATACCATCGTTACAATTACTCATCATTAATCCGCATTGGCCATTACTTACGAGGTTATTAAAAATTTTGGCTTTATTGCAGTTACTCAAGTAAATACCAGCACCGTAACGCATCCATTCATCTTTTTCGTTGTGGTGATAACTCATCCAGTCGCTTACATCTTCTCTTTCACGATTACTCTGCAAGTGTTGGCGGTAATTAAAACTAAAGTCACAATTTTCAATAGTGAGGCCATCAACATTTAAAGCAAAAAGGGCAATTTTAAATCCTTTTACACGGGCATTTTTAATAGTGATGTTTTTCCCGTTTTTAACAAGAATACCGGTTCCATAATATTCATTGGGAAATTTTTTATCATTAGAACCCGCTAAAATGGCATCATTAAAATCAATCGTGATGTTGTTTCCTTCAATAACAATTACACTCTTATCAAAATCTTCGGTAGCATTAAGATGATATATGTCCTTTTTAACAATAGCCGAAGAAGTAATATGCATGTTAGCAGAAAGACTAAGCTGTGCAGGTTGTGCCATAGCTACAACTGGTAAAAAGCATAAGTACGGAAAAAGAAATTTCATTTTTATAATAATTAAAAACAAATGTTGAAAAAGCTCAACAACCAGAACCCTGTTGAGAATTACTTTTCAAATTTACTGGAATGACTTCTTTTGAGAAAACGGGCTTTTGAATACATATTAATTTTTATTTAATAAGCCAGTGGCAGTAAAATAATACTGGATGTCCGGATTTTAAGAACTTTGCCTGCCATAAGTCTTATTTTTGTTTAGGAGCCCTTTTTTGGGGGTATTTTGAGGTTATCTACTGAAAAAGACAGGGTTGTATAAATATTTTCTCTTATTTTATTTTGCTGCTTAGCGGAGTTGCCTTACCTTTGCCGTCCGAAAAATTGGAATATTATGGCCAGAGTATGTCAGGTTACGGGTAAAACACCAAAAACAGGAAACAAAGTTTCCCACTCGAATATTAAGACGAAACGTCGTTTTTTACCCAATTTACAAACCAAACGTTTTTTCCTTGCAGAGGAAGATAAATGGGTAACATTAAAGCTTTCTACGGAAGCAATTCGTACCATTAACAAAAATGGATTATACACCGTAGTAAAAGAGTTGAGAGCCAAAGGCGAAAAAATCTAATTGTTTAAAATTTTAATAAAATGGCAAAGAAAGGAAACAGGGTTCAGGTTATTTTGGAGTGTACCGAGCACAAAACTTCAGGCGCTGCCGGAACAAGCCGTTATATCACTACCAAGAACAAAAAAAATACCCCAGAGCGTATTGAACTGAAGAAATACAACCCGATTTTAAAAAAGTACACTGTACATAAAGAAATTAAGTAATTAGCCGGTGGAGAAATTTGCCAGTTAATCAACCGTAAGTTGAGTTTATTCGCAAATTTTTATCATTCGCATACTTCAAATTATATAAGCTATGGCAAAAGCAGCAAAAACCGCAATTAAAACCAAAGACCAGAAAGCAGCAGCAGAAGCTAAAAATTGGACAAAAGTAATTCGTGCCGTGCGCAGTCCTAAATCAGGCGCTTATACCTTTAAAGAGGCAATCGTGCACAAAGATAAAGTCAAAGAATTTTTGGCACAGAAATAATTGAGCCGTCACAACATAGTTAAAAGCTGTTCCGGGATAAATTTTACTGGACAGCTTTTTACATTTTTTGTAATCCCTGAAATATGCACAAGAAGATTTTTAAACTAACCTTTGCATAAGCTTGATGTGAAAAGTACATTGGGCATTACAATCATAATATAAGTAACATGGGGTTATTTAATAAAATATTTGGTATAAAAGAAAAAGAAAGCCTCGATCAGGGTTTGCAAAAAACAAAAGAGAATTTCTTCTCAAAAATTACCAAAGCCATTGCAGGTAAAAGTACGGTTGATGAAGAAGTGCTGGATAGTATAGAAGAAGCCCTGGTAGGCGCTGATGTGGGTATTGATACCACTATAAAAATAATTGGGCGAATTGAGGAAAGAGTTGCTAAAGAAAAATATTTAGGAACTTCTGAACTGAATAAAATACTACAACAGGAAATTACCACACTGTTGGTAGATACCCAGGAACAATCGTTAAAAAATTTTACGGAACCACTTCCCTTTAAGCCATATGTTATTATGGTAGTAGGTGTTAACGGTGTTGGTAAAACAACCACTATTGGCAAACTGGCATACAATTTTAAAAAAGCCGGTAAATCTGTTTTACTGGGGGCTGCGGATACTTTTCGTGCCGCAGCAGTAGATCAATTAAACATTTGGAGTGAAAGGGTGGGTGTGCCCATTGTTAAAAAAGAAATGGGTAGCGATCCGGCAGCCGTTGCGTTTGATGCGGTTAATAGTGGTGTGGCTAAAGGCTCAGATGTAATTATCATTGATACAGCAGGGCGTTTGCATACCAAAACACATTTAATGGAGGAGTTGAGTAAAATGAAACGGGTAGTACAGAAAGTTATTCCTAATGCCCCACATGAGGTATTATTGGTATTAGACGGTTCAACCGGACAAAATGCATTAGAACAGGCCAGGCATTTTACGGCTGCCACTGATGTCAGCGCTTTAGCCATTACTAAATTAGACGGTACTGCAAAAGGCGGAGTTGTTTTGGCTATTGCCAGTCAATTTAAAATACCTGTAAAATTTATTGGCGTGGGAGAAAAAATGGAAGATTTACTGGTATTTGACAAACACGAATTTGTAGATAGCCTTTTCAGTTTAGAAAAAAAAGAATAAATTATGCCATAGATACTGGCGATGAATTAAAATGCCAATATCACATTATTTTACTGTATTACATTTGTTGATTGTTGAAATTTAATGATATGAGTGAATTATTAAGCAAAATTAAAGACGCTGTTACCTACATCAAGTCTCAATCTTCTACCATGCCTGAAGTAGGTATGGTGTTGGGTAGTGGTTTAGGAAACTTAGTGAAGGAAATTGAAATTGAAAAGGAAATAGATTACCATGATATCCCACATTTTCCCGTTTCAACAGTAGAAGGGCATAAGGGCAAATTAATTATCGGTAAACTGAGTGGAAAGGCTATTGTGGCTATGGCAGGTCGTTTTCATTTTTATGAAGGATATTCACCAACAGATGTAGTATTTCCTATACGGGTGATGAAATACCTGGGAATAAAAACATTATTCCTTTCCAATGCAGCCGGTGGTGTAAATCCTTCTTATAAAGTAGGAGATATGATGATTATAAAAGATCATATTGGGTTATTCGTACCCAATCCGCTTATTGGCAAAAACGAAAAAGAGCTGGGCACTCGTTTTCCGGATATGAGTGAGCCGTATAAAAAAGAATTAATAGATAAAGCAAAACAAATAGGGAAACGCCTTCATTACGATTTAAAAGAAGGTGTGTATGTTGCTGTTACCGGCCCAACCTATGAAACCCGTGCAGAGTATAAAATGGTACATGTATTGGGAGGGGATGCAGTAGGTATGAGTACTGTTCAGGAAACCATTGCAGCCAATCACATGGGTTTACCTGTTTTTGCCATAAGTGTTATAACTGATGTAGGCATTAGGGAAGATGAAAATATTATTACACATGAAGAAGTTTTGGAAGCAGCCAAAAAAGCTGAACCTAAACTTACCGTTTTAATTAAAGAAATGGTTGCCTCTATATAAATTAAGAGTTTTTTTACATTCACTTACTTTATATAGGTTATTTTCACACGCAATGAAAAAACTGTTACAAATTATTTTACTGGCAAGTGCCACCCTGTTTTCGCAGCAATATCTAAAGGCGCAAAGACCATTTGGGGGAGGAAGACTTGGAAATTTAAGTAATTTGGGAAGCAGGTTTGGCGGCGCTTTTAGCGGAGCGAGTTCTACGGGGGGCAGTTTAGACAGTTTGCAGCATAGGGATCCGCTTGAAGACTCCATTACTATTCGTTTTCGATTGCTTGACGATACAAGAAGTTTTACTTTCGATTCTTCTGTAAACGATTTTTATAATCGTTTTTCTATCCCGTATAATCATGTTTTTTTAGGTAATCATGGTAATGCCACCCGTCCCATAATTTTTACACCTCAATACAAAACGGGCTGGGATGCAGGTTTTCATGCTTTTGATGTATATACTTATAAACCCGATGAAGCGAGATTTTTTACCACTACCAGGCCGTACTCTCTTTTAAACTACTTAATTGGTAGCAAGGCCGAACAAATGATCACCATCCACCATACTCAAAATATAAAACCGAACTGGAATTTTTCCATTCAATACAGACTTATAAATTCACCCGGGTTTTTTAGTAAGCAAAATGCTAATCATAATAATTATCAGTTTACTTCCTGGTATAATTCAAAAAACAGAAGATACACCGTTTATTTTTTACTGGTAAGCAACAAATTAACCTCCTCTGAAAATGGAGGCATTGTAAACGACAGTCTCTTAAAAGAAGATGTTTACCGTAGAGACCGGATTACTGTTCCAACCAAACTTGGCGGGCAACCGGATATTTCCAGAAACTTTTTTTCTACTTCTGTAAGCACCGGAAATAAATACAACTCGTTTACAGTTTTATACCGTCATCAATATGATTTGGGGAAGAAAGATTCCATCGTAACCGATTCAATAGTTATTCCCCTGTTTTATCCCAAATTGCGTTTTGAACATACACTTAGTTATTCAAATTACCGATATCGTTTTGTTGATGCCAGTGCAGACAGCCTGTATTATGCCGCCAATTATGGTATTAACGGAAAGCCCGTTTCTTTTGTAATAGATACTTCTGATAAATGGAAAGAGTTAATAAACGATTTTTCCATTATACAATTTCCTGAATTAAAAAACCTCCAGCACTTTTTTAAAGTAGGGGCTTCCTTACAAAATTTAAACGCCGATTTCGGCACCGAAACAAAAAAGTATTACAATATTTTTCTACACGGGGAGTATAGGAATAAAAGCAGGAACAAAAAATGGGATATTGAATTAAACGGTAAGTTTTATGCCAATGGATTAAATGCGGGAGATTATGCCGTGAATACCTTTTTAAGGCGACTAATTGGCAAAAAACTTGGTTACCTGGAACTTGGTTTTCATAACATCAACCGTACACCTTCTTATCTGTTTAACGGACTGAGTAATTTTAATTTGGGTACCCCTATTTCAAATGTTAACAAAGAGAATATTACAAATATATTTGCGGGGTATGAATTACCCCAATATAAAATGAGAATAAGTGGTAATTATTATCTTATTGGAAATTATACCTATTTCACCGAAAATTATAAGACAAACCAGGAGGGAACCTTATTTAATGTTTTGCAGATACGACTTGAAAAGGAAGTGCGATTTCGTAAATATTGGCACTGGTATATTGATTTAGTACTTCAGCAAACGGACGGAACAGCTCCTGTAAACGTGCCCTTTATTTTTACACGCAATCGTTTTAGTTATGAAGGGATATTCTTTAAAAATCTAAACCTGGCAACAGGTATTGAACTACGTTATCATACTGCTTATAAAGCAGACAATTATTCGCCATATAATGGCCAGTTTTATTATCAGAATAAAGAAACAATCCGGTATAAAGCCCCTGATTTTACCGCATTTTTAAATTTTCGCATCCGCAGTTTTACTTCGTTTATCAGACTAGAGAACCTCAATACCGTGCAATTTACTCCCAGCTTTGGATTCACCAATCATAACTTTGCTGCCACAAATTATCCTTACCCAGGCCTTTTGCTACGCTTAGGTATATGGTGGACATTTGTAAATTGATGTAATCAAAACCTGACTAACTACGACAGATAAAATAGAGATCTGCGTAGAGTGAAACGACTACCTTTTATTACATTAGTCGGATTTTAATTATAAAATTTTTAAGAATAAATAAAGAGTTTAAAAAGTTGAACTAACTATCTTTGTTCAGCATTTTTTTGAAGCATTAATTTAAAAAATCCGTAAATGAAACATTTCTTCTTAATACTCACATTAGCTTTTCTGGGTAATATTGCATTGGCACAAGTACGTGTAGGGGATACGGCTCCCGAAATCAGTTTGCCCGATAAAAACGGTACTGTTACTAAATTAAGCAGCTTAAAAGGGAAAGTAGTACTGATAGACTTTTGGTCTAGTTGGTGCGTACCCTGTCGTAGAAATAACCCTTTCCTGGTTTATCTCTATAAAAAATATAAAAGCAAAGGTTTGGAGATTTATGGATTGAGTATTGACGAACAAAAAAGTAAATGGCTTAAGGCTATTGCGAAAGACAAACTGACCTGGCCACAGGTAATAGATAATAAAGGCTGGGATGCTCCTTCTGCGGCTACATACGGGGTAGATGCTATTCCGGCTAATTTTTTATTAGACAAAACCGGAAAAATTATTGCAATAAACCTTGAAAGACAGGAACTTGAAGGGAAGCTCAAGGATTTATTAGAGCCATAAATTTTGAAATTGCTGCATAGTTGATTTTTATCAGTAAAAAAAGAAAATTTTGACTATAACTTTGATATCGTGAAGAAAATTATAGTCTCCATAGTGGCTTTCTTATATTTCCTCTCATCAGTAGGTGCAGTGGTGCAGGTACATTATTGCATGGATAAATTAGTAGGGTGGGAGTTGTGGAAGAATAAAAAAAGCAGTGATGAATGCAGTACCTGTGGAATGAATAAAACAACGGAAGGTAATGGCTGTTGTAAAGATGAAGAAAGACCTATTAAAATTGAAAAAGACCAAAAGACTTCCGAGTTTGTTTACAAATACTCATTTTTAAAGTTTCCCAAAATTGTTCCTTCATTTTTTACTAAGATAACCGTTACATATTTATCTACTCTTAATCAAAAAAATCCCGAATTTAGCAATTCACTTGCCCGAGAGGGGACAGAAAGATACTTGCTTAACCGGAGCTTCAGAATTTAATTTTGATTTGAACGCGTGGCTATTAAAAGTAATCCCCTGGATTATAGTTACAAATCATTCAAATTAAAATTATTATGAAACACTATTTCATTCTTCTATTATTCTTTATTCCATATTTCAGCATCTTTTCACAAGCCCAACAGAAAGGTGTAAAAGATAGTGTTGTAAACATAAAAGTATATGGGAATTGCGGGCAGTGCAAAGATCGAATTGAAGGTGCATTAAAAGTAAAAGGCGTAAAAAAGGCCAATTGGAGTATAGAAACAAAAATGCTTTCATTAGTTTTTAATCCATCCATTATTTCACTCGATAAAATTCATTCCCGTATTGCGGCGGCAGGGCACGATACTGAGCTTAAAAAAGCCGATGATAAAGTTTATCAATCCCTGCCGGAATGTTGCTTGTATCGTACGCAAGAAGAAGTAGAACATACAATTAAAACTGATAGCATACAAAATAACGAAACAATAAAAACTCCGTTACCAGCTAATTTGGTATCAGACAGCGGTGTTGTTAAAGCTGGGGTACAATTAAACCTGGTTAAAGGTGTAGTACTGGAACTGGATAAAAAAGGAGAATTTAAGCCTCTACAGGGCGCCAGTGTAGTTTGGCTAAATAGCAATATCGGAGTAGTAACGGATTCATCAGGCTATTTTTCTATCTCATCTGTTCAAAATAACAAATTATTAGAGATAAGCTTTACCGGCTATAAGCCAGATACAGTTGAAGTAAGAGATGTAAAAGAACTAAAAATTATTTTGGCATCTGGAAAACAGCTTGCCGAAGTCAGGGTTACATCCCGGCAACGTTCTCTTTATTTATCCTCTATAAGCCCGATTCGGATGCAGGTAATGACAGAAAAAGAATTATTTAAAGCAGCCTGTTGCAACCTTAGCGAAAGTTTTGAAACTAACCCCTCTGTAGATGTATCTTATAATGATGCTGTAACAGGCTCTAAACAAATTCAATTATTAGGATTAAGTGGTAATTACACCCAACTCACCGTTGAAAATTTGCCGGGGCCAAGAGGATTGGCTACTCCACTGGGACTAAATTCCATTGCAGGCCCGTGGGTAGAATCTATTCAACTTACTAAGGGTATCGGCTCTGTAGCAAACGGTTTTGAAAGTATTGCCGGACAAATAAATGTAGAATTAAAAAAACCTGAAAAAAGTGAAAAGTTATATGCAAATGCTTATGTAAATGATTTTGGTAAGGCAGATTTTAATTTAACCCTTTCACAGAAGATTGGAAAAAAATGGGCAACTGCTTTACTACTGCACGATGATTTTCTAAATAATAAAACTGTTGACTTTAATAAAGATGGATTTCGTGATTTGCCAACCGGAAATTTATTTAGCGCCATCAGTCGTTGGGTTTATACAGACGATAAAGGAATAATTACTCAGTTTGGTTTTAAAATATTAAATGATCGGCGTACGGGGGGTGAAACATCTTATACACTTACCGATAAATTTACAAATAACTATTACGGTTTAGGTATTAATACCGATCGTTACGAAGGTTTTGCGAAAATTGGGTATGTATTCCCGGCAAAAAAATATAAGAGTATTGGTCTGCAACTTTCGGCATTTAATCATCAGCAGGATTCTTATTTTGGATATACCGTTTATAACGCAAAACAAAATAACTTTTATGGTAATTTAATTTACCAATCCATTATAGGAAACACTAACCATAAATTTAGAACAGGCGTAAGCTTTTCCACTGATAATTACGATGAACGATACAATCAATTAACGTACAAAAGAACAGAAACAGTGCCCGGCGCTTTTTTTGAATATACCTACACTCATACAGATAAACTTACATTGGTAGCAGGCATCCGAACTGACTATAACAATTTATATGGATGGTATGCCACCCCACGTTTGCATGTACGCTATGAGCCTGCAAAAGGAACTACACTGCGCATTAGCGCCGGCAGAGGGCAGCGTACCGCTAATATTTTTGCAGAAAATACCAGCGTGTTTATTAGTTCAAGACAGGTTAGCATTATTGGCTCGTTAAATGGAAAAGCTTATGGGCTAGACCAGGAAATTGCCTGGAATAAGGGGATTAGCTTTGACCAAAAATTTAAACTTTTTACAAGAGACGGACTATTTAGCTTAGATTTTTTTAGAAACGATTTTACCAACCAGGTAGTTGTTGATTTAGAAAATCCACGTGAGATCAAATTTTATAATCTTTCCGGTAAATCTTACTCAAACAGTCTCCAGGCGGAGCTCACCACCGAGCCAATAAAAAAATTGGAATTACGGCTGGCTTATCGCTTCTTCGATATCAAAACAACCTATTCCGGACAATTATTGCAGAAACCATTGACAGCAAAACACAGGGCATTTGCTAACCTGGCATACGAAATAAATGGATGGAAATTAGATTATACCTTTAATTACAACGGGCAAAAAAGAATACCCAATACCAGCATTAATCCACCAGCTTACCAACGAAACCCATACTCAACGTCTTACATTTTAATGAATGCACAGTTAAGTAAAACCATAGGCAAAAAAAATGTGTTTGATATTTATGTAGGTGTGGAAAATTTGGCTAATTATTTTCAAAAAGATGTAATTATAGCCGCTAATAATCCCTTTAGCCAATATTTTGATGCTTCGTTAGTCTGGGGACCCGTTAACGGACGAATGTTTTACACAGGATTTAGATTTAAAATAAAATAATTTTTTATCTGACACTTTTAGGAATTGTTATTCATGTTTATGAGTTCCTATCAGTTTACGGTGTGATAGGGGGCTATTAAACCCTTAGTGATTTTAATAAATTTGTTACTGGGAATATTTTCTATTTTTGATATTATAACTATATCAGGTGGTATTCTCTGTTATCTAAAAACATCCTGCGGATACATACAAATTGTAATGATTAAACCAGGCAACATCATAACCCCTACAGTATGGATGATTTCTTTAGTTAGTCTTTTTACTGATTTTGCAAGTGAAATGTTATATCCGGTTATGCCCGTTTATTTGCAGCATATAGGTTTTTCCATATTACTAATCGGTATATTAGAAGGTGTGGCCGAAGCAACAGCCGGATTAAGTAAAAGCTATTTTGGAAGACTATCTGACAACAGCGGTAAACGCTTGCCATTTGTGCAAATTGGATATTTTTTAAGCGCCGTATCAAAACCCATGATGGCAATGCTTACTAACGTGTGGTGGATTTTTTTTGCCAGAACAACCGACAGGCTTGGAAAAGGAATACGAACAGGAGCAAGAGATGCTTTATTGAGTGATGAAGCTACTCCACAAACTAAAGCAACAGTATTTGGATACCACCGCAGTATGGATACCTGGGGAGCAGTGATGGGTCCTGCTGCCGCCTGGATATTTTTATTTTTCTTTCCACAACAGTATAAAACTCTTTTCCTGGTAGCCTTTATTCCCGGTTTAACGGCTGTTATTATTACCCGGTTCATCAAAGAGAAAAAAGATAATCATGTAATTGAAAAAAAAACACCTTCCTTACTCGAATCGTTTCGTTACTGGAGAAAAAGCCCTGTAGTTTACCGCCGCTTATTAACCGGGTTATTAATATTTGCTCTGTTTAACAGCTCTGATATTTTTCTTTTATTAAAAATTAAGGAATCCGGCTATACCGATACCCAGGTAGTGGGTCTATATATTTTCTACAATTTAGTTTTTGCCATGTTTGCTTTTCCGGTGGGTAGGTATGCAGACAAAATCGGGCTAAAAAAAGTTTTTTTAGTGGGATTGTTACTATTTACTCTTACATATACGGGTTTTGCTATTAATACCAATCATTATATTTATTTCTTCCTGTTTATTTTTTATGGCCTGTATGCAGCTTCTACAGAGGGAGTTGCCAAAGCATGGATAAGCAATATTGCAGATAAAAAAGATATTGCTACGGCCATAGGCACTTATTCCGGCTTTCAAAGTATTGCAGCATTACTCGCCAGCAGTATTGCAGGATTACTTTGGTTTAAGATTGGCTCTACTGCCACATTTTTAATTACTGCGGGGGCAACTATTCTGTCAATTTTTTATTTACTTTCTTTTTCTGCAAAGCAAAACGAAAAGATCCTCCAAGATTAACATACCATTCAGGAGAATCCTGGCTAATACCAAAACCGGTGGATATATCCAGTTTGCAATTACTGGTAACATTGTAAGCAAGTCCCCCGTCAATATTATGTTGAGCAGATTCGCCCTTTTGAACAAATCCAAATATTTCTACGTAAGCATACCAGTTGTCAGTTAAATTAAATCCGGGAGCAAATGTGTAAATGCCAACAGCAGATGATTTTGTATCTTCCCACTCAACGCCTAAATTGTAACCAAGAGAAATACTTTCCGTTAATGAATTTTGCAGCGTAAAGCGAAAATTAGGAGCAAAGAAAGATAAAGGCCGGAAAAACCTTGATCCAAGCCTGTTAAAGCCGGTATGTGCAATTAAAGAAGCTTTTGGCCGCAGGCCTTTTTCCTCACATATATTCCACTTAAATCCGAGTTGAATAGGCTGCAGTTTTGTTGAATCAGCAAATTTATTCCGGGTATAAAACAAGCTATATTCAGTGATTAGACGAAGCTCTGTTTTTTCAGATAACCCGTATTTCCACAAAATAGTTGGTATGGTATAAGAAGAAACATTCTTTATTATCTGCTCCTTTACCAGTCCCGATTCTATTTGAAACCATTTATACGGTACCGTATAAGGACTTTCTGTTTGATCTGGCCGGTCCGTTTCAATTTTTGGGGTTAGTTGAGCAGTGACATTTGAAAAAATAAGAAGAAATAGCGGGATTAATATTTTCATTTAACTAAAATTATTTTTAGACCTACCTAAAAATTTCAAAATTAACAAAATTACCCGATTTCTGAAGTAATTTTAGCGATAATCATCCCTTGCGGGACTAAAGAAATCAATCACTTTACAATCTGCATGAGCTGTAGCGCTATGAGGCACTCCGGAGGGTATAACATGCACCATTCCCTTTTTAAGCAAACAAACTTCGCCACCAATTACCATCTCTAATTCACCTTCAACAATATAAGTTATTTGTTCATGCACGTGATGATGCTCTGGTAACTTACTCCCTTTCGTGATGTCAACAAAGGAAACGGTACTTTGCGCTCCGTGAACCAGGCGGGTAACAAAACCCGGGCAGAGTTCTTTTCCTGGGAGTGTTTTTACAAACTGCATATAAAGAAAATTTTACTGTTCAAAAAAGCACACACTGCCGCCTACCCATTCCTTGTCTTTATTATACCGAACCCCAACCATTTTTCCCTTGCTTAAACGAGCCAGGTTTACTGCTGCTTTTGGTCTTACTTCACCGTCCTTCCACAAATACATCATTCTTATTTCTGCCTTTGCCGGTACATCAGGTGTTTCTATTACATCTGCATACGTAACCTTTTTTTGCAGTATCCAATTTTCGGGGTCATTTATTTTATTTATGTCTTCAATTGTTACATCAATAACAACACCCTGCCCGGCAAAAGAAAACAACGGTTTTAATACATAATTTTCCAAATCACCGGGAATTTGTTTCACTTCATTCAAGAAAAAAGTTGTTGGAACAAATGGATGATTTATAAAAGGCAGCGTGTACTTGCTTATACGATAAAACCAGTTAGGATGCGGTATCCATTCCACATTCAAATCCTGTCGAATATCTACAAAGTTTCCCAAAGTATCTTTATTTGCATGAAGGTCGTCAAAAATTACCCGGTTGTAAATTCGCTTAATAGCTGTTTTTTCCCCATTGTTTATATAAAACAAATTTTCCCCTTCCTGAATTAATTCCGTTATGCAAACTGGTTTTATTCCCAAATAATCCTGGGTACAATAAAAATCAATTCTCGTTTTTTGTTCATGCGGCTTTATTTCAAGCAGGATAACATTTTCCGCCTTATGTTTACCAACAATTATTTCTTTTAACTCTTTTATATAGGATTCTTTATTATAATTATTTAAGTAATGACTGAAACTGTCCGGAATAGAAAAATGCTTTTTAATTATTTCAGGATAATACGCCTGAAAACCAAAGAGGGTAGGGAAGCCCTGCATTTCAATTAACTGTGGTTCCCATTCATTTTTTTTATTGATGCATATTCCAAAATCAAAAGCAATCATGTGTGCATGATTTGTTTCATTAGGAACATAATCGTTATCCGGAATTGCTTTTTGTGTTATTCTTTTAAAATCAGGATCAGTAATTACATCAATGATTCGTTCACAGGTATCTGTAAGTTTTTGAGCAAAATTTTTGAGTACAAATACGGGCGTTTCAGCTACACGGAAATCAATTGCACCGGGGTGTATTCTATTTAAATCTTTCAGAAAAACCTCATACCTCTCTTTGGAAAAATTTTCATTAAATGCTTTGCGTAATGCCGGAATCATAGTTATTACGTTATCTGCCAATGAAGATAGTGATAAAGCATTTTCCAAAAAAATCAGGCCATAGCTTCTGTCAATTGTAAATGCTTAGTTGCTACTTGTAAAAAATTAGGGAGGACATGGGAGTAAGTCCACAAAATTTTATCCGGATCGCTTAAATGTTCCAGCATTGATTTCCACTTTTCCTCGCCATGGTTTTCAATCACTACTTTTTTCTTTTCTTCACTTACCAACCAGGTTGTCATACCCACAGCATCAGCCTCGGGATGAAATTGTGTTCCGATCATATATTCATTAAACCGCATAGCCATTATCGCTCTTTCTAAAGGCACATGGGGTCTTTCTTTTTCAATACACAAAAGGGTTGCCCCCATTTGATGGATACGGAAATGATTGGGCTGAATAACCTGGTAATCCCTGCTATCAACAGCATAAAAAGGATCGTTTAATCCACTAAAAATAATTTCATCTTTTCCTTCTTCCATGAGGTGAACGGGAAAGACACCAAAAGCAGTAGATTTTCGCTTGGTTACATTTCCTACCTTGTAATGGCGACAGGCCAATTGAAAAGAATGACAAATAAAAAAAACATGTTTTTTTATTGTATTTGTCGGGTTGGCATTCCAGCTCTCTATAGTATGCAGCCAGTTAAAATATTTTTTTTCCCATTCACAATTTTCAGTTTCCAAAGGGCTGCCCGGGCCACCACTGGAGATATATAAGTCGTAAGTAATATCAGGAACCTCATTTTTAAGACGTACATCAAATTCATCATATACAATGTGTACAATGCCCGATTTATTATATTGATCAATAATTTCACGAATGCATCGCATGCCCTGATTAGCATGACCTTCGTATAAATCAAGAATCGCCGCTTTTACTGTTTTTTTCCCCTTCATAGTTATCATACTATCTACAAACTTAGTAATTTTCATGAATTTGTTATTCGTTTGTTTATGTTTTGATACGTAGAAAATGGGAATTGTAATTTTACTGACTTTATTTCCTCTAAACTAAAAAAGCTACCCCTGTGGAGTAGCTAAACCAAATTTAAACAAAGAAATAACCGAAACTGTCTTAAAGTGAATTAAGATGAGCTATAATAGCATCTAAACTTGTAGCCAAAGGTTTTACTTCTACTGGCTTATCTGAAGTAATTATTTCTTTGGTCCCTAAGAAATAATCATTTGACACTTTGGAAATAGTTACAATAACAGCTGATTTATTTAGTGGAATTTTTTCAGCAACAAATTTTCTGGAACTTACGTCGCCTGTTAATTTTACAACTGTGCGGGTATCTTTAAATACAATATATGCCTCAGTATTTGCATTGGAAAACAAATCAGGAACAAATACAGAAAGATTTATCAGGTCTATCCCTGTAGAAAAATTTAAGCCCGCATTTACCCACTTTAATTTATCAGTTAAGATTTCATACCCGTAATAATTAGCGGTATTATAATTACGTTGAATAGGTTTAACGTATGTGGAAGTTGTTGAGGCAGTCCAGGTAGCTCCAAAATTTGATGGGATAGGAGACACCACATTATCCGGGCCGTAGTAAACTTTCATATTCTGTAGTGGTGCAGGATCATTAAAGCGAACCAGGATATTTTTACCTGGTGCAATATTTAATTCTTCATTTCCGCGGAAAAAGCGAAGAAAAAATCCACCACCACTGTTTAACAATGACCTGTCATTACTGATAGTTGACTGTTGTAAACGAATATAATCACCTTTCTTTCGTAACAAAAACATAACAAAATTTATTTTTCCAACAACATCACTGGTAACGCTACCCTTTAAGGCATCTGGTGGGATTACTATGTCGAATAATTCTCTTCTTATAATAGTAGTGTCTTTCATCCCGGTACTATCCGCTGGTAAAATAACAACGGAGTCCGTCAAGGGAGCTGCAGGAATAATGCTTTTTGTCAGCTCACTTATTTTTGATTGTTCCGAAATAGTAGATACCCATATACTATCCAATTCCTGCCCGGCGTTAGGAAGAAAAATGGAACTATCTTTTTTACAAGATGCCAGCATAAAGACTGCTACTGTAATTAATATTGATAGTTTTTTCATCTTCAATTATTTTTATTCATAGGTTGCATCATCTTCTATGATGCGTTTATTCAATATATCGCTGCCTTTTATGAAACAAATTATATCTCACACCAATTTGTAACCCGGTGGTATTATACTTTTGTTTTACTACTAATTTGTTTGTATTAACCGGGTTTAAGTTAATGCGTGTGTAAGGTTCAAAAAACAATTGTATTTGGTCATTAATGCGTTTATAAAAGCTTATGCTGGCATACAAGCCAAGCCCGATATTTTTTCGCCAGGCATTAACCCCTAATGTGCTATTGGTATTAACCGGAACGGGGCTAAGATTAGTATCCAGTATATGACCTTTGTAGGAGGAAGTAATATTAATAATTGCACCTACATTAATTCCTGCGCTGAAACTTTTGTTATTACCCAACTCATACGAGAGTATTATAGGTATATCCAAAGTACGGTATTTGTTATAATACGTTGTGTAGCTTGTTCCTATTTGTGTAACCTGGGTGGTATCTCTAATTGTAATTGTTTGACCACCGCTTGTTACAGTTCGAATCGTAATTACTGTTATAATACGAATATCATTTTCATTTATATACTTAAATGTCTCGTTAATTTGTGAGTAATTCACACCTGCTTTTAGCAGGACTCTCTCATTCAGATTTTTGGCTACCCGAATACCGGCGCTAAATCCTACCTGGCTTTTTTCAGCCTCTTTTCTTTTGTTAATATAATTAGTCGGCGTGTAGGATGTTCCGGAAAGACTTCGGGTAACATTATCAGCAGAACCATATACTTCAATATATAAATCATTGCGAGGTGGTGGCCCTATGGTTGGGCAATTGCTCAAACACTTTAAGTTCACAGTAGTAAGAGCCTTTGTATTTAGAGGCCTAAAGGAACTGAGATTTGTCTTTTTCCAACCATTAGAAAAAGCCATACTTAAATTAATATCAGCAGGGTTATCATTGTTATTATAGAATGTATGAGTAGCTGGATTGATATCTTTTATATCATTCTGTTCCTGTTTAAACAATGGATAAGAGACTTTTTTAACCCTTTTGTTTCTATAGGTTAAAAAAAGTTTATGGGATTGTTTATTACTTAAAACAGATTTGGTATTAGTTGAATTATAGACAAGTGGATTATTTAATGATCGGGTTTGATCTTTTTCTGATGGTTTAGCATCGTTATTTTTATTTAATAGAGCCTTATTGTCAGAGAGGTTATATTCATTTTTACTAATGATATCGTCAGATTTATTTACGGGAGAGGAGTTAAAATTTTTATTGGTTTCTTTTGATGTAGTGAAGTCTTTATTTATAGACTGAGAAACTGATTTAGAAGAGGTAAGCCATTTTTCATTTACGACGATGATAGTGTAAATAAAAATCCCTCCTAAAAGTAAAGATAAGGTAAGCAATCCAAGCGGTTTTCTCCACCAGATGATTCCTTTATCATCATCATCTTCATGCAATTCGCGACGAACTTTTTCCCATACATGCATAGGGGCACCAGAGTCGTAATGCTCCAGTTTTTGTTTAAAAAAGTCGTCAAAAAGTTTGTCTGTCATACTGCCAAACGTTGTTTGTTTACAGAAATAATTGCTTGTTGTAAATATCTTCTCGCTTTTACTAATTGAGAACGTGAGGTACTGTCTTGTATCCCAAGCATTCTGCTTATCTCTTCATGGCTATATCCTTCGATAACATGCAGGTTAAAAACAATCTTATATCCTTCTGGCAAATTGTTTATAAGTTTCATGAGTTCGTTTTCGTTCAAATGGCTGTAAACGTAGGGATCAACTGACTGATAATTTCCCCTGTCTGCATCAATCTCATCAAAATGAATCTTTTTCTTCTGGCAATGCTTTAATGAAGTATTAACCACAATGCGACGTATCCATCCTTCAAATGAGCCTTCAAATTTAAATTGAGAGATATTCTTAAACACTTTTACAAAAGCATCTTGCAGCCAATCCTCAGCTTCCATTCTATCCTTTGCGTAGCGCAAACAAACAGATAGCATTTTGCCGGCATACATTTCAAAAAGTGTACGCTGACATTTTTCATCCATTTGGATGCATCCTAAAATTAGTTCCTGTTCAGTCACTTAATATATGGGACAACTGGTTAAAAGTAAGAGGACTTGCTGTTAGTTTTCGCTGCCCTGTTTTTGAATTTTTATAACGATTGGATAGAGTTTAAATTGCTGTAAACAAAGGATTTACAATAGAGGGGCCAAGAACTTTCCCGAGGCACTATTAGTAAATTATTTATTATTTTATTTTATTAAATTCCTATAAGAAATTGATTATGAATATAATCAACCACATTTAATAAATTTCCTGTTGATTCATATACTTTTAGCTGGCGATCTGCTCCCGTCCCGTTTTCCAGTATTTTGTTTACAAAATTCAAACGATGCCGGCTGCCCAAATGGTCAACCACCGGGTCAACAAAGTCTAATAGTTCCAAAATAAGGGCACGGGTATTTACTTCCTCTTCCTTTCCAAAATCTATTAGATACCCGTCAATTCCATACCTGCTGGCTCTCCATTTATTTTCATTTAACAATGCTCTTGAGTATTGAATAAAGTTTAGGTTTTTTGAGCGGAGCATGTAAATTCTGGCGCAAATTGCCTGAAACAAGGCCGATAAGGCAATGGTTTCATCAACAGTCATCGGAATATCGCAAATGCGAAATTCAACAGTATTATAAAAGGGATGTACCCTTAAATCCCACCAAATCTTTTTTGCGTTATCAATGCAATTTGTTTTAATGAGCAGTTTCACATAGTTATCGTACGCTTCAATACTTTCAAACGCTTCTGGTATTCCTGTACGGGGAAACTTATCAAATACTTTGGTGCGAAATGACTTATAGCCTGTTTTCCTGCCCTCCCAAAAAGGGGAATTACAGCTAAGTGCATAAATATGAGGAAGGAAATAACGGGTTGAATTAGCAATATGATTAGCCATTTCCCTGGTTTCCATGCCTACGTGCACATGTAAGCCGAAGATTAAATTGCTCCGGGCAGCTTCCTGCAATTCATTTACGATTTCACTGTAACGGATATGATCGGTAATTAACTGACTTTCCCAATGGCTAAAGGGGTGCGTGCCGGAAGCCGCCGCCCAAAGCCCGATAGAATCCGCAATACCGGATATTGTTTTTCGAAGTGTTGATACATCGCTCCAGGCCTCGTCAATGTCCCGGCAGATATCAGTACCTACTTCTACAACAGCCTGGTGCATCTCAGCTTTTACTTTATCTTTTATAATCTTTTGTCCTTCGGTTACAATTTTTTGTTCATGGCTTTTTAGTTCCCTTGTTTGGGGATCTATTACCATATATTCTTCCTCAACTCCGAGTGTAAAATGTTTATAATTCATATATGATATAAGATTTTATAATTATTGAAAAATTTCTGTTACATCAATTTTCAAACCGGGCAGTATATTAGTTGTGAGCAAATCACCACCTGCATACATTTTGCCTCCTGTATATTTTCCTTCATTATTCAAAATATACACAATTAAATTTTCTTCTGCCGGATTTACAATCCAGTATTCCTTTACGCATGCCTCTTCATACAACTCAAACTTTACTCGTATCTCTTTACGTGAATTCCCGGGTGATAATACTTCTACAATAATATCTGGTGCACCAACACAACCTTTTGCATCTATTTTATCTTGATCACATATTATACATATATCCGGCTGAACAACTGTGTCAATCTCGATATCCTTTTTCTGTTTTTTTACTGGCAGCCTTACATCAAAAGGCGCCGTAAATACCTGGCATGTCTTTTTCTTTAAAAAAGTACCAATTTCAATTAACAGGTTACCACAAACTTTTTGATGTTTTGGGGCAGGACTCGGACTCATCTTAAAAATCTTTCCCTTAATTAATTCCAGCCTTTCTTCAAATTTCCATTGTAAATAATCAGCATAAGAATAACTGAGTAAAGGATCGGGTTCCTCTACTTTCTCAAACGTATTGTTATCTTCATTATAAACAGTGTACATAAATTTTATATTAACGTTTGCTTATTGGCGCTGCGTTTAATGTATTCTCCCCATGTTGAGTTATCAATGCCGGGTTTTTGTGCTACTGCTCTTTCAATTGCATAATTGGCAGATGTCTCCACCACCCAATCAAAATTTTCCTGCCCCACACTGGTTACTTCCGCATCGGGAGCAGGGTTACAAAAGTCAATAGCATAGGGTATATTGTTACGAATGGCTAATTCAACAGTATTAAAATCATACCCCAGGTATTTATTAATGCGAAGTACGATTTCTTCCATTAATTTATATTTTTCAGGAGAAGGTGTAAAGTTTGCCACATATCTAAGATGGTGTGGATTACGAGGCTCATAAGGCATAATACGTACATATTTACCACCAATACAATAGCACCGGTAATATTCCTCAAAAATTATTTCTTCTTGTAGAAGCATAACCAGTTGGCCCGTTTCCAGATATTTTTTAAAAAAGTCATCTTTGCTTTCCAGTCGGTACACGTTTTTCCATCCCCCTCCGGCAAATGGCTTCATATAGGCAGGAAAACCCACATAGTTGAAAATACCTTCCCAATCCATCGGATAGGCCAGGTTACTAAATGAGAGCTCAGATGTATCGTCCGGCATATCCCTGGAAGGAAGAATCACGGTTTTAGGAACAGGTACTCCAATTTTTACGGCTAAGCAATTATTAAAAAATTTTTCATCGGCGCTCCACCAAAATGGATTATTAATTACCGCAGTACCGCAAATAGCCGCATTCTTCAAAAAGGCACGGTAAAAGGGAACATCCTGGGAAATGCGATCAAAAATAACAGCATATTCACCAGCATCCCCCTGTATTACTTTGTCAATATGTACAGGTTCTGCAACAATTCCATCAATGTTTTTAGCATTAATTCTTTCAATTAGAGCCATAGGAAATGAACGTTCTTTACCGAATAGAATGCCGATTTTTTTCATTTGCTATTAGTTTTTGTGTGTGTCGAAAATTTAAAGACCAACCTTATTCTCAAATATATTTTTAATGAGGTAAATAAACAAATGAGGGGCTATAATTTAGTAATAAAATTATATAATGTTAACAACATCGAGCTTCTTTTTCCTATTTTTGAAATTATATGCATCATGCAAAATCTCTGAATATCCTAATAGAAAATGAGGAAATAAGTTCCGTCTTTCTTAGCCGTACAGTTCGGGTTGATTTTTATTCGCCTGCAGTTAGCGCTAAGTCTGGTGATATGAGTTTATTACTTTTAAATGATGGCCAGGATTTAGCAAAAATGGCCTTTGAAGAGGTTATAGATAATTTATATAATAATGATTTGCTTAATCCGCTTTTATGCGTAGGCATCCATTGTGGGGCTGATAGAAAGATGGAATACGGAACAGCCGGGATACCGGATTACAAGGGTAGAGGGGCTAAAGCCACTTTTTATACACAATTCATTCTTGCTGAATTGATCCCGTATATTCAAAACAAGTACCCGCTATTTTCTTTTAAGGAAAAATCATTTGCCGGTTTCTCACTTGGCGGCCTGAGTGCATTAGACATAGCCTGGAATTATCCTCAACACTTTTCCAAAGTGGGTGTTTTCTCGGGTTCATTATGGTGGAGAAATAGAGGATATGACAATGGTTACAATGATGAAACCGATAAAATCATGCATGCGAAAATCAGGAATGGAAACTACCATCCTTCAATGAAATTTTTTCTTCAATGTGGCGCCGCAGATGAAAGTGAGGATAGAAATAATAATGGAATCATTGATTCTATTGATGACACACTTGATTTGATAAAGGAGTTAAAGAAAAAAGGATATAATGATGTGGACATTAAATATCTTGAATTGGCTGATGGCAAACATGATATACCTACCTGGAAAAAGGCATTTCCTGATTTCCTAAAATGGGGCTGGGGGAAATAAGTTTTTATGGTGATAATAATTTCACATCAGTCATCTTTTCAAATTTCTTAACAACATTAAAACGCCACCTTTTTTCCGGGAAGATTTTTCGGGATTAATAAAAAGAAAGCCGTCTCAAAAGTTTGAGACGGCTTTCTACTAAAAATAAATGCCATTATTGAAAAGTATAACGTATAGTTATTTGTCCTCTCCAACGCGTAGCATTGTAGGCATCACTTCTTAGATCAAGAATATCATTAGCTTTTAAATTGTTGATGTTACGATAAGTAATATTTGGCTTTAATTGCCCATTAACAAGTGTAGAGCTATAGTTTGTATTTTCTACTGTGATTAACTGATATTGATCAACACCTGGTGTACGATAAATTCTTCCCCATGTTCTGTTTAAAAGGTTAGTAAAGTTAAATATGTCAAGTATCACAGAAAACTTATTATTAACTCCACGTATCTTAATATTAAAGTCTTGTTGAATTCTTGCATCTACTATATGGCTAAATGGTAATACGGCTCCATTTCTTTCTGCAAATTTACCTCTTCTGGTTTTAAGATATCTGTCATTTTCAATATACGCGTCTAAAAGTCTCCATTGATCAGCAACAGAGTAAGTAACGCCGCCTGAAGTGTAAGGAACAGCTACTCTTTGCCAATCAAGAAGGTTTTGAGGTACATAAATCAAATCCTGTGTCTCATTGTTTACCCCATTATTATCAAATATCAAACTTCTTGTATAAGTATAAGAATAAGGAGAACCAGATTGACCATTATAGAAAAGAGTTACCGTGGTAGCTAACCTGTCTTTAAAGTATGCGAATTTCTTTGAAACATATGCATTAATTCTGTGTAATTGGGCAAAATCACTTCTGCTAAGCTCTAAGTTGCTTCTACCGGTTGATGTTTCAATAAACCTCCAGTTGCTATTATTCTGGCTGCTGGTACCATCAAAAATGCTATAAGAATCTCCGTATGAATAGCTGGCGTTTAACGCCCATCCATTAGAAAAAGATTTATCAATTGCTACAGAGAAATTATAAGAAAATCCTTTTTTACCTTTTGCATTTGTAATAAGGAAAATTCCGGTTGAATAAGGATTCTGTGTGCCTGCTACAGTGCCATTTAAATCTATCCTGTTATAAGTGGTGCTATTTGTTAAAAAAGTAGTTTGGCCTAATACATTTGTTAAACCTCTAACTCCAAAGAAGTTTTTATAATCTACTTCATTGATATTTTTTTGGTATAACAGGTCTATTTGTAAATTCCACCTATTACCAAGTTCCTTATCAAAACCTAACGAGGTTTTTAACACTTTGGGTAGCTTAAATTTAGGATCAATTAAATCAATTTGTCCACTGGGAGGAGTAAAAGTTTGACCTACGTCCTGCGGTTGATATTGATTAAATGGATCGGCTCTGAATGTAAAGCTTGGTAAAGCGTTTATAGCAGAGGAATTAAGTGAAATACCACCTACATTCACACCGGTGTTGTTATATGCTCCACCGGGCCACACAAGTGGAATTCTTCCTGTGAAGAAACCGATACCACCTCTTATCTTGAGTTTTTCTTCCTTAATGTTATAAGTAAATCCGACTCTGGGCGATACACTTAACTGAGCTTGTGGCCTTAATCCGGATCTCGCTCCATTCAAATCGTAAAATAAGCTGATTTGGGGAACAGCATACTTATTAAAAAAGGTATCTAAGTTAGGAGTGGTAAGGAATTCAAAATTGTCAACCCTTACACCATAATTTAATTGAAAATCATTAGTTATGTCCCATTGATCAGCAAGGAAAAAACCTAATCTTAATGTGTTAAATTTAGCAGCAGCAGAACTTCCATCTCCGGTTTTACTATCAACTAGAGAAAATGAACGATTGTAGGTAGCCGGCTTAGCATCAGTTAACCAAGCGAGTACACTACTATATGTATAGGCCCCGTAATTTTGACGGATAAAGAGGTTATAGGATTTGCTGTATTCCAAATCAACCCCGGCTTTTATTTGGTGTCCCTTTCCAAGTGATAATTTAAACTCATCAAAAAAAGCGATATTATCCTGTTTTAATTGGTTAGCTGTTGAAAATTCTTCTGTACCAAAAATATAGCTGGTGCCATTTACCGAGTTCAGTGTTACTCTTGGGAAGTCTTTACCAAGCGCATCTCTATCATCCAATACATGTGTATAAGTAAGTAATGCTTTATTAGAAATCCGACGAGAAAAGTTTGATAATAACTCAAGTGAACCGGAATGAGTGGTGCTAGGGAATAAATAACCACCATTAAAGAATCGAATTGTAGTAGTGCTGCTAGGCGATGTTAACGATCTTTCAGAACCAGTGTAACGATAAGAAGCATTTAGCTTATGTACGTTGCTGAGATTAAAAGTAAACTTAGCAGCAACTTTGTTACTTGTAACTAAATCAGGTATATTCTCCCATGAACCGGGGTCATATCCATAGCTATTTAATTTTGTCAAGATACTTGAAACGCTGTCTCTAAAACTAGCTACTCTGAATGTTGAGGGGTCAAAAGGCTGAGGTCTTTCATCATCTTGTCTTTCAAAACTCAAGAAGTAGAAAGCCTTATTTTTAATTATGGGACCACCTAAAGTAGCTCCAAAAGTTTTAGCACTGAAATCAGGAACTCTTTTTGCAACTGATTTTTCTCCCGTGGGAGTTTTACCAGCCAAATTTTCATTTCTGAAAATGTAATAGGCAGATCCGGTAATTTTATTAGTACCACTTTTTGTATTAGCATTAATTGAGCCTCCGGTAAAGTTACCAAGCGCTACATCGTAGGGTGAAACACCTACCTGAAATGCATCAATAGCATCAATGCTAATGGGAGGGGAACCGGTCTGACCTCCGTTCGCTCCTGTTTCACTCAAACCGAAAACATCATTATTTACTGCTCCATCAATTGTTAATTGATTATACCTGTTGTTTTGACCAGCAATAGAAATACCACCACCATAAGTAACCCTGGCCTGCGGTGTTAAGCGGATAAAATCAGTCAGTTGTCTTCCAACTGTTGGCAAATTAACTAATCTGTCTCTACCAATATTGGTTTCCACGCCACCTTTTGCCCCTTGCCGTTGCCTGGTACCAGTAATAACAACTTCTGTAAGGGTTACTGAAGCAGGAACCATGTTAATTTCAATACGGAAAACTTCTCCTAAATTTAGAAATATATTTTCCTGCTTTTGTGGTGAGAACCCCGAGTATGTAACTTCTATTTTGTACGGGCCGCCGGGAGCTACGTTTGAAATGGTAAATATACCCCTCGAAACTGTTTGCGTTCTATAAACCGACCCTGTGGGCTCATGTGTAGCAACAACAGTAGCCCCAATAAGAGGTTCTTTTTTATCAGATAAAACAACACCTGATATATTACTTGTTGTTACCTGAGCAAATAAGGAAGTGCCGCTGAAAACAGTGATCAGCAGTAAAGACATAATTTTTAATAATCTCATAACAGCTTGTTTTACGCTTGCAAAGAAAGGGAATAATAAGATATTATGCACACTTGATATTAACATTTTATTATTATTCCCTATTATCAGTCCAAATTTATTTATTATTTTATTTTATAATATGTTATGTACTGCTTTTTTAGGCTGGTTGCTAGCTGAGAATTACAGAGAACTATAGTATTTAACTAACTTTGCAAAAAATTTAAAGAATGCTGGATTCAATAGAAAGTGCGATAGAAGATATTAAATCAGGCAAATTGGTCATTGTTGTTGACGATGAGGACAGGGAAAATGAGGGTGATTTTATTACAGCGGCCCGAAACATAACCCCTGAAATTATAAATTTTATGAGTATTCATGGGAGGGGGTTAATATGCGCCCCGCTTGTTGAAGACCGTTGTATTGAGTTGCAACTTGAGCCCATGGTAAATAAAAACACCTCCCTTCACGAAACTGCATTTACCGTGTCTATTGATTTATTGGGGCATGGGTGTACTACCGGTATTAGCGCACACGATAGAGCCAAAACCATCCAGGCTTTAATAAACGATGAGACAAAACCCGAAGATTTAGGGAGGCCGGGACATATATTCCCTTTAATTGCCAAACGAGGTGGCGTGTTAAGAAGATCCGGTCATACAGAGGCTACTATTGACCTGGCAAGACTAGCAGGATTTGAACCCGCTGGCGCATTGGTGGAAATTATGAATGAAGACGGCAGTATGGCAAGGCTACCTCAACTGGTTGAAATAGCTAAAAAATTTAATTTAAAATTAATCTCCATAAAAGATTTGATAGAATTCCGCTTACAAACGGATTCATTAATAGAAGAGGTGGTTCGTGTAGATATGCCTACGCGATATGGGTCTTTTAAGTTGGTTGGGTTTAAAGAAAAACAAAGCCAAAACGAACATTTTGCCTTGATTAAAGGCGAATGGAAAAAGGGTGAACCCGTTTTGGTAAGGGTGCATTCTTCCTGCTTTACAGGAGATATTCTGGGATCTCTTCGCTGCGATTGTGGTGAACAATTGCATAAAGCAATGATGCATATAGAAAAAGAAGGGAGAGGTGTTATACTTTATATGAGCCAGGAAGGAAGAGGAATCGGGCTTATGAATAAATTAAAAGCCTATAAGCTACAGGAAAATGGCATGGACACAGTTGATGCTAATCTGCATTTGGGTTTTGGAATGGATGATCGGGATTATGGTATTGGTGCACAAATTTTACGAAAATTGAATATCAATAAACTCAGGTTGCTAAGCAATAATCCCCGAAAAAGAGCTGGTCTGTCTGGTTATGGATTGGAAATTGTTGAAACAATTCCCATTTTGGCTAAAGCCAATCCTTATAATGAAAAATATTTACAAACAAAAAGAGATAAAATGGGTCACAAGATTTAAAAGTATGCCCTTTTAAATCTTTAGTATTTGCGCAAAATTGAGGTTAAATAAAAAACAATTACCTTTTTTAATAACATGCCTGTATCGGGGAGTGGCAATTAACAGCCAGACAGATTGTGTTTATTTTCAGCAGTAAACATTGTTTTTATAACTAATTTTCATAACTGTCTTACCATCCATACATCACAACCAAAATGTCCGCTGCTTCCCAATGGGCCTTGCAAATACTCAAATCCAAACTTTTCATACACACTTACCGCTTTGCGCAACTCGGGCATTGTTTCTAAATAACAATGTGTATAATTATTTTCTTTAGCCCACTTTAAACAATCATCAATTAAGTGGCGCCCTAATCCTATACCCCTTATTTCTTTTTTTAAATACATTTTAACAAGTTCACAATATCCCGTGGGTAAATTATCTGTCGGGTAAATGCCGGCTCCCCCAACTATATCGCCATTATACTCAGCAATAAAGTAAACAGCACCTTTTTTCTGAAACAGTTCGTACAAATTATCCGTAGTAGAATCGTAATAAACAGTACCGGGCTTATTCGCTCCGAATTCTTCCAGGGATGTTCTTATAATTTTTGCAATAGCAACATTATCAGCAGCAGTTAATAACCTGATAGTAATGTCTTTCATACAACAAATGTAAAGGCAGAAAAAATTTTCTAATTAATCTTGGTTTTTTATGGGTTTATTAACCAGTATTATAAATGTTTTACGGGAAATAAAAGTTAAAGCAACTTTTGATAAAACAAAGAAACCGCTTTGATGAAACGGTCTCTTTTATCTACTTTAAAAAAATTAAAATCTTTCTAAGCCACTGAAAAAGAAGTCGCCTTCAATTTTTGCATTTTCATCACTATCACTTCCATGTATGGCATTTTCACCAACCGAAGCAGCATATAATTTGCGGATTGTACCTTCTGCTGCCTGTGACGGATTGGTAGCCCCGATCAATTCGCGAAAGGCAGTTACAGCATTTTCCTTTTCCAGTATAGCTGCAATAATAGGACCACTGCTCATAAAGCTAACCAATTCACCGTAAAACGGTCTTTCCTTATGTATAGCATAAAACTCACCCGCCTTTTCAGCGCTAAGCTTTGTCATTTTTAATGCTACCACTCGAAAACCTTCTTTAATAATTCTGTCAAGAATAGCCCCGCTATGTCCATTCTTCATGGCATCGGGTTTAATCATCGTAAATGTTCTGTTATTCATATTTTGGGCTTTTTGGGGCCGCAAGATATAAAAATCGGTTGTAAGTTTTTGATTATGGGTTAGAGCCGGTAGCCGGGTAAGCAGAATTCCCGTACCTTCGCACCCGTTTAAAATGAAGCCCATACAAGAAATATTTCAACAGTTAAAAGAGCCCCGGAAAGTAGTTATTACTACACATCAAAAGCCGGATGCCGATGCTATGGGTGCTTCCCTTGCATTAGCAAACTTTTTGAAACAATTCGGGCATGAGGTTACTGTCATTTCTCCAACCAATTGGGCGGCTTTTTTAGATTGGATGCCTGGTTGTAAAGAGGTGTTGGACTACGAAAAAACTACGGGCAAGAGTAACAAAATTTTAAAAGAAGCAGAATGGTTGTTTTGTGTAGATTTTAATACCATCTCTCGCACTAAAAAGATGACAGATGTTCTAAACTCTCTTGCCTGCGATAAAATTTTAATAGATCATCATATTGAACCTGATGTTGCTGCTTTTACTTATGGATATAGTTTAACCACTAAATGTTCCTCTGCCGAGATGATTTATGATGTTATTGTGGAAAGCGGGCACGACGATAAGATTAATGAGGAAATTGCCCAATGCTTATATGCCGGCGCCATGGCAGATACCGGTTCCTTTCGCTTTGCATCAGCCAACGAAACAGTGCATTTGATGGTAGCCGATTTGAAGAGGAGAGGACTTAACCATTCCAAAGTTCATGAAAACATCTACGATAATTTCCTGGAAAACAGGCTCCGATTTATAGGACACATGTTACTAAATCGCATGGAAATTTACTACCAGTATAATACAGTATTAATAGCTATTTCGAAAAATGATTTACTCAGGTACGAAATAAAAACAGGCGATACGGAAGGACTTGTTAATTATCCTTTGTCTATGAAGGGGATTAAACTGGCGGCATTGGTAATTGACAGGGATGAAGAAAGAAAATGGAGTTTTCGTAGTAAGGGAGATTTTGATTGTAATACCTTTGCTCGTAACTATTTTGAAGGCGGTGGACATTTTAATGCAGCCGGGGGAAGAAGCAGTGATAGTTTGGAACAAACGGTGCACAAGTTTAAGCAGGTTATGAAAGAAAATGAAAATCTTTTACAATAAAAAATAATATGAAAAAATCAATTTTGCTTTTCACGGTTGCTGCTTTAATAATTACAGGTTGTAATCTGTCCGGTTACAAACGAGCTAAAAGCGGCCTGTTTTATAAAATGATTCCGTCTGAAAAAGGAAAGCAGTTGCGACATGGTCAATTTGTTAAAATGCAGGTAAACGGCTTTATACACGACTCTGCTTTTTTTGATACCAGAAGCGCAATGCCGTATTACAGCGTGGTGGATAGTGCTGGTCGTCCCTACGATTTCTCCGAAATTCTACATTTAATGAAAGAAGGGGATAGCGCTGTTACCATTCAACTGGTGGACAGCTTACTAAAAGTTCCCGGTATTCAATTGCCTCCGTATTTTAGGAAAGGTGATAAAATAAAAACCTGTTTAAAAATCGTAAAGGTTTTTGATAGTATAACTGTTGCTCAAAACGACTATAACGTTGAAGCTGCCATTTTTAAAGAAAAAGAGGATGTAAAAAATGCAGCGGCATTTGAGAAAGCCAAAAAAGAATTGGATGATTTTATTGCTAAAAATAAAATTAATGCTACCCAAACAGCTAATGGGGTGTTTGTAGAAGTAAAGCAAGCCGGTACAGGCGCCAGCGCTGATAGTGGTAAGATAGTAGGGGTGAAATATACAGGAACTTTATTAGACGGTACTGTATTTGACAGCAATACGGATGCAAACAGGAAAGATACCCTGAAGTTTGCTGTGAGTAGTGGTGCGATGATTCCCGGGTTTGATGAGGGGATAAAGGGACAAAAACTCGGTGCTAAATTAAAAATATATATACCCGCCCGTTATGGTTACGGCGCACAGGACAGAAATGTTATCAAGCCTTTTAGTAATTTAATTTTTGATTTAGAAGTAGTGGAGGTTAAAGATCCTGCTCCTAAACCCATTACTCCTCTTCCCAATTCTTCAAAATAATTTTTTTTTTAAGATAAATAGGCCGTTTCAAAATTTTTGAAACGGCCTATTTTCATTCGCTTTATAACAATCTTATTGTTTATTCATCTCTAAATTTACAGTAATCTCTACATCTTTTCCTACAACCAATCCTCCTGCTTCTGTTGCTCTGTTCCATTTTAAGTCATAATCAAAACGGTTAATCGTTGTTTTGGCTTTAAATCCAGCCTTTGTTCTGCCACCCATAGAAACTTGTCCTCCATAAGTTACGTCAAAAGTAACAGGTAATGTTTTATCACGAATAGTAAGATTGCCGGCAAGCATATATTTATTACCACCAGCGGGCTTAAAAGAAGTGCTTGTAAATTTCATTTGAGGGAATTTTTCAGCATTAAAAAAGTCATCACTTCTTAAATGCTTGTCACGGTTTTCGTTTTCAGTATTAATAGAGTTTACGTCAACTGTAAAATTAATTATTGCATCAGACAAATCTGTATTAGCAGCTTCAAGAGTACCGTCAAAAATCTTAAAATAGCCTTCCAACTCGGAGACTACTAAATGCGATATTGCGAACTTAACATTTGAATGCGCTTTATCAACCGTCCATTTACCAGCAGCAGGCGGTTGAACTTTGCTACTATCAGCTTGAGGAGTATTGAAAGCTGCAAGTAGTAATACAGAAAGTACAGGAATTACGAATAAAATCTTTTTCATTTTTTTAATGTTTAAACAACAAATATATATGTTATCCTGTTTTCTCAAAAAATAATGGTGTAAAGCTTTTGTTAACAATGAATTATGGAAGAAAGTAAAAAGGATTCGAACATTTTATAAATTTTACGCAAAGCGTATCGAATCATAACTATTATTCACTAAAATAGCCATTAAACTTATCAAGAATAAATTTTCGCATTTCTTTATCACATGCTTTTTTGTTAGTAGATTATTTTTATTGCTAATAATCTTTTAATGTTTAAAAAAACCACGCTATGAAAACAAATTTATTTGCAGTTGTATTATTTTTTTTTACAGGGATGAAATTATCTCTGGGTCAGATTACGATTAATATGCCTTTGCCGAGTCAAAAAGCATTTATAAGTCAACGGATTGGTCTTACAGATATTAGTATGGAGTATCATCGTCCATCTGTAAATGGACGCAAAATTTGGGGAGGACTCGTACCGTATGAATTTAACTCACCCGGGCCCACGGGTAGTGATGCACCCTGGCGTACGGGAGCTAACGATAATCCAATTTTTTCCATTACTCATGATATCAAAATAGAAGGAAAGGATATTAAAGCGGGTAAATATGGATTTTTTGTTGCTGTAAATGAAAACAATACAGCTACTGTTGTTTTATCGAAAGACACTCGTTCTTGGGGAAGCTTTTTTTACGACCCGAAACAAGATGTGTTGCGGGTAAATGTAAATACCAAAACAATTCCTAATGTGGAATTGCTTACCTTTTCCTTTGACGAAGTAAAACCGGAATCGGCAATTTTAAGTTTGAAATGGGCTGACAAAGAAATACCGGTGAGAATAGATGTTGATGTAGATAACATCGTAATTAACGATTTTAAAGAACAATTTAAAAATCCTGTTGCATTTTCATGGCATTCCCGTCAGTTGGCTGCTACATACCTGTTGGGTAGAAAATCAAACCTTAGCCAGGCATTAGAGTGGGCAAACCAATCTATTTATGGCTTACCAGGCGGATTTACAGGTGAGAAAAATTTTGTAACACTTACTACAAAAGAAAGTATTCTTTTTCTAATGGATAGTATCCCACAATCAAAAGAAACTTTGGCAGAAGCGTTAAAGGTTACAAATGCCGGCAATACAGCATTAGGAGCTGTAAATTTTTATGGCAGGAGCCTGATAACTGCTAAACGAAAAGAAGATGCACTAACTGTTTTTACTTTTATGTTAAAAGAATGGCCTAATGTTCCTGCATCTAAAATAGGAATGGGAAGAGCCTTGTCTGCTAATGGCAATTATAAGGAAGCCCTTAAGTATATAACTGAAGCCCTGGCAACAGTTCCTCCGGCTCAAAAGAAAACCCTTGAAGGTTTTATTGAATTATTAAAGCAAGGAAAGGATATTAATTAAATTAAGGCGGTAAAGTATAAAATATCTTTTATAAAGAGAGCAGTGGCTACTAACTGCTCTCTTTTTTGTAATAATGTAGTAACTGCTTTATAACAAAGTATGTTTATAAGAATTAAACTTCATCTTCAGCAAAAGTCAATAAATATTCATTATTATCCTCAATAGAAAATTCGGTAGCTCCATAAAAAGTTTTTTCAGGCTTTTTTACAATTTTTACTTTATCCTTAATCTCATCATAAAACTTTCTTATTTCTTTTGTCTGGATATACAACAATAATGATCCTCCTTTTTGCCTTGAAATCATCGGTAATTCATTTCCCAGGCTTTCAAACGTTTGAAACATAAAAGTTACTTTGCCACAGGCCATCATTGTCCAAATAAAGTCACTCTGCTCAGGAAATGTAGCCACAATTTGGAATCCTAATTGCTTATAAAAATCAATTGTTTGGCGGATATTGTTTACAAAGATGTTTGGTGATATTGATTCCATTTTTTTGTGTTTTGGTTATGGTTTGTTGTAATAAGGTTTATTTTCTTACCCAGTCGGACAGGCCACTAAGTAAATATAGGGATACAACTTTCTGCTTTAGCAAGGATTTTATCGTTCAGGATAATATTTTTTGTACACGCCCAATCAGGGTTCCGTTTTGGTAAACCTGCATCGTGTAATTGCCTCTTGTCGGGTTTTCTATATTAAGCGAAAAACTTACTTTTTTGATTTCTCCTTTCAGATATTCAAAGCCTGTTTTATAGGAATATATTTTCCTCCCTTCCTTGGTTTCAAAAGTACCGGTTTCCCATTCGGAATTTTTTATAACTTGTCCATCCGGCCCTATAAGCACAACCGCTATTTCAACCTGTTTATAACTGCTATTATTTTTAAGGGTAAATGAACCGGCAAATTTGTCGGTTAAATCAGCAAGAGACGTTTCCATTTCTTTTTCCTCATCTGTCATCAAAGCGCTTAAATGCATATTTGATAAAGTGAAGTTTCCAAGTAACGGAGCCGTTGAAGAAACGGATTGAGCTATAGATATCGATGGATTTGAATTTTGTTGAAAAGGTTTTGTGTCTTCTCTTAATGTTGCGAGCATCGTATTTAGCCGCTGGTTTTCTTCCTCCATATCTTTGTTCTTACTTTTTAAAACATTCACCATTGCCTGAAGACTGTTTATTTTTTGTTCAATTAATTGAAGATTAACTGCAGATGCCGGTTTTTTTAAAATAGCTGAAATTTCGTTTTTCAACTTGTAAAAGTCCGACAGTTTTGTGTCAATTCCGGTCGCGAGGGAATCAGTACTCACCAAGGCATTGGTCAACTGATTATCAAGCTGGCTGAGGGTAATATTATAAATTTTTTGCAAAGAATCTTTCAGTGCACTAACAAATGTAATAGAATCTTTTTTGGGTAATGTTAACGGTTGTACTGCTTTTTGTAATTGATTTAATTGAAGGCCCCATTTAAATAAAAGTAATAGTGACAACAGTAATAAAACAATTGGTACCAGGAGTAATAAAGTTGATTTCGTCTCTTTCATACTCAATTAACTAATCGTAATGGCATATTTGTCATTTTATTTATTTTTTTACTACTGTTTCATCTACATAAGCAGATACCCATCCCACAGAGCCATTTTTAACCATATAAAACTGTTTTTTTTCATATATGCCTTCAAACTGCCGCATAATTTTTAATAATAAACCGGTACCTGCCAATAAAGCTCTCTGATCAAAAACCTGGTTTACCCTTTTTACTTCCTTTGCCACTGCCTTTTTATCAATATCCTTACTGGTAATGGATTTTGTGATAGCTGTATCAGCAAGAGATGAATAATTCCTCAAAATGCGCTCATAAAACTTTGCCACATCATTATAGGTTAAAGGAACTACGGCATTATCAATCATTTCCGGGGCAAGCATTGTAGCCACACTCCAGGCAATTCCTCCGCTAAAAGCAATGTTATCACTCATTGGATAGGCACCGCTTTCGTTTACTCTATAGATAATTTCTGAATTTTCTGCGCCGGTTAATACTCTTTGAAGGTGTTTATTATAATTAGTGAGACTTTTATCATCTTCCAATCTTTTTTCAGTTGCATTGGCTACACTCTTTGTACCCCACGATAATTGAAACAACTTAAAGTCATCTGTATTTCCGTATGGAAAATACCCACCTTTTGTATTACCGCTTCCAATATCAATCAGAAAAGTATTATATCGCCTTGATTCCGGTACTATTCCCAAATGTGACAATCGTGCTTCCTGCACAACGTCAACTACCTCCACTTTTCGATCTTTATCACCAATTTTCATTTTAAAAGAATCAATTAAGGCCTTCACCATTTCCATTTTATTTTCCTTAAGCGCCTGAATTTTTACACCGCTACTGATTACTGTAAAAATTTTTTCGACTGGTATTTTATAAATTAAAGTAGCTGTTCGATAAAGACCCATCAAGCCTTTTAGGGTAGCCGCTGATGATGAATCATTAAATGATATAAAATCTGTGTTAACCGTGGTATCTTTTAAGGAATTAAATGTGCCATTCTTTTGTGCATTTTTACCTATTTCCAAAATACTCATCTTAACTCCTTTGGAGCCCACTTCAATGCCGGCATAAACGGAGGAGTTCTTAAATTTTAGCTTGAAAGTATTTTGCCCTTTAAGTGAGGTAAAACAAAAAGAAAAAACATAAAAAAGTAAAGCGAAGTATTTACTAGTGCCTGCAACATTCATAAGGCTAACAGTTTATTTTTTTCAAAAATACATAATAGACTGTATTATAATGTTTTATTTATAGTGTTGTGAAAAAAATGTGACAAACGTTTTTTGCAATAAAATTTCAAAAAACGGCCAAAAGGAATTCGCTTAAAATTGGATAACCCTCTTAATACTTTGGATAAATTCCTGTATAGTTATGTGGTGAGATTGCCTTCAACTCTTTTTTTATTGCCACAGATACTTTTAGTCCATTAATAAATTTGTGGATTGTTTTTTTGTTGACAACATTTTTGCCTCTCGTTAAATTTTTTAATGCTTCATAAGGCAAAGGGTAGTTTTCTCTTCTTAAAACAGTTTGAATTGCTTCAGCTATTACAGCCCAGTTGTTTTCAAGATCGGCTTTAATCTTGGATTCGTTCAACAACAATTTATTTATTCCTTTGATAAGCGATAGCAGTCCTAATGCGGAATGTGAAAATGGTACACCTATATTTCTCAACACCGTGGAATCGGTCAGGTCTCTCTGAAGGCGGGATATGGGAAGTTTGGCAGATAAATGTTCAAATAATGCATTTGCTAATCCAAAGTTGCCCTCTGCATTTTCAAAATCAATAGGATTTACTTTGTGTGGCATGGCGCTGCTACCTATTTCTCCTTTCTTTATCTTTTGTTTAAAATAATCCATTGATATATATGCCCACATATCACGGCAAAAATCAATAAGAATGGTATTAATACGTTTTATGCCATCAAACTGTGCGGCAAGATTATCATAATGCTCAATTTGTGTAGTAAAATGCTGGCGCTGTAATCCTAATTTCTTTTCTAAAAAATTGTTTGCAAACTTTATCCAGTTCTTTCCGGGATAGGCAACTGCATGTGCATTAAAATTTCCTGTGGCTCCGCCAAATTTTGCCGAAAAGGGGATTTGACTAAGAAGGTTTAACTGGTTTTCTGTTCTCTCCACAAAAACCATTATTTCTTTTCCCAATCGGGTGGGAGAAGCCGGTTGCCCGTGAGTGCGGGCCAATAATGCAATATCCTTCCATTCAACGGCCAGTTTTTTTAGTTGTAATAAAAAATTGGTTACTGAGGGGAAAAATTCATTTTCCATTACTTCTTTCCATAGTAAGGGGATGGCCGTGTTATTAATATCCTGAGAAGTTAAGCCAAAATGCACCCATTCTTTTAAGTGAGAAAGTTGTAAAAAATCCAATTGCTTTTTCAGAAAATATTCAACTGCTTTTACATCGTGGTTGGTTACCGACTCCAGATTTTTTATTTCGATTGCTTTATCAATATCAAAGTTTTCATACGTACTGCGAAGTGCTTTTTTGTTAACTGCAGTAAGCGGAAACAATTTTTCCTCACTCAGGGCTATAAAGTATTCAATTTCTACATAAACACGAAAACGCATTAGAGCATATTCTGAAAAATAATTGGCTAAATAGTTTAATTGATTGCGATACCGGCCATCAAGAGGGGAAATAGCAGTAAGATTTTGAAGTTCCATTTGTTTAAGTTGAGTGCAGTACATTTGCGCTGCAAAACTAAATTAAAATTGGATAGTAAAATTAGAGTAGCGGCAGTGAGTTATCTTAATACCAAACCCCTGTTGTACGGTATTGAACATTCGCCTGTAAGAGAAAAAATAACTTTAAAAACCGATTACCCGGCAAAAATAGCCCAGTGGCTGTTACAAGATGAAGTGGATGTGGGATTAGTACCTGTGGCAGTAATACCTCAATTAAACCCTGCATTTATTATTAGCGATTACTGTATAGGATGCGATGGGAAGGTAGCCACTGTATGTTTATTTAGCAATGTACCCATAGATGAAATAAGAACAGTGATCCTTGATTATCAGTCACAAACTTCAAATGAATTGGTAAAAATATTATTGAAAAACCTTTGGAAGGTGAATCCGGAATTTATTTTTTACGATGGAGAATTCCGGCACTTAATAAAGGATAACACAGCCGCAGTAGTTATTGGGGACAGGGCTTTTGAGCAAAAAGGGCAGTCAAAATTTGAATATGATTTAGGAGAGGCATGGAAACAGTTAACCGGTTTGCCATTTGTATTTGCTGCCTGGGTAAGTAATAAAAAGCTGCCGGCATCTTTTATAAAGGCATTTAATGATGCAAATAGAAGGGGCGTGGAAAGTATTAATAAGGTAATTGAGGAACTGCAGGACTATAAAGGATTAGATATGAAGAAATATTTTACGGAGAGCATTCGTTATGAATTAGATGCCGAAAAGAAAAAAGCGCTTGAGAAATTTTTGTGGATAAGTAAATCATTTAAATCCCATTCGCTTTTTGAGGGTGTTTAATACGGGTTCAAAATCCGGCGTTAATTTAAATTTCCAGGTAATTATTATAAAAATAATACTAAACACACTACTTTTTATGATTATCCCCCACAAACCTTTTGTTTCTGGCAGGGCATAGGCAATGAAATAGCATGCAATACAAAGAGCAAAAGCCCATAATGTATTTATTGTAAAAGGCTGCATTTTAAATTTTTTCCATAAAAACAAAAGTCGAACAAGATTGTAAATTGTATAAGACGAAAAGTTAGAAATAGCTGAACCTACAATACCAAGTTCTTTAATTAAAAGATAATTGAGTGGTGCAATTAATAGCAAAAGAATTACGCCTGTTAAAAACTCAAACCGCCAGTAGTTAGACGTTATAATAATTTGTCCGTTAACTCCCGTGCCCATATCTACAATTAACTTACATGCAAGAAAAAAAGCAACTTGCTTACCAGCCAAGTATGCGGGATTCAAATCAAAAGTGTAAATAGCATTTTCAAAATTGAGCCAGATATTACCAAAAATAAAGAGTCCTGCCAGCAAAAGGTTCAAACTACTTCTTTTATAAATACGGTCAATTTGCTGGTAATCTTTATTTTTCCAGGCTTCGGATAAAACAGGTATGCTAATGGCGCTTACGCTACGTTGTGGTATTTGAATAAGATTACTGATATAACTTGATAAAGCAAATACACCCAATGATGCTTGCCCTAATAAACTGGAAATAATAATGCTATCAATGGTAGCCGATAAGGTTGCCACCAAGGTGCCAGCAAAAATAAACAATGCATACGTTATAATTCTTTTTCTTAAACGCCGGGTAACCTTACTGGCTTTAAAAGTAAAATGCAACTGTTTCTTTCTTTTAAGATATATAAGCAATATAAATACTACAATGGTGTATAAAAAAGTAAAAAGCTTTATAAAAACATCGTAATTAATAACTTTAAAAAGAAAAAGAATGATAAATATCCCGGTGATAATTCGTAAAGCGGCTTCTTTTAAAAAATTAGTAATAATGGTACGTTTTAAAGACCAGCAATAACTTTCCAATACCAAAAAAACCATAAGCGAAAGACCAAATGGATAAAGCCAATAGTAATAATTTACCAATAGTGGCGATTTGCCGGAAAATTTGCGAATAAAAAAAGATTGGAAAACCACGCCTCCCAGTAAAAAGATAAAAAAACCAACAACAGCCGTCAATAATACCCATGTGAGTAAATCATTTTTTTCATCAGGAAGATGAGATTTATAGTAAGGGTAAAATTTATACATAACCGCAGTTACGCCTAAAAAAGAAAAGCCAAATATCACTTGTCCAAAATCGAAAAAACTACGGGTTAACCCATATTGTTCTACGGTAAAGATGCCTTCCCTGGTAAAAATTAAATTATTGGCAAAGCCAATGGCAAATCCTATAAAAATAATGACAGACGATATTATGCTTTGGCGCCGTATGGTGCTCATGGGATAAAAATAAGGAGAAATTCAGTGGTCATCAAATACACTGGTGGCTGTATTTTACCAATAATATTTAATGGATATTAGCCAGCAACGAATATCTTTGCCAGAAACCTAACTACTGGAGATATGGCAGAAACTTTAGGGATGCTTTGTGATAAACTGACCATCGTGAAACTTAAGGAATATCATTCGGACGATCCACAGAGACTAGAAAGTCTTGCTAAACAAGCTACTCAACTTCAGCATGAAATTGATGAGTTTGTACAATCTGCTATTGTCGGAGTTATCCCTGAAGATCGACTAACATTTGCAGCCAATAAGGTTTTTAAAAAAGAAGGAAATGAGGTGAGGGAAGTTACGGGAGCGATCGGGAGTTTGTTTTTTCAATTAGCAGATGTTAACTGCCGCCTCTGGCATGAAGTGGAAAAGGGGTACGATATAGAAAACATTCCGGTGGCTGAAAAAGATGGCCTCATTAAACAACTGGCTGTTCTTAACCTGGAACGCAATAAATGTATTGATGCCATTGACCTGAAATTTGTTGAATTGATTCAATCTAAAAAATAAGTTCGTATGCATGTTAGAAAGAGAACAACCTGCAGGGTTTGCGGTTCATCTTCTTTAACTCCCGTAATTGACCTGGGACCGCAGTATTTACAGGGCTCATTTGTTAAACCTGGTAAAGAAATGCCTTCTACCCGCAAAATTAATTGCTCATTGGTTCGCTGCAACCCACAGTTAGATGAAAATGCATGCGGCCTATTACAAATGGAGCACAGTGTTCCGCCGGAAATTTTATATGCGGCTTACTGGTATCGCAGTGGTACCAATGCCACTATGCGTAACCATTTAAAAGGTATTGTTGATGAAGCATTAGGCTTATTAAAAAGTTATAAAGGAAATGTATTAGATATTGGATGTAATGATGGCACATTACTCGGCTATTATCCGGCTTCATTTGAAAAATATGGTTGTGATCCCAGTGATGTGGCGCAGGAAGTAAAAGGTGCTAAAGTAGTACAAGATATTTTCCCTTCTGCTGAGTTGAGTAAAGTAATGGGTAATGCTAAGATGGATGTGATTACTTCTATTGCGATGTTTTATGATTTGGAAGACCCGGTAGCATTTGTAAAAAATATTAAACATTCATTATCGCCAGAAGGTATCTGGGTATTTGAGATGAGCTATATGCCCCGCATGATTGAGTTGGATAGTTACGATACAATTTGCCATGAACATTTGGAGTATTATAGTTTGGCAGTACTTGAAAAAATTGCCGCCTTTGGGGAAATGAAGATATTCAAGATCAGCTTTAACGATATCAATGGCGGTAGCATCCGTTGTTTTGCTACACATAAAGAGAGTGGATTGTATTATAACCTGGCTGATCATCATCTGATGAATGAGGTAAGACAAAGGGAGTTTGACCTCGAACTGGATACCGATAAACCATATATTGCTTTCCAGTACCGGATTGAAAAAGTAAAAGATGATCTGCATAATCTTTTAGTTGATTTAAAAAGACAAGGAAAGAAAGTTCATATTTACGGAGCTTCCACTAAAGGCAATACCATTTTACAGTGGTGCGATATAAATAATATGCTGGTGGAATATGCGGCCGAACGTAATCCTGATAAATATGGAGCCTATACTTTAGGTACTAATATACCCATCATAAGTGAGGCAGAGAGCAGGGCCATGAACCCGGATTATTACCTGGTATTACCTTGGCATTTTAAAGCAGAATTTATTGAAAGGGAGAAAGAAGCTTTGGAAAAAGGAACGGGTTTTATCTTCCCTATTCCTACTATTGATATTTATAAAAAATCCTGAACCACCGAATAGCTTTTCATGAATTTGTCAAGGATACTCACTAAACTAAAAAAGGCAGCAGATACAATACATCTGCGTTCCAAAGTGAGCTATTCACAAAGTGGTGAAGATTTAATTGCTGATTACTTTTTTGAGAGTATCGGTATAAAGCAGCCTGTTTATATTGATATTGGTGCCAATCAGCCTGTTATGGGAAACAACACTTATTTGTTTTATCTCAAAGGGAGCAAAGGAATTTGCGTTGAACCGGATATAAGTTTAATACCATCATTAAAAAAAGCAAGACCCGGTGATATTGTATTGAATATAGGTGTATCTGTTATGGTTGCTGCTGAAGCTGAGTTTTATTTTTTTGATGGACATTATAGTGCATGGAATACCTTTTCAAAGGAAGAGGCAGATAAAAAGAGCAAGGAATCAGGCATTGCTTATCATCAGTCAAAAGTACAGTTAGATACAGTGGAACATATTGCCGAAAAGTACCACTTTCAGCAGGTAAACTTTATTTCATTAGATGTGGAAGGATTGGACCTGGCTATCTTGAAAAGTATTGACTTCAAAAAACTCAGACCGGAATTACTATGTGTGGAAACGATCGGGTTTTCGTTGAATAATACCATGAATAAAAACCAGGAGATCATTGATTATATGCAGACGCAGGGTTACCGTGTATATGCCGATACTAACCTGAATACACTGTTTTGCCGTAACGATATATTTCAGTAAGATGAAAGCTATACTATTTGGAGCGAATGGACAAGATGGATTTTACCTTCAGTCTTTGCTGCAACAGCAGGGAATAGAAATTATTGGTATATCACGGAATGGTGATTACATAAAAACTGATATTACCAGTTTTGATGATGTACAGACTTTGGTAAAAGAACATCAACCCGCTTTTATCTTTCATTTAGCGGCTAATTCCACCACCAGGCATGAAGTGATGTTTGAAAATCATCAAACCATATCTACCGGTACACTTAATATTTTAGAAGCAGTAAGAGTGCATTCACCTCAGACAAAAGTTTTTATTTCAGGTAGCGGATTGCAATTTGTCAATCATAATCAAGCAATAAAAGAGTCTGATCCTTTTGAAGCAAGAGATGCTTATTCCGTTAGTCGCATACAATCTGTTTATGCGGCAAGATATTTTCGGAATAGTCATGGTATTAAAACTTATGTAGGATATTTTTTCAACCATGATAGTCCAAGAAGATCTGAACGGCATGTTGCACAGAAGATTGCCAAAACAGTAAAACGAATTTCATTAGGTAGCAATGAACGATTACTCATCGGTGATATCAATACCATCAAAGAATGGACTTTTGCTGGTGATGTGGTTGAAGCCATCTGGTGTTTGGTAAACCAGGATAAAGTGTTTGAAGCAAATCTTGGTTCAGGGATTGGTTATTCTATTGCTAACTTTTTAACCGAATGCTTTTCGCTGATTGGAAAGAACTGGCAAGATTTTGTGGATATTGAAAAAGGATTTGAAGCAGAATATAAGCAACTGGTCTCTGATTCATCATTAATACAATCATTAGGCTGGAAACCTAGAACTTCATTAAAGCAGTTAGCACAACTGATGTTACAGCAAGCATGAGTAACGGCCAAAAAATCGCACTGGTTCAATTGTTCTCAAACGGAGATTGTTTATTTGCCACTACCATCGCAAGGCAGCTCAAAAACGATCATCCCGGTTGTGAATTAACATGGATCGTTTCTTCCAACTGCAAAAACATGCTGCTGAACAACCCGGATATTGATGTGGTAGAAGAAGTGGTGATACCGGGGGCTGCACAAAATGAAGAAGTGTTTAACCGGGTGGTGAAAGAAACGCTGGAGAAAAAAACAGCCGGAATATATGCAAAGGTCATCGTGCCGCAACTGCTGGGCACTAATATGCAATATTATGATGGAACGGTTTGTTCCTCCATATACAGAAGTTCAGGACTGAATATAAACGTAGATACTGCGCCAGTTTTATATTTAACCGAGATTGAAAAAGAAGCTGCTAAACAATTTGCATTAAAGTATAGTTTGCCTGGTTACAAGAATGTTGTTTTATTTGAATGTGCACCACAAACAAAGCAACTCAATCTTACCGATGAAATTATTCTCGATTATTCATTACGGATTTTAAAAGAAGAAAATACCTGTGTGATTTTATCGGGTCCAAGATCATATAATTTTGATCATCCGCATATTATAGATGGTAATACTTTATCCATCCGGGAAACAGTTGCATTAACACATTATTGCACATTATTACTGGGTTGTTCCAGTGGCATAAGCTGGGCCGCCACCAGCATAGCAGCAAAACCGTTGCCGATGGTGCAGATTTTAGCGCCAGACGCTTATTATTTTAACCCCTTATCGTTTACTTTTAAGAAATGGCATAAACCAACAGGCGGATTGATCGAATTAGTGCATTTTGATAACCAAAAACTGGAAACAGTTTTTGCCGATATATTTCACCAAGGATTTGAAGCGGCACAAGAAAAACATAACCAGGCAGTGAAGCCACAATTCAGATTATACCGTGGTATCATTCACCATTTTTTAAAAAGAGGAAGATTGGCTGAAATTGCTACTTTCGTGAGTGTTAATTTGAAAGAGAATGGATTCAATATCTCCATGCTGAAATATATGTTGATGGGATTGATATTATTCCCCATTCAATTGATTCTTGACCAAACAAAAAAGAATTGAACGCAATTTTTACTATAGTCGCAAAAAATTATACAGGACTTGCGCAAGTGCTGGAATCTTCTGTTCGCAAACATTCAGATGCGGCATTTTTTATTATAGTGGCAGACGAATGGGATGGGGCAGAAGAATTAAAGAAAACCCTTCCTGTTAATGTACTTACGGCAAAAGATGTTCTGAATATACCCGCGACAGAATGGGAACAGATGGCTTTTAAATATAATTTGATTGAGTTTTGTACAGCCATTAAAGCAGCCAGCTTTCTATATCTTTTTACAAAGGGACATGATAAGATACTTTATTTTGATCCGGATATTTATGTGTTTAATCCATTGCGGGTTGTATTTGATCAGTTAAATGAGGCCTCCATTGTCGTTACACCACATATCCTGAATATACAAACTCCTTTTAAAGGCAATTATGAAGATTATTTGTTTTTGCTGAACGGTACATTCAATCTTGGTTTTATCGGGTTAAAAAAATCGGAAACAACTGATAAGTTTTTAACCTGGTGGCATTACAGGTTAGTACATCACAGTTTTTTTGATAACGACCAGGGAACTGCTACTGATCAGAAATGGATTAATTTATTACCAGCTATCTTTGCTGATCAGCAATATCATATCTCCCGTCATCGTGGAATGAATGCAGCTCCTTGGAATTTTCATGAGCGAAAAGTTTCGGTAGAAAATGATATTTATTATGTTCAAAACAGAGAGGATGATACTGCCACTAAAGAGCCATTGGTATTTGTTCATTTCTCCGGCTATGATTACTCTCAAATCGGAAGCGGACAGGTAGTGCATAAGAATAATCAAATGACAGATTATGCCGATCTTCAATCGGTATTTGAAAAATATGGTGAAGCATTAGCCGGGAGTGACTTTAAAACCTATTCCGGTTTAAAGTATTCATATAATATGTATGAGAACGGGTTAGGAATTTTAAGTTTGCACCGAAGAATGTACCGTCGTTTATTGGAACTGAATATGGCGCAGGAGTATCCTTTTTCAACAGGTGAAGGAACTTACTTTGCAGTGTTGAAGAAAAAAGGGTTGCTGGATTATTCACCGGTATCTGCCGATATGATGACCAATAAAACAGTTAAGAATTTCGGAAAAAAATTCGCTGCTATACATTTGTTCTTCACCATCATTAAAAAACTCGTTGGTATTAGACGATATAGTATTATGATCCGTTTCTTCCGTAGATATTTTACCGAAGAAAACCAGGCTTTCCTGGTTAATAAGGAAGCAGGAAAAACATTAAGATAAACATGCTGCATAAACTGATATATTATTTTTTCAGGTATCCAATATTCAAACTTAAGTTAGGAAGTATTGGAGCAGGGACTAAATTGCTGCAACCAACAATAACGGGTGGTAAAAGAATATTTATCGGGAAGAGTGTTTATATACGAAAAAATACATGGCTGGCTGCTGATCCTGTTACTGGTGATACAAATTGTAAGCTGGTGATTGGTGATGGAACCTATATAGGTAATAATTGTCACATCTATGCTTCTTCTTTAATTGAAATCGGGAAGAAAGTATTGATTGCTGATAAAGTTTATTTGAGTGATAATATACATTCATACGAAAACATAAATATACCGGTTATTGATCAGCCTGTTAAGCAAACCAATCCTGTTATTTTAAAAGATGGTTGCTGGCTGGGAGAAAATGTGTGTGTGATTGGTGCTGTTATCGGAAAAAATAGTGTAGTGGGAGCAAATTCGGTTGTTACTAAAGATGTACCTGATTTTTGTGTGGTGGTTGGTTCCCCGGCAAAAATTATTAAAAGGTTTAATCCTTCATCCGGCAATTGGGAAAAAACCAATGCTAAGGGTGAATTTATTGCATAGCAAATGAAAATATTAATTACAGGTGGTGCTGGTTTTATTGGCTCGTCTCTTGCGTTGGCTTTAATAGCAAGAGGTCATGTTATTACGGTGCTGGATAATTTATCAGAACAGATACACGGTAAAGATGCCGAAAACACTTCTGAACTTTTTTTGAAGATTAAAAACAAGGTCACCTTTGTAAAAGGCGATGTATGTAACGAAGCTGATTGGAAAAAAGTTTTGCCAGGCCAGGAAGTAATTGTGCATTTGGCTGCAGAAACAGGCACTGGTCAGTCCATGTACCAGATTAAACGATATACAGATGTAAACATTAGTGCTACATCACTGATGCTTGATTTGCTGGCGAATAATAAATATGATGCAAAGAGGATAGTAGTGGCATCGTCCCGTGCTATTTATGGCGAAGGAAAGTATTTATCCAAAAAATACGGCTATGTATATCCTGAATCCAGAAGCAGGGAAAGATTAATTGCAGGTAAGTTTGAGGTTAATTGGTTAGATGATGAAGAATTGCAGTTGGTAGCAACAGATGAACAAAGTAAGATACATCCAACTTCAGTGTATGGAATTACCAAACAAGTTCAGGAGCAAATGGTAATGACAGTTTGCCCAACCATTGGTGTTGAGCCGGTAGCTTTCCGTTATCAGAATGTATTTGGTCCGGGGCAATCACTAAAAAATCCATATACAGGAATACTTTCCATTTTTTCTAATCTTATAAAAAACAATCAACCCATCAATATTTTTGAGGATGGAAAAGAAAGTCGTGATTTTGTTTTTATTGATGATGTTGTGACTGCTACGGTAGCAGGTGTGGAAGAAGAAAAGGCCAAGGGGAATGTATTTAATGTGGGAACAGGTGTACCAACTACTATAATGGAAGTAGCACAAACACTGATAGATAGTTATGGTGTTAATATTCCTTTGAATATCTCTGGTGATTTTCGTTTGGGAGATATTCGTCACAATTATGCTGAGATGAAACTGACTGAGGAGAAACTTGGATTTAAACCGAAAGTTCCATTTAAAGAAGGAATCCGGCAATTCACAAATTGGGTAAACCAGCAGGAAGTAGCTTTAATTGATTATAAAGGTTCTCTGCAGGAAATGAAATCAAAAGGATTAATGAAATAATGTATGCCTGCCTTAGGTCTAATAACTGTTTTGTATAAGAGCGATGATGTGCTGGAAGATTTCTTCTCAGGAATCTCAAAGCAGGATTATAAAGATTATAAATTATACCTCGTAGATAATTCAGCTAATGAAAATACTACTGCTTTAATTCAGCGGTTACAACAGCAACATCCATTGGCTGCTGTTGAACATATTGATACCGGCGGAAATATTGGTGTGGCGGCTGGTAATAATATCGGAATACAAAAAGCCTTAAATGATAATTGCCGTTATTTTCTTTTTCTCAATAACGATATTTTTATTCCCCAGGATTTTTTATTGAGTAGGATGGTAACATTATGCGATGAACATAAGATGGTTTCACCAAAGATTTTTTATCATGATAGTGATTTACTCTGGATGGCTGGCGGCTTTATAGATTATAAGATGGCACTCGGGGTTCACTATGGAATGAAGCAGAAAGATGCTCCGGAATTCAATGTGGCTAAATATGTGACGTATGTACCAACTTGTTTTTTAATGGTTCATGCAGATGTGATTAAGGAAACCGGGATAATGGATGAACACTATTTTGCTTATTATGATGATACTGATTTTGTATTGAGGGCAGTAAAAAAAGGATTTAAAGTGTGGTATGAGCCTTCATTGTATTTAAATCATAAAGTATCGTCCAGCAGTGGGGGAGATGATTCCATGTTTTATATCTACTATGGCAACCGAAATAAGATTTATTTTATTCGTAAACATTTTAAAGGGTTGCATAAGCTTTATCTTTTCACTTATGTTATAGTAGTCCGTTTCTTTAATTATTATTTGCGGTACGATAGCGACAGGAAAAAGCAACTGGTAAAAGCGATAAAAGATGGCTTTAAAATGGAGATTGCTACTCAATAAACTTCAGCACCTTTTCAATTATTCCTTTCCAACTGAATTGTTTATAAAAAGCTTCCGGTATAGTAGCGTTTTTATTTGATGCGGCTTTTAATACAGACTCAGTAAATTGTTTCCAGTCGTTGTCTTTTACAACCAGTAATTTATCTCCGCAAACTTCACGGCTTACACCTGCTGCGCCAGTTTCCGTGGACACAACAGCAGTGTTTAGTCCCAATGCTTCGATCATCTTGGTTTTAACACCACCGCCGCTCATAACCGGATTTAATAAAACATCTGCGGCTTTTGTATAACGGTCGATATCATCCACAAAACCAAGATAACGGACGTGCTTATCATTCCAGGGTCTTAATTGCTTGTATTGTTCCGGGAGATTTTTTCCGGCAATGAGTATTTCATATCTTAAATTTGTTTGGAGCAAAAGCGGATTGATTTCATTTAATATCAGATCTACCGCCTTTTTATTTGGGTAATAGCTCAATAGACCATTAAAGAATAAAATAGTTGTGTCTTTATTAATCTGCAGTTCCTTGTATAAACTTTCTTTTGTTGCAATTTTATCAGTGGGGGCATTTTCCAGGTTTATGCCATATGGAATATGTACACTTTTTCGTGGAGAAATTTTTAAATGCTTTATCATTCCCTCTTGGTCTTCTCGGGTAATGCAAAAGACATGATCAGCTCGTCGTAATACCCATCCTTCATATAGTTTCAATATTCGCCACCACCATTTTCCGATCGAACGAAATCTTTGGTATTCTATGTTGTGAGTATGTACGATTAGCTTTATACCGCATGTTTTCTTTAACAACCATCCCAACCATCCCATATATGGATGCTCAATAATTAGGTACTCAATCTTATTTTGAGTAATAAATTTTTTAACCCTATAAAATAAAAATGTATCAATATACCTTATCCGCCGGTTCTTCAAAAATGGTTGGAGCGAATAGGTAGTTACCAGGCTTGCATCATTCTGGGGCAAACTAAAAGCATATAATTCCGTTTTTTTACCCAAGCATTCGTAAAAACCGGCAATTAATTTTTGTCCGCCTGTATTGCTTGGCAGGTAAACATATGGAATAATGGCAGCTATCTTTTTCATGAGGTCTTTGTTCTGCTTTTCTTCCACTCCCATACGATAGTAAATACAAGAAGCAATACTAAAATAATAGATACGACAAAAGAAAGATTTCTGCCAGTATAATAACTAGAAGGCTCAAACTTAAATTGTATTTTATGATTGCCTGCAGGTACAACTATGCCTCTGAGGAAGTAATCTACTCTTAAGTAATCTGTTTTTTTATCATCAATATAAGCATTCCAACCCATTGGATAATACACCTCACTTAATACAGCAAATTGTGGTGTAGTGGCGGATGAGCTGTATTCAATATCGTCGTTATCATATTTTACCAGTTTAATAGAAGCGGTTGAATCATAGACAGGTTGCTGTATTGTTTTCCCAAATTCTTTATTGACAATTACTGTGTCTCTTAAATGAGTATTTCCAATAGCAGTTAATTCAGTTGCAGGGCTGTCTACAAAAGAAATATGCTTTACCAGCCAGCATGGCCCAAATGCGCCTGGATTAAGCTGTGCGATTTGTTTTCCCGACTGATCTGTGAAAAGAATATACTTTGTATCTAATGCATCTAATACTTCCTGACTTGGGTTTGCACTCAGGTAAGTTTCAATTACATCCTGGTAAATGCGGAGTTTGGCAGGATGATAACCACCAACCGAACGGTGGAAATAAGAAGTTCTGGATTCTTGGAAACGATCGCCACCGACATTAAATACACGGTAATGAACATCTTTATCTTCTAGTATTTGTTTATTAGCTTCGTTAGCTGTGAAATTTACTTCCGCTATTTCATCAGGTGTTTTGTAATTATTTTCATTAAGATACCCGCCATCAACAACAAATAAATCAATTACCGTTATTAAACCAACAATAACAGTAACAATTACCCCGGAAAGTATTTTTCTGGAATAAAGAAATAGCAAACCTATCAGTAAAAAGGTAAAACCTGCCAGTCTCATCAGTTGAGAAAAGAACATTCCTTTCCTGTCCTGCAATAAAGCGCTTACAATAGTCCTACCGAATTCGTTGTTTCCATTTTTATCGGTATAGGCGCTTATGATTTGTTTGTCAATATCGCTACTGTATGATTGAAACAGGTAAACGATAAAACAAAATACCAGTATACCACCAGTTATGTATAAAACCTTTTTTAGATTCTGTTTAATCAGGTCGCTCTTTTCTTTACTAAATAAAATTGACTGCAAGGACAATATGGCCAATATTGGTACTACTAATTGTACAATAACCATAGCCATAGAGGGGGCTCTGAATTTGTTGTACAATGGCAGATGATTAAATATGAAAGTATTTACTCCCATAAAATATTTTCCCCAAGATAGAACAATACCAAACATTGCTGCGGCTAATAATCCCCATTTAATCGGACTTTTCACAAACACCACTGATAATAAAGCCAGCAAAACAATTAAGGCGCCATAATATACCGGCCCCGAAGTACTGGGAAAAATACCACCCCAATAAGCCGGTATGCTTCCAGCCACTTGTTCAGCCTGGCTTTCAGAAATACCTTTGTCCACTAATTTTTCTATCACCTTTGAATTTTCCGGTAAGGGATTGCCGCTGCCTCCTCCATAGGCATTAGGCATCAAAATAGTGAGCGGTTCGGCTATACTGTTACTATATGAAAACGCATAATCCATATCCAGACCTGACGTTTTTGCGTTGGTGATTTTATTATCCTTTATTTCAACATCCTTTCCACCACGCATGGTTGCTTTAGAATATTCATAGGTGGGTATCATAATTATTGCTGAGCCAATCAAACCAATACCTCCGCTAACAGCCGCCAATGAAAAAGCTACGAACATATGTTTCCATTCTTTTTTGCGAATCCAGTCAATACTAAAAACAATGGTAACAGCTACAATAGTGAGGAACAGGTAATAAGAAATTTGAACATGATTAGCTCCTATTTCCATGACGGCGCTCCAGGCAGCAAGGCATAATCCCCCGATATAATTTTTATTATAAATCAGTAGCAAACCAGCAAGCAAGGCAGGCATGTAAGCAATAGCATACATTTTTGTCTCATGGCCGGCGCCGATAATTATTGGATTATAACTGGAAAATGCAAATGCCAATGCACCTGTAATTCCCACATAGGGGTTTACCCGAAGCACCAGGCTGAGAATATAAAAGCAAATACAGGCAAGAAAGAAAAAACTCACCGGTTTGGGTAAACTAAGCGTTAGCACTTTATTAATATCTGGTAAAACAGATTTGCTGTCCATGGCTACTTGATAATTAGGCATGCCACTAAATAAAGCCGTATTCCACAAAGGGAAATGACCATTTTTTTCTTTGTATTCAAAGGCATTTTGCGCCATTCCTTTCCATCCCAGTACATCATGTTGACTCAAGACATTTCCCTGCAAAGCATGACGACCCATTAAAGCAGAAGCTGCTAAAAAAATTACAATAGCAATGATATGCGGTACCAGTTTTTTAAAATCAAACTTCATAGAAGGAGTTTTATATGTTTTTGGTGAAGCAAAATAATGGTATTTTGGCCGATTGGCAGCATTTTTGGCAGGATGAAGATATATTTTCCTTTTTTACCAGTTGGTAATGATAAACACATTGCCCAAATATTAAAGGATTTTGGCTAATAACCGGTCTATAATATTCACCCAATAAAAGTCATCATAAAACTGTTGGGGCGTAGGGCAGGGGTTTTTGGCTAAAACAATAATATTCTCAACAAACTGAACCCAATCATCATTTTTTGAAGTTAAGAGTTTCTTACCGGATAAATACCCGGGTAATCCTTCTGCGGCATATTCAGTAGATGCAACAGATGCCCCGTTAGCAAGAGCTTCTATATTCTTTGTTTGGATACCCGATCCAAATACCACAGGGTTAATAAAAATATCTGCTGCCTGCATGTATGCTTCAATTGAATCAACAAAACCGGCAAAAATAAGACTTGGGTGCAGGGCAATTTTTTGAAATTCCTTTTCATCAAATTTGCCACATATTACCAGCTTAAAAGGAAAATCGGCCCGCCCGATTAATCGGGAGATAATTTTGGTGAAAATTGTAAAAAGGGCCTTTTTATTCGGCTCATAATCTAAGCTGGCTGCAAAAAGAATTATTATTTCACCAGGTTTTATGTTGTGAATTGTTTCAATCTTCTTTCTGTTTTCTTTCCTGGAAACAGGCAGGCTATTTAACTCGGTTCCATAAGGTAGTACAAAACACTTATTTTCAGAAACATCAAAAAATTGAATAGCTTTTTGTTTATCGTTTTCCGTTTTAAATAAAATGAAGTCTGCATGCTTAAAAGCTTTTGCCTCTACAAACCTTACCCATAACCACCACCATTTTCTTCTTTTTTTCATGCGAATAAATTCAATATTATGGGCATGGACAATTAATTTAAAATTGAATTTCTCACGATAGCGTGTTAACCAGGCGTGGTAAGGATGCTCAAGAATAATATGTGTAAATTGATGTCGCCGTATAAAATCCAGGATACGTTTTCTTATACCAAATGAAAAAAACTGTTTTTTGGAAACTGGTAGTAACGGGTAAACAGCATAGGGCAACACATTATCAGTCTGGTTGTCGCTAGAACAAAGACAAGTCAAATATTTTTTTTTGCCAAAGTATTTATTAAAAAGAGCAACTCCCTTTTGTCCACCATATTGTGGCGGTAATACTTTGTACCAAACCAGGCTTAAAAATTTTTGCATAGCAAATACTAACTAATGGCAAAATAATGCTATTTTCGGTTATTATGAGATGGCGTTATTTTTTTGCCCGAGTTGCCTTTATCTGTAACCTGTTTTTTTTACTTTGTTTATTGCTTCGTTATTCTAATATTACGCTGGATGAAGCAAGCTCTTCCCTTATTATAATACTTGGATGGTTAATGGCGATTATTGTAAATGGATTTAGCAATTTAACATTAATTGTTAAAGCATTTACTTCAGGCAAAAAATCAACAATCCCCATCTGGCTTATTCTTGTTAATTTTATTTTCCTTGTTTTTGAAATTTATTACCTCTTTCTCAATCCGGAGATGATATGATTCATACCATTATTAAAGATAAGCCTACACGGTTATTTATTATGTTAGGCGGTTTTTTTATTGCCAACGCATTAATTGCAGAAATTATTGGAGTAAAAATATTTTCATTAGAGAAGACACTCGGATTTTCCCAAATGGTTATAAAAATTTTTGGTAATGAGCTATCCGTTAACCTTACGGCCGGCGTCCTATTATGGCCAGTTGTTTTTATTATGACAGATATTATTAACGAGTATTACGGGATGAAGGGTGTAAGGTTTCTTTCCTGGCTAACAGCAGGTCTTATTGCTTTTGCTTTTATCATATTTTATGGTGCTATAAAATTAGCGCCGGCAGACTTTTTTATTAGCAGCAAACAGGGTAGTGGTGTACCGGATATGGAAAAAGCATACGAAAGCGTTTTAGGTCAGGGAGGATTTATTATTATAGGTTCTTTAACGGCATTTATTATTGGCCAGATGGTAGATGTTTTTATATTTCACAAGATAAAAAATGTTACTGGTGAAAAACGGATTTGGCTGAGAGCTACCGGCTCAACCCTGGTATCACAATTCCTTGACAGTTTCGTGGTATTATTTATTGCGTTCTATATTGGTTCCAGAGTTAACCGGCAGGGGACAGACTTTGTTTGGTCTATGAATTTATTTTTAGCTGTAGGGATAGTCAATTATTTGTACAAATTTATTGTTGCTATTGTGTTAACTCCGGTTATTTATTGGATACATAATGTTATAGAAAAATATCTTGGTCATGCATTGGCTGCAGAAATGAAAAAAGCCGCTATGATGGAAGAATAAACTTATTCTTGACCAGAGCAGCTACAATTTTATCAATAGGAAGCGTAACGCTTTCGGCAGAAAAACTATCCCAATCAATAAAACGAAAGCTTTCAATCTCTTTTTCTACTTCGTAAATTTTTAGCTGTTCCTCATCAAACTCAAAAGAAGTGCTTCGCAATGGTACCTTTATCTCTTCCAACGCATTAGCAAAATAGTAAATTGAAATAATTTGTTGCTGTGAATGAAAAGCACTTACCTGAAAATGATCTGTGGTATAAATATGATCGCCTATTTCTACTTTCAGATTCATTTCCTCTTTAAATTCTCTTATTAAGCAGTCTCTTGTACCTTCGCCAAATTCCATACCACCCCCGGGAAACTTGGTATAATAATTTCCCCGTATAAATTCATCACTTACCAATACCTGCTTTTTTTCATTAATCAGAATACCATAAACTCTGAGATTAAACATAAAAGTTATTTAATTCTGGTTTTTCGTATCCTTTTAAAATAGCTCCAACTTACTGCAACTAATATAATAAATGATATAATTACCGGCAGCCAAAAGGTGTAAGGGGAATTCTTATAAGGAATTGGAGTATTCATTCCATATATACTGGCAATTAAAACAGGAATGGTAAGAATTAATGTGAGGGTTGTAAGCCTTTTTAAAACTTCGTTTTGGTTATTGGCAATAATGCTGGCAAAAGCATCTAATGTGCTGCTTAATATATTGGTATAAATATTAGCCATTTCCAATGCCTGAGAGCTATCAACAATTAAATCCTGGAGAAATTCTCTTTCTTCTTCCGTTAACTGTAAGATATTCGTACGTTCAATCTTTGCCATTAACAATTCATTACTTCGAAGCGCTGTAACAAAATACACAAGGCTTTTTTGAATTCTTACCAATTCCAACAACTCTTCGTTACGATTAGCATCGTATAATTTTTGCTCCAACAGGTTACGACGATAATTTATTTCTTTAAGATACTCCATATAATTGGTAACTACTTTTTCAAAAATCTTCAGCACCATCATATTTTTTTTATCCTGATGGCGGTTTTGAAAAGTATTAAGAAATTTTTTAATGGCGCCGTTTTCAAATGAGTTAACTGTTATTATTTGATCTTGTGTTAAAATAATACAAATGGGAATAGTAACATAATAAGCATCACTCTCATTAAAAGAATTATTTTCTGTTGGAGTTTTAATTACAATAAGCTTAACCCCGTCTTCAATTTCATAACGACTTTTTTCGTCAATGTCCAACGAATCACTTAAAAAATCAAGCGGAACTTCCAGGGTCTCACTTAACTCTGCAAATTCTTCCTGCTTAAAGGGAGGCAATACGTTAACCCATGAGCCTTTTTCAGGCTTATCTATTGCGGTGGTAGCGCCGTTATAATTTTTAAAATACTGAATCATACCATGCAAAATTAGGGTGTGTTAATAAAATGGTAACAGCTTTTTGAATATCGGCACTTTTTTATAAATAGGTAATGTGGACTTTTGAAAAAGTGATGGAACCAGTAATTATTTGTTGCTGCTCATCTAAACTCCGGCAAAGTTAAATGCTTATTGTTCCTTCAAAAACAAGATTTGCCGGGCCAATTAAATAAACATTCCTAAAAGTATAATCGTCCAATTTATCAAATTGTACATTGAGGTTTCCCCCGGGAGTAGATACATTTGTAAGACATTCAATTTTGATGTCATCTTTTGAAGCGGCTATTGCAGCTGCGGTAACCCCGGTGCCACAGGATAAAGTTTCATTTTCTACTCCGCGTTCGTAAGTTCGTACAAAAAGATTGCCGGGTTCCGATTCAACAAAATTGACATTTACTCCTTTCTCTGCAAATCGGTTACTATATCTTATTTTTTTACCTTCTGTATAAACATCTAATTCTTTTATGCCGGGCTTAAAAACAACACAATGTGGCGAACCCGTATTTAGCAGTGTATAATCTTTCCCTCTTTCAATAGCAGATACATCCTGCATTTTTAATTTAACACTCCCACCAGTTAATAATTCCGCTTCATGTTCCCCGTCAATGGCTATAAAATGAGCTTTTGTTTTAATTATGCCCAATTTATTGGCAAAACTTACAAGGCATCTTCCTCCGTTGCCACACATACTACTTTCTCCACCGTCAGCATTATAGTAAATCATTTCAAAATCGTACCCTTTCTTTAGCTGCAACAACATCAACCCATCGGCTCCAATACCAAATCTTCGATGGCAGAGACGGGCTATTTGTTCTTTTGTTAAAGAATTATATTTACCCTCTCTGTTATCAAGAATAATGAAATCATTTCCGGTACCCTGGTATTTATAAAATACTATGTTCATAATAAGTAACAAAACTAATAATAAAAAGAGAGGGTTGGCAAATTACTTATAAATTATGCAAATTTCTTGCTATCTACTTATATGGCCGAAATGATTTCCAAACCCTTTTTAATTAAATTTTCTACTGCTGCATTGCCATCTTTTGAAAACGTTTGAGAAATCCTGTTGGCAACGATGGCATTTAAACTCAAACAATGATGCCCCAGTAATTTTCCCAGTCCGTATATGGCCGATGTTTCCATTTCAAAATTTGAAATTCGATGATTACCAAACTGAAATTGGGTTAAGCTTTCAATCAAATCCGGATTGCTTAACCCAAGACGCAATATTCTTCCTTGCGGACCATAAAAACCCGGACAGGTAACCGTTATCCCTTTATAAAAATCTTCTACAAAATTCTTTAATAAGGATACACTGCCTGCGGTTATATACGGATGCGATATCCCGCTATGCAGTTGTGTGTGCGTTATAAAAGAATGAATCAATTGCTTTTCTTCTTCATTATTTTCATACCTGTAAAAATTAAGCAGGTTATCTATTCCCAACCCATGAGTTGAAGCAACCAAAGCGTCAACAGGAATCTCTTTTTGCAAAGAGCCGGATGTACCCATCCGGAAAATAGAAGCAGAAGTTAATACATCTTTCACCATCCTTTTGGTAAAATCTATATTTAAAAGAGCATCTATTTCGTTCATTACTATATCAATATTATCGGGACCAATACCTGTTGAGATAACAGATATTCTTTTTTTGCCTATGGTGCCAGTATGTGTTATAAATTCCCGGTGCTGTCTTTTATATTCAATGGCATCAAAATATTGACTTACTTTTTTCACCCGGTCCGGGTCTCCCACAACTATTATGGTAGTAGCTAGTTCTTCGGGTCGCAAATCGAGATGATATATGGCCCCTCTGTTGGTTATAATTAACTCTGAATCAGCAATTTTTTTCATAAAAAAGTGAAAGCTTTATGTAAATTAGGCCGAATATACTACTTTTGCTCACTCGTTTAAAACTTGCTTTCCTTTACCAAGATGAGAGGAGGGTATAAAAAACAAAAGGTCCTGTGGCCGAGTGGCTAGGCAGAGCTCTGCAAAAGCTCCTACAGCGGTTCGAATCCGCTCGGGACCTCAAAAGCGGCTACATCATTGTAGCCCTTTTTGTTGATAAGGGTGATATCTTTACAATTAATTGATTAGAATGAAATATTCAAACTGGTTCGGTATTATTTTTTGTGCTGTATTAGCTTTAGCCTGTTTTAATACCTGGATTTATATAGTATCACAAAACATTAGTTTTACGGGCATGAACAAGGCATTACCGGCTTATGGCAGGCCGGGTTTATTGCACCTTATTTTTGCCTTTTCTGCTGCATTTTGTTTTTTAATCCCCAAAGTATGGGCTAAAAAAGCCAATGTATTTATCTGCGCTATCAATTTAGGGTGGGCATTAAGAAATCTTTTTATTATTACCGCATGCAACTACGGCGAATGCCCGGAAAGAAGCCCCTGGATGCTGGTGGCTTTGTCCGCATCTATACTTATGCTTATCTTTTCTTTTTTACCAGATATCAAAGTAAAAAATAAAGACGATTTTTAGCATTCATTAATTTTTCTTTGCTTCTTTAGCCCATGCGTCTTTTAAAGTAACTGTCCTGTTGAATATAATCTTCTTTTCAGATGAATCTTTGTCCAGGCAGTAGTATCCTTTTCTTAAAAACTGAAAACGATCTTTAGCTTTCGCATGTAAAATAGCAGGCTCTGCATATCCGGATACTATTTTTAACGAATCAGAATTGACATAATCTTTAAAATCACCTTCTTCCATAGCCGGATTTTCCACTTTAAATAAACGGTCGTATTCTCTTACCTCCACTTCCACAGCATCGGCTGCATTTACCCAGTGCAGCGTTCCTTTTACATGAATACCCGATGTATCTGAACCGCTCTTGCTTTCGGGAATATAACTACATTTTAATTCAATTACAGTTCCTGCAGCATCTTTCACCACTTCCTCGCATTTGATGATGTAAGCGCTTTTTAAACGAACCATTTGTCCTGGCGCCAGGCGGAAATATTTCTTAGTAGGATTCTCCATGAAATCATCTCTTTCAATCAGTATCGTGTTACTGAAGGCAATTTCGCGGACACCACCATTCGGATCTTCGGGGTTATTTTCGGTTGATAATAATTCTTTCCTTTCAGGATAATTGGTAATGGTAATTTTTAACGGATCAAACACCACCATTCTTCTCAAGGCAACTTTGTTAAGATGTTCTCTTACACAAAACTCCAGCAGGGAAACATCAATCAAGTTATCTCTTTTCGCCACGCCAATGCGATCGCAAAAATCACGGATAGACTCTGGCGTATAGCCGCGGCGGCGCAAGCCACTGATGGTGGGCATTCGGGGATCATCCCACCCGCTCACATGATTTTCATTGACGAGTTGCAACAACTTACGTTTGCTCATTACCGTATAAGTAAGATTTAAACGGGCAAACTCATATTGCCTGGAAGGGAAAATTTCTAATTTCTCAATAAACCAATCGTATAAGGCACGGTGGGGAATAAATTCTAATGTACAGATAGAGTGTGTAATTTTTTCAATAGAATCACTCTGTCCGTGGGCAAAATCATACATTGGGTAGATGCACCATTTATCACCCGTGCGGTGATGATGAGCATGTTTGATGCGGTAGAGGATGGGATCCCGCATGTGCATATTGGGATCGGCCATATCAACCTTAGCCCGTAATACTTTTTCCCCGTCTTTGTACTTACCTGCTTTCATTTCTTCAAACAAATGCAGGTTTTCTTCTATCATTCTTTCTGCATATTTATTTCTTACACCTGGTTGTGTAGGTGTACCTTTTTGTGCAGCTATTTCTTCTGAGGTGGAATCATCCACATAAGCCAATCCTTTTTTAATCAGCTTAACGGCATATTCGTATAGTGTATCAAAATAATCAGATGCATAAAATTCATTGGCCCAGTTAAAGCCTAACCATTGAATATCTTCTTTAATACTGTCCACATATTCGGTTTCTTCCGTAACGGGATTGGTATCATCAAACCGCAGATTGGTTTTACCTTTGTATTTGATGCCTAAACCAAAATTTAAGCAAATACTTTTGGCATGACCAATGTGCAAATAACCGTTTGGTTCGGGTGGGAAACGGGTAAGGATGGATTGATATCTCCCCTCTTTTAAATGCTCTTCAATAATTTCTTCAATAAAATTCAGGCTTTTTTCTTCACTCATAAAACGCTAACTGGTTGAGGAGCAAATTTAAGGCAAGAAGGCCGTTTATCCTTCAAACAGTTTAGCAATTCCAAATGCAGCAGCAGCAGCCATAGCCCCAATTAACATTACTCTCACTGCACCAATCCATGGATTGATACCGGTTATCTTTGATTTAAAGTATCCGAACACAAAAAGGCATAGGAGCGTAACAACGAGTGAAAATTTTAAACCATCAATAGGAGTGTCCACAAAAAAATAAGGACTCAAAGGAACAAACCCACCCACGATGTAGGACAGGCCGATATTTAAAGCACTTTTCCGGGCTCTTTTCGGATCGGGCTTATCCAAACCCAATTCATATTTCATCATAAAATCTACCCAGCGATCTTTATCCTGCGTAATCTCTTCGGTGGCCTTATTTTGTAATTCTTCACTCAAACCAATGTTGGCAAAGAACTCTTTGGTTTCTTCTATCTCCCGGTGACGCAGATTTTCTACTTCATCATATTCTCTTTTTTGTTCACTGTTGTAATGGTCCTGCTCAGTTTTGCCGGCAAGATATCCGCCCAGTCCCATAGCAATAGAACCGGCAGCAATTTCTGCAATGCCGGCTATAACGATGATATGGGTATCGCTAACGGCTCCGCTTAAACCTGCTGCCAAGGCAAAAGGAACGGTTAACCCGTCGCTCATACCAATAACAATGTCTGTTAATGTCTCGCTACTCTTTAAATGAGATTCTATATGCTCGTGGTGGAGATGGGTGTCCATGAGATGCGTTTAAGGGTTAAAAAAATTAAAGTTAGGAATTACTAAAAATAAAACATTGAAACAATGTCAGACCGGGTGGTCAGACATTGTTTGCTGGAAATGCTATTTAATTACTGTGCTTAAGAGCCAGACCGGGACGATCAGATTTTTATAACTATTTCAATACTTCCAACCCTTTTTTAATAATCGCCACACATTCCAGTATTTGTTCTTTTGTGATCACTAACGGCGGAGCAAAACGGATTTTATCTCCATGTGTAGGTTTTGCCAGAAGGCCTTGTCTGCCTGGCAGAGAAGCATTTTCTTTTAAAGCCAAACATAAATCCCAGGCTGCCTCTTTATTAGGATGCTTAATAACAATAGCATTTAATAAACCTTTTCCACGAATAATGGAGATAAAAGGCGAGTTTAACTTCTTTAATTCTTCTCTTAGCAATTGGCCCATTGCTTCTGCATTTTCCGCCATTTTTTCATCTTGCAAAACTTGTAAGGAAGTAATGGCTACGGCACAAGCTAAAGGATTTCCGCCATAAGTAGAACCATGTTCACCCGGCTTAATAGTAAGCATAATTTCGTCATCTGCTAAAACAGCGCTTATGGGCATGGTGCCACCACTTAACGCTTTGCCCAGCGTGATTATATCCGGTCTTACATTTTCATGATCACAAGCCAGCATTTTTCCTGTTCTGGCCAAACCGGTTTGAATTTCGTCAGCAATCATCAGTACATTGTATTCAGTACACAAATTTCTTACGGCTGTTAAATAGCCTTGGTCCGGTACCACCACACCGGCTTCGCCCTGTATCGGTTCAAATAAAAAGGCAGCTACATTTTTATCTTGCAATGCTTTTTCCAATGCCTGAATATTGTTGAAAGGAATCGCTTCAAAACCGGGCATGTAGGGACCAAAATTGGTATAAGCAGAGGGATCGCTGCTGAAAGAAATAACGGTGGAAGTTCTTCCATGAAAGTTTCCTTCACATACAATGATTTTAGCTTTACCACTTTCCACACCTTTTACTTCATAAGCCCAGCGACGGGCCAGCTTAATCGCTGTTTCCACGGCTTCCACTCCGGTGTTCATAGGCAATACTTTATCGTAACCAAACAAACCAGTGATGTATTTTTCATATTCGCCCAGCAGGTTATTATGAAAAGCCCTTGAGGTAAGCGTTAATTTTTTTGCCTGTTCAATAATTGATTGAATAATTTTCGGATGGCAATGGCCTTGGTTAACAGCAGAATAACCACTCAGGAAATCATAATATTTTTTTCCATCCACGTCCCACACAAATACACCTTCCCCTTTATTCAATACTACCGGCAAAGGATGATAATTATGGGCTCCGTATTTTTCTTCTAAGTCTAAATAATACTGCGTATTGGCAGATAATGCTATAGTGGATTGCATGATAATTGAATTAAAAATTAAAAAATAAAAACTCGAAAAAGGGAATAGGAATATCTCCCCGTTGGGGGATTATGAGGACTTATCCTCGATGATTGAGGAAATCTAAGTTGAAATGAAGAAAGTGTACTATATAAACCTTAGTTTTAATAACCTTGAATTTACTGCAAGATACAATTTTATAGTTGTTTTACAAAGTAATGAGCGGGAAAAGTCTTATCCAGCACGGGTTTTGTAGTAAACAGTCCATAAACAGCGCTGCCGCTACCACTCATGGAGGCATAAATGGCTCCTACATCATAAAATTTTTCTTTTACAGATTGTATTTCGGGGTACTTTTCGAAAACAGCTTTTTCAAAATCATTAATCAAAAAATTTTTCCATGTGCTTACCGGCTGATGAATAATTTCCCGGATGGACTTGGATGGCTGTTGAGGATTTAACTGAGTAAAAGCCCATCTTGTATTAACATGAATACCCGGGTATGCAATTACGAAATAACAGGCAGATAAATCAAGCTGCATCTTTTGTAAAAACTCTCCCCGGCCGGTAGCAAAACAAGGTTGATTGATAATGAAGAAAGGACAATCACTCCCTAACTGTAAGGAATAATCAATCAACTGTTCAATTGATAAACCTAATTGAAATTTTTGATTCAGAAGTTTTAATGCAAATGCTCCATCGCTGCTGCCACCCCCCAAGCCTGCTCCCATGGGAATAACTTTATGCAGGTGCATTTGTATGTTGGGCAATTGCGGAAAATCTTTCTTTAGTAAATGATATGCCTTGAGACAAAGATTATCGTGTGTATTTCCATCAATCGAAATTCCACTTTGTGTAAAATGGGTGGGTGCATTTGCATCCGGTTGCTGAATCACTTCCAGCGCATCTTTAATACCAATAGAGTAAAAAACCGTTTCGAGGTCATGATAACCATCTTCCCTTTTGCGGGTTATGTTAAGCCCCAGATTGATTTTACAGTTGGGAAAAACAACCACCAGTGAGATATTTCGTGAATGTAAAAATTAGAAGAAGTAAAAGGTTACTAAGATTTCTTTTTTCTTGTATTGATTTCATCTCTGATAGCTATTGCCCGGAGATAATCTTCTGATTCCAATACATCGTTTAATAAGGTCTGTAATTCGTCAAGGCTAAGATTTTTTAAATCTTCTGTAGAACCGCCACTACTAATCTCTGCAGATGCCGTTACCGCTTTTCCTTTCTTTTTTTCTTTGCCACTATCCTCTATCATAATTCCTGCATTTTCGAGGATATTTTCATACGTATAAACGGGACAACCAAATCTTACTGCCAGCGCCAGGGCATCTGATGTACGGGAGTCAATTTCTACCGTTTCCGTATTTGATGTACAAACTAATTTAGAATAGAAAATACCCTCTTGTAAATCACAAATGACTACCTCATGCAATTCCACATTAAAAGCTAACATAAAATTTTTCATCAAATCGTGAGTCAGAGGACGACTTGGATGCATTTTTTCTAAGGCTACGGCTATTGCCTGCGCTTCAAATCCACCAATCACAATAGGCAGACGCCGAAGACCATTTACTTCACCCAGTACCACGGCGTACGAATGTGTTTGGGTAATACTATGCGATAATGCTACTATTTCCAGTTCTATCTTCTTCATAAAGAATGCACGAATCTAAGGTTTTTTGGCCAAATAAATTATATCACATCCTCTATATAAATTTTACATTTCACTAAACATTTTATTGAAATACAGGGCATGCTTAGAATGAATAAATCAGTCTTCAATAAAAAAGGGACTTAAATTGTCCCTTTATAAACGAAGTTAATTTGCCCCTTTATCTTTTTTTTCAAACAGGCGTTTAAAAAAACCTTTTTTTTTCTTTTCCGATTGCGCCGTATCAGCAGGGGAGGTATCTGTCTTTTTTTCTGCTGCCTTTTCCTTGGATTTATCTCCTCCTTTTGCTTCCTGAATAACTTGTTGTTCCTCATTGGTTAAAACAGATTCGGGTCCCCAGTTATTACCTGAAGTATTGATATCTCCAAAATCACTTTCATTGCCATTACCAATATAATCTCCTTCTGCATCCGGTATATCGCTAAACTTTCCATCAAAGTAATCTAATATCACCGGGTTATCTAACGAGGCTGGTTTTACAAATTTTGCAGTTGGGTCAATGCCCAGGGTTTTATCGTTATATACTTTATCAAAAAAATAGGCCCAAGCCGGCATTGCTACTCTTGCTCCGTCACCAGTCATTTTTAAAAAAGGATCATCACAACCCACCCATGTACCTGCCAATAGCTGTGGCGTATAACCCATAAACCAGCAGTCCTGATTATCATTGGTGGTTCCGGTTTTACATCCCAATTCTACAGTACGGCCAAGTAATCCCGGTAAGCGGCGGGCTGTACCAATTTGCTGTGCACCTCCCATCATTTTAACCATAGTATAAGCTCCTGCCTCGCTTATTACTTGTTTACGTTCGGGTGCAAAGGTGGCCAATACATTTCCATTCCGATCTTCAATTCGGCTGATATAAAAAGGCTTTGTATTAAAACTTCCTCCTGGAAACATGGTATATACCTGCATCATTTCAAATAATGAAACATCACCTGCCCCCAAAGCAATGGAAGGGTAGGGAGGAATTTCTGAAGTGATACCGCATTTCTTGGAAAAATCAATGGTGGCTCTAACGCCAAATTGATTCATTAAATATGCAGCTCCCGGGTTTAACGACTTTGCGAGACAAACATACATAGGACCCCCGTCGCCGGTTATTATTTTACCTCCCAAATCAATCGGGCCGGCAGGTAATTGTTGGTCAGGTGTATAACCATTTTCAATTGCCAGGGTATATAGAATGGGTTTAAAAGTTGATCCAACCTGTCTCTTTACTCTTGCATTGGCATGATCTAATTTATATGTTTTAAAATTTATTCCTCCCACCCAGGCCTTTACTTCGCCTGTTATGGGATCCATAGCCATAAAAGAAGATTGTATTATGGTACGATTGTATTTGATAGAGTCTAACGGGGTCATAACCGTGTCTTTTTCTCTTTTATTATTCCAGGCAAAAACCTTCATTTTAACTTTTGTTCGGAATATTTTTTTTATTTCCTCTTCGGTTACTCCATCTTCTTTTAATGATTTATAGCGATCGCTTTCTTTCATTGCTCTTTCCAGGATGCTTTCATGCCCTTTCCACACAGAACCGCTTTTTATTTCCGGCTTTTGTGAATAATAATTTTGCAGATTACTAACGTTTCTTGCTACTGCTTCCTCTGCATATATCTGCATGCGTGGGTTGATGGTTGTGTATATTTTTAAACCATCTGTATAAAGGTTATATGTTTTGTCATTACTCTTTTTGTGTTCGGCACACCATTTTTTCATTTCATCACGCAATACATCCCTGAAGTAAGGTGCCAGCCCTGTATTTTCATCTAATTTTTTGTAATTAAGTTTAATGGGCAGAGCTTTTAAACGTTCTGCTTCAGGCATTGTTAATTTGCGGGCATTAACCATTTGCGACAAAACGGTATTACGACGATTGAAAGCTTTTTCTGGGTTGCGTAAAGGATTATATAAAGTATTACCCTTGAGCATTCCTACTAAAACAGCAGCTTCTTCGATAGCTAACCTGTCGGGCTCTTTCTGAAAATATGTTTTAGAAGCATTGCGTATTCCATATATTTCATTTCCGTAGGGAACCGTATTTAGATATAAAGCCAATATTTCCTCTTTGGTAAAATTTTTTTCAAGTTTAATCGCTACAATCCATTCTTTCAGTTTTTCAATTATTCGTATGGCTCTATTTCCGCTACCCTGGTTTAATAAATTTTTTGCCAATTGCTGGGTTATGGTACTGCCGCCACCAGCACGCCCCAGTAGCACAATAGCCCTTACAACACTGATGGCATCAATACCACTATGTCTGTAAAATCGTTCATCTTCGGTAGCTATTAAAGCGTTTATAACGTTAGGAGATATATCCCGGTATTCAACATTGGAGCGATCTTGCAAATAATATTTACCCATTACAGTTCCATCGGAAGCGATCACCTCGCTGGCCAAAGAAGCCGAAGGATTTTCCAAATCCGCCAGGGAAGGAAGTTTTCCAAATAACCCCCAATTGGTAATGAGAATAATTAGCAAAAGGAATCCCCAACCTATAAAAAAAATACGCCATAAATAACGAACTGATTTTTTCATATCCAATAACATAATTGGGTTAATCATTTATGTATTCAAAAAGTAAACCGTTTTTTCCTATTATTATTATTTGTGCAGATAATTAACAATTAATAACAATACACAAAGCCCTTAAAGTTTTCAAAGCTATGAAAAAACAGCCTGCGATTTTTTACAGAAATGGTTAAAATTTATCGGACATATTAAGATTAAGAAAGCGGTGATATTCTTCCGCATCTTTTCTTTCTTTAAGCAAAGAAAGGTTTTCCGGAGAAATAACCAGGTAATAATATTTACCACCTTTTAGCCAGGGAACGATCTGGCTCGTTTTTTCCTTTAATTCCATGGCGTAATCAGTGGCTTTTAAAACATCCGGGAATTGACTAAAAACATTTACCGCAGTACTGTCATTTAAACGAAAGCCCGATAAATCAATAACTTCATTATTATGGTAAAAGCTATTGTAACGTTTAAAAGCATTTCGGCTTTCGCTTACAAAAATCTGGTCAACATTAACCAGCACCATAATTACATAATGAGGTTCTTCGGGTTTAAAAGTATATATTTTTAATAAGGCCATTTTACTTGCAATGGTGGTATCTTTTTTTGCAATCAGATTTCCTGGTATTGCCGGTTTTTCTTTTACATTAAAGTCAACCTGCTCTTTTTGTTTCTGCTGGGCAGTTTTTTGTTCTTCTCCTTGTGGCAAAACTTTGGGAGCATTTAATTTTTCGGGTTGAGAAGTTTTATTTTTTACCGTAAAATCGTTTTGTTGCTTTTCTTTTTGTTCGGCCTTTTTGGCTTCAGCGCTTACTGCCAACGGGTTACTTTCGTAAGGAATTTCCACTCTTTCTTCTACAGCTCGGGTAACCTGTAAATTGGTTAAATAATTTTCTATTTCATTTCTTCTTGATAAAACATCTTTCAATGTCTTTGCTTTTTGGTAAAGAGGAGAATTAGGGTAGAGAAGCAGAATTTTGCCTAATGTAGCCGTGGCAACACTATCATCTTTTTGCTTGATATGATAAATAGCCTCAATATAAAGCAACTGGGGGCTCCAATGATTTTCACCATACTTTCCATCTGCTTCTTTCTTTTCTGAAAAAGCCTGCTCAAACTTTCCTGCCAACATTAAATCGTAAACATGTTCATACGCCTGGGTAATTTCATCTTTTTCCGGTGCGGAACCCGGAACATAATTACTTGCGTATTTATTAAACTGACTGTTGGCATATTTTTCGGCCAATAACTTTTTATAATAATTTGATTTTTCCGAATTGCCTATTTTCAAATAACAATAATATAAATTAAATAAAACTTCATCTTCTTTTTCGTAATTGGTAAACCGGTTGCGTAATTGCTCAAAAGTTTGAATGGATGTGTGATAATCTTCCAGCACATTTTTATACAAAGTTCCCAAGTCAAACAGCGCCGACCGGATAGCCATATTGGATGTATTTACTTGTTCCGGCTTTAGCGGCAGGCTGGCCACCAAAGATTCATAACTTAAAGCGTTTGTAGCGGTATCCTTTGTTTTACCTGGTAAGCTGTTTTCATTATCATTTCCTTTCTTAGTAGTAATAAATGTTGCTTTGTCTGTGGCAGCTACCCGCCTCCAATTATCAACATTGGCTCTTTTACCCCATTTGCTTTTAAAATCTGTAAACCCTTTGGATTTTGTTGTGGCATTATAAAAATACCATTCACCCGTAGTAGTATTTATATTGTTTCTGGCATCTGAAAATAAGTCCCGGTCCTCAACATTATTATTGCCTTTTACAGCAGGATTTACATAAGCAGTTTCTTCATCGTCTTTAAGACCTTTTTCTTTACGAAGCTTTTTCAGTGCTTTTTTAATATAGGCATCTCTTTCCAATTCGGGCATCAGGGCAATTTTTTGCAAACTGTCTTCCCGTTCAATAACAGCATTTTTTTCTGCAATTTGGTGCAATACAAATTTTCTTCTTTCTAAATCGGGAAGCATGTCTATCAAAGTCTCATCTACTAATTGCAGACTATCTATACAGGCTACAGCTTTTTGATAATTTTTTTGGTTGAATGCTATTTCAGATAAAGCTAAATAAGATTTGTTTTTATACTCGTAATTCGGATCAATAGCTTTATCAATAGATTTTTGAAAACTGGTAATGGCAGCTGTAGTGTCTTTAATTTTTAATTGAAGGGTAGCGGCAGAAAAATAAAGCAGATCGCGGTAAGCATCATACTTTCCTCTGCCCGCCATTTTTAATAGTTCTTTAATGGTATTTTGAATATTATTTTCACCTTCGCCTTTTACCAATTGAGCTTCATTCAAATCTGCATGAATGGCCATCAGTAAGTTAGTGGTATGGTTGCCCGCTTTATTAAAGTACTTAGAGGCTTTTTGAGGCTGATTTATTCTTTGATACAACTGGGCCAGCAAAAATTCGCGACGGGCAAGGTCCTGCTTTCCATTTGCGTTATCCAATGCCTGCTCTAAATGTACTGCAGCGCTGTCCCATTGTTCTTGTTTATAGTACCAATAGGCCTGCAACTCTTCATAAAATGGATTTAACCGTGGAGGAAAGTTTTTATCCGTTTTTAAAATTGCCAGCAGGGCAGAGGCTTCGATCATATCGCCCATCTCCATAAAATTCCTCGCCTGGTATAATAGTGCATCATTACGACTGGGAGGAAGGGCAAAGACTTTTCTTACAATACCGCCTTTTTCTTTGGTTGCCACATTAATGCTTTCTGTATTGTCCGAAGTACGAGAACCGATATACACCCTGTCCGTTTCTTTACGACTTTCGTGAAAATTATAATTGATATACTGGAAAGTGAGATTGGCTGAATCAAAATCCTTACGCAGCAGGTAAGCCCGCCCAATAAGAAGATAAAGATTATCAACCCAGTCATTTCTCAAATCATGCAGCAAAATGCCGGCTGTTGCTTTTAAAATAACAGAATCAAGCTCTGCTGTTTCCGTAGCAGTTTCGTCTAACAAATAAGGGTAAAAGGAAATAAGTTTGGTAAAATCATCCCGATGTCCCATGACAGCCCGCTCAATTATAGCATCAATTTTAGCTTTAGCATTAAAATAATAATTATAATGTGTGGCTGTATTTTGCATTAAATGGCGGGGAAGGGTAAATTTTTTGTCGCCCGACTTTTCCGACTTAAGCACCTTATTTTCAAACTGGGGGGGCTTTTTTACATCAATAGTAACCCCTTCCTGTGCCAACATTTGTGAAAAAGGTATTGACAGGATAAAAAATAGAATAATAATGGCACCCCTTGGGAATTGGAACATGCTTGCGAAATCTTTATTAATAACTGAAATTCAACAAAAATATTTTAAAAAACGGTTATTTTTATCCTCATTTATGTATGCTTTTGGTAAAATAGCTAATTTTAAAACCCCGTAAAATTATTATTTAAGCAACTAAAACATAAAATGGAACTTAACAAGCTGTATAAGGCTGTAGTAAGGATAAAAAATCATAAGAAAGGCAAAAAAATTTATCAGGATTAAATAAAAATGTAAGATGGCGTTTTCTCAACCCTCAGGCACCTGGAAAAGACTTCGAAACCGTTACCGGCTAGTAATAATGAACGATGATACTTACGAAGAGGTTGTTACTTTTAAATTGAATCGAATTAGTGTTTATGTTGCTTTTTGCACAGTTTTTGTATTGTTAGTGGGGCTTACCGTAGCATTAATTGTTTTTACGGACTTAAAATATTATATGCCTGGTTATGGAACACAATCGCAACGAAAAGAGTTACAACAGTTAAAAATGAGAGTAGATTCTATGGAGCAATCTGTAAGGCAAAAAGATATATATATAAATAATTTAAAAACTGTTTTAAGGGGAGATGTGAAAATGCAATTAGATACCCAGGCAATTAAGATACCCGAGGTAGAAAAAATAAATGAATAATACTGAAAACGAGGCTATATGTTGTCACTAAAATCAAAAAAAATACCTATGGAACAAAATAACAAAACAAAGACTGTTGCCAGCATTATCGCATCAGGCACTATTATAACGGGCAATATTGTTTGTGAAGGAGATATTCGAATTGATGGTACGCTAAAAGGAAACATCAATTCTTCTAATAAAGTTGTTCTCGGACCTGAAGGTAAAATAGAAGGCGATATTGAAGCAAAGCAGGCTGAAATTTTTGGAACTGTGTGCGGTAAACTGATAATTTCCGACCTATTGAGTTTGAAAGAAAAGGCACAGGTGGAAGGAGATATTTATACAGGAAAATTAAATGTTGAACCTACCATATCTTTCAATGGAAGTTGCTATATGGGGGTAAGTTCCGTATCCGGGAAGAGCAATTTTTTGGATTTAGAAAATAAACAAATGGACCAACTTACCAAAACAACTGAAGATGTCCTTGCATGACAAAAAGGATAATGAACGTTACAATAATACCCGTTTTTTAATGAGATACACTTCGCTGGCAATGCAGTTGCTATTATCATTAGGTGCGGCGGTGTTCCTGGGATTAAAAGCCGATTCATGGATTTCCTTAACTTTCCCTTTATTTAGCTGGTTATTACCTCTTTTGGTACTAATGGCTATATTGTATAAAGTTGTAAAAGATACTTCTCCCAAAAAATAGTTTTATGCCTTTACGTTCATTATTATTTGTGTGTGCCGTTATAACACTTTTGATTTATTTATTTAGAGACAGCTTATTCAAATGGGGCTTTGATATTATTGTCTTGTACGTCGGTAATATCCTATTGCTGTTAGTATCAGTAATCAGCCTGTATTTTCACATAAAAGGTGCCGGTAACAAAAATTCACATGCCTTTGTTCGAGGTGTTTATATGGCCACGATGCTTAAAATGTTTGTAGTAGCGTTGGCAGTAATTGCGTATGCCATTATGGTAAAGCCTTTTAATAAATTTTCTGTAGTTCTTTGCATGCTTTTTTATATTATTTATACTTTTATTGAAATAAAAGCAGCAATAAAAATCACTAAAGCTTCCTGAATAAATGCCCAAAAAAGAAGCTCCTTTACAGTCCTTACAGCATTTTTTACCACAAGGGTCATTTGATTTGGTTATAAAATACATAGTTGATTATAAAGTCCATTTAACAATTACCCGGCAGAGGGAAACGGTATTGGGTGATTATCGTCGTGCCGTTGACGGCAAAAATCATCGCATAAGCGTTAATGGCAATTTAAACCCCTATGCCTTTTTAATTACTTTGTTGCACGAATTGGCACACTTATTTACTTTTGACTTATATGGTCATCGTGTGGCAGCACATGGGAAGGAATGGAAAAATGAATACAGTAAAATACTGGCACAATTTCTTTTAATTAAAATCTTTCCAAAAGATATTGAAAATGCTTTATTAAAGTCGTTACAAAACCCGTCGGCTTCCACTTGTGGAGAAGAACACTTGATGCGTGTATTAAAAAAATACGATGCTGATAACAGAAAAAGTAATTTACTTCCTGTTGAGGAGATACAAGACGGAACTCTCTTTCGTACCAAAGATAAAAGGGTATTTAAACGTGTAGAAAAATTGCGAAAGCGATACAAATGCATTGAGATAAATACAGGTACGGTTTACTTGTTTAATGCACTGTATGAAGTAGAAGTGCTCCTTATTCAATAGGAGTAACTTGATTATTTCCAAAAAAAAATTAGTACTGAAGCTCAAATAGGGTTTGCACACCGTATGCAATTTTCATTTCGTGGTCAAGCAACCATTTTTTTCGCCACAAGCCCCCTGCATAACCAACCAGATCCTGGTTTGCCCCGATAACACGATGACAGGGAACAATTATACCAATTTTATTTTTTGCATTGGTAGATCCAACAGCCCGTATTGCTTTAACATCGCCAATTCTTTTTGATAAAGTCAGGTAACTGATAGTTTTTGCAAAAGGTATGCCCAGCAATTCATTCCATACTATTTGTTGAAAGTCGGTACCATCCTGGTACACGGGCACTGTAAAATTTTTTCTCCCGCCCTCAAAATATTCTTTTAATTGCTCAACGCAAGTGTTAATTACTTCCGGTACCACGGGAGAGGATTTTAAATCAGATACAGAAATTTCGTCGTCTTTCATAAAATGTACCTCACAAATAAATCGGTCTGTTCCTGAAATGCGGATAACCCCAATGGGTGAGTGGAAATAGGTATAAAAAAGGGTATTCATTTATTATTTAGAATCAAAAATTAGCAAAACAAAAAGCTCCCCTCATTAGCACCAAATTTAGCAAACTATTTATAAACATCTTCTACTAAAAAAGATAATAAATCATAAGCTGGTCTGTTCTGAAATTTTTTTACCCAACTTTTCCCCCATTATAAACTTCTTTATCGGGTCTGAGTAAGATGACTTGTTTATTTTCATCATAAACACCCAATACAAGGCACTCACTAAAAAAATTGGCTATCTGCTTGGGAGGGAAATTAACAACAGCTATTATTTGCTTACCTTTTAATTCTTCTTTGCTGTAATGATGCGTAATTTGTGCTGAGGATTTTTTAATACCCATTTCACCAAAATCAATAGTTAACTGGTACGATGGCTTACGGGCATTAGGAAAGTCGTTTACTTCTAAAATAGTTCCAACTCTTATATCAACTTTTTCAAAATCATCCCATGATATCATAAGTTTGTATTGTTATTTTCGTGTAAATTAATTAATCAAATTAAAAAATAGTCAAATGAAGAGAACAGCCACCGCCGTATGGAACGGCACCGGTAAAGAAGGTAATGGACACCTTACCACCCAAAGCAATGTATTAAATAAAACACAATATTCTTACGTTTCGAGGTTTGAGCAGGGTATAGGCACTAATCCGGAAGAATTAATTGCTGCTGCCCACGCCGGATGTTTTACCATGAAACTAAGTTTTGTTTTAAACGCTGCCGGTTTTACTGCAGAGAGCATTGAATCCGTTTCTACAGTAACTCTGGATGCAGGAGTAATAACGTCTTCTCACATTGTTGTAAAAGCCAAAGTAGCAGGCATTAGCAAAGAGCAATTTCAAGCTTGTGCAGAGGATGCAAAGGTAAATTGCCCGGTTAGTAAGGCTCTAAACATGGCTATTTCTATGGAAGCAACGCTGGTATCTTAATAAGCCAAAAATGAGTAAAAATAAACCTCCTTTTTGTTAATAGATTTTGTACTTAACTCAACTGCCGCAGATAAATTCTGCGGCAGTGTTTCATAAGCCACCAAAAATCAGCTTATAAAATTTATGTGGAACTCCGTTTTGTTAACCTGCATATTAAGGCAGGGAAGAATACCCTTTTTTAACTTTCCACAGAAAATATTTTTCAAGAAATACTTTCGTAAAATCATAAAAGATATTCGGAATCATTAAAGCAAACTTTCTGGGTTTAAATAAGTGATCAGATATTATCAGCACTTCTTTTTTACCTGCATCCATCACGCATAACCCCGGTATTTTACCCCATGCTTTTTTCTTTAATTCTTTTTTTCCTTTTGCAATTCTGAAAATATTTTCTGCTACAATTTTTCCGGTTTCATCACTTGGATAACCGGTTTTAGGAATACCAAAAGGAATTTTTCCCGGAGCAAAAGGAGGTATTACATCTACGGTTAGTCCTGCTGCCCATATATCGGGGTATTGCGGGTGCCGGTAATCTTCTCCAACAGGTAAAAAGCCATTGGCACTTGCTTTTAACATGGGGGAATTCCTAATTAAATCAACACCGGTAAAAGGTGGCATTAACATAGTAAATGAGGATGGTATTATTTCCCCGTTATCCAAAATCACTTCATTCGCCTTAACTTCTTTTATACCAACTTCTTTCCTGAAATGAATATTAAACATTTTCATAAACATGCTTAGCATAGTTTCCGCACCCGTCATGCCATCTATTCCAAAATGCCCCAAATAAGTTTCTGGAGTTATCCAATATAAATCTACTTTTTTACGAATACCTTTTTTACGCAACCATTCTTCTATATTAAAAAGAAACTCATAACCAGCACCCATACATCCGGCAAACTGGGTTGCTCCTACAACAATGGGGCCGGGATTTTTTACAAAATCTTCAAGCTTTTTTCTAATTTCCATAGCGCCATTGGGTGTGCCAATATAGTAGCCATATTCTTTCAATCCCGGCACTATATCATAATTAACTTTAGGACCTGTGGCTATTACTAAATTATCATAGCAATAATCGCCTTTGGTAGTTACAACCGTCTTGGTTTCGGGATCAATAGTTAATGCTTCTGCTTGTACAAAATCAATTCCCTTTTTTTTCAGTATTACATCCGTTTTAACAGAAATATCTTTTATATCTCTTCTTTTAAATGGAACCCAAATTAAAGATGGGATAAACAGAAAAACAGGAGATTTATCAATCACAGTAATGTCAACCTCTTTCCCTAATTTTCTTTTTAATTCCAATGCAGCTGTAAGTCCTGCAAAACTTCCGCCTATTACTATTGTTTTCATAAAATAACTTTTATACCACAAAGCTATTTTAGGGCGAAGATGCCCTTTGTGATATTAGTCACCCGGAAGGATGTTTTGTCTAAAATCATATTAGCACATGACTTTAATCAAAACAACAATTATGGATATAAACCAGAATAAAAAATTATACTTCTATCATATCTGCTAAGAGTAACAACTCATTTTTTTTGTATTGATTCTTTGCATCATCAAAACATCTTGAAAATTCTTTGAGTAAAAACTGAATAACATGTTTGGTATTCATTGGCTTAAAATATGAAGAAGAAGGAGGGAGGGATATTTTTTTAAAATAAGTTTCCACATCTGCCTGCGTATAAACCTGGCCATTCAGGGGATCCAAGTAAAATAAAATCTTTTCAGCAGTATTGGCTGGCAAATCCTCAAAAAAAGTATTTCCATCAAAATATGCCAGTATAAATTGCCTTGGTATATTAATTATTTTTACGGGCACATCCAGTATCTCGCACAGGGAAAGATATAAAATACCGTTAGCTAACGAATTTCCCTTTTTACATTCAATGGCTTTGTGTATTAAAAAATCATCTGCGTGGGAATAAGAAATTTCACTGCCTTTATGCTTATAATAATTATATAAAATATTGTTTATAATAGTTACTTGTTCCAAAGGAGTTAAATAATTGTTCAACTCAAGCCAGATATTCCGTCTTATTTTTTCAAAATCCTGGTAAACGGAAGTAATATTCAAATCAGGATACTGGTATTTTGAAACAAGTAAAGCGCCGTGAAATAAATCGGGATCATCCTGCTTACACCACTCCGTAAATTCCGACTGTAATTCCTGAAAATGAAGCCGGTGAATCAAAAGCTCAATCCTTTCCTGCACCTCTTCGTCTAATGTATTTTCCCAAAGTGTCTCAAGATTCGGGATTATAGCCTTGCCAAGAGAAACAATTTTTTCGCTAACTGTTACAAATACTTCATTGTCCGGATCGTCAATAAGATGAAGTAAAGCAGATATTTCTGTAGTTTCCTGCATAAAAGCTGTTTTAGTTTCCAGAAGGCATACTATTAAATTCAATATTCAAAATTGTTTTAAATATTTATTAAAATAGTTTTCCACAATTAACATTATCACAGATAAAAATAAATTACCCGGTAACGTGCATAAAAAGATACAATTATTATTTGGCTGGTAATGCAAACGGATAGTCTCTTGAAATAATTCAGTAACTTATAAGAAAAAATTAGCTCCTTATCTTTGCTTTATAACGATTGTCATGAATATTGAATTTAATAAAAACGAGGATACTCTAAAACTATCACTTGCTGAAATGCACAGGCGGCTTGAAAAAATTTATGAAGGTGGTGGAAAAAAGGCTATTGAAAAACAGCGGGAGAAAAACAAACTCACTGCAAGGGAAAGAATTAAATATTTAAAGGATGATGATAAACCTTTTATTGAAATAGGAGCTTTTGCCGGGTATGATATGTATGAAGAGCAAGGTGGGTGTCCTGCGGGTGGTACCGTTGCAGGGATTGGTTATGTTAGTGGTAAGCAGTGTGTATTGGTAGCTAATGACCAAACAGTAAAAGCAGGCGCCTGGTTTCCGATTACAGGTAAAAAAAATCTTCGCTTACAGGAAATAGCGATGGAGAATCACTTACCCATAATTTATTTGGTTGATAGTGCAGGAGTTTTTCTTCCGATGCAAGATGAGATTTTTCCAGACAAGGAACATTTTGGTCGGATTTTTAGAAATAATGCCCGTATGAGCGCAATGGGTATAACACAAATAGCTGCCGTAATGGGCCCTTGTGTGGCCGGTGGCGCTTACCTGCCCATTATGAGTGATGAAACGTTAATGGTAAAGGGGAATGGCTCTATTTTTCTTGCCGGCCCTTATTTAGTTAAAGCAGCAATTGGTGAGGAAATAGATGCAGAAACATTGGGTGGAGCCGATACTCACACCGAAATATCAGGAATAGCCGATTACAAATTTGATACGGAAAAGGAATGCATGGATCATATAAAACGTATGATGAGTATGCTGGGTGGAAAGACCACCGCCGGATTTGACAGAACTGCGGCTTATGCGCCTTTTAAAAATCCTGAAGAATTATATGGCATCTTTCCAAGTGAAGGAAAGACCTACGATATGATGGACATTATAGAAAGACTGGTTGATAAGTCACAATTTGAACAGTTTAAAGAAGATTATGGCAAAACCATCATTTGTGGTTATGGTAGAATTGACGGATGGGCAGTTGGTATTGTTGCCAATCAACGAAAAATTGTGAAAAATAAAAAGGGAGAGATGCAAATGGGCGGAGTAATTTATAACGATAGCGCCGACAAAGCTGCCCGCTTTATAATGAATTGTAACCAAAAAAAAATACCCTTAATCTTTTTGCAAGATGTGACAGGATTTATGGTCGGGTCAAGAAGCGAACATGCAGGAATCATAAAAGACGGGGCAAAAATGGTTAATACAGTAGCCAATTCGGTTGTCCCCAAAATAACCATTATAATAGGCAATTCCTATGGAGCCGGTAATTATGCCATGTGCGGCAAAGCTTATGATCCGCGGTTTATTTATGCATGGCCTACGGCAAAAATAGCTGTAATGGGGGGAGACCAGGCGGCTAAAACCTTATTACAAATACAAGTAGCTGCCATGAAAGCAAAGGGAAAGGCTGTAGAAGCTGAGGAAGAAAATACCCTGCTAAAAGAAATTAAAAATCGGTATGATAAGCAAACCACTCCTTATTATGCTGCTTCGCGACTTTGGGTTGATGGAATCATTGATCCTTTAGATACCCGGATGGTGATTTCGGAGGCAATTGGGGCCGCAAACCAAAACCCGATTATACCTGAATTTAAAACAGGAGTGTTTCAGGTATAATCTCTTAATTTATCTTAAGTATCAGGCTGTTTTAACTTGATTTTCAGGCTTTTTAATTAAATAATAACCGCCGAACAGAAGTATCGCAAAGAAAAGGGTTCCAGCTAAACTGCCTTTTAGAAAGGGTAACCCGTCAGCATAACACATAAAAAGCCCCTCGGCTGTTTTTGGCCTGTACCAACCACCACCATTTAACCACACAAGAAAGTTAGACGTTAAAAAGTAAAGTACCGGGGCCGCCACGGAACCCAGTCCAATATGCAGGATATTTTTCCGGTTAATAAAGAATCCGACAACAGTTAATAATCCAAACAAAACATAATTAATTAACTGACCGTTGTAAAAACCCGGAATATTATTTAATCCACTTATATACAAAATTTCAAACAAAACATCAGAAATAAACATGGATAAAAGCGGCAATGCAAAAGCCAACTTTTTGTCCTTTATTACAGAGCCTCCAAAAATAGCCATTGCAATTTGAGGAGCGAATCCGTATAAACCCTCCGGCTTAGGCAAAACACGATAAATAGCTGCTGCAAAAATCAACATTAAAAAAGAGTAAAGTGTAAGCTTATTTAACTTCATGACAAAATATGTTTGTATCGGCAAAAATAGCCAAATAAAACTCCTTTTCAATTTTTTGTTGAAGCTCTTTTCTACATAATGTGGATAAGGAGTTCTGCTAAAATGATTTTTATTCTTCTTAATTTGTATTATGGCTCGTCATAATACAATCGGTGTTCAGGGAGAAGCATTAGCTTGTAGTTTTTTTACTGAGAAAGGATATATCATTCATTACCGTAACTGGCGATATTCACACTATGAAATAGATATTATAGCCCAAAATAATGACGTATTACACTTCATAGAAGTTAAAACCCGTACCAGTTCACTCTGGGGACAGCCTGAAGAAGCTGTTACCCGAAAAAAAATTCATCATTTGCTGGAGGCCGGGAGAGAATTCTTATATCAAAATCCTCAATGGAAAAAAATTCAGTTTGATGTTTTATCAATACAACTTTTTAAAAATCGGCCACCGGAGTTTTTTTTAATTGAAGATGTATATCTGCACGATGAATAGCCGAAAAAGTATAGACGCAAAACAGAAGCGGGGTTTAATAAAACATATAATCATTTTTTATGAGAAAAATTTTTCTTGGTTTTTTATTATTTGTTGCATTATCAATTAACGCCCAACTCAAACATACGCCTTTTTGTTTTGCATTTATCAGCGATATGCATATAAGTTTGCCCAATGGATTCGCTGCAGAAGATCTTCGACGCACCGTTCAGGATATAAACGCAATGAACAATATCGCTTTTGTAGTAATTACCGGAGATATTACCGAATTGGGTAAAAATGCCGAGTTTCAGTTAGCCAAAAAATTCTAGATAGTCTTCGGTTCCTTATTATGTCATTCCCGGTAATCATGATACAGAATGGAGTAAAAGTGGGGGAGTAGCTTTTGTTACTTATTTTGGCTATGATAGTTTTAGCCTCAATCATAATGGTATTCGTTTCTTAGGTTGTCCGTCCAGTCCTTATATACGTATGAGCGATGGTCATACACCCAGCATGTTATTAGAAAAAACGGACTTGTTTTTTTGGGATTAGAAAAACGAACTGTATATTGTATTAATCCTGATAAGAAAGATGTGATATGGAAGCGTAAACCAGATATATAGTATGATAAATACCATACAAATTATCAATGATCATAGTTTAGCCGTTGCTACAATGGATGGAAAACTATCCGTTCTGGAATATTGAGGATAATAGTTAATATGTACTCTTTATTTTTAAAATAAAAGGCCGCCTAAAGATTGAGACAGCCCTTTATAAGTAAATCGGAAAAGGAGAATAATTACTAATGAAGATCAACCCACGCCGTTCTTTCAATAAAAGTTTTAAAATAAATGTCCCCAATAACCGGAACATTGTTTGAATAAGCTTGTCCTCCGGAATAATTTCCCTGCTCTGGTGAGGAGGAAGAATAAAAAAAATTCCCGCGTTTTGTCATAAAAGTATAAACCTGCCCGCTTACTACCGGAACGGGAGCGTTAAAAACGATTCTATTAAGACCTAATGCCAAATAAACAGGTTGCGTTAATAACAGAGCGCCGCCCACGCCTTCCCCTTCATAAACTTTTATAGTATCCACTGAGCTATACTGTACACTAAGTTCCAGTTTTGTCCAATTACCGGTCATTCCAGCAGTAAATGATTGCCCTGCTTTAGTGATCGTTGAGAGACCTGTTAGATATTCTTGATCGACTGTATCTGAATTTGTATAGGTCTGAATTTTTTTGGTTGTTGTATTATAAATCACCATTCCTAAGGTAGCCGGTAAAGCGTTTCTTTCAGTAGTAGTCATCCTAGGTAATAAAACAGCCCCTGTAGTTGATTTTACTTCAAACGCAACGCCGCTCGCCGGGCTGGCGGTGCCTATTGCCAATGTTCCTACGTTAAATAAATTTTTTCCACTTGCGTTGTTTCCTGCTGTTAATACGCTGGCGATGTCTTGTATTTCATTGGTAACAGAGCCGTCCACTTCTGAAGTTAAATAACCTGCATCATTAGTAAATGCGCTTACGTTAGTAGGAACGTTGCCTGCATATAAAGCATAAGGAACGCTTAATATTTGACTTGTTCCCGTAATGGAATAACTAGTTCCCCCAGATGGATCAGTTTCTGTTTTGATATAGTAAGGCCCGTTAGCCCAATTAATAGATGAAAATGTACCTGTAACGGGAGTTCCTCCTCCTATTTGGATACTTACCAAACCATTTACATTTGTAGTGGGGGCTTGCGTTTCTGCATAAACAACGGTACCCGATGCGGAGCCTTGTAAAATACTAATTTTCATACCAACCGGGGAACTTGCAACCAAAGCATTGCTTGCATTGCGAATTACCGCCTGGTAGCTTATTTTTTGAGGCGCTTGTGCAAACGCATTTACGGTTAGCGTCAAAAACGTAATAATAGAGTATATTTTTTGCATAGTTATTAGTTTTTAATGATTTTATAGAATTGAACTTTTTTGTTTTTTTGAAAAATATTTAGAAAATATATTGCGCTCGGGAGAGCATTCATATTAATTTGAGTTCTACTTCTTGATATGATCTTGCTTTCAAGTATTTTTCCTTTTATATCGGAAAGTTGATAGGATAAGTTTTTGTTTTCAAGATTTGTGATCAACAATACAAGATTTGAAACCGTTGGATTAGGAAAAACAGATAAAGAAATATCCAGTCCCGGGTCATTTATCCCCGTAACAATAGTAAAAAAAGATTGTTGTACGCCCTGTTCAACCGAGCCGGTTATTCCATTATTCATAGTATAAGCAGCTTGACCCAATGAATAAGCTACTGAGCCTCCGGCTCCCGAAGCGTCTCCGCCCGATGAGGTTGTTGCTTCCTGTGCATCGCATAAATAAAAGCTAAAACTTAAGAGAACAAGCATAAAAAAATGTAGATTCTGCTTTGTCATATAGGTTTTTAAATTTTGGCAAAGCTATTAACCTTTTACTTACAAAAGATTAATTGTTAATTTTTTTTGTTTAGTAGGCATACAAAAAAATTATAATAAATATTTATATACAAATAATTATTTAATAACATGATTATATATATATATATATATATTAATAAAAGAGAAAAGCGCTCTTTTATTAAATCTGGCGGCACATTTCTTCTTTTTAAGTTTATTCCACTCAGTTAATATTCGCCGCGTTTTTAGAACAGCTTTACTATTTTTTACATGCCGCTCTATTTCGATAGAAAAGTGGTTATGGTATAGGGTTAGTGCCTGAGTATTTTTTTCAGATATGCTAATTCACTGAATATGGCAAGAAATATGAAACTGTTTCTTTTATGTTACAGCTTGTCATTTTTACAATATTGTTAGCGGCGTCAATAATTGATTTACTGGTTATCAAATCAAGAAGATATCTGCGTCGCTTTATTTTGTGCCGGCTTTTTGATGACTGTAATCCTCAAGCGTTACTTATTGAATATCCCAAAATATCCTTAAATTGTAAGACAATTGCAAAAAAATTACTTGCTAACTAAAAATACACTCTATGAAACCTTTTTTTAAATGGGCAGGGATAATCTTTATTTTATTAATTGCTTTTATTGTTGTTGCGCCGTTTCTGTTTAAAGATAAAATTGTAGCCTATGTAAAGGCGGAAGCAAATAAGCAGCTTAACGCATCTGTAGATTTTGGAGATTTTAGCCTCTCATTACTACGTAATTTCCCAAACTTTTCATTAAGTATAAATAATGTAAGCATCGCCAACAAAGATGAATTTGAGGGAGACACTTTGTTTGCCGCTAAAAAGATGTCTGTTACTATTAATTTGATGAGTGTGATAAACGGAGACCAGTATAAAATAAGAAAAATAGAATTAGATGAACCCCGTGTTCATGCCATAGTTTTAAAAAACGGAAAAGTAAACTGGGATATAGTAAAATCTGATAGCACAACGGCGACATCCGAGACGAAACCCGCAAGATTTAAAATGAATCTTAAGAAACTTGAAATTATTAATGGATATATTATGTATGACGACGCATCTTTGGGTTTTTATACCTTGCTTGAAAACTTTGATTGCATTACCAGCGGCGATTTTACGCAGGATATTTTTGACTTGCAAAATAAAGGAACTATTAGTCAACTAACTCTTAAATACGGCGGTATAGCCTATTTGAATAATGTAAAAGCAACTATTGACGTTCCTCTTAATGTTGATATGCCTAATTTTAAATTTACATTTAAAAACAATGAAATAGTACTGAATGAACTCTCTATAAAAGCAGATGGATATCTTGCCATGCCCAAGGAAGATATAGACATGGATATTCAGTTTAAAGCTGACCAAACAGATTTTAAAACCATTCTTTCACTCATTCCGTCAGTTTATACCAAAGACTTTTCAAGTGTAAAAACAAAGGGAAATTTCTCATTGGAAGGCTTTGTAAAAGGGGTGTACAATGAAAAGAAAATACCCGCTTTTGGCGCTGATATTAAAATAAATGATGCCATGTTCCAATATCCTGCCTTACCTAAATCTGTTACCAATATTTTGGCTGATATATCCGTTAAAAATCCGGACGGGATACCCGATCATACAATTACCGATATCAAAAAATTTCACATGGAAATGGCAGGAAATCCTGTTGATTTTAAGATGCACATCGAAAATCCTGTTAGCGACCTCAATATAGATGGTTTCATTAAAGGAAAAATTAACCTATCCACCATAAAAGAAGTTGTACCCATGCAAGGGAGCGATCTTAACGGGCTAATTGACGCAGATATAAATTTAAAAGGTCGTATGTCGAGCATAGAAAAGAAACAGTTTAATGAATTTAACGCCAGTGGCAATGTTACGGTTTCTGATATGAACTATAAAAGCCCTGATTTACCTCAGGGAATGAAAATAAAATCTATGAGCATGAACTTTTCTCCCCAATACGTTTCTTTAAACGGGTTTGATTGTTCAATCGGTAAAAGTGATATACAGGCCAACGGTATTATAGAAAATATAATGCAATATGTTTTCAGGGATTCCCTTTTGAAAGGAACCTTTACCATGCATTCTTCTCTGCTTGATTTGAATGAATTTATGACTCAGGACAAAAGCGCTAAATCTGGTGATACAACTGCTTTAACCGTTATAGAAGTGCCCAAAAACATAAATTTTATCCTTAAATCATCATTAGATAAAGTTATTTATGACAATATTGATATATCTAATGCTGAAGGAACTATTACAATTAAAGACCAGACTGTTTTAATGAATAATGTAAAAATGAATTTATTGCAAGGCAGTATGATAATGAATGGCAGTTATAGCACACAAAACCCCAAGATACCTGTTATAAATTTTGATTTAAACGTTTCTGATTTTGATATACCTGCTACCTTTAATGCCTTCAATACCGTTCAGAAATTAGCACCCGTTGCAAAATATACAACAGGAAAATTTTCGACTATTCTTAATTATACAGGTGCACTGCATCCAAACATGATGCCTGACATAAAAACAATAACCGGTGACGGAAAATTACAAACACAGAGTATAGCCATATCCGGCTTTGCGCCATTAAACAAACTGGCAGATGCATTAGGCGGTATGGACAAATTTAAAAGAACAGAATTTTCAAATATTAATTTTACTTATCACATTAAAAATGGAAAAATAACTACAGATGAGTTTCCTTTTAAAGCCGGAAGTGTGATTGGAAAAGTATTTGGAACTACTGCGCTTGACCAGACTATTGATTATACTATGAAAATGGAAATACCAACTTCTGACATGCCTGCGGGTGTTAAAACCTTTGTAAGTAACCAGCTTGCTTCTATAAATAAATTGGGAGCAAACCTACAATTACCTGAGAAAATAGACATCAGTGCTCTTTTTGGAGGCACTGCAACCAATCCGATTATTAAAACAAGTTTGAAGGATATTACCGGCAATGTACAAGAAGCCATAAAAACACAGGCAACACAATTGGTAAAAGAAAAAGTAGAAAATGTAAAAGCCCAGGCCAGTCAGAAACTGGAAGAACAAAAGAAAAAAATTTTAGCTGATGCAGAAGCACAAGCTCAAAAAATCAGGGATGAAGCTAAAAATGCAGCAGACAATGTCCGTAAAGCCGGAAATGCAGAGGCTGATAATTTGCAAAATAAAGGCTCTAATTTTCTTGAAAAAGTGGCAAACAAAAAGCTGGCAGAAAAATTGAGGAAAGAAACGGAAGAAAAGGCCAAAAGAATTGAAGAAGAAGGAAATAAAAAAGCGGATGCTATTTTAAATAAAGCAAAAGAACAAGCGGAAAAAATTCAATAACATTTTATCAGCTATTTAGTTATTTCTTTTTGATATAAGTTATTGGAAGCCAATTGGCCCCGGTTTCTTCGAGAAAGCCGAAGCAAAATGCTAACTTTGCATACCGTTGCAAACCAGGCTATCGTGGCGCCTCCGGTGCCAAGGAAAGTCCGGACAGCATAGAGCGACTCACCGGCTAACAGCCGGGACTCGGTTAAAACGAGTACAGATAGTGCCACAGAAAATAACTATCCCGTTTTTGGCGGGACAAAGGTGAAAATGTGAGGTAAGAGCTCACAACTTTTAGTGGTAACATTATAAGTGGGTAAACCTTGGGTGCTGAAATGCCACGTATATCCCGCATTGCAAACAGTTGTATTTATTTCAACTGCTGTGCAAGGTAAGTTGCTCGCTTACTACCATCAGCCGATGTTGCGGGAAGGGTAGGCAGATACAGGTAAACAGCAATGTTTATCGCAGATAAATGATAGCTCTCGACAGAATCCGGCTTATCGGTTTGCAACGATTTTTTTACGGTAAAATTCTCCCTCTACACTGTTCTCCGGGTAAAAAATAATTCTGTTTGTGCATCTAATTCCCAGCATTCTATGACAAATCCAAAACTAATTTAAGTAGCAAACTGCATTGTAAACACATACGGCGTTTGCCGCTTAACAGTTGCAAATATTCTTGCTACAAGCTTGTTTCTGATGTTGTTAAGTATCAGCATAG
>DASSYR010000061.1:0-82273 GCA_035703165.1 Chitinophagaceae bacterium
CTTTTAGTTTGTTGAGTTGGGTTTGGGCTTGCTGCATTTGTTGTTGTATGTATTGCCGGGGGTTTATTCCTGTTCCGGTAAACTGGTTTTGTACCAGGTTTTGTATATCGGCTCTGGTTTGCAGGCCGGCTAAACTGGAGCCCCCTCCAAAGGGGGAGAGTCCGTCATCGGGCATACGGAATAAACTGGCGAGCATGCTGTTCTTTTTCATGAATTGTTGAAAGGTGGATAGTTTACTTAGTTGGGCGAGGGCTTTCTTTTCTATCTTCCTGGGGTCTTTGAGTATTTGTTTGTATTCGTTTATTTGTGCCTGGTAGTAATAAACTTGTTTGTTTAGCTTTTTTAATTCTTTGGCGAATCCAAATTTGCTGAGTTGTTCTTTTAATTGGTCTCGTCTTTGTTTAAGGTATTGTTTTATTTCTGTGGCGCTTTGTAGTTTGCTTTGCATGTTTTGCAGTTGGGCAAGGGTGGTGTTAATTTTTTCTTTTTGGGGTATTTGGTTTGTGTATTTGTCTAAAAATTTCAGTGTGGTGATCTGGCTGTCGAGGGCGGGTATGTATTCTTTAATGTTGCCGGGGGTCAGGGTCTGGGCTTTTTTTAGTTTGGCTTGCAGGTTGGCTATTTGTTGTTTGCTACGGGCAAAGATTTCTTTGGCGGCGAGGCTGTCTATTTTATAGAGTTTGTGGTAAAGTTTTTCTTCTTGCCGGCTGAATTGTTTAAGGGCTTTCTGGGTCTTGCGGGTGATGTTGTTTTCTATCTGGCTGGCTTTGCGAAGGGTTGCCTGGTAGTAGCGGGGGGGAATTTTTGCCTGGGATAGCAACAGGCTGTCGCTTAGCTGGCTATACAAAACCTGGCTTATAAGGCTCGTCATCAACAGGGATAAGATTGTCTTCAAAGGGTTTAAATTGATAATAAGGGTACGATTCGTTTGTTACGCAGAGTTAGTACTTTTTTCTAAACAAAAAAAATATTTATCCTGATTTTTGTCAGGTTCCTTTAAAAAATCTTAGACATATAAAAAATATTTTTAATAAGCGGTGAGCCGGGATAGCTAAAAAGAGGAATAGCTTAAAAATGAGTAAGTTCAAACATACATCTTATAAAAATAAGGGATATTTTTTACAACAGGTGGGATAAGAAAATACAAAATTGTAGCCTATTGATTCAACTTTTCTTTTACTCGTTGTTTAAAATCATCAGAAACCTTAACCGCAGGACGATCATTAATACTTTCAAAATAGGCTTTTAGTGACTTATCAATTTGGTTGGATTGTTTCTCAAAATTTTCGCAACATTTGCAAAAATAAATGTGAAATTTCATTTCAAGTTTTTGCCTGAAAGAAAGCTTTTCTTCTTTGTTTTTTAAAATAAGCAAAGAAGTTTCGTTACAATTGTTCAATATTTTCTTAAGATATCCCATTTAACTTATAGCTCCCCTTTTTTCAAGGCAATTTCGCAATAATGTTTTGGAACGAAAAATCGTTATCCAATAATTAGACGGCGTAATATTATGCTCCTTACAAATATCTTCAGATTTTTTTTCGTCCAAAAACTTAGATACAAAAACAGATCTGAGTTTGGGGGGCATTTTCTCAAGACATGAGCCTAATATACTTTGGAATTCTTTGCCAAGAAGGTATGAATCTGCTGCGTTTGAAAAATAATTCTCATTAATTTTTTTAACCCACCTCCCATAATTATCTTTTTGAAAAAAAGAATCTTCAAACGTTTCCTGGGTTTGATCAAGATAAAATGAAAAATTATTGGTAGCTTTTAACTTCCGGTAATAGTCAACTATTTTATTTTTCAATATTGCCATTAACCAGGTCTTTTCAGAAGCAACGCCATTATAGGTTTCCCTGTTTTTGTATGCAGAAAGAAAGGTGTCCTGAACCAGATCTTCAGCCTCCTCTTTTTTCCCGATTTTATAATAAGCATAGGAGTACAAATAATCGGCATAATCATCTACCCACCTTGTAAAATTTAATGTATGTGACTGCATGCAGAAGAATACTCACTTTTGATTCTCACAAATATAAATCAAAAATAAGTGCCTCTTATCCTTTGAAACAATTTTAAAAACTAAAATTAACGTTTAGGTTCAGGCCAGCACTTTGAGGCACAAATCTACAAACACCTCCCACGCAAATTAAACCGCCTCGCTGCCGTCCGTAACTTAACTGAACACGGGAAGAGCCTTTGTTGAATGAAGCGCCAAAATTGTAAAAATGAAGTTGTTCATCAACCACATCATTGCCATAGTTGTATAAATCCATAGCAAATACAGACCAAACGGAATTAAAATTAAATTCGAGTAAAGAAGCTGCCCAGTTTTTATAACTTGCGTCTGCCCACTGATGTTGTAACTCCCACCGTATGGATTTGGATTTAGTAAGTTTATGTGTATTATCAATTACCACTGTGTTTGCATTTACTTCCCCGGTTTCTTCCAATACATAGCGGGAGTTATAATATTGGTTTAAATAGGTAATTACGGATGACCATTTGTTACTCCACTTTTTTCTGATTTCTATACTGGCATCACGGTAGTATTTTTGTCCTGATGCAAACAAATCTGCTTTATACTTTCTTTCAGACGCATCGTATCTCCCTTTTAAACCATACCACTGAGCATAATTAACAGATACATTGGTTCCATATTTACCACCCAAAAAGCTTTCTTTTTTAAACTTAAAAAATAAATCAATCTGCCATCCTATTTCACCCGCTTTATTCCTGTCAGGCTCAAAACTCAAACCGGGTTGTGCGGAGTAAACATAAATATTGGTAAGACTATAATCGTATTGTTTTGTAAGCGCCGGAATATAATTTACGATTCCCTGGTTGTAAACATTACCCGCCAGGTTTCGTTGAGAATAAAAACTAAAGTTTTCAAGTCGTCTGAAGTTTGCATTTATTCCAAAACCACTTTTTGAATACCCGATGTTAAACAAATAGGCATCTCCATCAAAAGGCAATTCGGGTCTTATTCTTCCATATTCTACTAAAGCATCGGTTGATTTAAACGCATATTCAAAATCAGTTGTAAAACCTCCCTTTGAAAAATCGCCTCTTACAGAAGTAAGGTAGGTATTATCTTTTAAGCCTGGTACCCCTGTTATTTCTTCGTTTCGGTTTACATAACTAAAACCCAACCCAAATTTTACTTTTTGAGCTTTAAATAATGAGGAAAGAACAATATCTGTATTTAATCCTCCAATTTTCCCATCAGTAAAATTAAATCCTATACCATTTCTTTGTTTACCATACAAAGCCGTAATGCTTATTGGCTCTACGGGGGAATATTTTATCATTCCACCTACTATAGAATTGGCTATCCCCAATTGCCTGTCTTCCCAGCTTCTTAATACCAACCCGCTTCCAAACTGATCATAAAAATGCCCTGCCGTTACATCCAAACGTATTTTCTCGTTTCGGTAATTAATAAAATAAGTTCCTAAATGAGTTTTATCAAGCTCGGGCGAATAATTAAGCAATGCTTTGGGCTCATAAGATTCTAATTGTGCTCCTGCTGTAAATTTTTTAAGCTTATAGTCTATCCTTAAGTAGTTATTGGAACGGAATCGCTGGCGTGCTTCTATTTCTTCCAATTTTATTTTGGAATCGTCAATGTACAAAGATGAGTTAGACTCAAAACCTCCGCTTAACTGTGCCCTGGTGAAATAGGTGCTAAATAATAAAAAAACAAATAATAATTTTTTGCAATTCATAGTCTATTGGTTTTCTTTAATCACTTGATATAACTCTTGTTCATTACCGGCTACATAACCTGCGTGACGGTATATAATTTTCCCATTTTTAATAACTAATGTATATGGAATATTTGCTATATTAAGTTCCCGTTTCAAATTTTGATTTTTGTCTAATAAAATATTGAAACTCCAGCCTTTCCCATTTACCAGTGGCTGCACTCTTTTTGCGGTACGACTGTCATCTTCAGAAATTGCGTAAAACTCAAATTTTAACTCTTTATTCCAGTTATCAAAGTCTTCATTTATTGCAGTAAGTTCATTAATACAGGGGATACACCAGGTAGCCCAAAAAGAAAGAACGACAGGCTTATCTTTTAATTCATTAAGTTGTTGAGTTTGAAAGTCTTGGCCTTCAAGGGTACTTAGTTTAATATTGGGAATTTCCTGGGCATTAACACCAAAACGTAACAAAGAAAGAAAACCTATTAACAGTATTTTGCGCATATCATAGTATTTACCACACATAGAGACGGTTATCCGGGCTTTTCATTACAAAAAATGTCATCTTTTTTGTAATGAATCAATATTTCGTACGTATATATCAATAAATAAAAATAGGACGCTATGAAAAATATAGGGAGATGGTCGTTTTTTGTTGTAAATGTGCTTTTGTTTTATGCATGTACAAAAGTAGAGTCTGATTTTACAACGGATGAAAAGCCGATAGACATTCCACAACAGGAAAGAATAACCCTTAACGCAAGCTCCTATACGGTGACTGCAGGTAGCACAGTTTCTTTTACAGTATTATCTTCTTTAAATAATACCAATGTAACAGGGCAGAGTAAAGTATATGTTAATAACTCCTTAATTTCAGGCAACAGCTTTACATTTACTACGGAAGGAACATTTACCGTATATTCTAAAAAAGATACACTAACTTCCAATACAGTAAATATTAATGTAACATCTACTCCACCCCCTCCCTCTGAAACCCGCTACCAGCACAGAGTACTTGTGGAAGAATATTCGGGAACATGGTGTGGCAATTGCCCGAGACTTTTATATGGGGTGGATTTATTGCATCAGCAAACCGCTAAAGCCATAGTTACAAGTATTCATTTATTTAATAATGATCCGTTTATTACTTCCGATGGCAACTCACTGGCTGCCAACCAGGGAGTGTATGGTGTTCCAAGTGCTAAAATTAATCGTCTTACGGATTGGACCGGTCCACAATACGAAAACGTGCCGCAGGTATTGGCCGCTATTCAGTCTTCTTCAACAACCGGGCTGGCTATAAGCTCAACTGTTAGTGGGTCTAATCTAAATATTAAAGTTAAGTTTGCTTACTCAATCCCATTAAGCGGATCGTCAGCAAAGCTCACTGTATATCTGGTTGAAGATAATTTATATTATACTCAAAGAAACTATTCATCAAATCTTTACGGAGGTTTGGCTTACATTCCAAACTTCAGATACGATGGAGTTTTACGTAAAATAGTTAGCCCACTTGGTGGCGATGATATTCCTACTTCCGGAAACTTAAATGAAAAAAATTACACCATTACGCTCCCATCCAATATTTCTAACGTAAACTATGCGAAAATAGTAGCTTTTGTTACCAATAGTGCGGGAAAAGTAGTGAATGTGTTAGATGCTTATATCGGGGTAGAAAAAGGATTTGAGGTTTTGTAAAATTTTAATTTAATTATTGATTAACCAGTTTGTCATTAATGATAAACTGGTTTTTTCATTACAACGAGATTATGCTTTTGCTGGATTGGTATATTCATTAAAAAATCTGTTTTTAAAATAAATGCCTTTATACTTTTTAATTAAATACTTATCCACTACGTATCTCGATAAGATTCATTCAAATTCCAAAACAAGAAATGAAATTCCTTCTTCACGACAACTGTGTTATGCTGGTTTCTTAAAAAATATGTCCTGATTTTCTTTTACGCAATAACATACAATTATCATAATTCGCTAAATTTTGAATATTTATATTCGTTGTATTAATGGATATTAAAGATTATTATAAAATTCTCAATATTGCTTCTACAGCTTCTACTTCGGAAATAAAAAAAGCATATCGAAAGATGGCATTACGATATCATCCCGACACAAATAAAGGCAACTCCGCAATGGAAACACAGTTTCGGGAAATTAAAGAAGCATACGAAGTTCTTATCAATCCGGTAAAAAGAGAGGAATACAATTACAAAAGATGGTATAATCGTACTATTGGAAAATCCTTTATTTACAAACCTACAAATGCGCAGGAGGTATTCATTGAATGTAAAAAATTAAATGTCTATTTATCTGGCACAAATCCTTTTCAAATTGATTATGATGCATTAAATCACCATATACTGGAAATATTATCTGATACTAACCGCGAAATCTTATTGCAACTGAATGAACACTCATTAACAAATGAGGTTATAACTTTATTATTACAAGCTGCTAATACCTTGCCTTACAAATACCAGCCGAGAATTATTGAAAGTTTAATACAACTGGCAGGGGCAGATAGAGAAATACAGGGAAAAATTGAACTATATAGGAAACGCCAACAACAAAAAGCCTTGTTTGACAAGTACAAGGTAACGGCGGTAATCATTCTGACATTAATGATCTGTTTAATTATTTATTTGTCATCAAAATAATTACACCCAGCTAAAGCCTTCATTTCTTATTGGCAGGCTATAGGGTCTATACCCGGCAGCGGCTAATGCATTACACAATGCGGGGGCAACGGTTGGCAAACCTACCTCTCCCACTCCACCGGGTTCTTCATTACTTTCAACAGCATAAATCTCTACGGGTGGCATTTCATTATAGTTTAAGAGTTCATAACTGAAAAAACCATCTTGTACTACGCGGTTATTGGTTATGGTTATTTCTCCTTTTAAGGCCTGTGTTAAGGCAAATGCTAATCCGCCTTCCATCTGATTTTTTAGTCCATCGGGATTTATTACTACTCCGCAATCAATAGCACCCACAACCCTTGTTATTCGAAATTTCTTAGGGCCTAACAATTCAATCTCGATGGCATGAGCTGCATAAGAATTAGCGAAAATAAAGGAATGCGTTGCCAACCCGATAAAATGGTTGGGTTTACGTGGCTCTTTCCATCCAATTTTATCAGCCACCATTTTTAACACACCGGCTATTCTTTTTGGAGACTGCACATGTGCCCCGGGTCCATCGCCTGTTTTAAAATCCGGACGGTTTTCTAACATTGACAACCGAAACTCCAACGGATCTTTTTTTATTTTGGCAGCTATCTCATCTATAAAGCTTTCCACAGGAAATGTATTAACACAAATGTCAACCGAACGTAACCATCCACGATTAATATTCATATTAACACCTGTGTAACCGGTATATATGTTGGAAACATCATAACAAAAACCCCTGTCTGCCCCATCCATTTCCGGAGCATTTTTGCTTTCAGGGTTATCCGTCATATATGCTATCGGGGTACCTAATACATGGTGCTGCCAGGCAATTAAATTTCCTTTCTCATCGGTATTAGCTGTTAACTTATGGTAATTAGCTGGCCGATAAATGCCGTATCGAATATCATCTGTTCTTTCCCACAACAATTTAACAGGCTTATCCATTTGCTGTGCTATTTTTACCGCTTCTATCGCAAAATCAAAATGCAGTCTCCTGCCAAAGGCACCACCCATCAAAGTAAGATTCAATTTAATATTTTCTTTTTTTAATCCACATTCCTTTGCTATTGTATTTACTGCCCAGTCTGGCAATTGCAAACCACCCCACAATTCACATTTTTCTCCATTTACTGCTGCCACAAAGTTTACGGGTTCTAACGTGGCGTGGGCTAAAAAAGGTTCGGAGTAGGTGGCCATAATTTCGTTTTTACCAATAAATTTTTTTACGTCCCCCTTTGTATAAACTTCAAACTGTGGCCTTTCATTTGCCTTTACTGCAAAGGTTTTAAATAATTCTTCGGTGCTTTCGCCATTTTGCTTCCCTTCATCCCAGGTTATGTTTAACAATTTTCTCGCTTTTATGGCAGCCCATATATTGGTAGCAATAACGGCAACGCCTGCTCTGACATGCATGGGGGCTTCGGTGCCTGTATAAGATACCACCTTTATTACACCGGGAACTCTTTTTGCAGCGGCATCATCTACACTGATTAATTTACCATTTAATACAGGGCATCGTTCTGAAACCGCATACAACATCCCATCTACTTTTATATCAATTCCGTATTTAGCTTTTCCGGTTAATATATCTTTTAAGTTTGAACGTTTTTCAGATTTTCCAATTAGTTTAAAATCTCTTGGGCTTTTTAAATTTACTTCTTTGGGAACCGGTAATGTTGCTGCTTTACAAACCAATTCACCATATTTAATTCGCTGATTGGTAATGGTATTAACTACTTCTCCCATATCAGCAGCACAGGAAGTGGGCGCAATATTCCAAACTTTTGCTGCAGCGGCAATTAGCATGGCCTTTGCCGTGGCGCCGGCCTTACGCAAAGTATTGTACATTTCCAGTATGCTCTGGCTTCCTCCTGTATCATGTTCGCCCGGTTTCATGGTACCATAAGGGGCCAATTCTGATTTTACGTCTTTGAAATCAACATCCAACTCTTCAGCCACAATCATGGGTAATGCAGTATCTACCCCTTGCCCCGACTCCTGCTTAGCCACATACACAGTTACTTTGCCTTTTTTATCAATTTTTAAATATGCATTGGGTTGAAAAAACTGGCATTCATCATCTTGCAATGCCAATGCTTTGTGGCCGGGCAACATAAAACCAATAATCAAACTTCCTGACGAAAAGGAAGATAACTTGATAAAATAACGACGATTAATTTTTACCTTCTGCATATAAGAAATTGAAAAAGTTATTTATTAATTTCTTCAATAGCGATGTGAATAGCTTCTTTAATACGATGATACGTTCCACAGCGACAAAGATTATTACTCATTACTAAATCTATCGTTTCTTCAGATGGCTTTTTATTTTTCTCAAGCATAGCAGCTGCTGCCATCATTTGTCCGGGTTGACAATAACCACATTGTGGAACTCCTGCCTTTTGCCATGCTTTTTGTACCGGATGAGAACCGTCTTCCGACAGCCCCTCAATTGTAATAATTTTTTTATTAACACATGAACCAACGGTTCGCTGACAAGACAGTACAGCGCTACCATCCATTATTACTGTGCAGGCTCCACAGCTTGCAACACCACAACCATATTTTGTTCCTGTCAAATCCAGAAGATCACGAAGTACCCATAGTAAGGGCATGTCAGCTTCTGCTTCTACTGTATATTGTTTGTTGTTTACATTAAGTGCAAAAGAAGGCATAAGAATTACATTAATATTGGGTGAGAGGAGATAACATATGAAATTTACAAAAAAAACATCATCGCCGAAAATTAATGCACTCCAAAAAATAAATAATTTTTGCTTAAACAAATGACTTATTAATCTTTAACCTGGCGGAACGCTTTGTTATCTTTGCCATTATGCATTATGTTTCCATAGAAGGACTAACAAAAAGTTTTGGTACCAAGCCGTTGTTTGAAAACATTTCATTTCACATTGATGAGGGAGATAAAATTGCGTTAATTGCCCGTAACGGGTCGGGTAAAACAACCTTGCTGCATATATTGGCTGATAAAGAATTTGCTGACGCAGGAAAAGTCTGGATAAACAAAGAGGTAACGATTGCTTTATTTGAACAGGAACCAGCGTTTGAAGAAAGTAAGTCTGTTCTTGATAATATTTTTCACCACTCCCATCCTATTATTAATGCCATAAAAGAATACGAAGCGGCATGCGATGCTAATGACACGGAAAGAATGAATACAGCCATCATTAAGATGGATGAATTAGGAGCCTGGAGTTTTGACAGTAAAGTGAAACAAATACTGGGAAAATTAAATATTCACCAGCTAGAGCAAATTATTTCTACCCTTTCTGGTGGACAACGAAAAAGAGTGGCCTTAGCGAAAACATTAATTGATATTGGATTTGAACACAAACATGTGCTGTTGATTATGGATGAACCTACGAATCATTTGGACGTAGAAATGGTGGAATGGCTGGAATATTATTTAAACCAGGAGAAAGTTACTTTACTAATGGTTACACACGATCGTTACTTTTTAGATGCTGTGTGCAACGAAATATGGGAATTGGACGGTAGTAATTTGTATGTATATAAGGGGGACTATGAAAATTATATAGAGAAGAAAGCAGCCCGCATGGAAAGCGAAGTAGCCAGCATTGAAAAAGCAAAAAACACTTATCGAAAAGAACTGGAATGGATGCGCAAACAACCCCGGGCACGAACAACCAAAAGTAAAAGCCGACAGGATAATTTTTACGAGGTAGAAGTTAAAGCCAAAAAAAGAATGGAAGATGCGAAACTGGAACTACAAATGAAAATGAACCGCCTGGGAGGAAAAGTAGTAGAACTCAAAAAAATCTATAAATCGTATGGAGATAAAACCATATTAAAAGGGTTTGACTATACTTTTAAAAAAGGGGAGCGAATTGGTGTGATTGGGAAAAACGGAGTAGGCAAGTCCACTTTTCTCAACATCTTGCAGGGTTTAGAAAAAGCTGATAGCGGTAAGATTAATATTGGGGATACAGTAATTTTTGGCAATTTTTCTCAACAAGGATTGCAATGGAAAGAAGATCAAAGGGTAATTGAGTATGTAAAAAACATTGCAGAAAATTTTCCATTGGCAAAAGGGGGAGCTATAAGTGCCTCCCAATTTCTTGAGTTGTTTTTATTTAATGGCGAACAGCAGTACACCTATATTTCTAAATTAAGTGGAGGCGAAAAAAAACGACTACAGCTCTTATCTATCCTGTTTCGCAATCCTAATTTTTTGATATTGGATGAACCTACGAATGACCTTGATTTGCCCACTTTAACCGTGTTGGAAAACTTTTTAACAGATTTTAGCGGCTGCTTGTTAATAGTAAGTCACGATCGTTATTTTATGGATAAATTGGTTGATCATTTATTTGTTTTTGATGGAGATGGCATTGTGAAAGATTTTCCGGGGAATTATTCCCAGTACCGGATACAACAGAAATTGCAAGAAGATGAAGAAAGGTTGCAGAATTCAAATTATCAATCAATACAAAACAATAACGAATCCGGCAATCGCAAACAGGATACTACAAATCAAAAAAGGCTTTCGTATAAAGAAAAAAGGGAGTTTGAATTACTTGAAAAAGAAATAGCCGATTTAACAAACGAGAAAAGCACCATTACCGAAAAACTAAACAGCGGCGCACTACCTTTTGATGAATTACAAAGATTATCACAACAAATTGGAAAAGTTTCGCAATTACTAGATGAAAAAGAATTACGTTGGTTGGAACTGAGTGAAATGGCAGGATAACAAAAACTATCATTTGTTTTCTAGTATCAATCAGTAAGAAAAACTTGCTGATGTTATGATAATTATATAGCTTCATAAGCAATTCTTATCCTCCAGATAACTTTCGCTTTCGGACAAGCACCTTTGTCAATCATTTTTTAACCTAAAATATTTTTTTATGAGAAAATTAATTTTTCTTGTTGCTGCCGCTACAATTTTTATTTCCTGCAAAAATGAAAAGCCTGTGGAGGATAAAGCAGCCACATCTGTAAGTGGGGAAGCAAAAGAGCCGGCTCCTGCTGAATTTGCTGATATGAAATATGCCGATGTTGGTAAAAATGCCATTGCCGCTTTGGCTTCCGGCGATATTGATGCTTTTGTTGCATCGTATGCAGACAATGCTGTTTATGTATGGAACAGCGGAGACAGCCTTACCGGTAAAGAGAATATTAAAAATTACTGGAAAAAAAGAAGAACAGAAGTAATTGATTCTCTTTCTTTTACCAACGCTATTTGGCTACCCATTAAAGTAAACAAGCCACAAACAATAGAGGCTCCGGGAGTTTGGCTGCTTGGCTGGTACCAGGTTAGTGCTAAATATAAAAGCGGAAAAAAAATGAGCCAGTGGATTCACATGGACTACCATTTTAATGCGGATGATAAAATTGACAGGGTGATTCAATACATTGACAGGGTTTTAATAAATGAGGCAACCAAAAAATAAATTATTTAATCGAAAGAAATTTTCTATCATCCCGTCTGATGCGGGATGATTTTTTTAAAAGGTAGTATCTTCATAAAAAAAATATGCTGCCTACTTCCCCGGAACAAATAAATGAGTTGATAAAGAGCAGAAGAAGTACGTATCCCAAACAATATGCACCAGGAAAGAAAGTTGATGACTCCATTGTTAATCAAATGTTGGAAAATGCCAACCTTGCCCCTACTCATAAACTAACAGAACCCTGGAGATTTATTGTTTTTACAGGGGAAGGTCTAAAACGTTTTGCTCAATACCAGGCTGATATGTATAAAAAAAAAGAAACCACCTCTTTTAAAGAAGACAAATACCAGAAATTATTAACTAATCCTCTCTTAGCCTCACATATTATTTCTATTGGAATGAAAAGAAATGAAAAAATTCCAGAGGTAGAAGAGATTGCTTCGGTAAGTTGTGCCGTGCAGAATATGTATCTAACCGCCACTGCTTATGGCATTGGATGTTACTGGACAACCGGGGGTGTTACCTATTATGAAGAAGCCAGGGAATTTTTTGGCCTGGAAAAAGATGATAAGCTGCTGGGGTTCTTTTATCTTGGCGCAATAGCTATACCTTCTTCTCCCAGCAATAGAAAACCTATTGATGAAAAAGTAAAATGGGTAAGAGAGTAAAATGAGTAACCTGGATTCAGCGTACTGGAATAATCGCTTTGACACGAACAACACACCCTGGGATATTGGTTATGTTTCTACTCCTATAAAGGATTATATTGACCAATTAAAAGATAAAAATATTTCCATTCTGATACCCGGGTGTGGTAATAGTTATGAGGCGGAATATTTATTAAAACAAGGGTTTAATAATATAACTTTAATTGACATCTCTCCCATTTTAACCAAAAGATTAGCAGAAAAATTTAACAACGTAAGCAAAAAGAAACTCAATATTATTACCGGCGATTTTTTTAACTTGAAAGGTCAGTTCGATTTAATTATTGAGCAGACTTTCTTTTGTGCACTAAATCCTAATCAGCGCAAAGATTATGTAAATAAAATGTATGCGTTGCTGAAACCGGGCAAAAAATTGGTTGGTGTATTATTTAATCGTCACTTCGAGGGTGGACCACCGTTTGGCGGAAGCACAGAAGAATACGAAAAATTATTTGCTGAAAAGTTTGTGATAAGCAAAATGGAATTGTGTTACAATTCCATTAGTCCAAGAAAAGGCAATGAAGTTTTTGTTGTATTTGTTAAAAAAGGTTAAATCATATTATATCTTATAAAATTAAATATATTACTTTTGGAAAAAATTAATTTAAAAAACTCCTATCTATCGGATCAGAAATTAGCCATTGCGATTAAATGCTACAATAGATAGTGGGTTTTAAACTAAAAAAAATGAAATGAAAAAGAAACTAGGCTTATTTTTTTTTACGCTCATATTTAATCAGACTATTTTTTCACAACAAAATAAAATTGACAAAAACATGGACGCTGCAACGCAAAAATATATTGAGGCCGGCACGCCTAATGAAAACCATAAAAAATTGAATACAATGGTTGGTAAATGGAAAACTCATATTAGCGAGTTGGCTAACCCCAGTAATAAGGATCCACAACCGATAGCTACCGGCAGCGCAGAAATCAAATGGATTAATGAAGGCAGGTTTCTTCAAATAACAACGATTGGTAAACAAATGGGATTGCCTTTTTTTAGTCTCTCTCTTCTGGGATATGATAACTTAAGGAAGAAATACGTTAGCTTTTGGTCAGATAATTCGTCCACTACTTTTTTTTACTCCGATGGATTCATTGATGCAAGCGGAGCGGTATTGACTCTTTTTGGAAAAACAGACGATCCTGTTTCGGGAGCCTACGACAGACATTGGAAAGTTATCTGGCGAATGATAAATGCAAATAAACTTTCGCTAGAATTTTATGATATGTCGAACCCCGAAATAAAAGCCTTTGAAACCGTCTTTTTTAGAGAATAATTTTTCTTTGAGAGGTAGTGATAAAAATGATTGCAGAGCTGTTTTACTCGCCTGTTTTTAAAACCCTTATTTGAGTTTATACTTTTTTTTGATTTTTAAACCCGGATTTTTCAGTAGCCATACTTTAATTGATGAGAATACGATCGTAAATTTGTTTTTTTGTCTGTAAGAAAAACTTACTGCAATATGGAACACCAATATAGCGACAAATCAGTTACGCCTTGGGGAGGCATGCTTCAGATGAAACAGCTTTTAGATAAGAATGAGATAAGGAATAAACTTATTAAGATCGGTCTTCCAGAAAGTAAGAGCAATAACCGCATAGAATCCATCAGCATTATAGAAGCATTTTGGGTGAGCGTATGGATTGGAGCCTTTCGGTTCAGTCACACGGTTGTTGTTCGAGTGGATGAAGCATTGAAAAATATTTTTGAATGGAGACGGGTTGCCAGCGGAGTAACGTTAACAAGGTTTTTCAAAAAATTTACATGGCAGGAAAATGCCCGCATATTTACAGAAATTAATCAATGGTTTTTCAATCAAATAAAATTTGACAATTACATTTTGGATGTTGATTCCAGTGTAATGACCCGTTATGGAGAACAACAAGGGCGCCATGTGGGATATAACCCCAAGAAAAAAGGGAGAGCTTCGCACCATCCCCTATTCGCCTTTATTGCCGATTTATGAATGGTGGCAAACTGTTGGCTTCGTAGCGGAGACACCAGCAGTTCGAATAATTGCATTCATTTTCTGGAAGAAACTTTTGAAATTATCAAAGGCAAGGTAGTGGGTTTATTCCGCACTGATTCCGGCTTTTGCAGCGAAAAAATATTTTCATTTTTGGAAAACAGAAACACCCCGATTCCTTATGTGATTGCAGGGCGGCTACATGCATTGCTACAACAAAGAATAAAAGATGTTAAGACCTGGAACGCCATTGATAAAGGAATATGGATTTCAGAATTTACCTATCAGGCAAAAGGATGGAGTAAAGAGCGAAGAGTAGTTGTTATCAAACAGTCTGTTGAATTGTGTCCCAAAGCAAGTGGGAAAAAACTCAAACTTTTTGACGATTCACTTTATCATGAGAACGACCGATTCCCTTGCTTTTTCACTAACCAAAAGCTCCCATCAGTAGAAATATGGGAGCAATACAAGCGCAGAGCAGATGCTGATGCTGAAAATAGAATTCAGGAGCCCAAAGCTGATTTTGGAGCGGATGGCTTTTGTATGGATAGCTTTTATGTCACTGAGGCTGTCATGAGAATGGTGATGATGGCTTACAATCTAATGAGTTTGTATCGCATGTTTTCGCAGCAAACCCGTGTGCACCAACGACTTTCAACATTGAGATTCGACTGTTTTGCAGTTGGAAGTTGGATTGTAAAGTAGGGTAATAAAAACATCTTAAAAATGGCAGTTCCTCCGAAAAGAAGACAATGGTTTGACGGCTTGTTTGAAAATATCAGGCGAACAGAACTGCTATTGAGCTTGCAAACTTAATACCTACTGAAAAATCAGGGTTTAATAAAACAATACCTCTATCAAAAGCTCTTACTTATTTAAAAAGAGTTACTTTCCTTAAAAATTTTTCCATAAATTTTTATTTATTTCTTACCACAACAAAATTCCCTTTCTTTTTTCCTTCCACTATTGTCCAACCATTAGCTAATTCCAATTGCCAATTGTCTGTTTTAATTATCCGGTCGTTATTATAAGTAAAATTCTCAGGTAAAGGCAGATACACAACGCTCCAATCTTTTACCAATGCGCCCCCTTTTTTAACTTCTAACAAACCCCAGTCTGCTTTAACGGAAAGAGTAGGATAAATTGGACCATAATCTTCCAACATCTGAACCTCAAGTGGGTTAAACCCAATATTCATGTTACTATTCGGCAATTCAAGCACAGGACCATAAACAAATTTCCGTTTATTCTCAGCTTCAATAATCAGACGCTTATCTTCTCTTTCTTTTTCAATAGAAAAAATCGAATTGTAGTTATATTTATTTTGTAAGGCAATTGACTGATAAATGTTATCAGGTGACCCTGGCTTTTTTAACTTATAATATTTTATTAAAAGCTTATCAAAACTTGCCCTTACTTTAAAACTTGAATAACTAATTTTACCTGATAAGAATTTTTTATCGCTGATTAAGCGATTCCAATGATAATTTTTATCGCTTAACAGAAACCCATATACGTAGCCGGTGATATAGGCCAGCGATCGGGTGAATGTTTGGTTCTGATAAAAATTATCAATTTTTTTATTTACTGTTTCCTTCATTTGTTTTATACCTTGTCCACTAAGAATGAAGCCGGTAAATGTAGCCAGACCTTCATTCATTTCAAGTGCATGTTCCAATGAATCGGCAAGAGGGTACTTTTGATAGCGATACATCCGCATAGCTATTGCGTTTTGCAAATCGGCTTTTGAAAAATCGGGGTATTCATTGATTACTTTCCTGAAAGCTTCCAATTCCAGTTTAAGTAGTAGTCTGCCCTCAAATTTATCTAAATGGTCGCAAGCAGGACTATAACCCGGTAATCTATTTTTCATTTGAAACTGATGAAATAATTCATGAAATATAAGATCCACTCTTTCCCATTTGTTTTTTGGGAGAGGCCACAAAACTACTGTCCATATTTTACCACCCCATGATATTGCCGTGTTTGCTGCTCCAAATTCACGAGGAACCTGCCCAAAATAAATTTCTCCTTTTTTTTTGAACAATCCCGCCGAATCGGGCTCATTAGCAGCGGCCATTTTTGTTTTCGTGTCAACAAAAATAATAGGTCCATATAATTTAGTTCTCCATAACCCGCCATTGTCCTTATCTGAAATTTCTTTTACCTCTTTAACGTATTGAACAATAGAATCTTCCCCAATATTTTTAACGGTTTGCGCCTGCGGACGCAAAGAGAAAAGAAGAAAAAGCGCCATAAAAAAAATTCTTGCCATAACATTTATTTTAAAATCGTACGCAAATTCAATAAAGAATTTTATCCATTTAAGTTATTTATTTAGAATGCAAAAAAAAGTATTTGAAATACCTGCCATTGCTCGCTGCGAGGATATTTATTATTTCAAAAGCAATTATTTTATTTGTAATCCCTACCCCGCCTGCTTTAATTTTGTCATCTTTGCAATGAAATGCGTAAGTAATGAATAAAAAAGTTTTAATTCAGATAGCAATCTGGATAGCCTTCTTCTTTTTCTGGTATCAGATAGTGTACGTTTATGTGGACAATATCGGGAACAGGCTGTTATTTACTTTTTTAGACGTATTTCTGATCATCGTTTTATTTTATTTTGTTTACTCATTTGCGGTTCCAAGGTTGCTTTTGAAAAAAAGAAGAGTTTCATTTGCTATAACGCTTATAGCTGTTATAGCCTTAAGTAGCATTGCGCTGATATGGGTAATGAAAGCTATTCTTCAATTAGATATTTTTAGAATAGAGTTTCGCATGTCCTGGAATCTAACCAGCCTTTACAATAACCGGTTTGCCATCGCTTTATTTGGAGCAATAGCGGGTTTTGTCAGCAAACTATCTATGGAATGGATGCAAGCAAAGAAAAGAATCCGCGAAGTTGAACTTGAAAAAACAAAAGCGGAACTGGAATATTTAAAAAACCAGGTCAATCCTCATTTTTTGTTTAATGTACTAAATACAATTTATTTTCAACTTGATGAATCAACAGATGCAGCAAGAAACTCCTTACTCAAATTTTCTGATATACTTCGATACCAGCTTTATGATTGTAATGATGATTATGTACCCGTAATCAACGAAATAAATTACTTAAATAATTACATAAAAATACAAAAACTCAGAAAGGAGAAAAATTACATTATTGACTTTGTGTTTGATAAAAATTGGAGCACTGAAAAAATCGCCCCCTTATTACTAATACCTTTCGTGGAAAATGCTTTTAAATATGTTTCGGATTCTCATACCCACGAAAACATTATAAAAATATCTGCACTGAAAAAAGGGAAAAGTTTTCATTTCTCCTGCATAAATACGTTTGATGAAACAAATTTAAAAGATACAGGATTGGGCATTACAAATACAAAAAGGCGACTGGAACTAATTTATCCCGGAAGACATAATCTGCTAATTAATACGAGTCATCTTTTTTTTACAGTGCAATTAACAATTGAATTATGACAAAACTAAGGTGTTTGACTGTAGATGATGAGCCTATAGCAAGAAATGGCATCATAAATTTTATTCTTCGTACTCCATTTCTTGAAAACACGGCCTCTGCTCACAATGTAGCCGAAGCAATCAGTAAATTACAATCTCATAAAATTGACTTAATTCTGCTTGATATTGAAATGCCGGGTGCAAATGGTCTTTCTTTACTGAAAAGTAAAAATCCACTGCCTGATACCATTATTATTACAGCACATCCACAGTTTGCCGTAGAAGGATTTGAATTAAATGTTATTGACTATCTTTTAAAACCGGTTGGTTACGACCGTTTTATGAAAGCAGTAAATAAAGTAAGGAACAAACGTGCGATGTCTGACAAACCCGATGATCAGTACTTATTTGTTAAAACCGGCACTAGCTATGAGAAAATTCTTATTACGGATATTGACTATATAGAAGCGAAGGGAAATTACCTGAATATCCATACAGCTACAAAATCTATTCTTACTTACTTAAGTATGAAGAAGGTAGAAGAAATGCTTCCAAGGGATGTTTTTTTAAAAATACACAAATCTTATATAATTAATATTACAAAAGTTACCCGGATTGAAAGCGCACAGTTGTGGCTTTACAAAAAAAGCATACCAATAAGTAGAACACTGAAAGAAAAAGTAAGAAGTATTTTATTAAAAAATAATAAGAGCTAATACAGCTTTTAATAGTAAAAATGCTCCTTAAGTAACACCGCTCTGATTAAATAATTTCTCTACCCAGACAAATTAGTACTGCCGCCCTAATTGCCTTAGGTATTTTACGTGAGATGCTACTGCATAACGAACTTTGGGATATTCAATGTAGTGAATGCCATATTCGCGGCAGGCTTTTTTTATTATTTGGCTGATAGCCGGGTAATGAATATGTGATATTTTAGGAAACAAATGATGTTCAATCTGGAAATTTAATCCCCCCACTAACCAGGTTACCATTTTATTTTTGGTAGCAAAATTAGCAGTTGTCTTAATTTGATGAATAGCCCATTCGTCTTCGATTTTCCCGGTAACGGTATCCGGCACAGGAAAATGTGTGTGTTCTACGGTATGTGCTAATTGAAAAACAATACTCAAAACAAATCCGGAAAATAATGCATATACCAAAAAGCCTATTATCCAACTGGAAAAGCCTACGGCATAAATAGGAAATACAACAAATAAACCCATGTGAAATATTTTAAATGCCCAGAAAGAAATATGGTCTCTAAGCCTCATTTTTAATAAATGAAATGTACCTATTTTACCGGAAAAATATTTTCTATAATCTAATACAAAAATCCAATAGATGTACAACAAAGAATAAGCAAACCAAAAATACAAATGCTGATATTTATGTAGTTTATAATGTTTTTGCGTTTCACACAGGCGTAAAAAGGGTTTTGCGTCTATGTCATCGTCTATTCCGTCAATATTAGTATAAGCATGGTGAATAACATTATGCTTAAACTTCCACATAAAATTATTAGCTCCTAAAAAATTTAATGACAAACCAGCCAGTTGGTTTATCCATTTATATTTACTAAAACTACCGTGTGCACCATCGTGCATTACATTAAAACCAATAGCTGCGGTTAAACCGCCAAGCAAAATACATTCTATTACTGCAAGAAAAGTAAAAGGAGTAAAGAAAACAAGATGTATATAAACAAAAAGAAAACTTACAACGAGTATAATTGCTTTTGTAAATAACTTATAATTTCCTGTTTGGGGTTTTCCTACTTCTTTAAAATAATCCGTTATACGTTTTTTTAACTCACTGTGAAACGAGTGTGAGGCATTGGAGAATTTAATTGTTGACATTCAATATGTATTAAAATAAAAACTTTTGTAAACTTACTGTATAATAACGTCTAAATGGCCAAAAAGTTTTTACCGCTGGTGTAATAGTTTGGTTTTGTTGTTTTAAGTTTCTACCTGTATCAAAGAATCAAGGTTTCGAAGACCTATTTTTTTCTCTGAAGTAAAGCCCTCTGCAAATTTAACGCCTATTCGTTTGCCCAATACCCTTGCCCGGGCAATAACACTTTCATAAAATTCAGGTGAGGATATATAGGTTTGGGGGCCATCATCGTAAGAACTTTTAAATTGAGTTCCGTAAGCTTCTATGGCTTTCATCCGCTGTTCAAATACCTCTGTTATATCAATTATTAAATGGGGTTCAAAAAAGCGATCTTGTATATAATGTAAAAGGTAGTAAGGCCTCCATCTATCCTGGGGAACTCCGCTATCATCAAAGGTCTCAATTTTAGATAGCCCGGAAAGGAAACAGGCATCGGAAATTAATTTTCCGGCCCGGCCATGGTCGGGATGCCGGTCGTGCACAGCATTTCCAATTACTATATCTGGCTGGTATTTGCGTAATACTTTTATCAGTTGCAATTGATGCTCTTCATCGTTTTTAAAAAAGCCATCCCGCATTTTAAGGTTCTCCCGAATGTGTACTCCCATAATGGCTGCGGCGGCAGCGGATTCTTTGTACCGTGTTTCAACCGTTCCTCTTGTACCTAATTCGCCTTGTGTTAAATCTACAATACCTACTTTTTTACCTAACCTAATCTCATTAATAATAGTACCTGAGCAACCTAATTCCACATCATCGGGATGAACTCCAATAGCTAATAGATCTAATTTCATTTTTTCAAAAAATTATCGGCAAAGGTAATTAAATGAACCATTAGCGACCATAATAACCGTAATTACGATAATAATAACCATAAGAAGATGCTTCGAGTTCTTTTAAGACTATCGAAATCTGACGGTCAAATTTGTCTTCCTCGGGGTTATAGTCTTGCTTTAAGCTGGTGCCGAAAAAAAATAAAATGCTTTGCCAAAAGCGGGCAGTAAGTCCCCCTTTAAGTTCTTTTATAATATGATAACAATCATTGTTGGTTTCCCGGTAAATCAATTTCATCAGCACTTTGCCCTGGTAAACTGATAAATCCTGTAATTTATCAGAAAATTCCTTTTTTAGTTCCTTCTCCCTGCTCTTAATATATAGCTTTTTATCCTTACGGCCTTCCATTCTCTGTAACTGTGCATTAATATCATTAAATACTCTCCCGGCCGCAACGGCATAGGGATAGGTTACATAAACTGCATTTCGTAATCTCGTCCATTCTGCCGCTATTTTTTTCATTGTTTTTTCATCGCAATTACACACAAAAACTTCCGGCAATTCCCGATAAGGGATAAATTCTCCATTGTAATTATAAACCGGAACAATGATTGTATCGTTGGGCCCATATTTACTCCTCCTTTGTACAGAAGTATCTTCCTGGGCCTGTGTTGTTTGGAAAGAAAATAAAAACAATAAAAAAAAATATATATATCGCAGGTACATCACAAATAAAAATAGAAAATCTATTAAAAATAATGACAAAACAGTTGTTAAATTAGATGCATATACTATGCTTATTGCTTTAGATGTATTAAGAGCCGTTGGGTTTATTATATAATTCTGGTAAACTTTACAAGTAAACAGCTGACTCAAAATCAGAGGAACAAAATAAGTAAAAAAATGCACTTTTTGGGGGGATTTTGCGTTTTTTTGCAACTTTTTGTTTTACATTCGGGTCACCAAATTCTAACGATGCTTAAACAGGAGCGCCATGCATACATACTCCATCAGGTAAACCTGCACAATAAGGTATTATCTTCTACACTTAGTGATGAGATAAATGTTTCGGAAGATACTATTCGCCGGGATTTGCAAGAACTGGCTGATATAGGCAAACTAATTAAAGTACATGGCGGAGCTATTTCTCATTCTTTTTATGGCAATTCATTCGTTAGTCAGCCCAATGTATATTCATTAGCCAATAAAATCACGATAGCAAAAAAAGCGGTATCGGTAATAAAGGATGGAATGTTTGTATTAACAGGTGGTGGTACTACCATTATCGAAATGGCCCGATTGCTGCCTGCTTCTCTAAAAGCAACATTTATTACTACCAGTATTCAAGCTGCTTTGGAATACACTAACCATCCGAATATTGAAGTAATTATTGCCGGGGATAAGATTTCGAAAAGCTCAAAAATAACAGTTGGAGTTGAGTCCATTGAACGGCTAAAGAAAATAAAAGCTGATTTATGTATTATGGGTGTAAATGCCATTGATGTGCAATATGGCGTTTCGGATAATGATTGGGACGTGGTTCAAACAAAAAAAGCCATGATAGAATCTTCTCAAAAAGTAGTGTGTCTTACAATTGCAGAAAAGATAAATACAATCCAACCTATTCATGTGTGTGGAATAAACAAAATTAATATGTTGGTTACGGAGTTTCCTGCCAACGATCCCAAGTTAAGTGAATATGTTAATGCAGGTGTAGAAATAATGTAAAAGTATAAACTATAATAATAAAAATTTAAAGATCAAGACAATTAGGCCAAAACTATAATTTTAAAAATCTACGTTATGAGAAAAACATTTTTGTTTGTTTATCTTTTCCTTTTAAGTTTGTCTCCCCAGCTTTTAATGGCACAGGAGCAAACCGTAAGTGGAACAGTGAGTTCAGTTACGGATAATGCACCCCTGATTGGTGTAACAATACAGGTAAAAGGCACTAACATTACAACACAAACTAATACCAATGGTCAATTCTCCATTAAGGCGCAAACCGGACAAGTATTAGTATTTACCTATGTTGGATATAACAAGAGGGAAATTACTATTAGAAACGCCGCACCATTAAATATTAAAATGGTTTTGGAAGACAATACCCTCTCCGAAGTTGTAGTTACTGCTCTGGATATAAAGAAAGATCCTAAGGAGTTAGGATTTTCTGCTCCCAAAATATCCGGGACTGAGGTTGCAGGTACCCAAAGGGAGAATTTTCTTAACGGATTAGCAGGCCGTGTAGCAGGTGTAACCATTAATTCCACAGGTGGTCAGGCAGGATCCTCTGTTAGTATTGTTTTAAGAGGGTTTAACTCGCTCGCCTTAGATAACCAGCCTTTGTTTGTGGTAGATGGTATTATTCTTGATAACTCTACTTTTAATGAAACCAGCAACTCTGGTTCCAGTCTTGGTCTAGTAGAAAATTCAACCAGAAATATTAACCAAACTTCTAATCGCAATAGCGATTATACAAACCGTATTGCTGATATCAACCCTAATGATATTGAAAGTATAACCATACTAAAAGGTCCTGAAGCAGCTGCTTTATATGGCAGCCAAGCAGGATCGGGTGCCATTATTATTACTACTAAAAAAGGTAAAAATGATGGAAAATTATCTGTGAATTATGATAATTCCTTCCGCATTTCAGAATTAAACAGATTCCCTGAATATTCTACAAATTGGAGTTCGGGCATAAGTAATGGAGTAGCCGCCAATGTATTCTCTCATTTTGGTCCGGCTTATGCAGCCAATGTTAAAAAATATGATAACATAAAAGAATTCTTCCAAACAGGCTTTTCTCAACAGCATAATCTCAGCGTTGAATTTGGCAAGAAAAATTATAGTTTTCGTTTTTCCGGATCTGCTTTTAACCAATCGGGAGTAATACCGGAAAATAAATACCAGAAATATTCATTTAGAATTAGTAACAATACTAAATTGGGTAAATATGTTGATATTACCCCAGCAATAACTTATATACGTACAACTAATGATAAACCTAAAAGAGGTGGCGGTGGTTATTTACTTAACTTGTTAATTTGGCCGGCTAACAACGATGCAACAGATTACCTTGATGTAAGTGGAGGCAAAAAGCTTTTATATTCTCTTTCGCCAAACAGTGAAATTGATAACCCCTTTTTTAGCGTTAAATTCAACAGAGGTTATGATGTATCTGATCGTTATATCGCCTCCTTTGGCATAAATATCAATCCTTTTTCATGGCTGACACTTTCCGGCCGCTTTGGTTATGATACGTATAAGGCTGACGGATGGTCGTTTTATCATCCACTCTCTTCTATCTTAACAAAAGGGACAGGAGGACAGCAGGATAATTATTACAGCAATTACAAAGGATATAACCATACCTTATCTGCTACTGCAAAAAAATCAATTGGAAAGATAAACCTAAGATTATTGGGGGGTACCATGTGGCAAGATTACAGAAGAGAAGTATATTCAGTTTTCGGAACCAATTTTGTTGACTCTGTAAACTCAGCGGGCCAATTGGTAAAAAATAATGTTGTTATTGCACCCGACCAAATTAATCAATGGATTGGAGACAGTAGCGCAACAAGGGTAAATACAAGACTTAGATTAAATAATGCAAGTAAAGAAAGAGGTTTAGCCAATTATACCTTAAACAGGCAACTAGCTTTTTTTGGTGAATTTTCAGTAAACTATAATAGTCTTGTTTTTCTTACTTATTCTCATCGTTTTGAAAACTCTTCTATTTTTCCAAAAAACTTTAGAAATTATAATTACCCCGCCGGTAGCCTAAGTGCTATTGTAACGGATATTTTTCCATTTCTTAAAAATGGAGATATCCTGGATTATATGAAAATAAGAGCTTCCTTAGCAAGTACGGCCCGAGTTAGTGCTCCTTATGCTAATCAATCCGTATTTAACTTAATAACAGTAAGTGGCGGAGGTTATGCGTATGGCTTTAACAATAACAACTTTCTTCTGGAACCAGAAATTCAAAATACTTACGAGTTTGGTACCGAGTTGAAATTATTTAGAAACAAATTAGGTCTTGATATAACTTACTATAATACCCTTAATAAAAAACAAATAGTTGAAAACTTCAGATTGAGCTACGCAACTGGTTTTGTATTAAATACACTTAATGTAGGTAGCACACGCAACCGGGGTATAGAAATTACAGTTGAAGTAAGTCCCTTATCAAAAAAGGATTTCAATTGGTACACCCGTCTTAGCTTTAATAAAACCTGGAATAAGGTGATTTCATTACCTCCAAATGTTCCAGAGTTCTATATATCTGACACCTGGCTTTTTGGAAATGCCCGAGGTGGTTTAGTTACCGGTGGCCCTACTACGGGTATTACATCTTTTGGATATCAGAGAAACAATAAGGGAGATATACTTATTGATCCTGCGAATGGACTACCCTTGGTAGATCAGGCATTTAAAATTTACGGAGACAGAAATCCTGATTTTACTTTAGGTTGGCTAAATAACCTACGCTACAAAAACTGGAGCATTAGTTTTTTATGGGATTTGAAAATTGGAGGAGATATTTTTAACGCTACAGAAATGTATTTGACACAGCAAGGGCTTAGCAAAAGAACTGATGATAGATATACAGCAAGAATAATAAAAGGCGTACTCAAGGATGGTTTAGAAAATTCCGCTACACCAACGGTTAATACCATTTCTGTGATTCCAGCCTACAATTCAACGTACTATACAACAAGACTTCCTGAAGAAGAGTTTATTGAAAAAAATGTAAACTGGTTTCGTTTAAGAGACCTGACTATACGGTATAATTTCCCGACTAATAAAATTAAATCCCTGCCATACGTAAAATCTCTCGGATTCTTTTTTACAGCCAATGATCTTATTCTTTTTACCAATTATCTCGGCGCTGATCCGGCCATTAATGGTAATACTGCTGGTACCAGAGGGGTAGGCGGATGGGGATTTGATTATGGTAACATAGCCGCACCGGTAAATTTAAACTTTGGACTGAGAGCGGGATTTTAACAACAAGTAGATAAACTTAAAAATATTTAAAATGAAAAAAATTATTATAATCTCTACCTTTTTTGCAGCTTCGGTAAGTCTTAATACCGGATGTACAAAAAAAATAGACGAAGCATACGCGAATCCGAATGCGGATGTAAGAGTTCCGGTTGAAAAACTATTACCCGGACTAGTTTCTTGCATGGCAGCTAATGCAGCTGGCCACGGTCCTTTAAATGACATCCGTTTTGCCGGCAAATACATTCAAAATTTTCTTTTCTGTAATTCCGGCGGACGCTATGATCAAATGGGTGGAACTATTGGCTCGAGTGATAATGCAGGATCATTGTGGCGCATTCACTTTTATGATATCGGGCAAAACTGTAATAGAATGATTCAGTGGGGTACTGAAGAAAAGAAATGGGATTATGTGGGTGTAGGCAAAGCAATTTTTGCCTGGAGTTGGCTTACATTATCCGACTATCATGGTGAAGTAGTTTCTGTTGACGAGGCCCTTAATTCAAGTCAGCTTACCTTTTCTTATGGCAGCCAGGAGCAGGTTTATAATTACGTAAAGAAACTGTGTTATGAAGCCCTGGAAAATCTAAACAAAACAGGAGATGGAGTTAGCCAGGCTAATTTAGCTTTGGGAGATGCCTATTTTTATAATGGTGATGTAAATAAATGGAAGAAGTTTGTTTATGGTATTTTAGCTCGTGTCTATAACCACCTTAGTAATAAATCTGCTTTGTATAAGCCAGATTCCGTTATTTATTTTTGTAATCAATCAATAAATGCAAATGCCGATAATGCCACTGTAAAATTTGCCAATACAGGTGTGAGCGGAACAGCTAATTTTTTTGGCCCCTTTAGAGGGAACCTTGCAAGTGTTGCTGTAGGAACAGAAACAGCTATCAGGCAATCTGCTTATATTGCTAACCTAATGACCGGAAGTAATAATGCTTTTCCAGGGGTAAGCGATCCGAGAGCATGGTATATTTTGCGATCTAATAACTCAGGAACGTTTGTAGGATTAGATCCCAATAAAGGACAAACAATTATTCCCGCAGCAAACAGGCCAGAAAACTTTTGGGGGGTAAGCCAGTCCTCAGGGGTAAATAATACAGCTCCTGCAAATGATAATAACTGCCGGTATATCTTCAAAAATGCAGCTGAATTCCCTGTAATTACTGCGGCAGAAATTCAATTTATAAAAGCCGAAGCTGCATACAGAAAAGGTGATTTAGCAACTGCATTAGCGGCATACAAGCAAGGAATTGATTTAAACTTTGATATGCTAACGACTACATATGGCGCCAACATTCCTCCCGCCAATGTAATTACACCTACCATAAAAGATAATTTCCTTAATAATACTACGATAGTGCCTGCTACAGCCAACGAGTTAACACTAACTCACATCATGCTTCAAAAATATATTGCCCTTTACATTCACGGCGCACTGGAAACATGGGTAGATATGAGACGATTCCATTACTTAGATAAGGACCCAATAACCAATGAGCAGGTATATAGAAATTTTACTCCTCCAAGTGGGACAGATCTTTATCCAGACAACGGAGGCAAATTGGTTTACCGAGTAAGACCAAGATATAATTCTGAATATGTTTGGAATCTCAATGAGTTAATTCGTATCGGTGCTGATAAATCAGATTACCATACAAAAGAATGCTGGTTTTCTCAACCATAAGTATTAATTAATAAAACATGTAATAATGAAAACAAAACAAATATATCAAACTTTATTCCTCGCATTGCTCACAATTGTTTTATTGCCGGCCTGCAAAAAAACAATTGAAAAAAAGCTGACTGAGCAATATAATCTGAGTCAGAAAGCCACTATTCAGGTTTATAATGGTACAATAAACAGCGCCAAAAACTATGTATATGCTGATAATAAGCCTGTAACCGGTTCCATTTTAGCATACGGTTCTGCATTTCCTGCATCTTATGGGTTTACAGTTGATGCGGGAACTGTTTCTGTATTGATAAAAGATACGTCAAGTACTACTACTCAAACACCTTTAACTATTTCACAATTCTGGGCTCCTAATGCTTTTTATTCCGTTTTTACATATGATACCATTACCGCTGCCAAGCAAAAAACGGTGTTAAATGATATAGAAGTTCCAGACGATACTACTGCCCGGTTGAGGTTTGTAAATCTTATTCATTCAAAAACGGCAATCCCAAGTGTTGACATTTTTTCAATAAAAAGGAATGGCAATGTATTTACAAGTATTCCTACTGGTACGGTAACCGGATTTTTACGCTACGCTGCCGAGTTATCAGATACACTGTTGGTAAGAGAAACAGGAACTACTAATTTATTATTTCAACTCAATGGGTTAAATCTTGCCCGAAAAAGAAGTTATACGCTTGTATTCAGAGGACGATATCAAAGTACATCTGGTACATTGGCCAGAACACTAACCTCTTTTTTAACTTACTAATTGAGCTTTAGTCTTTATAGCAAGAGGCTTTCAAAAAATTAATTGAAAGCCTCTTTTTATTATTTATAATCAAAACACTATTCCTATATTTACATACCCGTTAACCTTTTTCGACTGATCATTATACATTAAACTAAATTCCAAAGGGCCTAAGGCAAAATTATAGCCAAAAGTTACCGAATACCCTGTTGCAACATCTGGATTACTGAAAAAATCGCTTTTGGATATGAAATTATTAAAAAGAATATTACCCCTACAAGTAACAAACGTATTGTTTAAAACCTCATAACGCAAGCCGGTTTGTATTGCAGCAACAGCGGGTGAATAGAGTGAACCTTCTAATAAACCGGCGAACAACACCTGGTTTCTAAACTGGCGGGTAAGTCCTCCAATAACAAACTCATTCATTATATTATTGGAATAGTTAAAATTAATGCCCGATTGAATCAAAAACTCAGCAGTGGTACGACGGCTGAGTTGCTTATAAGCATCCATATTAAAAGTTGCCCTTGTATAGGGCTTTTTAGAAACTTTTAATGAATCAGATCTTACAGGAATCCCGTTAATAAAAAAACTTACACTTGGATGTTGATTCCCTACATATTCAAATGTTGAATTAATTCTAATGCCATTTCCGGGATAAATTATTTTATCAAGACTATTGTGCTGAATAAAAAAGTAGGTAGAACCAAAAATATTACTACCACTAAACTGAAAAGCCGGGATGATTTTAGGTTTATATTTAACTGACTCAACGCGATGCCCTATCCCGATCGTTAAATTTCTTTGGGTAGAAAATTGGGCTTTAATATCGGCCTTAAAAAACTGTTGTTTATAAAGCCCATCCTGCTTATAGGTATTATAAGTTAATACATTAAACCGGTCGTATTGCATACCTAATAAAAAGGAAAAATTTTTACGCCGCCCGATATACTGTAAATGTTCTGCCCTTGCTCTTATTGCTTCACCAATATTAAGCGTTACCAAGCTCCTTGAGTTGGGAAGCAATAAATTCCGTGAAGTAACATTGACAATAGCAGCTATACCGCTAAATCGGTTGTAATGCAATCCAAACTTAGCAAATGTGAGGGGGTTTTCTGTTACATCAAAAATAATTTTACACGTTCCGTCTGATTGAGGCTCTAAAGAATATACAATCCGACTATAATAACGTGTGCCAAAAGCGGCTCTTACCATTTTTGACAATTTTTGTGATGTGTATGCCTGATTAGTTAAAAAGTTTATGGTATGAATAAAGAAATCCGTATTGGTATTTTTTAATCCTTTTACCTCACAAGAGGAGATAATAACTGACTTAACAACTGGTAATTGTTTTTTTGTTTCTGCCTGCTTCCCATAAATAGCATCCAACGAATCAACCAATTTTTTCAATTTGGGGTATAATTTTCGTCCTTCTGCAATACCGGCGTCTAATATTTCACCTGATTGGCCAAAGCTCACCATATTATATTTACTTAAATCAGGAGACACATAGATATCGCATTTGGCAATCTCTTCTTTATGATCTTGAGCCTCATGAAAAAAAGCGACTTGCAACAAAACCTGAATAGCATTTCGCACTTTATCCGAAGGCAGCAATGTTTGAGCCGCATTACTTCCAATTACAAAATCGGCTCCTAATTCTTGCACATCTTTTACAGGAAAATTTCTAATTACCCCTCCATCTATCAATTTTCTGCCATCATATTCCACTGCTGTAAATAAAGAGGGTATTGCCATACTGGCCCGAATAGCCGATGAAAGTTCTCCTTTGCCTAGTACTACGGCTTCTCCGTTTCCCACATCAGTGGCTACACAACGAAAAGGAACGCTAAACTTTGAAAAATCTTTTTGATTATATACCGGAAATAACAATTCTGCCAGCTTAACCCATATCTCCTGTCCCTGAAGCAATCCGGTAGGCAACTCAAACCGGTTTTTTACCCAGGGTAATTCAATTGTATATTTATTGTACTCCTCCTTTTCTTCCATGTACAGTGTACGCAAAGAAGATTGATTGCTAAGTAATAATTCCCAATTAGTAGCACGGGTTATTTTTTCAATCGAATCTGCAGAATATCCTACTGCATATAAACCACCGATGATACTACCCATACTGGTACCGGTTATATAGTCAATTTTTAAACCCGCAGAATCAATAGCTTTTAATATGCCAATATGGGCAAGCCCTTTCGCACCACCCCCGCTTAATGCAAGCCCGATTCTGGGTCTGACCATAGTTTGTTGACTGAATACTGAAACCGTTATCAGCGCTTGTAAAACGACAAATATGTTTATTAGAGGTTTCTTCATAAGTAAGGCCTTCGTCAAAATTACTTGAGTATGATAATTAACCTACTATCTAAGATAGATTACATAAACAGCAAATTTGTTGCATTTCCTCCAAAATACAGGTTATAAAAATAAAAAGGGCTGTCTCAATTCCCGACAACCCTGATACCAATTTGTACAAACCTCTTATTTCGCTTTTATGATTTCTCTCATTAATGATTAAAAGCTTTTTTTAATCAACTATGCTTCTTTTTTCTTTAATTTCTGGCTTTTGGGAGCCATCATAATAAACATACGTTTGCCCTCTAATTTAGGCAGCATTTCGGGTTGACCAACGTCCACTAATCTTTCAGCAAACTTAAGTAAAAGCAGTTCCCCTCTTTCTTTAAACTGAATGGCCCGACCTTTAAACTGTACATACGCTTTTACTTTATTCCCTTCTTTTAAAAATTCTTCTGCATGACGTGATTTAAAATCAAAATCATGATCATCTGTATTTGGGGTAAAGCGGATTTCTTTTAATTCGGATGCTTTACTTTTTGCCTTTATTTCCTTTTCCTTTTTCTTCTTATCGTACAAAAATTTATTGTAGTCAATGATCTTACAAACAGGGGGATCAACTGTCGGAGAAATCTCAACAAGATCAAGACCTTGTTCCTGTGCTATTTTTAATGCCTCTTGTGTAGAATAAATTCCAACCTCTACATTATCGCCCACTAAGCGTACCTGAGGTACACGTATCATGTGATTGGTTCTATGCTCCTGCTGTTGTTCTTTTCTAAATCGGGGGTTAAAAGGTTGTCTCGGTTTTGGTGGAAATGCCATAATTAAGATGCCCCGTTCCCTAAAGGGGCTTTGTAAATTTTTATTTTTTAATTAACCTCACTAGGGATGAGATTGATTATTATTTATTTATTTATTATTGATTCTAAAGTAACAAACACCGGCCTGGTAAAAATTCTAACTTATCTAATTCTACACACATTCCTATACTACTTTTATCTCCTATTCAAAATCTCATCTTTTATTTCAGCAATAAATTCCTGCACATTTTGAGTACCTAAGTCCCCCTTGCCTTGCATACGCACAGAAGCTTTTCCCTCATTCATTTCTTTTTCGCCTACAATTAACATGTAAGGTACACGGGCCAATTCGGTATCCCTGATCTTTCTGCCAATTTTCTCGTTTCTGCTATCTATTTCAGCACGAATATCTGCTTTTTTCAGGGATTCTAAAATTGTATTTGCATAAGGTAAAAACTTATCGCTAATGGGTAGTACCTTAACCTGCAGGGGCGAAAGCCATACGGGAAGTTTTCCGGCATAATGCTCCAGCAAAAATCCTATAAATCGTTCATGAGTTCCCAATGGTGCACGATGGATAATCAGGGGTGTTTCTGTCTGATTATCAGCAGTTGAGTATTGCAACTTAAAACTCCTGCCCTGCGAAAAATCAACCTGATTGGTGGCAAGGGTAAATTCTCTGCCAATAACACTCCAAATTTGCACATCTATTTTAGGGCCGTAAAATGCAGCTTCATCCTGAACTTCTATAAAGGGAATTTTTGAGTTAATTAGTACTTCTCTAACCATTTCTTCTGTCTGCTTCCACAGTTCCGGTTCATTTACGTACTTCTTTCCCAATTTGTCTGGGGAATGAAGCGACAGTCGCATAACATATTTATCAATACCAAAAATTTTGAAATATTTAAGATACATTTCATTCACTGCTCTAAACTCCGCTTCAAACTGATCTTTAGTGCAATAAATATGGGCATCATTCATGTGAAGACAGCGAACTCTCATTAACCCAAATAATTCTCCGCTCTGTTCATAACGATAAACAGTGCCATACTCTGCTATACGATAGGGAAGATCACGATAACTCTTCGGTTCTGCCGCAAAGATTTTATGATGATGCGGACAGTTCATGGATTTTAAATAATATTTTTCCCCTTCCATCTCCATGGGAGGGTACATACTGTCTGCATAATAAGGAAGATGACCGCTGGTAATATACATGCTTTCTTTAGCTATATGCGGCGTAACCACTCTCTTGTAACCTCCTGCAAGCTCTGTTTCTTTTGCCAATTTTTCTAATTCTTCGATAATAATGGTACCATTTGGCAACCACATAATCAGCCCGGGACCTACATCATCATCCAATGTATAAATTCCTAATTCTTTTCCCAATTTACGATGGTCTCTTTTCTTCGCTTCTTCCAGCATTTGCAGGTATTCATCCAACTCTTTTTGATTGGGAAAGGTAACTCCATAAATTCTTGTTAACTGTTTATTTTTTTCATCTCCTTTCCAATAAGCCCCGGCAATGGATGTTAATTTGATCGCTTTTATCAGCCCGGTATGGGGTATATGTGGCCCTCTGCATAAATCAGTAAACTGACCTTGGGTGTAAAAGGTTATATCACCATCGTTGAGATTTTGTAACAAATCCAATTTATATTCATCCCCTTTTTCAGTAAAATAATTAACTGCTTCTGTCTTTGGCATTTCCTTACGTATGTAAGGATTGTTTTGCTTTGCCAACTCATTCATCTTTTTTTCCAACTCGGTCAAATCTTCTTCATTTATTTTTCGATCACCCAAATCAATATCGTAATAAAAACCTTTGTCTATCGGAGGACCAACCCAAAATTTAGCTCCGGGAAATTTATTTTCCACGGCTTCTGCCATCAGGTGCGCTGAGGAATGCCAGAAAGTGGATTTGCCATCCATATCTTCCCAAGTAAGCAGCTTTAGTGAGGCATCCTCATTAATTGGTCTGCTCAAATCCCATACCTGCCCGTTTACAGAGGCCGCCAGTATTTTTTTTGCCAATCCTTCGCTAATAGACTTAGCTATACCCATGGAAGTAATGCCTCTTTCGTACTGTCGCACAGCGCCGTCAGGTAAAGTAATATTTATCATATTTGCCATTCGTAAAATGAGTGCAAATTTAACGAACTATTTGCTTCAATTAGTGGTTTGAATAGATAATTTGCGTGCTGTACTTTTACTTTATAAACAAAAGCTTATTAAAAAGTGAAATCATTTACATTTTTATTGAGTTTACTGGTAGCCATTAGCCTTAGCGCCCAGAACTTCAACGGGCAATGGAAAGGTTATTTTAGTGCCCGTGGGGAGCAAGGACATATAGAATATGTGCTTGAATTAAATACTGATGGTAACGAGGTAACCGGTTATTCCTACACCTACCCTGTTTTTAACGGGAAGAAATATTATGATATCTGTGAAATAAAGGGATTAATTAATATAAAAGAAAAATACATTGAAATAAAGGAAGTGGGAAAAATCAAATCGAATGTTCCACCCCCATACCGGTTTGATTGCTTTCAAACACACAAACTTACTTACAGCAAAAACAATGAATTAGAAAAGCTAAGTGGGTCGTGGGAGCCCGCTGTTTTGAGTTTAGCAGTATGTGGCTCAGGCACAACTTTTTTGGAAAGAAGAAGACTTAAAGATATTATTAGCGAAATAAGAAAAGCCGACTCTGCCATAGTAAAAAAAGATCTCCCTAAAAAAATAGAAAAGAAACCTGAAATAAAACAAACTCCAAAGTCAAGCCCACAACTTTCTACTAAACCGAAACCTAAAACAAACAATCCAATTGTTACAAAACCCAAGCCAACACCACCTGTTACAAAAACTGAACAAAAAAAGGAAATAGGGCTAAAAAAAGACACTTCTACTGTTGCTAAAAAAACAATTACTCACGATTTTGAAAAAATAAATCTTAAACCGTTGCCCCGTTTTAAAACAAGAACGAATAATATTTTAAAAACAATAAATGTGAGTGAGGAAAATATTACTGTACAGTTATACGACAATGGAGAGATTGATGGGGACACGGTTACTGTAACATTTAATGGGGAAATAGTTGCTAACAAAAAAGGGTTGAATGCTAACCCAATTATTCTAAATCTTAAAGTTAAACCCGGAATTGAAAATGAACTGGTAATGTACGCTGAAAATCTGGGTACGGTACCCCCCAACACTGCTTTGATGGTTGTAAGAATTGACGGCAAACGATATGAAGTAAATATTTCTTCGGATGAAAAGAGGAATGGAAGTATAATTTTTAGAAGAGAAAATTAAACGGCCTCTTTTATAAACAAAGGCTCCGGATTCAAAAAGAAACGGAGCCTTTATTATTGAGATTAACGCAAATATTAATTTGAAGTAGTCTTTACCTTAGGTAATTCTTTTCTTGGCAGCTTTTCATCTCTTTGTGCTGTGTTATAAACAAAAGCTGCCACAATGGTAGCCATTTGTTTTAAATCGTCTGCAATTAAATGATCGTAGCTATCCATATTAGAATGGTGGGTGCGGGTGAAATATTCGATTTGATCCTGGATAAACTGAAACCCGGGAATACCAACTTCATCAAATGAAACATGGTCTGTGCTGCCTGTACCACTTAAGGTAACTGTTTTTGCTCCCATATCATTAAACGGCTGTAACCATTGGGCAAAAATATCTTTCACTTTTTCATTACCTTGTAAATACACTCCACGAATTTTACCCGTGCCGTTATCTATATTATAATAAGCTGAAATATTCGCTTGTTCCGGCTTTAGCTGAAGGGTTGCTCTGTCGCCAAAATACTTTTTAACGTAACCCCTGGAACCTCTCAACCCTTGTTCTTCCCCACTCCACAAGGCAATTCTTATAGTACGCCGTGGTTTAATGTTAAGCGCTTTCAAAATTCTAATTGCCTCCAACATTACAGCACTTCCTGCTGCATTATCCGTAGCGCCTGTACTGCTATGCCAGCTATCTAAATGCGCACCAAGCATTACTACCTCATCTTTCAATTTTGGATCAGTCCCTTTAATTTCTCCAATTACATTATAGGCTTTTGTATTGTTACCAGTAAACTGAGATTGCACATCCAAATCTAATTTAACGGGATAACCTTCTTTTACCAGCCTGGTAATCATCAGATAATCTTCCAATCCAACAGACAATTCCAATAAGGCATAATTACCATCCGCAAGTGGTTGTCTTAATCCTGTTGGGCCTTGTACAAACACGGTCCCATCATGACCTCTCAAGTCTCTCGTTAATAAAGCTACTGCTCCTTCTTCTTCCGCCATTTGTTTGGTCAAAGTATTTAGTCTCTGTAACAAAATTAAGTCCCTGCTAATTCCCCGACCAGGAGATGGCGCAGGAGCAGGCTTTGGTATTATGTTTGCCAGCGAGTCAAGTTGACTATCCGTATATCTTGAAGCATCCGGCCTAAAACTCTGTTTTAAAGTATCGTTTCTATAAAGTAAAACAATTTTACCTGCTAACTTACCTTTATATTTAACAAGATCTGTTGAATCTTTTACGTTCACTAAAACTACCTCTGCACTCACCAAGCCGTTAGTGCTTTTGGTCCATGTTTTTGGATAAGCAGTAATAGGTTTATAGTACGGTACACTCATCGCAACATAACTTTTCTTTAACTCCCAGCCCAGTCCAAAATCTCCCCATTCATCCAAGCTAGCGTTATCCACTCCCCATTTTTTTAGTTGGGTAACGGAATATGTTGCTGCACGAAACCAACCCGGAGAGTTCGTTAATCGCGGACCACTTACATCCGTTAGTTGAAAAGCAATTTCCATAATCCTGGAATTGTTAAGCCCTTCGTTTTTTATTTTATTGATGGTTTCTACATCAATTTTTTCCTGTTGGGCAAACACGGAGAGCGTAAAAAACGCTGATACGAATAAACATAATTTTTTCATGGGGATCTTTTTAATCGGGCTGAAAATTATTACATACTTGTTGATTAAAAAATAATATTCTATGACTGGCAATTTAATTTTATAAACCGCCAATTAATCATGATGGCAACTTATATATAAATTTTTTAATATATATACCGGTAATTGTGAAATAGTAACACCCTTTGTTAAAATGTTGCATAGTAATTAGGCTTAACAAAAGCTCTTATTGAGTAACGGGAAATGATACAAAATTTAATGTGTCCCTAGGACCGCCACATTTTAGCATACCACTTTTATATTTGGGATGCTTTGTACCTAAATAAGGATTACGTACATCTGCTGTTTTGCTTAACCAGTTGCCCGGTTTTTCATCATCAAAAGCCATTGGACATTCCTGAAAATACAATTTAGAACCATCGTATCGGATAGTACGCAAAAAATCATACAGGTTTTGAGATACCATGTTAAATTCTTCTCTCTTTTTATCTATAGTGGCTTCTGCTATTAAACCAGATAATTCCACTTTTACATTTTCTAACGTACCGGATGCGGATTCATAAATTAAAGTATCTTTTTGTATTTCTGAAATCTTTAGACTATCCAGCGCATTTTTTAAATTTAGAGAAGTTTCATTAATAGCTTTGTCATCCCAGTTTACAAAAGCTTCGGTAAGCGTAAAATAGGAAGTCATTACCGATTCCAAAGACTTATCAAATGCTTCGTTATGTTTACTTACGGTTATTGCCTGAGCTTTTTCCTGAACAACAGGCGTCTTTTTCCTATTAAAAAATAGATACCATACGGTTAGCGCTATTACCAGAATTAAACCTGGTATTAAAATCTTTTTGTTCATTATACAAAATTTCGTCAAAATTAACGATCCATAACTGTTTTGCTTAAAGGCGATTGTTAATTTTTACAATTTCCCTTCGCTTAATTATGATAAATTTGCGCCTTCAATACATAAACCATGCTGGCAGGTTTTCAAAACATGACTTTTGAGTTTGGGGCAAGGGTAATCGTAAAAGATGCCAATTGGCATATTTATCCCGGCGAAAGAATAGGATTAATTGGGTATAATGGCACCGGCAAATCTACCCTGCTTAAAGTATTGGTGGGTGAATATTTACCAACCGGCGGTGAGGTAATCCGCAGTAAAAATACTTCTATCGGGTATCTGCACCAGGATTTATTAAGTTTTGATACAAATGATTCTATACTCCAGGTAGCCCTGGGTGCTTTTGAGAGAGTTTTACAACTGGAAAAAGAAATTGAAGAATTAGGAAAACTACTGGAAAAAAATCATGAAGACGAGTCTTTGCTACATAAATACTCCGATTGCTTGCATGAGATGGAAACATTGGGAGGATATAATATTCACCACCAAACAGAAGAGGTATTACAAGGACTGGGTTTTTTAAATGCTGATTTGCAACGACCGTATAAGGAATTTAGTGGGGGATGGCGTATGCGGGTGCTGCTGGCTAAAATGATTTTGCAACAACCGGATTTATTATTATTAGATGAGCCTACTAATCATCTTGATTTACCGTCAATTGAATGGCTGGAAAAGTATTTGCTTCATTACCAGGGTTCTGTTATTATCGTATCGCATGATCGATATTTCCTTGACCGGATGGTAACCAAAATTGTAGAGTTATACCAGCAACAGTTACACATATACAGCGGCAATTATTCCTATTACGAAAAAGAAAAAGAATTGCGAATGGGGTTGCAGCAGAGAGCTTATGAAAATCAACAGGAATACATCCGCCAGCAAGAACGGTTTATTGAGCGTTTCAGGGCCAAAGCAACCAAGGCTGCCGCTGCCCAAAGCGCCATGAAGCGTTTGGATAAATTAGAAAGAATTGAAGAAGCTCATTCAGAAAGACCTGAAATAAACATAAATTTTGAGGTAGATATTATTCCCGGAAAAATTATTTGCACTTTAAAAGATATAAGCAAAAGCTTTGGTAAAATAAAAATTGTAGAAAAAACTCATGCAGAAATCAGCCGTGGCGACAAAATTGCTTTGATTGGAGCCAACGGGAAGGGGAAATCTACGCTTTTACGCATTATTGCTAACACAGAAAAGTTTGATGGAGAACGCAAATGGGGTCATAATGTAAAAGAAAGTTTTTATGCACAACATCAATTAGAAGCGCTGGATGTTAATAATAATATTCTTGATGAAATGAAAAGCTGCGGCAGCCAGAAAACAGAACAGGAGCTACGAAATTTATTAGGATGTTTTTTATTTAGCGGTGACGATGTAGAGAAAAAGATAAAAGTTTTAAGTGGTGGGGAAAAGGCCAGGGTTGCCCTGGCTAAAACTATTGTGAGTAAGGCCAATTTTTTAATATTGGACGAGCCTACCAACCACCTTGATATTCTTTCCGTTGAATTGTTGATAGAAGCGCTTAATAAATACCAGGGCAGTATGATATTGGTAAGTCATGACCGCTATTTTATTTCCAAAACCGCTAATAAAATCTGGGAAATAGAAAATTACCAGATAAAGGAGTTTAACGGCCCTTATGATGAATATGTGACATGGAAGGAAAGAAAGCAAATGAACAATCAATTCACAAGTAGTGACGGCACAAAAGAATCTGTAAATAAACAAGAAATCCAAAATGATGAAAAACAAGAAAAGCAAAGTAAAAAAATACAACCTGTTAGCTCGCAGCCATCTGTTGGCATAAATAAAGAATTAAAAAAGGAATTACAAAAACAACAACGTTTGTTACAACAAGCGGAGGAAAAAATAACTCAATTAACAGCGGGGAAAAACAAGCTGGAGGTATCTTTAACATTGCCGGAAACATATTCGGATAAAGAAAAATTTTTGGCTGCTGAAACAGCTTATAAAAAGATAAGCAACGATCTAAAGACCGCTAACAACGAGTATGAAAAGTTGTTTGAAAAAGTAATGGAATTGGAAGAAAAGATGATGGGGTAATTTAAACTACCAGGGTTTTTTAGTGCATATTACTCTAATCTTCCCGCCGCCCACTGAAGTGATGCCTGGGCCATAAAAAACTTAGCTTTCACTTCCAATAATTTTTGAAGCTGAAAAAGCAACTGGTTTTGTCGTGAATTTAGAATAAATAACGAAGTTTCGCCTAACCCATACCGCAATATTTCTAAATCAAAAAGTTTCTGGTAATTTATATAAGCATTTTGGAGATAACTACTTTGTTGTTTTAAGCTAGTTATTTCACTATAGTAGTAACGTATTTTGTTCTCTATTTCCAATCGTTGTTGTTGTCTTTCTAAGGAAACATTACGCAATTTTAGTTTGGCAGAAGCCCATTCTCCTCTTCCTTTTCTCAAAAATAACGGTATAGAAAAATTAAATCCCAATTTGTAATTATTGTCCAGTAAGCTGGTATTTATATTTTTCCAAGGCTCATATCCTTTTTGTAGAAAATTATATTTTAAATCCAATTTGGGCAACAGATCCTGAAACTTTAATTTTCGATCTACCTCAAGATTACTGATTTTTAAATTTAAAGATTGTATTTTGGGATGGCGGTTAAGTGTATGTTCCAGCCATTTATCTAATCCATCCAATTCTAATGCTTCTAAATTTATACCTGCCCAGATGCTATCAGGAATTACATTATTTGAAATATAAGCTGGCTCTTCTGATCCTGTCCATAAGAAATTCGATAGTTCCAACGATGATTTATTAAATTTTAAAAGCGCCTCCGTTTTTTGCTGTTGCAGGTTCTGTAGTTGTGATATGGCTTCCACGGTATCCATACCGGGTCTATCGCCTTGCTCAAAACTTATTTTAATCAATGATAAACGCTGACGATTTAATTCAACTGCGTTGGCAAACAAATTATATATCTTAAAATCTTTTGCCCAGTTCCAATAAGCATGGTATGCGTCAAGCAGTAAGTTATTTATAATAATTTTCTTTTCATACTCACTCTGCTGTGAAAATAATTTAGCTTGTTGTAAAGCGGCTCTTCGTTTATCAATTACCAGGTTTTTTATTAAGGGAAGAGTTAATCCCAGGTAACTACTCCGTCCCACCGTCAATTCGTTATCAATAAAGTTGCCAAAATTATTTTCAAATCCGCCTTTTATTTCAACACCATACCATGTTGGAACCGTTAATTCACCGAAAGTATAGTTATAATAATTTTCTCCGTAAAATGTTTTTCGTTCGTTTCCTGTTTGAAATATGGGATCAAATCCACCTCGTATTGCTGTTAATTCTGCTTTAGCAATATCAACTAACAGAGCTCCCTGTTTGGCTAAAGGGTGAAATTGTTTTACAGTGGCAATAAACTCTTCCTCTTTCAATACCCGTAGTGAATCAACCTGACCGTAAGCATAAGGCTGGTTTAGTAAGAAAAAAACAAATATTCCTATAAACCGTCGCATTTTTTAAAAATTATTTTCTTAGTCTTTTATTTTATCTTTTATCTCTGTGGTATTTACTTTATAAAAATCCTGTGGAAATCCATTTATGTTTCGCCATATTTCATACCAAACAGGAACGTTTTTTAGTAAAGCAAAGCCTACAACGCCAGTGCCCAGTTTCATATCTTTTGGCCAGGGTCTATCATTTTTATCTTCTGTAACCAATACTCTGAATTTTCCATTCTCACTTCGATTTGTTTCGATAGCCGCAACAACTCCCCCAAAAGTTCCACGTGATGCCTTAGGCCATCCACTAAAAACTATTGTGGGATATCCATCAAACATAAACCGTACTTTCTGGCCTTTATTAATCAATTGCAAATCCATGGGTTTTATCCATATCTCCGCAGCGTATTCTTTAGATATCGGCACGATCTCAACAATCATATCCCCTTCTTTTACCATTTCATTTATACCGGCTTTTCTGCTTTTAATTACTTGCCCGTCTTGCGGGGCTATTACCCAATATTGACCACTGCGTATTTTATAGTTTGAATAATCCAATTCAAGCTTAGCAACATCTGCCTGGCCTGTTCCAATTTGTGATAAGGCGTGAAATTTTTCTCCTTCTGCCTTAGAAATCTTTTCAGCATAATCCTGTATAGCTCCACTTTGTTCTAGTTGTATAATCAGTAAATCTTGCTTGGTATTATTAAAATTATTCTGTGCTCTTATTTGCTTTGCCTGTATGTTTCTAAATTGTACCTTTCTTCGTTCATATTCTGTTAAAGAAATTATACCAGCTTCATACATTTTAGTCGCACCTTCCATCTGCCGAATGGCCACTTCCATTTCGTTTTCGACTGCAACCAGTTCAGTACTATCACTTTGAATTTTTCTTTTTATTTGAATGATTTTTTGTCCAATGGAATTAAGATTAATGTTTCTTTCGTTTTCCAAAGCATTTATTTGTTGCTCAGTTGCTGAAACCTTGTTTTTGTAATAACCAACAGCTGATTGCTTCCCGACTAATTGCTCCCGTGTACGTTCCAAAAGTTTAGGATCGAGGTACGCATCCTTAATTTCAGCTAATTGAACTATAGTATCGCCTTTTTTTACATAATCGCCTTCTTTAACCCACCATTTTACCACACGACCGGGTATGATGTTATTTAACTGTTGTGGTCTTTGCTCCTGGCGAAGCGTTGTTATATATCCGGTGGAACGTATATTTTGTGTCCAAGGCAGCAAAAGAAAAATAATGAGAAATATTATGATCCCCCACAACCACTTTTTTATGCGGTTATAGCTATGTTGTTCGTAAACATGACTAAAAGATTTTAATTTTTGTCCGCATGTCTTTTCTATATCGGGAGTAAGTAATCTCATCTCCATAGTTATTTACTTTTAAATAGGCTCTCCGGGCGGCCCTGCTGACTTATCATACCATTACTAATAATTATTACTTGTTCGCATTTGCGAGCAAAATTCTCGTCATTAGAAGCAACTATTACAGTGGTATTAGGTATTTGGGTTAATAAATATTCTTTAATAGCTTGCTGTACATTTTCTTCAAGCCCCCGCCAGGGCTCCTCCAGTAATAATAAGTGCGGAGAAGCTACTAATGCCCGAAGCAGTAAAATTTTTTGAATTATACCCTGGGACAATCGCTTGCCGGCTGGTTCTATCACCGTATCAAATCCTTCTTTTAATGAAAGAATAAAATCTTTTAACCCGATAATTTCGGCCAGTTGCATAATTTCTACTGTACTAATAGTGGGCCGGCCAAGTGATATATTTTCCATTAATGTTCCATGAAATATATCTTGCTGACTAAATAAAATACCCGTCTCCGATCTTATAGTATCAGGATCGTAATTTCCAAGTGGCACATCATTTACGGCGATCTTTCCCTCAAAATCGCTGTAAGAACCTGTAAGTAACCTTAATATAGTTGACCTACCGGAACCATCTTTACCCATGATACAAATCTTGGAGTTACCAGGAACGCTAAAACTCACATCATTTAATATGGTTTTGTCTTTTGTGTATCCAAAAAAAACATTTTGCATGGAAATAGACAGTCCTTTATTATTTGATTCTAATTTAAGAGTACCTGTTTTTTCTAATGGTTTATCAATTACTTTTCCAAGCTTCTCCACGCTTGTTAAAACATCATATACTTTGTCTAAACTAAATATCATTTTTTCCACTGATGAAAGAACGATTAGTATCACAAGTTCTGCTGCAATAAACTGTCCTACATTTATTTGCTGGTTTACTAAAAGAGTAGCGCCTACTACGAGCATACCGGCTGTTATTAATACTTTAAAAGAAACCAAACTCCAATACTGCATTTTCAAAACGTGGAAATGGCTCGTACGAGCATCTAAATAACTGGAAACATATTCGTCTGTTCTTGTAATCGGTAAAGATGAGCCTTTGGAAAAACGGAATGACTTTACAATACGAGCCAGCTCTTCCAACCACCCGGCTACTGAGTATTTATATTGACTTTCGAGTAAACTGGTACTCAAACCCCGGGCACCGGTAAAATACAAAATAATATATAAAAGTATTACCAGGAAAATACTGAAGAATATAAAAATATTGTTATAGAGCGAAAGTAATATTAACCCAAAAACAATTTGTACGGTAGCAATAGGTACATCAAGTAGTAATTTATTTAATCCTTTTTGAAGTGTAATTGTATCAAAAAAACGATTGGCTAATTCTGGTAGATAATACCCATCTACACTTTTTAAATCAAGCTTGGGGATACGATAAGCAAATTCAAATGAGTAACGGGCAAATATACGTTGCTGGATTTTTTCGATAGTGCCCATTTGGTTTATTTGTACCAAACCACTCAAAAATACCCCAGACACAACAAGTATGATCAGAATAATTATAGATGCGGATAATGAACCTGCAAGAACAAAATTAATGATTGACTGTACTCCAATAGGCACACTTAACTGAAGTAACCCATTAAGAATAGAATAAAAATAAATGGCCCCGATTTCCTTACGTTCAAGATTGATAACCTGCCACAAACGGGCTAACGGTTTATACAATTGCTCCCGATCAATTAATTGATGGTCCATTTAAAACATTTTTGTTAAAGAGAGTTTTGAAAAAGTTAAAAAAACTTTAACCAGCTTATTGCTATTTTGTTTAAGCAAAAAACATAGTTAACAAAAAAAAGTTTAATTTTCTTTGTAATTTTTTAACATTCGGGAAGTGAAATGGGAATATTTACAGCTAATCCACCTTCTGCCGTTTCTTTATACTTGAAGCTCATGTCTTTAGCTGTATCCCACATCGTTTTTACAACTGCATCTAATGAAACTTTGGCAAAATCAGGGCTACTTTGAAGAGCTAATTGAGAGGCTGTAATGGCTTTTATGGCTCCCATGGTATTGCGTTCAATACAGGGTACCTGTACCAACCCGGCAATGGGGTCGCAGGTTAACCCAAGGTGATGTTCCATAGCAATTTCTGCTGCCATTAAGGTTTGTCTTTGAGTGCCCCCTAAACATTCTGTCAATCCTGCTGCTGCCATTGCAGAAGAAACACCTATTTCTGCCTGGCATCCGCCCATAGCTGCTGAAATGGTGGAACCTTTTTTAAAAATGCTTCCAACCTCAGATGCAGTTAGCAAAAATTGTATAATCTTATCCTCTTTATTGCCGTTACAAAAGGTAACAAAATACTGTAACACGGCGGGAATTACACCTGCAGCTCCGTTAGTGGGGGCTGTAACCACTCTTCCAAAAGAAGCATTTTCTTCGTTTACTGCCAAGGCAAAGCAACTTACCCAATCCAGTATATACGCAAAATCCTTACCTCCTTGTTGTATGGTATCTATCCACGAATGATAATCAGAATATGTTTTGCCTGTCAGGAGTTTTTTATTTAATGTAGCGGCTCTTCGTTTTACATGCAATCCTCCCGGTAACAATCCTTCTGTATGACAACCCCGATAAATACATTCATGCATTACCTTCCAAATATTGAGTATTTCTTTTTTTGTTTCTGATTCATTACGCCACGTATTTTCATTTTCCATCACTATTTCACTAATGGACATTCCCGTTTTCATACACCAGTGTAACAAATCGCTTGCAAAATCAACGGGAAAAGGTAAGAGCACACTTGCATCTAACGTAGTTTGTTCACCTTCTTTTTTTACAAATCCACCACCAATTGAATAATAAGTTTCTGCAATTTTATCTCCGTTATGAAAAGCAGCTAAAAAAGTAACGGCATTGGGATGATAAGGCAACGATTCATTAACCAGGAATTCTATATCCTCAGCAACATCAAAATCAATTTCGTGTTTTCCCTGAAGCAAAAGTTTCTTCATGGCTTTTATATCATCAATTTTACTATGAATATTTTGCACATCAAAGGTAACAGGGTCATCTCCGCTTAATCCTAATAAAATTGCTATATCTGTACCATGCCCTTTGCCTGTTTTGGCCAAAGAGCCGTACAACAAAACTTCTATGCCGATTACTTCGGATAAACGATTTTGATCTGCTATGTTTCGTAAAAACTGTAGAGCTGCCCGCCAAGGTCCTAAAGTATGCGAACTAGACGGGCCTACTCCTATCTTAAAGATGTCAAAAACAGAAATTGGTTCGTATGGCAAGGGAATTTGTTTCTGTAAAAATAAACAAAAGCCCCAAAGCAAAATTTACTTCGGGGCATTTTAACAGTTATAGGGTAAATTAGTTTACTTCGTTAAGGTTTACCTCAAATACCAGGATGGAGTTTTTGGGAATCACAACAACACCGTTGTTATTCATGATATCAGTTTGCCCGTAACCCAAGGCCGGGGGAACGTATAATTTCATTTTTCCTCCTTTTTTAATCAGGGGCAGGCCTATCCGCCATCCATAAATAAATCCACCTAATTGATAAAACACGGTAGTATTAGATCGGTCAAACTCAACACCTGAAGATAATGTGCCTACATAAGTAACACCCACTTGTGTACATTGCCCGGGCACATTACCGCTTCCTTGAGTAATAATGTCATAAAAAATCCCGCTGGGATGCTGGGTAGCAGTAATATTGTTGCTGGTAATATAATTTTGTAGTCTTACAATCTCTGAATCCGGCGCCTTAATGGCTGGGTCAAGCTCCAAGGCACAACCATTATCCCGCTTACGGCAAGAGTTAAAAACAAAAAATAAAAACAAAGCAAAACAGGTTAGCAGTATTTTTTTCATTGTTTAAATTTTAAAATCGCAAAGGTAGTTTTAATATTTGTATTTTACTTTTAAAATAATTCTTGTTTTTCTACGTCTTATCTGACTTTTCTTTTGCTTTTAACTCTTTATATCTTCGCTCATTGTACTCCCAGCGAAACCGTTGAGAAAAAACAGCAAAGAAAAAAGCAATGCCTGCTACCGCAAGTAATATAAAAGTTATTGTTCCGGGTAGTCTTAATCGAATATTGGTAAACCAACCGGATAAATAATTAAGCAATATTGGCAAGGCAAACAACAGGCCCCACCACGCCCCTGATTTTAAGTGAACTTTCCAGTTATTAGTTTTTGCACTATGGGTTTCCCAATAAAGAATAAATTCTTTTTCCTCCTTTGTTAACATTAGGTTTATTGTTTATGCAAAAATACAATTAAAACATTGTATCGTTAATTACATGGATTGCTAAGAATTTTGCACTATCTTCATTAATTTTTTTGTGATATTTGTTTAAGAAAATCTTATTAAAAACAGATGATATTAATTGCATCCATCAGCCATAAAAACACAAATTAAAAACAAAGATGAAAGTTCAGGAAAGTTTAATACAATACCTATACGAAACCAAAAAATTATCGTTGTCCGGAATAGGACATTTTACACTGAGCCAAAACCAGCATACTTATGAAAAAAGTGATGCATCTTCTGTTCAGCATTCTATTCAATTTATTCAAGATACCTCTTTTAAAGACGACCCTGATTTAATTACTTTCCTGGTTAAAACCACCGGAAAGATGAGACCCTTGGCAATAAGTGACCTAGAGTCTTTTTTATCAACCGGAATTCAGCTATTAAACATTGGAAAACCTTTTGTTATAACGGGTATCGGTTCATTATTCAGGATGAGAGATCAGATTTATTTTACGCCTGGAAATCTTACTGCTCCTAAAATTGAAGATAAATTACCGGACCATAAGCTTAAGGATAAAACCACGGAAGAGCAAAATCTTGCTCCCGCTGATACCGAGTTCGACTACAGCACCCCATCGAAAAAAACACCTTTTACATGGGTAATCATGCTCGCCGCTCTATTAATGATTTTCCTCGTAGGATGGGGGATATATTATTTTTTAATATCATCTAATAACCAAAACAATACGACTTACTCAACCGAGGATGCTATTGCTAAAATTAATTCTACAGACTCGTCCTTTATCCAGGACAGCCTGCAAAAGATGTCTGATAATGTGCCAGTAAATACTCCTTCCATAGCTGCCATCCCCAATGATATTAAATACAATTATGCCATTGAATTAAGGGAATATAAATTTCTAAAGAATGCTACGGAAAGGGCAGTTTTATTAAAAAATTATGGGCATAATGTTTTTGTAGAAACGAAAGACGAAACCCATCATTGTCTCTTATTCCCTATTGTCGGGCCACTGGCAGACAGTTCCAAGGTAATTGATTCATTAAAACTTTTACTTTTGCCACCCACCAGTAAACGACCACAAGTAAGGCTAAAACAATAACATGAAGAAAATAAAAAATGGGTTTATCATTTTCTGGTTAGTTGCTATTATTGATTTAATTATTATTGCTACCCATAATATCTCCTTCCATTTTTACATTAAACCCTTACTTATGCCTACCTTAATAGCAACTTTTCTATTTGCTAATGGTTGGCAAAAAAATTTAGCGAAACTTATCATAATGGGTTTGTTTTTTTCTTTTGCCGGAGATGTATTTTTATTGTGGGACAAATATTTTATACCGGGTTTACTTTGCTTTCTTACCACACATATCTTGTATATTGTTTATTTTGTCAAAACGGCAAATAAATCCGGCTGGTATATTAAAAAACATCCTTTTGCAATTTTTTTTCCTCTCATTTACGTTGCAAGCCTGGTTTGGCTATTGTTTCCTTTTCTCGATGCACTAAAAATTCCGGTTATCATTTATGCACTTGTTATCGGAACGATGTTTCTCAGCACCATCAATTTGTACAAAAAAGTTAAAAGCCCGACTTATATTTACTTTATTTCCGGCGCCATATTTTTTGTCTTGTCTGATTCTCTTTTGGCTATCAATAAGTTTTATACTCCTTTTTCTTACGCCGGAGTTACCATTATGCTTACCTATTGCACTGCGCAATATTTAATAGTTAAAGGCGCCATTCAGCAATTATGAAAAACGCCTGACAAAACCAAGCTAAACAGAGGGAGAAAACAATAATTTATTTTTTCTTCCCAAACTATGCAACAAGTGTATTTTAACCAGAATAAATATCACCATCCATATTACTTTTACTCTTCTTGTTTTTTTTATTAAAATAAAAATACAGAGGTGTTCCCAAAGCTGTTAAAACCAAGCCAAATACGGAATTGATGATAGGAGATTTACCCTCAACGTAGTTACTAATATCGTAATACAAGGTTGTAATAATGTATATAGTTGTAAAGAGTAAGAAGATAAACGGAATAAAAGGATAACCCCATGTTTTATAGGGCCTCTCGATGTTGGGTTTTGTCTTTCGTAAAATAAAAAGCCCAAATATTACCAGTCCATAAAATACCCAACTCACGAAAACAAACATATCAGCAAGAATGTCAAAAGAACCGGTTAAAATTAAAAACGAACTCCATAACCCAAGTATTAATACAGCATTTCCGGGTGTTTTAAATTTAGGATGAACCTTACCTGACCATCGGAAAAAAATATTTGATTCGCTCATGGCAAAAACCACCCTGGCGTTAGTTAACAGGTTAACTGTGGCAGCGCCAAAAGTGGAGACAACAATTAGTACGGCAATTATTGTAGCAGCTATTGGCCCCATTACAACAGCAGTGGCCTGGCTGGCAACCAGTGGCGATTTTGCTACCACATTAATTGGCAACACATAAATATAAGCTATTGTAATAAGTACATACACCAATATACAAATCCATAAACCTATAATGAGGCTGCGTGTAATAACTTTTTTAGGATTTTTAATTTCACCCGCTACCATGTTTAAATTGTTCCATCCATCGTAAGCCGCAAAGGCTCCGGTTGTAGCTGCCATAAAACCCCCTAATAATTTCCATCCACTCAAATTAAAGTCTGGTGCATTTGTAATAAAGTTGCCAGTACTTCCTGACCCGGAAAACAAAATACCAAACACCAAAAAAAGTATAGCAATGGTTTTTAAAAAGGTGGCAATTAGCTGAAGCGTGTTACCCATACGAACACTTACATAATTAAGTACGCTTAAGAACATAATTATTAATATAGCTAATGCCTTTACTCCAAAATTCTGCAAAGGCATTATATCTCCAATCATAGGAATATGAATGATGATTGATTGCTCAACATCAGCGTTAAAATGCGGAAGGGGAATAAAATATCCTGCATACGAAGCGCATACAAAACCCATGGCTGCTATTGCTGCCGTATTTACAACCGCTACACTACCCCACCCATACAGATACGCAATAAAATCGCCAAAAGTATTTCGAAGGTACACATACTGACCACCTGTTTCAGGAAACATAGTTCCCAATTCAGCATAAGCTAAAGCCCCAAACATACTTACTATTCCTGCCACAATCCAAACTAAAATTATCATGTACGGTGAGCCTAATTGAGCAGCCATAGTGGCGGGCTTCATAAATATATTACTTCCGATTATACTACCAATTACAATAGCAATACCAGACCAAAGCCCGATTGTTTTTGTGAGTTTTTGTGAAGGCATGTAAACGTGTGAATGATATAATAGCTAAATATAGAAAAAGGAAACGAATAAACTACCGGTATCAAACAAAACATAAGACACATTATAAAAATTAATTCTATGCTTTTGCAAAAAGCAAGTCCTATGTCATTAACAGTGGCAACAATTTAGCAATCAGGAATCAACAAAATCTACCTGAAATACTTTAGCAAAATTTTGTTTTACTTTTTCTTTAACCTCTTTTAATGAAATTTTTCTACCCAATTCTTTTTGTAAAGAAGTAACCTGTTTATTTTTTATACCGCAGGGAATAATATAATCAAAATAAGATAAATCGGTATTTATATTAAAGGCAAAACCGTGCATGGTAATCCATCGGCTGCAACGAACTCCTATGGCACAAATTTTTCTTTCCTTGCCTTTAATATGAGGGTCCAGCCAAACACCTGTCTCACCGGCGCTTCTTTCTCCTTTTAAATCATACTCGGTCAACGTGAGAATAATTACTTCTTCTATGTTACGCAAATATTTTCCGATATCTGTATAAAAATTTTCTAAATCTAATATTGGGTAGCCTACTAATTGCTCTGGTCCGTGAAATGTAATATCTCCCCCCCGGTTGGTTTTGAAAAACTCAATTCCCTTTGCTTTCTGCTCTGCCTCATCAATAAGTATATTCTCCATCAGGCCACTTTTACCTAGTGTGTAAACCGGCGGGTGTTCTACAAATAAAAGGTAATTAGTCGTCTTAAATTGGTCACCATCAGCATAATAGGCTCCGTTTACCTGTGCGGATTTTATCTTTACATTAGCCTGTAGCAACTCTTCCTGGTAATCCCAAACCCTTTTGTAAGTCTGGACACCTAAGTCTGAAAAAAATATTTTTTGTGGCATAATAACTTTAACAAAGTTAAGGTCTCTTACCTTGCTTTGCACATCCGAACCAAATCGTACCTTTGCACATTGCTAAAAAAAACCGGCTATGGACGAGGAAACAATACCTATTGAGAATGACCAACTGGAGAATGGTGACGGCAGTGAAGAACTGTATGAAAGGCGTTCTATTACCTGTCCTGCCGGTCAACAGCCTATCCGCTTAGACAAATTTATTATGGGGCGTGTAGAGGGGGCTACACGGAATAAAGTGCAAGATGCAATAGAAAGTGGGTATGTTTTGGTAAATACTAAAAAATCAAAGCCGAATTATAAGGTTAAGCCTTTTGATGAAATTATCATTTATTCGCAAGACGATCCTGGTACTTCGGAAATAATTCCCGAGCAATTGGAACTGGATATTGCTTACGAAGACGATCACATACTCTTAATAAATAAGCCTGATGGCCTAGTAGTTCACCCGGGCTGCGGCAATTATAACGGTACCTTAATTAATGGGGTGGCCTGGTACTTAAAACAACAAAATCCGGAACTGGATGAAAACATTTTGCCTCGCTTTGGTTTAGTGCATCGCATTGATAAAAATACCAGCGGTTTAATAATACTGGCCAAAACCTCTGAGGCAAGCGTATCATTGGCAAAACAATTTTTTGATCATACCATCAAACGAAAATATATAGCGTTGGTATGGGGAGATGTGAAAGAAAATCAGGGCACCATTCGTGTAAATGTAGGAAGACACCAGCGTTTTCGAAAAATAATGGACGCCTTTCCGGATAGCGAATATGGCAAAGTTGCTATTACTCATTATAAAGTTTTGGAAAGATTTGGTTATGTAACCCTGGTTGAATGTGTTTTGGAAACAGGAAGAACACACCAGATACGTGTACACATGAAATATTTGGGACATCCTTTGTTTAATGATGATACATACGGCGGTGATAAAATAAACAAAGGGACCGTATTTAGCAAATACAAAATGTTTGTAGAAGGGTGTTTTGCAGTTTGTCACCGCCACGCCCTGCATGCCCAAACATTAGGCTTTGTTCATCCGGCAACAGGAAAAGAACTTTTTTTTGAAAGTACTTTGCCGGAAGACATGGAAGAAGTTATAGATAAGTGGCGCCGTTATGCTGTCAATAAGAATATTATTTCCTAATTTTTTATTTATGTAATTCTTGCCTTAAGATATGCTTTTGAAAAAAATACGGGCAGTGAAAATCGTTAAAAAACAATTCTTTACTTATTGCTGAAATTATAAGATCGTAATACCCTAAAAAACTATTTAGGGAACATCATTTTATAATCTACGTCAACTTTACCCCGGGATATATCGTCTAATTTACCTTTAATTAATTTTCGTTTCAGTGGTTTCATGTAGTCAATGAACAATTTACCTTCAATATGATCGTATTCATGAAGGATAACCCGTGCAGTAATGCCGGTAAAGGTTTGGGTGTGAGACTCAAAATTTTCATCCATATACTGTAATGTTACGGACTCATGACGAAAAACATCTTCTCTTATTTTAGGAATACTAAGACAACCTTCATTATAAAGCCATTCCTCTCCATCCATTTCCACAATATGAGCGTTGATGAATAGCTGCTTTATTCCCGGATAATCGTTATAATCTGCCTTTTCTTCATCCTCCATATTTTCAAAAATCTGTGTGCTATCAACCACAAAAAGACGAATATCTTTATTTACCTGTGGTGCAGCCAAACCAACTCCATTTGAATCGTACATGGTTTCCCACATGTCTTCAATAAGCTTTTTTAAGTGAGGGTAATCGGGCTGAATGTCTTTACAAACTGCTCTTAATATAGGGTGGCCGTATGCTACAATAGGCAATGTCATCAGCAATGAATAATTTCTAATTTTTAGATTTGCAAAGATACGCCCATGTTATATTTTAACCTAATCATCTAATAAAACAAACAGCTTTTATATGCCGTGATTATTTATTCTCTAAATATTCCTGTAGCAAAATGGTGGCAGCAATTTCATCCACCAATTTTTTGTTTCTACGTTGTTTCTTTTTCATACCCATCTCAAGCATTGCCTGCCTGGCCATTTTGGAGGTAAACCGCTCATCTACCATTTTTACAGGTATAGCGGGAAAATCTTTTTTAAGCTTTTCAATAAACTTATTTACTAAAGGAGTAGCATGCGTATCCGTATCGTCCCAATTTTTTGGTTCTCCCACCAAAACCAATTCTACTGGCTCCTTACTAAAATAATTTTTTAAAAAGGAGAATAAATCTTTCGTATCAACCGTAGTTAAGCCGCTGGCAATAATCTGCAATGGATCCGTAACAGCTATCCCGGTCCTTTTACCGCCATAATCTATTGCCATTATTCTTGCCATAACTTTATTTAACCTTTAATAAACAATTACTGTATCAGTAAATCTGTAATTACAAAAAGAGCAAACACTACGGATGCAATACCATTTGTTGTTGCAAAAGCCAGGTTTACTTTGCTTAAATCGTCTGGCCTAACCAAGGTGTGCTGATAAATTAATAAGGCTTGAAAAATTATAACGCCTACCCAGTACCAAATATTAAACATGCCGTGTAAGCCTGACCAAACTAAACAAGCCGCACACAATAAATGCAATGTTTCCGAAACCCGTAATGCTTTTTTCTTTCCCAGCCACACGGGTATGGAATATAATTTTTGTGACTTATCAAATTCCTCATCTTGTAAAGCATAAATTATATCAAACCCACTTACCCAAAACAAAACAACAAAAGAGAATAAAATGGGTAATAAAGCAAACCGGCCTGTTACGGCCAAATAAGCGCCTATGGGTGCAAGAGATAAACCTAGCCCTAATATTAAATGACAAAGCGGTGTAAACCGTTTGGTATAACTATAACCCAACACAACAAATAATGCCACCGGAGCCAGAACCAGACAGAGTGTATTAATAAAATAGCAACAAACGATAAATAAGAAACAAGAAATAATTGTAAACAGTAAAGCACCATTTGCTTTTATAATTCCTGCTGGTATTTCTCTTATAGCTGTGCGTGGATTTTTTGCATCAAAACTTCTGTCAAGATAGCGGTTAAAAGCCATAGCAGCGCTACGGGCAAAAATCATACAGAGAATAACAAACAATAACTTAGGTAAAAGATATACTCCCGGTTTTTGCGTTGAAGCCCAGCCAATGGTTCTATTTAAGTTCCATTGCGAAGTATTTGCTGTTATCCAATACCCTTCTACAGCTTTTGTTGCCAAAAAAAAGCCGATCAAAGCAAAAGGCATCGCAAAAATGGTATGAGAGAACTTTACAAGGCTGAGATAATTTCTAATACTTTTCATAAACAACTTTCTCTTGCTTTTTTACTTTTCTTTTTGGATTTTTAATTTTTCATTTCTCCTCTTAAAAATTCCCATAATACAATCCCTGCTGCTACTGATATATTTAATGAATGTTTCATTCCTAACTGGGGTATTTCAATGCAGGCATCGCATTGTTTTATTACATCTTCTTCTACACCGCTAACTTCGTTACCAAAAATTAAAGCGATTTTATTTACTCCATTAAAAAAAGGCTGACCCAGCTTCACACTGTTTTTTACCTGTTCAACAGCAAATACTTGATAGCCTTCTTCCTTTAGCTTTTTTACAGCATCAATTGTTTTGGGAAAATATCTCCATTCCACTGTTTCAGTAGCACCCAAAGCTGTTTTGTTTATATCCCGATGCGGCGGTTGGGGAGTATAACCACATAAATAAATGGCTTGTAACAAAAAAGCATCGGCTGTGCGAAAAACACTACCTACGTTATGCATGCTACGGATATTATCCAACACTACTATTATGGGAAATTTGTCCGACTGCTTAAATTCTGATACCGATTTTCGGTTCAGTTCATTCATGCTGAGTTTTTGCATAACAAACAAAATTAGTACTCTTTAACATTATAACGACCTGGTAAACAAATAATGTTGCTACACTATCGTGTAGCTCTTCAAAGCCATTTTTTAAATTGAATTATTTCTTCAAACTATCATTACTATTAACACAAAACAAATCTTCCCGAGCCGATGCAGAGGAGAAATTATAATAAAACAATAACAGCTCAAAAGGACAAGACAAAAAATACCGTAAAACCAAATTTGAAAACAGAAACCTCTTTTTTCAGCCTTCTTTAGTATTTATTATAGGAAAAATTCTGTATAAAAAAATTTCAATGGTAATTATAGATAATAGAGCGGTGAAAATTTGGAGACTTGCCTCTGTTGGATTATAGTCAGGAAGATATATAACCGGATTTATTATCTCTTTTCAACTCCCATTCTTTTTTTCCAATGCCTGGGAATACGTGTCTTTCACTGTGATAGGATGAACGTACCAATGGACCGCTTTCTATATAATCAACTCCCAACTCATAACCAATGTTTCTTAATTCGGCAAATTCATCGGGATGAACGAAACGTTGTACAGGTAAATGTTTCTGAGTTGGCTGTAGGTATTGTCCGATAGTAATTACATCTACACCTGCATGCTTTAAATCTTTTATTGTTTGTATAACCTCTTCTTTCGTTTCTCCCAGACCAAGCATAATGCCACTTTTGGTTCGCATCCCCCCTTCTTTTAATGTTTTCAGCACTTCCATACTTCTCCAATATTTAGCTTGGATACGAACCTGGCGTGTTAATCGTTCAACAGTTTCAATATTATGAGAAACTACCTCCGGAGCCGCATCTATAATGCGTTGAATATTTTCTTTATCGCCTTTAAAATCGGGAATTAATGTTTCTAATGTCGTTTCCGGATTTAATGCTTTCACAGCTTTAATGGTATTAAACCAAACAGTGCTTCCTCCATCTTTAAGTTCATCCCTGTCAACAGAAGTAATAACAGCATGTTTTACCTTCATGAGGTAAATAGCTTCAGCAACTCTTTGAGGCTCATCCCAATCTAACTCAGTCGGTTTACCGGTTGCCACGGCACAAAAACCGCAACTTCGGGTACATACATTGCCCAATATCATAAAAGTAGCTGTACCACTTCCCCAGCATTCGCCCATATTAGGACAGTTACCACTTTCACATATCGTGTGAAGCTTGTGTGTATCCACAAGGCTACGGACATTTTTGTAGCTTTCCCCAATGGGCAGCTTAACCCTTAGCCAGTCGGGCTTTTTTAGCTTATGTATTTCTTTTGAAGCGGATATAACAGGAAATTCTTTCATAAATGCCTTTATGGCAATAAAAGTTCAAAGATAGCTTACTTACGCTTTCCAAAGTTTATGGAGACATAAGCGCTAAAGAAAAAGTTTTTATTCTTAGCCAAAAGCAAAATTTCTGGTTTGGTAAAGTAATATTCTGCATTAATCCCCACCTCTATTGCTGAAACCGTTTCATTAAATCGTCCATAATCAAATCGCAGCCCCATACGGCTGTGTACACCCGGGGTAAATTTCAGTTCGTTCCAACCATGTTTTAACCCCGTACCTTCAATAATACGCCCACCAAGAAAATCCAGGCTGTCTGAAGGAGAATATTTTATATCGGCAATTTCATCATTAAGTGATCTTTGCACTCTAACATAGTAAGGTCTTAACAACCCGGCTGAGAAACCGCCCCCATATACTCCGGTTACAGAAACACCATTTTTATTACCTCTGTAGCCAATTACTCTTTGCTGACCAAAACCCAGTTTAGCCTGGTAAAATATATTACGTTTGCCATACACAAAGGGATTGTTGGCAAAAGCAAAGGGACCGGCAATGGTAAAGCTTCCTGTAATTTTATTTTCCTGGGGATGTTTTTTTTCACCAACCTCAATGGTATAAAAATTGGCAACCCTTGCTGACTGCATGGTTGCCTTCTCAAAAAAGAACGAATATCCGTCAGTATTAAGCTTAAATCCAAAGGTAGTTTGTTTGTGAAAAACCAGAGCCCCTTCTTCTTCCAAACGAATGCGTTCATTTATTCTTTCACGACGTTCTTTACGTTTTTCATTACGATTGGTTTTCCGGGAATCTTTCTCTTTCGCATCTTGAGCAAAAATTGATAAAACACTTAACAACAGGATAATACTTAAAAATATTTTTTTCACGGCTTTCAATTAATAATTATTAGTTGGGTAAATTTACACAAATTTAAACGAAACAATTAATGATGATAGTACTGTTTATTTGTTAAATAACAGGCATGTAATTTTATACAAGTAACCGCCTATAATAAAAAGAATCCATATGACATCGCATATCGTTTATGAAGGAAACCTCCGTACCCGTGCCACACATTTGCAATCCGGCACAACAATTGAAACTGATGCGCCCACCGATAACCAGGGCCTGGCACAGCGTTTTTCACCTACCGATTTGGTAGCTACGGCATTGGGTAGTTGCATGATGACCATTATGGGCATTAAGGCCAGAGACATGAAGGTGGACTTAACGGGAGTAAAAATAGAAATACAAAAACATATGAAGGCTGACCCCAGGAGAATAGGAGGTATAGACGTAATTTTTCATTTCCCGGAAACTTTACAATTGGATGAAAAAATAAAAACGATTTTAGAACGGGCAGCCATAACCTGTCCGGTAGCTAAAAGCATACACCCGGATATAACAACGAACGTAACGTTTAACTGGTAGTTTTTTTCAATAATGTGTGCCCAATCACGCAATCTAAGCATTTTCGTTTAAGGCAATACCTGTTTCTTAATTCTATCAACGATTGAGAATCGAAAGCTGTTTTATTGGCTACATCCATTTCACTCCATTTTTTTGTAATTAAGTTTTCCTCTGCCTTAATTTCTTCCATCCACCTAACAGCCCTATCCTTATATAATTGCTCATTATGATATTGCCCATAAGCAAACAAAACCGGTATAATGGTATTGATGAAAATATTATCCACCATTTGGGCACCAACGTGTTTTGGTTTGTACGAAGACAGTTCGCCAATAACATAATGATAGTGCCAGTAATCATTAGCTGTAACATCCAGCAATTTCCTGGTTTCTTTAAGCGAATTACTTTCTTTTATTTTTGAAAATAAGTGAAGCGAACAGTGTATAAGCATAGCCAATTGTGCCAGTCTTACAGCAGGAAATGAAGATGGGCGCATCCGTAAAGAAGAAACCGGTATTTTTATTTCTCTCAGATTATATTTTGATTTACAAAACTCATATTCTCTGTATAATAACTTAGGGTAAGCTTCTTCAAAATCATCGTTTAGTATCCCTGCCTGCCCTAGCAATAATGCTTCTAATTGCTGAATATTTTTCTTATGTTTTGCCAATATATTTATGGAAATACTTTTCGCAATATCTTCAAAACATTCTTTATTTACCTTACCACCAAAGTTACCTGCTATCATCCACCACAGTACTTCTTCCCAATGATTATTGGTTTTTGTCAAATGAATAAATATCTCCTCTGATTTTCGCTGTAATCTTTCTATCAATAATCTCTCTTTCCAACTTTGCCACAACAGCCCATCTATGCCGGCAATCCTGTTCTGGCATGGAATAAAGTCTTTGTTCTCCATCAAATCCCTGTACTTATCAAAAAGCAGCTTTGAAACCCTGTTTTGTAAAACCAAGGTAGGCAAGTTTTTAACCGGTACATCATCATCCCATACCACGTGAATAATTACATTTTTATAATGGCGGTCTGGCGAATGTTTATGATTCTTCCAGTCAGAAGACTTTATATGCAATTCTGCATTACCAACAAGTATAGTATTCCCGATTTTAATTTTAGTTTCTAAAAAATCCGGTCCCTGGTTGTTGTTATAATTTCCCGGAAAAATAATCTGTAATGGTTCATTATTAGTTGTCACCAAGCCGGCTTTATTAAAGAATTGCATTTGCCAGATGTACTGAAGAAGGCGTTCCGTCATGTAGTTTAATGGTTTATAGGTAAGGGTTTAATAAGTCTAAAATTTTATGTTTTTACTATCATAAAAAATCATGTCAGCTTTTGAAGTTCCTGCACTACCCTGCTCACGGGCAAGCCCATTACATTATAGAAATCACCGCTAACAGATTTTATCCCAACCACACCAATCCACTCCTGTATAGCATAGGCTCCTGCTTTATCAAAGGGGCTGTATTTGTTTATATAAAATTCTATCTGACTCCTGGTAAGAGGATGAAAATAAACTTCGGTAATATCAGCAAACGAAACTTCCTCCTCATTCGCTAAAATTACCACTCCTGTAATAACCAAATGCTTTTGTCCCGAAAGACGACTTAATATTTTTAAGGCTTCATTTTTGTCTTTAGGTTTTCCTATAATCTCGTTATCAAAAACAACAATTGTATCGGCAGCTAATATTATTCTGGAATGGCTAAGTTCTTCCTTTACCGCCAAAGCTTTATTACGAGCTATATACACAGGCACTTCTGTTATCGGTAAATCTGCAGGATATAATTCATCTGTCTCTTTTACCATTACATCAAAAGAAATTTCTGCCCATTCCAGCAACTGTTTCCTTCGTGGTGATTGAGATGCAAGGATAATACGTTCCATAATTTTTATAAATATAATCTAAAAAAAACCATAGAGCAGATACCGGTAAACATTACCAGCTTTATCCACTGACTCAAATGATTAAAATCACTGGCAGTTTGTGCTTTGATAAGTTTTCTGAATATCCAGACTAACGGAAAAACAATTAGTAAAAAAACATAAACAGTACTCCCCCACCAGCCAAATAGCAATACATAGCCCTGCACTGTAATAATTATACCCGTTATTACAATAAGCCATACAGCAGTAAAGATTTTGGTAGCATTAATTCCCCATACTATTGGCATAGTGCGACAACCATGCTTTCTATCGCCTTCTATATCTTCCATATCTTTTACCACTTCTCGTATCAGCGAAATAATAAAAGCAAAAGCTGTGTATAACAGGGTTATTCGTAAAATTCGGGAAACAAAATCAGGCTTTGCCCCGGGAATTAATAAAAAGTCTAACAATACATAAATTCCAATTACAAAAACAACCCAGGCAGTTAAAAGTGAAATCAGGATATTACCTATAAGCAATTGTCTCTTTAACGTGAGAGAATACACGAACAGCAATACTACACAAATCACATTTGAAACGCCCAGCAAAAAATGATGACTGATATAATCTACATAAAACCCGGTAACGATGCCGATCATGGATAAGAACATATGCCAAAACATAGCCCAGCGTCTGTTCATAATTTTGTCCACCACATTTCTTTGTGGCTTATTTATCAAATCAATATTAATGTCAAAATAATCATTAATTATATATCCTGCGGCTGCAATAGCTACGGAAGAAAAAATAATTAAAGCAAGATGATACTCTTTAAAAGAATCTACACTGACATTCGCCCTGGAAAGAATCGGTATGATTATACAGTAATAAAAAAGTAATTGAGTAATGGCGATAAAAACTAAATTCAGCCAGCGAATTAATTTCAAAAAAGCAGCCAATAGCTTCATGTACCCTTATTAAGTTTCGAAGATATTTATTGACTGGGAACAGCGGTATCAATTCCCCAGTCGTTATTTAATTTTAATGTTTTTTCGAGCACATCTCTTACACAACCCTCTCCTCCCTTCAGTGGTGAAATATACAAAGCTATTTGTTTTATTTCAGAAACAGCATCGGCAGGGCACACAGGCAGAGCCACTGATTGCATGGCCTCATAATCAGGAATATCGTCTCCCATATACAATACTTCAGCAGATGTTAAGGAATACCGTTTCATTAACTCTTCTAATTTTTCCTTTTTATTTTGAATACCTTGGTGAACTTCTTTAACTCCCAGTTTAGAAAGACGTTCGGCAACCGGAACAGATACAGAACCGGAAATTATAAACACATGATACCCTTTTTTAACAGCTAACTGCAAAGAATAACCGTCTTTTATATTCATACAACGAACCCACTCGCCCCCCGAAAGTATTAGTAAATTACCATCGGTAAGCACACCGTCCATATCAAGTACAAAAGCCCGGATTGGTTTAAACAGTTTTAATACATTCATACAATTACCGGTTAAAATATATCTTGTGTTTATTGAAAAATGGCGTTAATACCGGATTTGATTCCTATAATTTTTTAACAGCCTAAGATTGGTTATCCCGCCATTCATAAACCCAACTACTCTGAATCATTTCCAAATGCCCTTCGTTACATTCTTCTCTTTTGCCTAAAAAATTAGGGATTTGCAATACCCATTCCAGCAAATCAGTAAAACGGATACGGTAAATTTTCCCTTCGTCAAATTCGTCTCCAAAACGCTCGTATAACTTCATTGCAATATCTTCGTAATCGTTCCAATGAATAGGTGGCTCAAAATGATTCATAATCTTTTATTTCTGGTTTTTGAAAGTATGCGGTTGTTGTTACCTAACCTACGAACATCATCTTTTTAAAATGTTATTCTCCTAAAAATTGAGTTTGGTCTGGCACCAAAATAGTTAATTCTCCGTTTTTGTCGGGTTCTAAAATGCACTGGCACCCGAGACGAGAGTTGAGCCTTGGGTTAACAGCTCTGTCAATAAAATCCTCCTCTTTATCACTAATTTCCGGTAAAAATTCGCTCCCTTTCTCTATGTACACATGACAGGTGCTGCAAGCACATACCCCGCCACAGTTGTGGTGTAAATTAATATCATGACTCAAAGCTATTTCAAGTACAGACTGGTCAGGTGCAATGTCAGTGAGAGTCACCGGCTCCAGGTCCTTTTGTTCAAATTTAAAATTTATCTTGTACATCAATTGTCATTTTCGGCGCAAAAGTATTGGAAAATCAGCGATTTAATTTGCTCAAAACGGAATAATAACTACAGAAGTAAAGCTTTACCCCTAATTAGAGTTGTAAAATTTTAGCAGAAGAACTAACTTGTACTCTCTACATCCCATAATAATCCATATTCCTATTTTCTTTAGACCTAAAACAAAAAACTATGAAATTTCTGAAAGGCTTACTTTATTTTATTATAGCCCTGCTGGTATTATTGTTACTTGTTTCCTTTTTACTCCCTTCTAATAAGCATGTAGAAAGGGTTTTACAAATGAACAATGTAAAACCTGAGTCTGTTTTTGCCCAGGTAAACAATATGAAATCCTACAACAACTGGATGCCCTGGAACCAAAAAGATCCCCAAATGAAACAAGTATGGGGCGCAAAGACAGAAGGCGTTGGTGCCTCTTACAGTTGGGAAAGTAAAGTGAGAGATGTAGGAAATGGTAAAATAACCATTACAGAAAGTGTACCGGACAAATTGGTAAAAACCGAATTGGATTTCCTGGAAAATGGAAAGGCTACTGCTGCTTGGGAAATAAAACAAAAAGAAGGAGGTACCGAGGTTAAATGGTACTTAGATAGTAAGGTGGGAGGCAATTTTTTTGCTAAAACCATGCAGAGATACTTTTTCCTGTTTATGGATAAAATGGTTGGGCCTGATCTTGAAAAGGGATTGGAAAACTTACAAAAACAGGCTGAGGCAAACCCCGCTATGCCCAGTGGTATGCCAGAACCTAAAATGGAAATAGAAGAAAAAAACACTTCTACAATGAACATATTGTATATAAAAGAAACCGCTGCTAACATTAGCGAAATAGGCGCTAAACTGGGTGCCGCTTATGCTGAGATAGGCACTTTTGCTAAAAGCATCGGTATAAAAGCAACGGGCATGCCTATGGCTTTTTACTCTGGCAGTAGTTATCCTATGCAATTAGACGCTGCTGTTCCGGTAAATAAATTACCTCCTGCAACAGAGGGCCGAATTAATACAAAGCAACTGTGGGAAAGCCGGGCTGTGGTTGTGCATTTTTGGGGACCTTACGAATTGATACCCAAAGCCTATGCAAAAATCGCTGAATGGATGAAGGCCAACAACAAAGAGTCAAATGGGGCGCCTTATGAAGTATATGTTGGCGATCCCTTAGTTATTAAAGATCCTTACCAGGTTCAAACCGATATTTATCAGCCCATAAAATAAAATTGGTTTAACGCTGTCTAAATTTAATACCGCTAAAACAGCCCTTTATATTAAAAAACACTCTAATGATTTTAAAAAAGTCACGAGGGTGTTTTTATCTGGCAAAAGAGCCTTTCCTCCCCACACCAAATAATGCGTCACATACGTTATTCATATTTCCTTATTGAACCCGATAATCATTTTTTCTGCAACAATTGGATACTATGAGTAAGTTGCTCATATACCAGCGTAAGTTGGGGATACTGTTTTATTATTTCCAGGTGCATTTTAATGGTAGCTTCATCTCCTCTAACGGCAGGCCCGGTTTGCATTTGACGGGGAGAAAATTTCTCTACCCGTAAAGCGGTTTCTTTTATTATGGGAAAAAGTAAAGAGAAATCAATATTTTCTTTTTTGCAAAATTCCTCCGTCAGTGCATAAAGATGGTTGGCAAAATTGCCAGCCAGCACGGCTGCTGCATGAAGCTTTTTTCTTTCCCAATCATCTGCAGCTTTTACCTGGCTGGATAAAGTTTTAGCAAAATCCTTGATTAGCGCTAAATTATCAGCAGTATTAGCATCAACTAAAAAAGGAATTTCGGGAAGGATGGCTGCTTCTTTTCTCAAACTTTGTAACGGATACAATACACCGTAATTATGTGAAATTTCTTTAAGAATATTTTTTGATACACTACCGGCAGTATGAACTACCAGTTTTTTATCCAGTTTTAGTTGCCCGACTAAATCCGGCAGTGCATTATCAGTTATTGCTACAACATAAATATCAGCATGCTTATCAATAAACTCCTTATTAACCGTAAAGGGGCAATAGAATAAAGCTGCCAGTTCAGCACAGGTCTTTTCATTTCTTCCAAAAACCATTATTATTTCATGACCAGCCGCTATCATTTTTCTCCCCAGCACATTGGCTGTATTGCCTGAACCGATTAAAACAATCTTCATAACTATCTTTGAGGGATATGAAATTAATACAAAAATTAGCAATTCGCTACCTGAGGATAAAGCTTACCTTACTTTCTTTTCTTTCCAAAAGAAAAAGCGCTGAAAAAGCGCTTGAAATATTCTGCACCCCGTTAAATAAATCTAAAAAGAAAACAACACGGGTATTTGAAAATGCCGAAAAGCTTCGCTTTCAAATGGACAATTATACCATTACCGGTTTTCGCTGGAACCATGAAGCTGAACAGAACAAGAAAAGGGTACTCCTGCTTCATGGGTTCGAATCCACCGTTAAAAACTTTGAGGGCTATATAAATCCTCTTATTGAAAAAAACTACGAAGTGCTTGCCTTTGATGCTCCGGCTCATGGCGAAAGTAGTGGCAAACAAATTACACTCCCGTTATACATTAAAACCATAAAAACCATCTACGAAAAATTTGGCCCTGTACAATCCTTCATATCTCATTCTTTTGGCGGACTCGCTGTTACACATTTCATGGAAAATATAAACCATAACAGCGATACCCGTATTGTTTTAATTGCCCCCGCAACAGAAACAACTACCGCCATTAATTCTTTCTTTGAATTTTTAAGGTTAGGCGACAAAGTAAAAATTGAATTCAATAAATTAATTGAAGAAAAATCAGGTCTAAAACCATCTCATTTTTCTATCAGACGTGCAGTAGCACACCTTCATGCCAAAATATTATGGATACATGATGAAGATGATGATATTACTCCATTAAGCGACGTATTAAAAATAAAAGAGAATAAACATCCCAATATTATTTTTCATTTTACAAAAGGCCTGGGTCACAGAAAAATTTACAGAGACAGTGAGATCATCAAAAAAATTATCGGCTTTCTGTAAAAATCCCCTCAAAAAAAAAGTTCTGCTTAAGGCAGAACTTCATCATATTTATTTTTTAATTTATAAATAGTGCACTATAGAATTTATTTTTTTTGCACTCTGAAATTAAGCGTACCATCATAGTTGGAAAGTTCAAGTCGGATTTTCCATACCCCCGCCACGCCGGCAGTTGTTGATTCACTACCCGTTAATTTAAGGTCGCTGGTATAAACACTGGTGCCATTTGGATCGAATATTGATACTTTGGCAGTGCCTGCCGTTACTACTCCGGACTTATCTATATTAGCCATAGTACCCGTATTTGTCCAGGAATATTCGATATTGGTAGTTACTTGTTTTACATTGGTAGCCTGCAACTGAAAATTGTCAGTAATATTGGCAACCTCCGGTTGAAAATTGTTTAGGCTATTATTGCTTTTTGAACAAGCTGCAAAGAAGCTAAAACAAACAATGCAACAAAAAAGAAAAAAATTTACAGGAGTTTTCATAATACAAATTTTTAGTTAATAATTAAACCAGCTATCAATAAGCAAGATAATGAAACTTAATTAAATACTGCAAAAAAGCCCATTTTATGCCTGCTCTTTCGACACGCTTAATAACGAAATATACATTTTATTATTGTGTTGCATAAAAAATCACCATTTTTTGGTATTGCCAAACTGTAGGCAACTCGCTAATTTTATTATCAATACAAAAGTTTACTCCTCAAATTCTCCCTGTTAACTACTTCCGCACCACTACATCATTTTTAAAATTTATAAATATGAAAAGGATTTTTATGCCATCCATTCTTTTAGTAATGCTGGCTTCCTGCGGAACCGTTCGTTATATGCAGCCAAATGTGCCTAATGGTGGCAGAGCGGTATCAGTTTCAAGGCATCCGTCTAACAATGATGTTCTTGTTGTGGCTTCCGAAAGCGGTGGAATTTTTAAATCTGTCAACAGCGGCACCAATTGGAATCGGGTAAGTGGCAGTACTACCTTCTGGTTTAATTGCATTCGTTACAGCAATGCTAATCCAAATACTGTTATTGCAGTAGCAAATGCTGATACAAAAGTTTCAAATGGTGGCGGAATTTGGCGAAGCGCTGATGGAGGAAACTCCTGGAGTCATATCAGTTTAACACCACCTGCCCCATCCTGCCCCTCAGATTTTGGGGCTTTTTGCATTGATATTGAACCGGGAACTAACCGCATTTGGGTTGGCACCAGTTGCGGATTGGCATTTAGCAACGATGATGGCGTTAACTGGAATTTTATTTCTGCTGTAAGCGGATATAATAACCAGAAGGTGTATGCTGTACTGGCACCATCTGCCAACAATTTAAAAATTCTGACAGATGCTGGTGTAAGAATATCAACAGACGGTGGAAATAACTGGACGGTATCTAACACCGGATTGCCCGGTTATGTTGCCAAAGGAGTGCATAACCAAATTGCCTGCTCACCATATAATGATCAACATATTTTCTGGGCATTTAATTTTTGGGGTAGCGATAATCAATGGCATATCGGGCTTTATGTTTCTTCAAATAACGGAACATCCTGGACAAGTCTCTCAGATAACCCAGGTATTAACCGACCACCTTTTGTGCGTGTTGCAAAATCACTTTCCGGAAATCCTAACCAGATTGATGTATATATGAGCGACGGTGGTTGTAATTTCAAAAGAGCTACGTTTAACGATGCCTCTTTAAATATTGTAGGCTCATGGGCTAATCTTATTGTTGACCATTGCGACTGTGCTGACCTTTGTTTTAAAGCAGATGGAAAAACACCTTTAATACTTGCAAGCGATGGTGGGTTGCATAAGACAACAAACAATGGCGCTACCTGGACTTTCACTGGTGGTGGGTCTGGTGGATATAATGCCCTACAAATAACTGAATTAACAGGACAATTGCATAGTGGAGATGCCAATGCGGATCTCTATTTTGCTACGCAGGATAATAATATATGGGGCTCTCCCGACAATGGCGCTACCTGGCCTAATACCGTATGCTGCGAGGGTTTTTTTCTAAACATTCCCAGAAATAGTTTAGCCGCAACCGATACCAAACTTACGGGTGTTGATTGCGGGCCATGTTTCAATTTTATATCCGGACCGCTGCTTGCCGGCTTTTCAGGATTTTCAAATCCACCAAATGATGCGGGTAATCCCAAACTCTTAAAACCAGCCAATTACATTCAAAGCACTTCTCTTAGCGGGATACCGGGCAGCATTTTTGTGCTTACCAATAATACGGGTTCATCCTGGACTTCGAGGTACGGATTTCCTGAAGGAATTATGGACCTCCCTAAATCTGTTGGCAATATCAACAATCCCGTGGTATATACGGCTATCCGAGCTGCAGGAACTACGGCAGATGGTCAGCAGATGATTGGTATAAGAAAAGCCGTAGATGTATTAGGAACAGGTACCCCCGTGGTTTCTAACGTTACCGGGTTTGGATGCCTCGGAATATTTCCTACCATGTTTGCCTGGTATAAACCATTTGGTCCTGACCTTTTTGACCCCAATCATATAATAGTTCCCGACATTATTGACGAAAATGTAAAAATTACTACCGACGGGGGCGCAACCTGGAGTGTTGACAGTACTCTTACAAACCTTGTTACAAACGCTGGTATTTTTAAATTCAGGTGGGGACCATTTACTCAAATTTCCACTATAGCATTTGACCCCGACAATAAAGGACACATCCTGGTAGGTACTGTACAATCGGGAGCTATCAGAAGTTGCGATAATGGCAGAACCTGGAGCAAAATTATTGGTACCGAAGCATATCCTTCCATATCCTCTTTCTTCTTTTTAAAAAATAACCAGGTAGGCGTATCATCATACGGGAGAGGATTGTTTAAACTCAATTTAAAACCCTGCCCAAAAATTGTTATTAAACCCCCTCGTATATATCAACTGGAAGTACCGCTTATTTATTATATGGGTGTTTTAATTCCGTTAAAAGACATTCACAATCCGGATGTATGTCCCCGCTGCGGTTATTTCTTTGTGCAAAATGGTGATATAAGAAGCTATACACAGAACAAAGAAACAGGCGAAATTGAAGAAGTATTTATCAGCGGTGGTAAAATAACAGGATATTCATACAATGGTAGTCCCAAGCAAAATGAATTTAGAATAACAACTTCTGATAAAACACAAGACTTTAGCAGGGACAATACATTAAGCGATTTATTGGCAAAAAATTATAAAATTAAAGGGCTTTACCTGGAAGGAAACTTATTTAAAGGATTGATACTTTCCCCAAAAGATCTTACAGAAGAACATGTTCCTAAACAAAAAAAGGCAGGGCCTTCCATTTATGCTATTTTACAAACAAAAGATGCCAATAAAGCAGCCTCCCCTTCATTAATCATTAATGGTATTGGATTTGAGAGAGAATTACCGCTTGAACTCACCGTTGACGGAAACAGGATCGAATTGACTGAAAGACCTAAATATGATGAAAAAGGAAATTTTCAGTTAACGGTAACAATACCTCTGACAATTGGTATTCATCAAATTAGTATTTCACAAAAAACCAATACGGGAGTAATAAAAGAAGTTACTATTATAAATGTACCTGCGCAAGATTACCGGAAAGAACAACAATAATAATCGCTGATAGATGAATGGGTAAAAATAAAGGGATGGTATTTACATACATACCGTCCCTTTTTATAGTAAGCCTGTTCAATTTTAGGGATATGTTAATACAAACTTTTGGATTTAATTGAACTTGCTACTAACCATTCGCCTCTAACACATAGTTGACAAAATGGAAATCCATAATACAAAACAAAAAAACCGTTTAACACAATGGTAAAACGGTTATAATTAATATTTAAAAAACTTATTACTTGTATTTAGGGTCGTACAGGGTATTCTCCGGAACTACAACATCAGGTTTCCCTTTGTACCTCTTTTGATATAGTTTAAAGCAGCCTGCAAAAATAAAGGCCACAATACAAAGTACTTGTACATAAAATAAAAAGCGAGACGATTTTACCCAATTATGAGCAAAATCTTTCTTTGTATTGTCTTCTGTAAATATTTCCTGTTGTTCCATATACTTAATTTGCAGCGCAAAAATAAGGGATGAGAGTTATTTTAAACCATTCATTTAAAAATTATTTGGCTAAACAACCTTTTTTTGTTTACAAAATATTGCCAAACAATATTTTTATTGTAAATACCAACGGGTTTTATTGCTTTTGAAGGGGGAAAATGGCTTTTATCTGAAAAAGACACCACCCACTTTATAAAATGGATGTGAGCTCTTAACACAGCAAACCAGTACCCGGAGTCTCCCAGCAACAAGGCCTTACAGGCTGAAACAATATCCAGCCCCATCCTGTAAGGAAGTTTCCATACTGCCTGTAACACAGGTAAGTTTTTATAAAGCATAATAAGGTTGTTACGAAAGTTAAGAAAGGTTTTTCTTGAATTTCCTTTTGGTAGTGTCCCTCCCCCTACGTGAAATACAACGGACTGTGGACATACAAAAATTTTATACCCTGCTAATTGCATCCGCCAGCATAAATCAATTTCCTCCTGGTGGGCAAAAAAATAATCATCAAACCCGCTCATTTCTTTAAATACGGAAGAGCGTACAAAAAAAGCTGCGCCACTTGCCCAAAATACAGGGGCCACATCATCATATTGCCCTTTATCTTCCTCGCATATATCAAATATTCTTCCTCTCGAAAAGGGGTATCCATATTTATCTATCCAGCCACCACAGGCACCGGCATATTCAAACTTATTTTTTTCATGCCAGGATAATAATTTGGGCTGACAGGCTGCTATTTTGGGATCTTTCTCCAATAATTCAATAACAGGCTCAATCCAGCCGGGTGTTACCTCAATGTCTGAATTAAGCAAAACATAATAATCTGCGTTTACCTTCTTCAAAACTGTATTATATCCTTTAGCAAAACCCTCATTTATACTATTTTGAATAATGTTTACGGCAGGATATTGCTTCTGAAGAAAAGAAACAGAATCGTCTGTGGAAGCATTGTCTGCCACCACAAGTTGTAAATTTGGGTAGGTTGATTGCACAACGGAAGGTAAAAACCGCTCCAAAAAGTTTCGGCCATTCCAGTTTAAAATAACAACAGCCACCGAGGGTAATTGCATCAGGAGAAATATTTTACCAAAAATAACAGAAGGATGGCAATCCTTTTCTATTTTTAAGTATATGTTTTCCCAATTCATAAACTGGCGCATCGGTTTGGCCATTACTGCCATACTCATAGTGAGCGGAACTATTTTTTACTCTAACTACCTGGCCAATAAAATTGCCAAAGAAGAAAGACTGAAAGTAGAGCAATGGGTGGAAGCTGCAAGATTCCTGGCTACTTCCCCGGCTGATGCAGATACCCGGCTGGCATCGCTTATTACTACGGAAAATAAAACCGTTCCGATTATTGAAACAAATGAGAAAGACAGCATTACGGGAGTGTACCTCAATCTTGATTCAGTAAAAAATGCCTCCGATCCTCTTTATCTTTTACAAAAATTAAAAGAATTCAAATCCATCAATCAACCGGTAGAAGTGGTCATCAACAAAGACCCTTTAATTATTAACCGTTATTATTATGGTCCCTCTTTATTATTGCGCCAGGTAAAATATTATCCGATTGTACAATTGTTTATTGTGGCGTTGTTTATCGTCATTACGATTATTTCGATAAGCATTAGAAATAAATCTACACAAAACCAGGTATGGGCGGGCATGGCAAAAGAAACAGCACACCAGTTGGGTACTCCCGTAACATCTTTAGAAGGCTGGATAGAAATGATGAAGGAAAGTTACAAGAATGAAAAAATAGTACTTGAAATGGAAAAAGATATATATCGGTTAAAACTGGTATCAGACAGGTTTGGAAAAATTGGTAGTATCCCGCAATTAGAAGAAAAAAACTTAATACAGCAGGTACAACAGGTAATTGATTATATGAAAAAAAGAGCTACGGGAAGAGTACAGTTTATTCTCAACACAGCTAACAAAGAATTGTTTGTAAAAATTTCGCCGCAACTTTTTGACTGGGTATTGGAAAATTTATTAAAAAATGCCTTGGATGCCATGGAAGGCGAAGGAAAAATTACTGTGGATATTTCAGAAGAACCCAGTGAAGTAATTATGGATATAACCGATACAGGAAAAGGAATCAGCCGCTCTAATATTTCCCGTGTTTTTAAACCGGGTTTTACTACTAAAAAACGCGGATGGGGATTGGGTTTATCGCTTTCCAAAAGAATTGTGGAACAATACCACAAAGGAAAAGTATTTGTAAAATGGAGTGAGCTCGGAAAAGGAACCACATTTAGAATCATGTTAAAAAAATAATTTATTTACGAATAATATTTTTGTGACGAGTATAAAATAATTTGATTTTCTTATTCTTTAACTTTATTTACTTATCACTTATATTTGCCCCCCCAAGCCCGGGTGTTGAAATTGGTAGACAAGCCACTTTGAGGTGGTGGTGCCGGAAACGGCGTGCTGGTTCGAATCCAGTCCCGGGCACGATGTCAGGCGAATAATTATAAAAAAACAACCAACATTGACAACAAAAAACAATCCCTGACACTGTCAGACCTTTCTATTATCGGCATAATTTTCCTCATTCAAAATTATACACTACAAACGAAGCATTTGTTAGTTTTGTACCTTTTAGCTATCCTTTTGGTAAGTATGTCGTTTTCAAAATTAAATCATACAATGCATGTCCCCGGCGTAAAGTTGCGTCTCCGGCTGGCATTCCTGATTTTTGTTTCCATAACTTTTATCTTACTTGTTTTCCAGCCCTTTGGCACATTCAATTTTCAAGATGCAAATAAGTACGGAAAATTATTGGGGTATAGCATAATTGGTTTTGTGGTTTTTGCAATTACCCCTTCAATTTTGGCAAAAAAGCTTTATAGTAGAGAAGTTAAAACCGACAACTGGAGCCTGGTAAAAGAAATATCTATTCTGACTCCTTCCTTTTTTTTAGCGAATATACTAAGTGCCTTATACGATTATTTTGTAATCTCTCCGAATCTGAATTTAACGGTTTTGCTCTGGCAATTCCAAATATGGGGATTTTTGATATTAATATTTCCCATTTTCGGATACTTATATTTTCTCCATAACTCCAGTCGTTGGCTTAAGAAGCAAAGAGAAGACGAACTTGATCAACTATTAACAATTTCCGGTAACGGAAAAGCAGATGTAATTACAATCGCAATAAACGAAACTCTTTATTTTAAGGCGTCTGATAATTACGTGGAAGTATTCATTCAAAAACCATCGGGTATTCAAAAACACATAATAAGGGCAAAGCTGATGAGTGTGTATGAACAAGTAAAAGAAGCTGGTTTTGTACAAGTCCATCGTTCTTATCTTGTAAATATCTTTCTCCGACCGGAACTAATAATGGAAAATGGTAATTATGAAATTTGCTTTTCCGGTTTGGAAACAAAAATCCCGGTTTCAAGAACTTATTTGAAAGAATTTAGAAAAAAACTTGCAGAAGTACCGCTTTAGTTCACCCCAATTTTTCGTCTTACACCACAAAATTCTGTACCTCGCCTTGAAAGCAGCTTTCTTGCCACATTAGTATTGTGTTGATTTTCAATAGAATATAAGTTTGCAAACTTAAAAATCAACACAATGAAATTTTTAATTCTATCAGCCCTATGGTTATTGCATAGCTACATTGCAATTTCACAGTCGCAGAAAGCAGAAGAACTTCAAATCCTCCTTATAGGCACATCGCATCAGGCCGGCGCTAAAACAAAGCAGGATACTTCCGCAATTATGTCTGCAGTCAGAATCTTTCAACCAGACGCCATTGCTGTTGAGATTATTCCTGCCTGGGATACGCTAAGCCTGAGAAATAGCCGCTCAAAATTTATTTACTTAAGCGATTCAATTCTTAAGGCAAACAAATGGGGTAAAGAATTTCTTTACGAAAGAATCAATGCTCTGAATACGGAGATTTCGTTGCAGCCTGGCAGGCCCCCGTTGTATGACTCACTTGCATTTTATTACCTGCTTACAGGTGATGTATATGGGAACTCTGCCTATAATTGGTTTATTGCAAAAAAAATTTCTGAAAATAATCCCTTATGGCAATCTCTCTTTTCAAAAACACCTTTCTACAAATGGACAGAAAATTTTTTACAGGGTTCTGAGTTTAACACCTTAATATTTCCTTTCGCATTTCAGGCAAATTACAAATACTTATATCCGGTTGATGATATGAGTGAAGCGCTATTAGCTAAAGAATATCAAAAGAAAACAATGAATAGCCTTGTTTTTGGTATTCTTAAACTCAACTTCAAAGCATTTAAAGTATTGAGAATGCTAAAGCGCCAGAAAAAAGAATACGCAGAAGCTGAAAAGAAAGGAAAAGCCTATGAACTTGTGAATACAGAAAAGTTTCAGCAACAAGTGGCCGAGTTATTTGATAATATATATCCAAAATGGAGTCAATCAAAGTGGGCAAAACTAGTACAGCTAAACTGGAACCAAAGAAATGATCGAATTGCAAAACGCATCATATCAATCAGCCACCAAAACCCGAAAATTAAAAAAATAGTTTTATTTATTGGAGCCGCGCATCTCACGGCATTAAAGAGAACTTTATATAAAGCCGAGAAAATTTCTGTAAACACACTCAATAATATAAAAAAATAATTATGAAAGCTACATTTAATTATGAAATGGCCGTGTATTTTTCATGGCTTGCAGGCATGGGACTTGTCTATTTGTGGAAGAAATTCCTTCCTGCCCAATGGCCAGTATTTAACAAACCGGTTTTTCAAAAACCGCTCAGAGAGTTTATATACGCATTACTGGTAAGCCTGGCGCTGGTCAGTTTGTCAACGGCAAGAGAATTCTTACGCTCATTATTAGGCGCCGGGGGTTTATCATGGACATTGAGGATCTTGATTATTTACTCGCCTATATTCATATATTTAGCCGTTACAAAACAAAAGCTATCTACCTGCTTTATCAGTCTTGATAAAATACAGTATAAAATGATAGCAGGTTTATTTGCCGCATTAGTCTCGGGCTATATTTTTATTATTATAATCGGCAATACCGACTACCCTGCTTTTTTGCGCTATACCTGGAATGAGGCAAATGTAGGCGCACAGGTATTGCAAACATTTTTGGAAGGAGTGGCCGTTGGCTTTCTCGTTTACAGGTTGTTTGCATTATTAAATCCTCACCTAGCCTCATTGATTGTGGCCGTCATTTTTATGCTGGGGCATATTCAGAGTTACACAGTAGAATTAGGACATAGCGGAATAGAAGCAACTATACTTATTATTGCCCATACCGGCATCACCTATGTGATCCTGTTGTTTTTGAACAAGACTCAGGATCTCATCAGCATTTTCTTCCTGCATTGGTTTATTAACGCCGCCAGCGGGTTTACCTCCGTTTAAAACAATTCAAATAAAACACATAACCAGTGGATACTTATTACTGTAAATTATAAAAAAACATACGCAATCTATTTTACAAACTAAGTCAAATGGGTGGTGGATAGAAGAAATTACTTTGAGTTGTCAATCACAGTCCCTCTTCAATATACCTGCAAATGATAAATTTTTAAAAAATAAGTAAGAATTCCACAATTCCTCGCCAAAAGACAAAATTTGTCACAATACATTCATAACTCATTCTTAATTTGATAATTATCACTTCTTCCCTTGACATCTATCAGCCCAATACCCCCGACAAGCTGGTAATTTGTACCTTTAAATAACAAGGAACCGTTGTTTTCAACCCAAAAATTTGATTATGGAAACCACTATTGAAAAAGGAACTGAATCCAAAACAAAGCCTAAGTTACAAGCGCTTGAAATAATGGACGGCAACCAGGCTGCTGTTCACATTGCCTATAAAACAAGCGAAATTTGTGCTATTTACCCGATTACACCTTCTTCCCCGATGGGTGAGTTTGCTGACGAATGGAGTAGTGATAATAAACAAAATATTTTTGGCGAAGTACCCAAGGTAATTGAAATGCAGAGTGAAGCCGGTGCTGCCGGCGCTATTCATGGTGCATTACAAGGTGGTGCTTTGGCTTCCACCTTTACCTGCTCGCAAGGATTGTTGCTGATGATTCCTAATATGTACAAAATTGCCGGAGAATTAACGCCTACGGTTTTTCATATTGCCGCCCGTACGCTTGCTACTCATGCACTCTCCATTTTTGGAGATCATAGTGATGTGATGGCTGTTCGTTCAACTGGCTTTGCAATACTATTCGGCAACAGTCCGCAACAGGCACACGATATGGCGATGATTGCAACTGCTTCCACACTAAAATCAAACATCCCTTTTTTAAATACATTTGACGGTTTTCGCACCTCGCATGAATTAAATGAGGTAGAAATTATTCCTGACGAAATCATCAGGCAGATGATTGATGAAGAAGATGTAGCTCGTCACCGTCATCGTGCACTGAATCCTGAAAATCCCTTTATTCGTGGAACGGCACAAAACCCCGATGTATTCTTCCAAAGCCGCGAAGCCTGTAACCAATATCATTGGAATGTTCCGAATATAGTAGAAGGAATGATGAAGAAATTTGAATCGCTTACAGGGCGTTCCTATAAATTATTTGATTATTATGGTCATGCAAATCCTGACAGAATCATTATTATCATGGGTTCTGGCGCAGGAGCTGTTCAGGAAACAGTTGATTATTTGAATAAAAATGGTGAGTCCGTTGGGGTGTTGGAAGTGCATCTTTACCGCCCGTTTTCACTGAAGCATTTCATGGAAGTCTTGCCAAAATCTGTTTCAAAAATTGCCGTACTCGATCGTTGTAAAGAACCCAACGCCATTGGTGAGCCTTTATACATGGATATTGTAAATGCCTTAAATGAAAGTGGTGAGAACAGGAGTATAAAAGTAATTGGTGGCCGTTATGGTTTATCATCCAAAGAGTTTACGCCGGGAATGGTGAAAGCTGTTTTTGATGAGCTAAAAAAACAACAACCCAAAAATCACTTTACCGTTGGTATTGAAGACGATGTTACCCATACCAGTTTGAAATATGATAAAAAATTTTCGCTCGAAGAGCAACACCTCTTCCGTGGTTTATTCTTTGGGCTGGGTGCAGATGGTACGGTAAGTGCTAATAAGAACACGATTAAAATTATTGGCGAAGAAACGGATGATCATGTACAAGGATATTTTGTTTACGACTCTAAAAAATCTGGTTCATTAACCGTTTCTCACTTACGATTCAGCAAAAGTCCAATTCGTTCCACCTACTTAATTAACTCAGCCAATTTTGTCGCCTGCCATCATTTTCATTATTTAGAAAAATATGATATTTTAAAGGATGCAGAAAATGGCGCTACGCTTTTGCTGAATACACCATACCCCACAGAAGAAGTATGGAATCATCTTCCTAAAAAAATTCAGGAAGAAATTGTGCACAAACAATTAAAGCTGTATGTAATTAACGCATCTAAAGTAGCTAAGGAAACAGGCATGGGCTCCCGGATTAACTCCATTTTACAAACCTGTTTCTTTGCAATTTCAAATGTAATGCCTAAAGACGAGGCCATTGCTTACATTAAAAAAGCCATTCGTAAGTCCTATGGAAGAAAAGGTGAAGAAGTGGTACAAAAGAATTTTGTTGCCGTGGATAAGACATTGGAAAATCTTTCACTCCTTGATTATACAGCTTACAGCATCGGTACAAAGGAAATTGAACCGGCTGTATCTAAAGATGCGCCTGACTTTGTACAACAAGTGCTGGCAAAAATTATTTCCGGTGAAGGTGATGATTTACCAGTTAGCGCATTTCCTGCTGATGGTACTTATCCATCTGCAACTACCCGTTATGAAAAAAGAAATATTGCAGAACAGATTCCGGTATGGGACGCTGATTTATGTTCGCAATGTGGTAAATGTTATTTTGTTTGTCCACATGCAGCTATCCGTCCAAAAGTTTACAATAATGAACTTTTAAAAGATGCGCCTGCTTTCTTTAAACATATAGCACCTGTAGGTAAAGAATTCTTTAAAGACCAGGAATCTTACACTTTGCAAGTAGCAGTAGAAGATTGTACTGGTTGTAATCTTTGCGTGGAAGTTTGCCCCATTGAAAGCAAAACACAACCCGGTCATAAAGCTATCAACATGCAGGATGTTATGCCATTGAAGGAGACAGAAAAACAAAATTGGGAATTCTTCATCGGCTTGCCGGATATTGACCGTACACGGGTAAATCGTTCTACTGTAAAAGGCTCTCAATTACTTGAGCCCCTGTTCGAATTTTCCGGCGCCTGCAGCGGCTGTGGCGAAACTCCTTATTTAAAATTACTCACCCAGTTGTTTGGCGACAGAATGATTGTTGCTAATGCCACTGGTTGTTCCTCCATTTTTGGAGGAAATTTACCCACCACTCCATGGGCTAAGAATAGCGAAGGTCTCGGACCTGCCTGGGCAAACTCGCTGTTTGAAGATAATGCTGAATTCGGCTTGGGACTGAAACTCGCTACTGATAAAAAAAGAGAATATGCCATCTCCCTGTTAAAATCCTTAAGCGATGACGTAAGCAATGAGTTAGTAGAAGCTATTTTAACAAATGTAGAGGCCACCGAAGCAGAAGTAATTCAGCAACGCAAAAATGTAAACCAATTAAAAACCATTTTAAAGAATATAGATAAACCCGACGCCAAGTTATTATTACAAGTAGCAGGATTTTTAGAACACAAGTCTGTTTGGATTGTGGGTGGTGACGGATGGGCTTATGATATTGGTTTTAGTGGCCTGGACCACGTATTATCAACCGGAGAGAACATTAACATACTGGTACTTGATACAGAAGTGTACTCTAATACAGGTGGGCAAAAATCAAAGTCCTCTCCTATTGGCGCCAGTGCTAAGTTTTCTATAAAAGGAAAAACAACCGGGAAAAAAGACCTGGCAATGCAGGCTATTGCTCACGGCAACGCTTATGTGGCCGAAATTGCGATGGGGGCGAATGATGTACATGCGTTAAAAACCATTCTGGAAGCAGAAGCCTATCCCGGCCCTTCCATCATTATTGCCTATAGTCACTGTATTGCACATGGTTACGATATGTGTCATGGCTTAGAACAACAGAATTTAGCTGTTAAATCCGGTTACTGGCCTTTGTTCCGCTTTAATCCTACAAAAGAACAGGGACAGCGTTTTGTATTGGATAGTAAAGATCCTTCTGTTCCGTTAGAAGAATTTTTATATCACGAAAACCGCTTTGCCACCATTAAAAATAACGACCCCGACAAAGCTCATGAGTTCCTTGATTTAGCCAATGAAGGAATTAAACACCGTTGGGAAAAAATAAATGCATTGAAAGCTCTTTAAACAACCGAAACTAATCGCTATCAACTAAAGGGAATACGAAAAAGTGTTCCCTTTTTATTATTAGTTTTGCAAAATATTTTACAGTAACACTTTATTACTATAAATATTGATTGTTTTTCCAGGTGGCATACGATGTTTTTGTTTCGTATAGTCTTAGCTCTGTTAAAATAATATGAGGGGGTAATTTTTTTATAAGTATTTGCTGAAAATAAATCAGCATATTTTCAGCAGTAGGCTCGATCTCCCAAATGATGAGGTTGTTTTCTGATTGCAGACCTGGATGTTTGGATAAGAAGTTCTTTGACAGTACCAGCTTGTGGTCGGTATGCTGAATGATTTCATGGATGACAATTTGTTTTAATTCTTTGAAATCTAAAATAAACCCCGGCGCAGGCAGGTATTGATCTTCCTTATCATTACTGCAAACAGTAACATGCAGTTCGTAAGAATGTCCATGAACATCTTTGCAGGGACCATCATAACCATCAATGGCATGTGCCATTTCAAATAAAAAAATTTTAGTAAGCGATAGCATAATATAAGTATTAACGAAAAGTGGTAAAGATATTGTTCTATGATAAATCAATGACTGACTTAACACCAAAATGAAAAATTATTCATGCAAAAAATAAAAAAACCTGAGTTGTTGGCGCCAGTCGGCTCTTTTGATAGTTTACAGGCAGCAGTTAATGCCTGTGCGGATGCTGTTTATTTTGGCGTAGAGCAGCTAAATATGCGAACAAGATCTGCTAACTCTTTTACAATAGATGACATTAAAGAAATCAGCCGTATTTGCAAAACCAATCATATTAAATCATACATCACACTCAACACTGTAATGTATGAACACGATATGCAATTGCTTAAACAGATTTTAAAAGAAGTAAAAAAACAGGGTATAGATGCTGTGATTGCTTCTGATTTTGCTGTGATAGAGTATTGTAATCAAATGGGTATTCCCCTGCATATTTCCACGCAGGCCAATGTAAGCAATATTGAATCTGTTCTCTTTTTCTCAAAATTTGCGGATGTAATTGTACTGGCACGGGAATTAACTTTGAAACAGGTAAAACATATTACCCGTGAAATTAAACGCAAAAAAATTAAAGGTCCCTCGGGAGAACTGGTGAAAATTGAAATTTTTGTACATGGCGCTTTGTGTATGGCTGTATCCGGTAAATGCTACCTGAGTTTACATACTCAAAATGCCTCTGCTAACCGGGGCGCTTGTGTACAAAATTGCAGAAGATCGTATTTGGTAAAAGATGCTGAAACGGGCGAAGAACTAATGGTAAAAAATGAATACATCATGTCGCCAAAAGATTTATGCACAATTGATATTTTAGACCAGGTAATAGATAGTGGTGTGGATGTTTTGAAAATTGAAGGAAGAACAAAAGGCGCCGATTACGTGCAGGTAGTTACACAATGTTACCGTGAAGCCGTGGATGCTATATTGAATGGAACATTTTCGCAGGAAAAAGCTAATGCATGGAAAGGCGAAATGGAGAAAGTGTATAATCGTGGTTTTTGGGAAGGCTATTATCTGGGCAGAAAATTGGGTGAATGGACTCCGCATCCGGGGTCTGCGGCCACCGAGAAAAAGATTTACATTGGTAAGGGTACAAAGTATTATGCAAAGATTGGCGTGGGAGAGTTTTTAATAGAATCGGGCAATATTAAAACGGGCGACACACTCATGATAAGCGGGCCTAAATGTGGCATGGTAAAAGAGAAGATGGAAACATTGGTTGTAAACGGAGAGAAAAATGAAACTGCCACCAAGGGCGATTTAATCACGTTTCCGTTTGCCACACGGGTAACAGCCAGTGATAAATTGTATAAAATAGTGGAGGTAGCTAATGCCTAAAATAATTCATTATCGCAACAAGTGTATTGGTTGTGGCGTGTGTTATGAACAACAGCCGGAATTGTGGCGCATGTCGAAAAAAGATGGCAAGGCTACCCTTATAAACTCTGAACAGAAAAACGATATTTCTATATTAAAAATTATACCGGCATCCTTACATAAATCTAAACAAATAGCAGCAGCTTGCCCGGTTAGAATTATTAAAATATCATGAATGAAGCCATAAAAAAATTTATTCAGCAACAGACCTGCGCTTCTGTTTGTTGCATTGATAAAGAAAATAAGCCCTATTGCTTTAGTTGTTTTTATGCTTTTGATGAGGAAAATAAGGTATTGTATTTTAAATCGGGTGATGATACCCGCCATTCAGAGTTGTTAAAAAAGAATCCTGCTGTTGCGGGAACCATTTTGCCAGATAAGTTGAATAAACTGCAGATAAAAGGTTTGCAATTTGAAGGTGAATTGTTACACGTTACGCATCCCGATCCAAAAGATACGGCGGATATATATTGTCAATACGCATCCTTTAGCAATGGCGATAGGTATGAGGTATGGACAATAAAGAACAGCAGTATTAAATATACGGATAGCTCACTTGGATTTGGGAAGAAGATCGGATGGAAGAGAGAAGAAAGCTTATTTTGTAATTAAATGTACCGGCTATATACTACAATTGAATTTTATCCTTAATTCTTCTATTAATTCAAAGTCATTAATCCATCTTACATTCATGTTGTCGCAAACATGAGGTATTTTAATTCTCGTAGGTTTATTATAGAAATCCTTTATTTCTTTTGTCACAACAGTTGCTTTTTGATTCATTGCATGAGCAATTACCCAAGGGTCCGCGAGTGAATGTTGCCCACTATTTGCTACTAAATACTGATGTGAGGGATTTGAATCATAAATTTGCTTTAGGCAATTGGCTACATCTCCATTAATTGGATGGATAGGAATTCTGCTAGATTTTATCCACAATGACAAATCGTCTTCGGTTCGAATTATTTCTTCAGCAACAATTTCTGGTATAAAGATTTTTTTATTATTTCCTAACTGATTTAAAACATCCCAGTAATCAGTGCAAAATTTGGGTGAATAATATTTTTGCCATGCTTGTATTAATACATTAGCGTCCAAGCAATATTTTTCAGTGAGTGTGTTCATTTATATAAAAAGGCTTCAAGTTTTTTAAAATTATTTACTTGGGTATTTAACAAAGTACTTGCTTGAGTTGGTTGTAAAATACCACCACGAAATGCATCCATCACAACTCTAGTAAAAAGGTGCCCGTTTTTATTTGCTAATAACATATAATAATTTGGACCACCATCTTTTTTTTCTTTGATTTTTAACCTCTTTTCTTCTTCTTTAATTAAGAATTCTTGAAAATCATGGTCAGCTTCTTTTTTTAATTTCTTATATCTGTCTGGTGTAATGATCTCAAGAGAATATGCTTTAAAAAGAAGTGCGAAACTGCTAATGCCAATTTTTTTTGCTGCCTTAAAAACATTCTTTGATGATTCAAAGACACTTTTTCTTAAATTTTTTATTAAAGAGTCTGGCATAAGAGCATTTGCTGCTACTTCATTGCAGAAGATTTCAACAGGGTGAAATTTATCTTTATGCTTTATTTCAGGTTCTACTTCATTCGAAATACCGGTAGCAGCAATCCAAATATGAGCTAATTCATGAACTAATGTAAACAACTGTGGAGCATCCCAGTCATCAGAATTAATAAAAATAAAAGGTGCATATACATCAGAAATTACAAAACCCTGTAATTCTTCATTATCTAACTTAAGTTTGGCATGAATGAAGCTGGTGCGAGATATAAAAATGCCATTATGTTCTGCTTTCTCAATCCATTCCTTGATTGGATAGTCAGTTAGATATTGTGCCGGATTAATTTTTAATGTATCTAATATATCCTTTGCTACAGATCTTGGGTCTGCTTTAAGGGTAAATCTCCCAACAAAGGGAATTTTAGGTTCATCAGCTTCCTGATACAAATTACTAATCCAAAACTGCTTTTGCTGAATTTCTCGTATGATGAAAGTAGAAGCAGTTCCCAGTTGTTTTGAATTTTTTCTACGAAAATCTTGTAATGGCTCAAAGTCTCTAGGTATATCTGATAAGAAAAATAAAGAAAAGGGTCTCCTATATGCTTTTGCTAAAATTTCAGCTTGTTTAATAGTTGGATAGCTTTCACCGATTTCCCATTCTATAATCCTTTCGGGCGAAACTGAAACTTTTGAAGCGGCAGTTTCAATAGACATTCTAGCTGACTCTCTTGCCCATTTTATGATTTTAGGTGTTATTACAGCCCGTTCAGACATCTATAAATAATGTTTATGATTTGATAAAATTACGGGAAAATAGACAAGTTAAAACAATAAATAGTTATTTAAACCTCAAACAGCCTCAAATGCTAGCCTAAATGTTTCCAAGTGGCTATTGTCCGTTGTTATTTGTGGAGTTTGCCAAATAAAAGATATATTTTGTTTAACATATTAACCCTGTAGCCTATTTCAATCTTTCAAATCTTGCCTGGAAAAAACGAAGATATTTGGGTTCATACACCATCTTCAATCCTCTGATCTTATTTCTTCTTTCATATACTCTTGCTGTTGATTCGGCAATCACATCCATGTGTGCTTGTGTATATACACGACGTGGTATAGTAAACCGGACCAATTCTAGTTTGGGATAATAATTTTCTCCATTGGCTTTTCTTCCTGCAGAAACAATTCCTCTCTCCATAGTTCTTACACCAGAGTCGAGATAAACTTCTGCTGCTAATGTTTGGGCAGGATATTCATCCTGTGGTATATGCGGTAAAAATTTCTTTGCGTCCACAAAAATTCCATGTCCGCCAATC
>DASSYR010000052.1:0-5307 GCA_035703165.1 Chitinophagaceae bacterium
GCTATCTGGACAGCCATTAAAAGCAGCCAAACCAGCAACAGTCGGACAAGCATCATCTTTATCTGCAATACCGTCTTTATCAGTATCAGGACAGCCATTAAATGCGGCTATTCCGGGAACTGTAGGGCAAGCATCAACAGAGTCAACAATACCATCATTATCTGTATCTGGCGGTGGAGGCGGAAGTGCAACAACCACTGGCTTTTCCTTTTTGGTACCAATAGAACCTACAAATCCAAAGCCATGAAATACATGGTAAGCGCCTAGTGATGTGACAGGAACTCTGTATTGGCTATTGATCATTAAGAACGCATCATCCCATAAATTAACTTGCAATCCTAATCCCAGAGGTACATAGCCTGAATAATTCCCGGCATACTGAGTAGCACCCACACCTGCCGTTAAATAAGGAGAAACCCAATATTTGTCGGGCAATGCTTTAAAAGCAAGATTGGCGTCCCAAGACAAAGCAAATTTATCATTCGCTGAAACAGGCTTATTAGGAATCGGGTAGTTTACAAACGTAAAATTTGCCAACGTAAAGAAATCAACATAATTACTCAACCCTTTCCAATATGAAACTGCTAAACCGGGGCTCATGTTAACGATTTTCTTATAATCCCCTTTGCTTAACACTGAGCCAAGGCCAGAAGTTCTAAGATCGGCAGCGGTTTTAAAATCAGTTAAAGTAAAATGAACTCCAATAGCAGGTCTTTTTTTATAATCACCATTTTGTGCATATGAGCTTATTAAACCCAATACAGCTAATAGCGATAAAATAATTTTCTTCATACAGTAAGTTTTAGTTATAAAACACAGCAAAAATAGTGGGTGCCAACTAATTGTTAAAATTATTTACTAACTTATTTTTCAGGTTTGGGAGGCTTTTTGTCCAATATTTCCAATTTTACCCTTGCAAGCCCTGCTTTTACAAATCCCAGGCGCCGAGCTGCAGCCGTAGTAAGGTCAAGCAAGCGTTTGTTCCGGGCATGTAGCCTGTCGTTAATTTTAACTATCACACTTCGTTTGTTTCGAAGATTAGTAACTTTTACATAGGTTCCTAAAGGCAGACTGTTATGTGCCGCTGTCATTTTTTGCTGACTGAATATTTCCCCACTGGCCGTTTTTCGTCCGTTAAATTTGTTACTATAAAAACTAGCCGTTCCATACTGCACCCGCCTGACAGACTCGCCTTTTACGATTACTGAAGAATTCTGTGAATAAACTGAACCTGAAAAAATAAACAGAAAACTAACAAAGATGCCAATGCTTAAATGCATATATTAATTTTTATTAGCAAAATACCTTTCTCTCAGTTCCTTGTCTTCTCCATATATATCATCAAAAAACACTATTTGTTTATTCTTTACATCGCAGCCAAAATATCTTATATAAAGAGGTAATTTATTTTTTATTATAATGGTATGCCGTTCTTCTCTTGAAAGCCACGTCCTTAGGGAGTCAATTAAATACGTTAATGAATCAGAAGAAGCTAGCATACGGGTATCTCTTTCTAAAATAAAATAAGCCAGGTTTTGCCATTTTTCCACCCGAACGCAACCATGGCTCAAAGCCCTTGACGAACGGGCAAAATAATAGCGCTGATTAGTATCGTGCAAATAAACTGAATATTTATTGCCAAAATTAAATTTCAATACCCCTAAAGCGTTATCGTCCCCACTTCCCTGCACAATTTTATAAGGTATGCCTTTTGTGTATTTTGACCAATCAACAGAACCCGGATCTACAAGTTCGTTTTTAGCATTTAAGAGCATATATCCCTTTTTTTCTAAGTATCCTGTATCTTTCTTTAAAGCTGGCAAAATTTCTTTTACAATAATACTTGTGGGAATAGTCCATTGCGGGTAAGTTATTATATTAGAAATATAACTGTTTAAAACAGGTGTACGGGTTTCGGGTTTACCAACTACAATTTTTGATTCAAAAACTACAGTATCATTGTCCCAAAGTTTCAAATAAAAGCCTGCAAGATTTATCATTACATATGTTGGAGGCATTGTATCAGGCAACTGTTTATACCTGTCTAAAGTAATAGCAATACGCTTAAATTTTTCCTCGTCCGTGTTATTCAACATACGAACTAAAGATGGGCCAAACTTTCCATCAACCCTTAATCCCTTTTCTTTTTGTACTTTTTTAATAACAGATGAAAGTAAAACCGAATCCACTTTGACTATCGAATCGGGTATAGCGCCATATTCACGCAGTCTTTTTACCAAAGTATTGATGAAAAACGAAGAATCTTTAAACGGATACGTTATCCATGTGTAAGCATAATTTAAGTTAGCACTATCTAAAAAAGATTTTATACTGCCACGAAGCTCTTTATAAAATGGATGCCGTGGTTCAAGAGAATCCACTACCGTTTTTATATCGGATTCGGCCAAGGCCTTATCTAAATTTTCATAAAAGAAATTTTCTGCAAGAACAGAATCAGGATTAAGAGAAACGCTATCCCTCTCAATTCTTCCAATACGAAGATGGGAAACAATGCTAAAAAATGCATCCGTAAGCAATACATCTGCTTTAGCCCATAGTACAGCATCTCTTACAGAAAGAGTATCCGTAGAAAATTTATTACGAATCAAATTCAGACCATAATAATTATAATCTGAAGGAAATAATCCATAGAGCCGTGAGTTTTCTATAAAATTGTACAATGAGTCTGCTACCGACAGCCAATTTTCCTTCTTACTCCATATGCTTTTATACCCTTTCTTTTTATAATAACTTTCTACCAGGGAAGGATTGGTAATTTTTATGCTATCCGTTACCCTGCCTTTATTTTGAAGCGCAAATACAGTAATCGTATTGATATGCATGCTTTTTCTTCCATCAATTTCTTCCTGTTTTTTTACAATATCCTTTTCTTTAATTTTTGGGATATTTTTACAGGAAAAGAGGTGAATACACAGAAAAAAAAATGATATAAAAATTTTCTTACAATTCATGAATTAAGAAATAAACAATAACCTTCCCGGCAGGAAGGGGAAACTCTATTTAACGAGTGGAAATTACATTATCTACCAATATTAATTACTTTTTACCTATATATTTTTTTCTTAATTCATACAGGTTGTTTGCATGGGAACCAAGTCCAGTAAATACAATGTAATAAAAAAGAATGACTGCGTAACTGATTTGCAGAAAATAAATATCGGCTTGCGTATTAGTTCCACTAGCAAAATAGGTTATTCCACCAACTTCTAACGCGTAAATGAAATTTATCGCCGGCCATCACTTTAAGGGTTATGGACGGGCCTAAGCCCCCTCCGGCTCCCCCAGAGGGGGAGAGTTTTGCTACATAATCATTTGGGTTGGTATAGGTATCGGTGGGATAGCCAACGGGTTTGGGGGTTCTTGTGGTATTGATATTGTTATAGTAAAGATTTTCGGTGGCGCTCTGGGCTGTTTCCATACTGGCGGCGGGGAAGCTATCGGTTTTTTGTTCTTCGGTTAGTACTACGCGTATGTTGCCGGGGTTAGGAAGACCATATGCTTTATACCTCCGAATACGGCGAGTGCCACAGCCCCTGCTCACACACCTGTACGACACTCACCTAATAATATCAGGGGGAGACTCGTTGGGGAAGGAGTTTAAACACAAGCTTAAGCACATAAAAAACAAAAACCGCATCTCTATACTTTCGCCTTTTTTATAACTACATTAATGAAAGAAAAATAAAAAATGCTGCTATTGAAAATAAAAAAGCCAGCACTACGACTCCATAGCCCACCCTTCGTTGCAAGATACTTTCATTTTTAAATTGATGTACTATTTTCTTTATTCGCTCTCCTTTCTCAAAATATTTCTTATTTAAGTAAACAATTAGCGCACAGTAAACGCCCAAGAGAAGAATAAATAGGAGTCTATAAGAGCCAGATAAAAGTTTTGACAAAAGTGAACTTATAAATGGCATAGTTAAAAATGCTATTATTGCTGATAGATATAAAATAGCACTTTCCCTTGCATTAAACCTTCTTACGACAGATATTAAACTGTATAAGTGATAATACAGATAGTTATAAATGGCTTTCATTTTTTTATCGTTTTAAGAACACATCATCATTTGCTCCAATAGCATTTTTAATCCCATCAAAAGCACCAAAAGCATCTAATAAACCATATATACCAACAACTACTAGGCTAGCTGGATTACTAATCGCTACAACAGTAAGAATTACAGAAACCCCAGCATCTAAAACATCTTTCTTAGTTATCCCATCACCATTAATGTATTTATCAGCAAGGTTTGCGCCTTGGAGCACTAATCCCGCATAGCCTAAACGTTTGCCAATTTTATCAAGTTTGCTTATCCCTAAGTTTGTATTATTCAATTGCCTTCTGTAGAAACTATTAAACCCATTTGCCCTGGCTTTAGGTAGTATAGCATTGTTTCTGTAATTAATTAAGTTCGCTCGCACTTGATTAATCACGGCTCCGCCAAAACCCAAAGTAACATTGATTGCATCTGAAGCAGAAATATCTCCATTAAAAAATCCAGCTTGTATCATTGGAATTCCTGAATAAGAACTTTTTCTGCTACTTGATTTGCTGGTAACCACAACCTCTTCTTCTTCATCTTCCGTTCCTGCTCCTACTAATCCGTTCTCATCTGCATCAGGGTTTGACGGGTCATATACGTAATACGAAGTGCCCCCGTTTGGTTGAGGTAAAACGACAGTCGTACCTGGTTGTATATCTCTTGGAAGTGACCCGGGCACCCTTATTGTATCCAATCCCAGTGGGTCATTAAACAATAAAGGATTGTTCATTACATAGGCATACGGACTTTGATTATTTGAGATTATGCTTAGCGGATCAATTTGCAGGAACCTGCCTATCTGTGGGTCCATCTTTCTGAACATAGTTTCATATATCTCCAATCCACTTCCATCGCTAAACTCTTTATTCTCCAATTCAGAACCATCGTTAAACTTATACCGATTAATTAGACTCCCCGCAGCCTTTGAAGATATCCCCGCCATTGTCAAGCCGAACGGATAATAGTGCGTCTCTTCCAATAAGGGGCCTCGTATATGCGTTACCTGCAAATTATCAAAGAACCCCGCCTGCCCTTGCACAATTCATTGGGCGGGGCAGGCACGTCTATGTCAGGGGTTTCGTTGCTGACATAGACATAGACATAAAGATAACCATTTTTATTAATGGATACGTTAGGGATTGAATGTGTTTTAAACACATTGCTTGCTTCTACCTGTTCTACTCCTCCGTCGTAGTATTTAAACTGCTCATCTAAAAATATCCAGTTTAAAAATGCTTTG
>DASSYR010000068.1:0-13310 GCA_035703165.1 Chitinophagaceae bacterium
AATGATGATGGTATATTTTCCCGAATACAAACTTTTATATGCAAGCGATCTTTTGCAACCCAGTGGTTTTATCGAACATTATAACTGGGAAGTAATTCAGGCGGTAAAAAGAGAAAAACTGGAAGTGGAGAAAATTTATTCTATGCATCTAATGCCCATGAAATATCAGGATTTGCTAAATTCCATGCAAAAGTATTTAGCAGATTAATGTACCTAATAGTAGTTAAGATATGACCTGATTTTTTAAGGAGTAATTAATTTGTATTAAGAGTGCTTTACCACTTTAGCAAAGCGCTGGCCCAAGTAAACCCACTACCAAAAGCCGCGAGGCAAACTAAATCTCCTTCTTTTATTTTTCCTTTTTCCCAGGCTTCGCAAAGGGCAATAGGTATAGATGCCGCAGTTGTATTACCGTATTGTTGAATATTATTATACACTTGCTCATCCTTCAGACCTAATTTTTTTTGAACAAATTCAGCAATACGCAAATTTGCCTGGTGCGGAATAAGTATGTTGATATCGGATGGCTTATACCCATTAACGGAGAGTGATTCCATGATTACTTCGGGAAATTTTACTACAGCTTTTTTAAATACAGCCGGTCCATCCATATAAGGAAAAACCTGTGCTTTGTCTATCATGGCATGGCTAAAAAACATTTGGGCAATTTCAGCTTCATCAAAATCAGCTAACTTTTGTTCTGTCCAATGGTTAGCATGTGTACCCGGATTATACATTGCCAAAATTTCGGCAAACTCTCCGTCACTATGCAAATGAGTACTTAAAATTCCTTGTTCTTCTTTTTTGGCAGGTTGTAATACAACGGCTCCGGCTCCATCTCCAAAAATTACACTCACATTTCTACCCCTTGTACTAAAATCAAGACCGAAAGAGTGTTTTTCGCTACCTATAACCAAAATATTTTTATACGTGCCTGTTTTTATAAATTGGTCGGCAACACTTAAAGCATATATAAAACCACTACATTGGTTACGTACATCCAGCGCTCCAATCTCTTTCATCTTCATAGCCCTTTGCACCAATACTCCACAACCGGGGAAATAGTAATCGGGACATAATGTGGCAAAAACAATAAAATCTATATCTTGAGGAGTTAAGCCAGCTCTTTCAATAGCAATTTTAGCCGCTTCAATTCCCATCGTTGTTGTAGTTTCTTTTGTACGGTGGGCATAACGACGTTCTTTTATACCAGTCCGTTCCTGAATCCATTCATCAGTGGTATCCATGTATTTTACCAGGTCATTGTTAGTAACAACCTTTTCAGGGACGTACATTCCTATTCCGGCAATTTTTGAACGAAACATATAGCAGGCAATTTAGGCGGGCAAAATTATGGAAAGCTTAAGACTTGCAAATCACGATTAACTTTGTGTTTTCATCTGCTTTTTTCTATTGATTGTTTTTAAAAGCCGGGCAAACAGAATTCAAACAGAATTTATTCTTTCCCTCTCTTTTGATGTTCCAGCTTTATTGTTGAAATATGAAATATATACCAAATATTACTATTGTATAATTATTTTATTATAAATTAGTTACATTAATTTATAAAATAAGCATAATTAAATATTTTTAAAAAATAATTTATTTTAAATTTGGGATAGTATATTTTTTTAAAAATGAAAAAAAATCCATTTTCAGAAGAACAAATTATTGAAAGGTTAAGGTTTGATAATCCGTGGTGGTATTCTAAAGAGTTGTCGCAGTATTACAAGCAATGGCAAGAGAGACTTTATTTTAAACCTTTTTTGGACATTGTACTGCGTAAAGATGCAAAAAACGGGATTGTATTGATGGGGCCTGCAAGAGCAGGAAAGACTGTTATGCTGTTTCAATGCGTTCAATCATTAATGGAAAATGGTATTTCCCCTCGCAAAATATGCTACGTGCCGGTTGAAACGCCGGTTTATCACAACAATAGTTTAGAACAGTTATTTGATTTGTGTAAGAAGGCATTGGGTGATAATTCGTCGGAAGATTTTTATATTATTTATGACGGGATTCAATACCAGCGAAATTGGGAGGCACAGTTAAAGTTTTTAGTTGATTCTTTTCATCAAAGTAAATTTATAGTTTGTGGTTCAGCAGCGGCAGCCTTAAAATTAAAAAGTAACGAACCTGGCGCAGGTACATTTACTGAATTTATATTACCTCCTTTAACTTTTTATGAGTACATACACTTGCAAGGGGAACAACATCTTATTAAAAAAATAAGTGTGCCGGACGAAGAGGGTGGAGCTGCTTTTACCTTTTCGGGATCTAATAATTACGAAGCATTAAATGAACATTTTTTAAAGTATATAAATTTTGGCGGATATCCGGAAGTTGTATTTAACCCGCAGATACAGGTTGACCCGGGGCTATACATTAAAAATAATATTATTGACAAAGTATTACAAAGAGATTTGCCTGGTTTATATGGCATACGTGATGTACAGGAGCTAAATGCTTTATTTAATATTATAGCTTATAATACCGGAAACGAATTTACTTTGGAGGATCTGAGTAAACAATCGGGAATTGATAAGATAACCTTAAAGAAATATATTGAATACATGGAAGCATCCTTTTTGGTTAAAGTAGTTTATCCTGTAGGGTTAGATACAAAACGTTTTTTGAGAGCAGCAAGATTTAAAATTTATTTGACAAATCCATCTTTACGCTGCGCATTGTTTACTCCAATTAAAGAAACAGATGAAAATATGGGACAACTGGTGGAAACGGCAATATTTTCTCAGTGGATGCATTGGGGGGAAGTTTCTTTACATTATGCTGCATGGAACGGAGGCGAAGTGGATATGGTAGTAATTGAACCGGATAACAAACCAAGATGGATATTGGAAGTGAAATGGAGCAATTTTTATTATAATAACCCGGGAAAGTTGAAGTCTCTTTTAAAATATTGTATAGAAAATGAAAAAAACAGGGCTTTTACAACAACTATTAATTGTACCGGAGCAAAAACAGTAAACAACATTGGTCTCATCTTTTTTCCTGCCGCCAGTTATTGTTACCAGGTTGGAAAAATAGCATAAAAGGCTGCAATACACTATTTGTAAGTAAATAATATAAGCCTCTTTTTGCCTTGCCTTCCCGTTGAATTAACGTACCTTTGCGCCTCGTTTAAAAAGTGATTAGATACAGGTTTTAAACCAATCGGTTTTAATATTTCAATAGTTAAAAGCTACATAAATGGAGATTAGGAATATTGCAATTATTGCTCACGTTGACCATGGAAAAACAACCTTGGTGGATAAAATTTTACATGCCACCAAAGTGTTTCGTGAAAATCAGGAAACAGGCGAATTGATCATGGATAGCAATGAGCTTGAGAAAGAAAGAGGGATTACTATTTTTAGTAAAAACGCTGCTGTAAACTATAAAGGGGTAAAGATTAATGTAATTGATACACCGGGTCACGCCGATTTTGGTGGTGAAGTAGAACGTGTACTAAAAATGGCAGACGGAGTATTGTTGCTGGTAGATGCTTTTGAAGGCCCTATGCCCCAAACACGGTTTGTGCTGCAAAAAGCTTTGCATTTAAACCTGAAGCCGATTGTAGTTATCAATAAAGTAGATAAGCCTAATTGCCGGCCGGAGGAAGTACACGATGCAGTATTTGAGTTATTCTTCAATTTAGATGCTACGGAAGAGCAGTTAGATTTTCCGACTTATTACGGAAGTGGTAAAAACGGATGGTTCAATGATTCCCTGACCCCTATTGATAATATTGAACCATTATTGGACGGAATACTAAAATATGTTCCTCCGCCTAAAGTAAGTGAAGGGACTTTGCAATTGCAGATAACCTCTTTAGATTATTCTTCTTTCCTGGGAAGAATTGCTATTGGCAAAGTAAGTCGCGGTTCTATAAAAGAAAATCAATTTCTAAGTTTGGTACAAGGTGATGGGAATATAAAAAAATGTCGAGTTAAAGAATTGTATGTATTTGAAGGAATGGGCAAGAAAAAAGTGCAGGAGGTAATGGCAGGAGATTTGTGTGCTGTAGTGGGGCTGGAGGATTTTAATATTGGTGATACCATTGCGGATGCTGAAAATCCCGAAGGATTACCGGTAATTAGTGTAGATGAGCCTACTATGAACATGCTTTTTAGTATTAACAACTCTCCTTTTTATGGTAAAGACGGGAAGTTTGTTACATCTCGTCATTTACGGGATCGCTTAATGAAGGAAACAGAAAAAAACCTGGCTTTACGTGTTGAAGATAGCGAAGGCGGAGATAGTTTTATTGTGTATGGTCGAGGTATTTTGCACTTAGGTATTTTAATAGAAACTATGAGGCGGGAGGGGTATGAATTAACTGTTGGACAACCACAGGTTATCACAAAAGAAATTAATGGTAAAAAATGTGAGCCGTATGAAAATTTAGTGGTGGATGTGCCTCAGGAATTTGCAAGTAAGGTAATTGATTTGGTTACAAGAAGAAAGGGAGAGCTGCATGTGATGGAGACCAAAGGAGAAATGCAACATTTGGAATTTGAAATTCCTTCGAGAGGATTGATTGGATTACGTTCAACCATGCTTACGAATACGGCAGGTGAAGCTGTAATGGCTCATCGTTTCAGCGAATATAAACCGTGGAAGGGGCCAATACCCGGAAGAAATAATGGCGTTTTGCTGGCAAAGCAAAGCGGAACGACAACTGCTTACTCCATTGATAAATTGCAGGATAGAGGAACATTTTTTGTTGATCCGGGTGAAGAAGTTTATGCCGGGCAAATTGTTGCGGAACATATTAAGCCGGGCGACTTGAATGTAAATGTTATTGAAGGGAAGAAGCTTACTAATATGCGTGCCAGTGGGAGTGATGCTGCTACTAATATTGCTCCTAAGGTATTAATGACGTTGGAAGAGTGTATGGAATATATAGAACAGGATGAATGTATTGAGGTAACGCCTAACTTTACTCGCATGCGCAAAGTGATATTAGATGAAGAGGAAAGAAAGAAACAGGCAAAGAAGATGGGAGCAGAGGCAGTATAGTAATTTAAAAAATAGTAAAGGCTGTCTCAAAAATAAAACGAACACTCTGAAAATTGCGTGAACGGTAGTATGCTCCCCTCCCAATAAAAAAGCTCACCCCAAAAATCCAAAACCGAGATTGGTTAGCGAACAAAAAGCTGAGGGTATATTCGTCGCTCCGCCATATTGCCAATGCACTGTTAGCGGTTCGGCTTTTGCTTATTTGTTTATGTTTTTCAAATATTCCTTCCATTTATTTTGAAGCGTCAAGCCAAATTTATTAATGTTTTCCTTTTGTGTTGGTGAACAGTCAGTGCAATTTGATTTTAGTTTTTTGTTATAATGGGCAATTATTGGTGTATCGTATTCACTTTCTTCGCTAGTACTAAATTCAAGAATTACGATGTCCGCCCAAATCGATAAGTCGTTGTCAGTAAAGCAGTCTTTGTTATCAAAATATGATATAAATTCTTTCTTCTAAGCTGACCGTTAACGTTCGAGTATTTGCGAAGGCAAGGGATTCATTGATTGTCCAGCCCAGCTTTTGCAATACTTTTGTCATCGGCTGTTTTTCATTCGTCAAAAGTTTTGGTTCTACTTGTTTTGTCTTAGGAAATAAAATATATATGGCAAAAGGAAAAGGCAGATGAGAAAAAGTAACCAAATCCGTCCAGCAAAAACATTGTAATCTCGGAAAAGATATTCCCACGGCTTATTAGTTAAACGTCCTAAAGAAAATTCAAAAGCAACTGTCAATATCGTCCAAACAAAACCAATTAAAAGAGCTTGTTTAGAATTTTGAATGGTTAACAACGGAAACACAAACCATACGTAAATTGAGCAAAAAATTATTAGGGTTATGGTTGACAATTGATGTGTCCGCAAATCATTAAAATATTTGACAAAGATTAATTGCCTTAGTGTTGCATTTGAAAATGCAATCACTATCATCGGTAGCCAAAGTAAAAAATGTTTAAAGCTCATATTTAGAAAGTTGATGGTTGCTCATGCAGGATTATTCATTTTGTAGTTTTTCTTGAACATAATTGCAAGCATCAGCATTGCCAAAGGTGCTGTAATTCCCCAGGGGAAGCCGAGAACAAGAAGCTTTTCTGAAAACTCTGGGTAGAAATACACAAACGCAATTAATGGTGTAGCAAGTGCATTTGCTAAGAAAGAAACCCTAACCCATCTTTGAAAACCGTTTTTTCCAAATACCGGTAAAGCTATAAATGTCGCTAATCCCATGAATATATATCCTAACGCATCAAAATCCCAAAACATTGAATGTGGTGTTTGTTCAAGAACACGGATTTCTTCTATATTACCTTTACGTTTCATTGGAATTACGGTCGCAAGTTGAACAACATAGTTAGCAGTAACAAACACAGCATATAAAATAGTAAAGATAATAGCAGCATGGCTCCAAATCTTTTTCTCATTGGGTGTTACATAATGTAGTGCAAGAATTTCCAAAATAAATGGTATTACAATGCAGAGTGAAGTGGCATAAATTAGTGTTTCATCCATTGGAGAACTAAAAACTCGAGCAAGTTGTAATAATTGGACAATGACAAATGCTATTGTTGCTCCAAAAGCAAAAAGACCTGACCAATAACCTAATTTATTTATTGTTTTATTCATCCCTGTCTTTTTTGCAAGTTAAAGCTTAATCTATATGATATACTGTCTCCGCAAAATAGCCGATAACAATCGTTTTAACGCATTGCTCTACTATCTATTATACCCACACAATTTTTCCCGTTAAAAAATCAAAGCCCCTCCTGCTTTTTCTTCTCCTCAGTATAGGTTACACCTACGCTGCCTCTCAATATAACTTGTAGCTGTAAGCTACAAAAAAATTACGGTGTAGGTAAAACCAACGCCGAGTACTGCTTCGAAGGCGCAACGTCCCTGCCTGCTCTCTTCGCTCGGGAGAAGACGTTGCTTGGAAAGAGATACCACGGTGTCTTTGAATGATTGAACAAGAGCATTACCTCACTGTTCATCACCGGAACATACAATCATTCAAATCCACAGTGTACTAAAACAATTATGTAAACCGTTTATAAACATATTACCCCTCTCATACCACTTTACATAGGAACCCCTGTTGGCGGTAGTGCCTCGTCTTGAAGGTTATTGATTTCTAATAACGACAAGCCTCAGGAATGTTCTTTTTGTTACTGCTCGTCGAAATCTTTAGTGTCTCCAGCGTCAATTAATAGAATTATTTTCATTTCATGAGGCATATTATCTTGAATTGTCTTTTGGAAGATGGAAAAATGTTTTTTATTGTCAAGATAAACCTCTACTATAAATGATGGTGTTAAGGGATGAACCTGTTTGAAAAAAATACCCCAGCCTTCTTTACCAACTGATGATTCAAAATATTCAAGGAAAATCCTTGTAAAAACATTTTCATAATCGGTAATACGTTCTAGTAAATAATAACTGCTATTTTTCTCTTTTTCGGCCTTTACTACACCGGCTATTATTTTTTTACGCTCTATTTTGTCGCTCATAATATTTAAGTGTTGTGTCAAGTGAATTAGAACTAGCTCATTAGCAATATAGCTTTTATTCGTCGTACTAATGGTGAATGCTGTCGCCAATTGGCATTTCCGCTAACAGTTGTATTAACGCATTACTCTAATATCTATTATACCCACACAATTTTTCCCCCGCTAGAACATCAAAGCCCCTCCTGCTTTTTCCCCGCATAATAAATACCCACTGCAAACAGTATGTTTTTAAGAATATTATTGACATTGTGAAAACCCCATACCAACATGCCCGCATCAGCAGGCAAATTGGTAAACACATAATTTGCTATAATAAACAGAAAGAGATTAAAACTAAAATAAAGAGAAACGGCTGTATTAATCCAAAAAGGGGCATACTGCGATATGTTCTGCGCAGGCAGGGTTATTAATAGCTGCCGGTAATAGAGTACACTGTAAGTAAGCAGAATTACACCCCCTGTTGTACGAGTCCAGCTTTGATACTCTGCAAAACCCTGAATGTTTAAAGAAATATAAAAAGTAAAAAGTACAAAGAGTAGTGCGCCTGTATAAACAAATTTTTTATTAGGAAGAAGTAAGGTGAAGATATAGTTTAGCAATAAAAGTTGAGCGATAAAATAAATATTCGTTACAAGGATGCTTGATTGGTGCTTTTGAATTAATATATAGCTTATTAAATCGCTGCAAGCGGCTACAAAAATTAAGATATTTAATAGCGCTATTATTGGCTCTTTAAGCTTTTTAACATCGGATAACGTTAAAAATAACGGGATGCAAGCAGAAAAATAAGATATATAAATAAGGGTATGTAAAGTCTGCATGATGATTCTTTTTAGTTTAAGTCCGGGCAAACAGGAGGACAGGGAGAAGACTCATCCATCGTTTGTAATAACTGCGTACCCGAATCACCCCCCATTACCATCAGCAGTAACTGCGGTTTACCCCCATCATTTAAAGCAGGTTGTATTTCCACCCGTTTATAAGACTCTGTTTTTTGTATGTCTTCAAACACATGCAGACCAAAAAAATGATACCGGATGCTGCCCGGTGCATTGGCCTTTATATAATTATCTGCCCATGCTTTAGCTGTTAAGCTGTTTATCACTTCCCCACTATGCGTATCAATAATAAGCGGAGAATCCCATAAGGCATTACCAGATACAATGGTTATGGCCAACAGGTGGTAAGCCCCGTTGTCATCCTGAGTATGATGTAAAGCCACCCCCAGGCTACCCTTTGCTTGCAAAATAGCCGTAATATTTTGAGGCGTGAGTAAATGATTTTCAAGCTTGGCCCCGGTAGTATAAGTATAGCTTAACCAACGCCTGGCTGTTTCCGAAGAAATAACAGCACCCACCTTCGTACTAAACACAGGCTTTGTTTGTTCCTCATTTTGTTGCTTTTTAGCACATTGGTAAAAGGTAATACTGGTAATGGCCAGCATAGCTATTGATAAAATGTTTTTAGATAAATTCATATTATTTAAAGTTTAGGGTTAAGAAATTTAATGAGTATGGTATTCCTGACACAGCAGGAACCCCTTTCGGAGCAGGATCTCCTACCGAGGCAGGAAATTGCTTTATCAATTTTTGTAAATCCAATAATTGAGAAATGAAACTTGTACAGTGATTGTTCAAAAAAGGAATAACGGGGAAATATCACAGAGTGAAAACAGGCTGTGTAAAGCCTGCACAGGCGGATAAGGTAAACAGGGCACACGATAAATGATTTAAATACGATAAATAGGTTTACTTATAAATTCATTACAAATAAAATTAATTTATTAATACAAAAGCCATCGCATACATATATTTATTTTATTAATATTTTATGGGGGCTTGTTTATTATTCCAATGTGTTTGATTTTGCAGTAGGTCTTTTTTTGAATAAAGCTCAAACTCAAATTGTCGCCGTATGGTAACTCCAAAGTCTTGTATAGTGGCTGTCTGTTTGTAATAAGTCACCGTGAGAGCCTTGCTCTACTAATTTGCCATTATGAAGAACCAAAATACTATCACAGTGCTTAATAGTTGTGAGGCGATGGGCAATAATAATAATAGTTTTGCCTTGTGCTTTAAACCAGTCTAAAGTGTGCTGCACTTTCTGTTCGCTTGTTGGGTCAAGACTGCTGGTGGCTTCATCTAAAATAAGTATTTCAGGATTTCGATATAATGCCCTTGCAATAGCCAGTCTTTGTCTCTGTCCCCCGGAGAGATTTACGCCTTGCTCACTGATAATACTATTGTACGTATTAGGTAGTTTTTCAACAAATTCGTTAATTCCCAGCATTTTTGATAACGTCAATATCCGTTGCATATCGGGTTCATAATCGCCAACAGCGATATTGTCTATTATTGTACCGCTGAATAAGTCAATATGCTGTGGTACTACACCCACCATTTGCCGAAGGCTGCGGTTGCTGATATGTTGCAGGTCAAGACCACCAATGGAAATATTTCCTTCTTTTACAGGATAAAGATTTTGCAAGAGTGAAAGTAGAGTAGATTTACCACTTCCGCTTTCACCAACTATGGCCGTGCTTTTTCCTTTTTTAATCGTAAGATGCAGTCCTTCAAATACAGTAACTCGTGTACCATAACGAAAGGTTACTTTATTAAATACAATGTCACCAACCAATTCGGACGTGAGTTCTACTTTGTTTTCATTGTTTGATTCAGTTTCCAGGTCAATAATTTCAAATAATCGGTCAGCAGCAATGAGAGCGTCTTGTATATTTTTGTTTGCGCCAATTAAGGATGTGGCAGGTCCTGTAAAATATCCTATCAACGCATAAAATGATAACAGTTCACCCGGAGAAAGTTCTCTGTTAATAACAAAATAACTTCCGGCCCACAATAGAATAATGGTAAATAGCCGTGAAAAGAACTCTGATCCGGTACTGATATATAATGAATAAATGCTTGTTTTATAGATGCTGCGCAGCAGGGTAACAAATTTGCCTTCCGTTTTGTCGTTGGAAAACTGCTCCAAACCAAAACGCTTAATAGTGCCTACGGCATTTAAACTTTCCACTAACTGGCTTTCCAGTTCGGCGCTCTCTTCCATCAAACGTCGCTGCCATTTTTTGTTCACCTTATTGCTGATCCGGTAAATGATGAGATAAACGGGTACAATGGCCAGCATGATTAACGCAAGTTTCCAATAGTAAAAAAACATTAAAATAATGCTGAAAATAACAATCAGTCCGTTTACAATAAAGTTAAGAGCAACATTGTTGATAAACTCCCGGATATTTACGGCATCATTTACGCGGCTGATAATTTCGCCGACCCGCATGGTGTCGAAAAAACGTTGCGGTAGTTTTAGTAAATGCTTATAATAACCCAATATCAACCGGGCATCAATCATCTGACCGGTTTGTAATCCAAAAACAGTTTTGTAACTGCCAATAATTAACTGGAATATCAATATCACAATCATGGCCACACTCATTAGGTTCAACAGCCTGATATTGCCGTCCACCAACACAAAATCAATTATCTTTTGTATGTATATAGAAGTGCTTAAGCCAAGTAGAGTATAAACCAATGCTCCCACTAACGCTTGTATCATAATGGCAGAATGTGGGCGAATAAGTTGCCAGAATCTTTGTGTGTTGCTGATTTTTTGTTTGCCGGTCACAAAGCCGTCATCGGGCAACAAAAGCACAATTACACCGCTCCATTTTTCCTGGAAAGCGGTATGGTTTTCTTTGTGAAAATCTCCATCACCCGGATCCATATAGATAATAAGATTCTTAGTTACTTTGTATATAACCACATAGTGATGTAAGCCATTTTTTAATACGACATGAGCGATAGCAGGTAATGGAATTTTTTGTAAGCTATCTAATTGGCCTTTTGCGCCTTTTGCCTGAAAGCCCAGCCGTTCGGCAGCTTCTATTAACCCAAGTATATTTGTTCCTCGTTTGTCTGTACCTGCATATTGACGGATACGGCTTACAGGCAATTGTAAATTATAGTGCAGGGCAATAGAAGCAAGACAAGCTGCTCCGCAATCGGTAATATCTCTTTGTTTGATTCTTACTTTCTTTATCATCAGTTTTTTGCTGTTTTGGGTATTGGTGGGGCAGCAGGATTGAGCCAATCATCCACTTTATCAAACAATAATTGCCACAGTGTACGTTCTGCCACTATAAACCTTGCCTGAAAGGTGAGACCTTTTTTGAGTTCGCCTTTGTAACCATTTTTCAGGTGTAGTTGCGTGCTGTCGAAACTGCAGCGTACTTTAAATACAGGGTTGCCTTCAATAACTGAAAAATCATTATCAATAGAAATTACTTTACCTGTAAGAATGCCAAAAAAGTTGTAATCAAATGCATCTATCTGGAAACGTGCAGGCTGGTCTACTTTTAACAAACCAACGTTTCTGGTGCTTACATAGCATTCACCAATCAAATTGCTTTGTGGTGAAACGATACAAAGGGTTTCACCTGCCGAAATAAAGCCCCCTGCATAGCGGGTATTAATGTTTTGCACTACACCCGAAACCGGCGCATAAACGAAGTGATTCTTTTTGTCGGTTTCAATTTGTTTTTTTTGTGTTGCAAACTGAGATACTTCGAGCTTATAGCGCTGCAAATCGTTTTGCCAGTTGGTTAGCCGTTCGTTTTTAAAAGCATTGAAAGCTGATACCAAGCGTTCTGCTTCTATTTCTTTATCAAAATGTTCTTTGGGAGCAATTACTTTGTCTTTAATGAGGGTTTTATTAATTTCCAGTTCACGGCTTATTTTTTTAATAGAAGCCTGCCGATCTAAAAGCTGATATTGAAATTGATTTAATTGCTGACGGTAAAGGGGTGTTTGGAGTGTTAAAGTTTGGTATTCCTGAACATGGGTTAACTTTTCTAAATCGCTGATGAACGCTAAACGCTGATTTAATTCAACCCTATTTAAAACAATCTGAGCTTGGGTGTTGTTATCTTTAATAAAAGCAATTAATTGCCCTCGAACAATTGTATCACCCTCCTTTACAAGCAAAGAGTCTATGATGCCGCTGAGCACAGGTTTAATTTCGGTGCGTTCATCTGACGGACGTAAAATCCCTTGTGATTTTATCGAAATGGTTGACTCAATAAAATGTAGAGAACACACGGCTATTAAAATACTAACTACTAAGATTATATAAATTGCATTAGACTTTTGATAATGCTTTTGAATTGATAACGATATATCATTAATGTCCATAATACGAATAGTGAAAAATTAATTCATGTTATATCCGTCTAAAAAGCCCTTCTTAAATGATTGCCAATTTAAAATGAAAAATAGCAGAACCAATAACAAAAGAATTACTATAAAAAGCTGCTTTCTATTAATTTTCATAACTATAATTTAAAAAATAAACGATATTGAGTTTACAAGAGAGTGTAATATTACTGAAGCCCAGAATCCTTTTTGCATTTGAACACTTCCAAGCGCTAAACCCATTACCATTTGAGGTAAAACATAAAAAAAATAAATTGGGAAATATATAATGTTAAAATGCGGATAATTTGAGATATGGACTGATCCAAAGAGAAATGCATTAATAAAGAAAAAAGTTTTGAAATATTTCTTTTTTATTAATTCAAGAAAATTTTGGCTTATTAGTTTTGAAAATGTGAAAAAAACTGTCAAGGCGCCTATCAACCGAAAGTAAAATGTAAAATCAACAAGGGATATTTTGAAAAATCCTTTACCTGAAAATATATAAAATAAGATTCCGAGAGAAAGCGCCAATGCATTTTTTTTTAAGCTTAGTGGCAGTCTAAAAATACTTTCT
>DASSYR010000017.1:0-7141 GCA_035703165.1 Chitinophagaceae bacterium
GTTTTTGTTAAATAGTACTAAAGCCCAGCAGCAAACTAATTTTTATGCTACGCTTTTTTACAATAGTACTAATAACACCATTACAACTACTTACTATATTAACAATACAGCAAATGGAAATTGTAACATGAAGATTGCTGTATTACCCTTAGAAATGCAGTGGAATCCCAGTGTATTAACACTTCAGTCCTTCAGATTTATACCTACAAACCAACTGTTAGATTACGGCGGTTTAAATTTTGAAGAATTTCCTTCTAGACCTGACGCAAACATCTCTCTTACTCCTGATAAAACAGTAACTGTTGATGGGCAAACTAAAATTTTTTACAGGAGATATTACAGGCGTTCTACCAACCTTTGTGATCTTACTTTGGTATTGCCCTGCGAGGCCTTTTTGCCTGTATTTGAAGCAGTATTTACCATACCCCCGGCACTTGCAGCAAATTATGATTTTACAACGCCGGCGGCCACCAATTATATCGGTGAGTTTATTAGCAGCACATCTGCTACTCCCTCTACTTCCTACAGAGAACTTGTGTTTGTAGCCAACCGTTTATTTGATCAGGCTGGCGCTGATGGTACTTGTCCGGCAGGAGCACAAGTGGGACAGATTAACAATGTACCAAACTCGCAGGGAGGCGAAGTTTTTGTAAATACTTCTTCCCCCTTACCAGTTGAGATGAAATATTTTGAAGTGTATAAACAAAACAGCAAAATACAACTACAATGGGAAACTGCGTATGAAAATGATGTAAAGGGCTTTGAGATACAACGAAAAACCGGAGACGCTTTTGAAACAATTGGCTATCTGCCTTCAAAAATGTCGGATGGGGCCGGTTCCGGAGAGCTAACATACACGTTTAATGATAACAACATAATAAATGTAGGAACGGTTTATTACCGCCTGCGTCAAATAAATTATTTTTCAAAAGAAAGCTATAGTGAAATAAAAGCAATAAGAAGTTCAAAATTATTTCAGGTTATGGTTTATCCCAATCCTAGCCGGGGTACTGTAAATATTGTTGTTCCCGATGGAAATGGTACTACATCCATAAGCGTTGTTGATTATTCGGGTAGATTGATAAAAACAGCGTATGGTTATAAGCTTTCCAATATTCAATTAAATAACTTACCCAAAGGCATTTATTCATTAGTAATAACAAATATGGAAACTGGTGAAAAAACGTCGCAAAAAATAAAAGTGTACTAATCCTTTAAATAAGTGTGTAGAATAACAAAAAGGTTGTTTCAAATAAATGAGACAGCCTTTTTAATTATGTATGTGATGACCAAATGGTGTAAAAAAATCAAAGGCAATGTCAGCGATTTAAAGAATGCTAAAAAGTGTTCTTAAAACAAGCTGTTTTCTTTTTAAAGAGGGTAAAAAATGCAATTCCATAATTGATAGCTGCAAAGGTGGACAGGAAAAGGGATTTATTATTTCAAATGCCACCCGTTAAGATAGGTTAAAATTACCGCTATATTTTTCAAATAAATTTTACTTTGATTATACCTTTTTATTTATAAATAACCCGCCTGTATAAATCCTTCTGTGTGAAACAGGTGCTGATAGTGATAACGTAAGACAAAATAAATGGTGTAAACTTTTTTTATATGTAATATTGTAATACTTAGCGTATGATAGCAAGACTTTTTTGGACGTTGTTTTTGAAGGTATTAGGCTGGAATACAAAACCCGGTTTTCCTTCGGGGGTGGCTAAATGTGTTATTATAGTGGCTCCGCATACAAGTTGGCTCGACTTTATTATAGGACTTGCTTACAGAAGTATTTTAAAGCTGCACAATGCAAAATTTCTTGGTAAAAAAGAATTGTTTAAAAGGCCATTTGGTTTTCTATTTAGATGGTTGGGTGGGGTGCCCGTTGACAGATTTAGTAAACACAATGTAGTGGATCAGGTAGTTGATATATTTAACCGCAATGAAAAATTAATGATAGCATTGGCACCCGAAGGCACAAGAAAAAAAGTAGATAAACTGCGAACGGGGTTTTATTACATTGCTAAAAAAGCGCATGTGCCTATTATTATGACGGGATTTGATTTTAAAAAGAAAACTTTGGTTTTTGCAGAGCCCTTTTATGTAAGTGATGATGAAACAAATGATTTTAAACGTATTGTAAATTTTTTTGCTCCCATCCAGGGGAAGCACCCCGAATTAGGGCTGAGTCATTTGTTAACAAACCAGTAATTATTTTATTTCTTCAAAAATACCCGTTTGTTTGTTTTTGCGAACATTATCCCAATTAAAATAACGACCATTCATGGCTAAATAAACCCCTTGAGGCAATATTTGCACAAAAGCCAAAGCGCTACCTAAATTAAATAGGCCATCGGAACTGCCAAATTTAATGGGGATCATAGCGCCTGTTAAAACGATTGTTTTATTTTTTATTTTTTGGGCCAGCACTTTTGCGGTTTCACTCATTGTATCAGTACCATGCGTTATTATAATTTTGTCTTCTTCGCATTGATGACATTGGTGTACAATCAGTTCCCTGTCTTCGTCTGTCATTTCCAGGCTGTCAATCATCATTAATGTTCGTATTTCAACCTCTACCCGGTTTCTACCCATTTCTAAAAGGTCATGCAAGTGAGTGTCTTTAAAATATAATTGCCCGTTGAGTTCATTATACTCTTTATCAAAAGTTCCACCGGTAATGAAAATGCGGATAGCCATAGATAACGATTACAACGGTGAAATTAGTAAATCCTAAGGCAATTAAAATACATCGAAAGTTTTTTAGTCATATTTTTTTGTACTGCAGTTATCCAATACCCGGCGTAAGAGTAATAATTTTTGTTTGGCAGTCCGTTAAAGCTAGATATTGTGACATGATTATCATCAATAAGGCTGTATAAGTTTAAAAGCTTTGGGAACTATTTTTATTGTAAATACATCCGAGGTTTGCCAGGGGTCGCCATCCACATGAAGAGGTGCTGCAGATAAATTATTGATGGTTAAAGAGGGTGTTTGAAAATAAATGATGTTTTTTTTATCCGTATAATCATTAATGTTTTGTAAAGCATTTACTCCTGCAAATTGAGCTAAAATAGAGAAGGGTAACATTAGTTTGCTCATTTTTTTTACTATAACGATGTCAAGCAAACCGTCACTTAAGCTGGCTTTTGGTGCAATTTTCATGTTATTTCCAAACTGGTTGCTATTGGCAATGCAAATAAAATAAGCGCTGGTGCTAAAGGTTCTTTCTTTTGACTGGATGGTAAAATCATAAGGTTTTGCCTTAAAATAATTTATGGCAGATATCTTAACATAGGTTTGTAACCCTCTTTTCTTTTGGCTGGCAAAATCAAGTGCCACCTGGGCATCAAATCCTAACCCACATAGCATGCAGGAAAATTGATTGTTGATATAAAAACCATCAATATAATGAGCCTTGCCATTAAAAATTATATCTAAAGCTTTTGATGGTGAAGTGGGTATCCCTGCTGCCAATGCCAATCCATTACCAGAGCCCATCGGGATAATACCAATTGGCACGTTTAAACCCAACAGGGCAGCACATACAGCGCTTACCGTTCCGTCACCACCACAAACTACTATCTCTGTTATATTTTCATTATTAATTTTAATTTTCAGTTCATTGTATTTACCCGTTTTATCCGTATCCATTATTTCAAAAGAGATACCGGCTTCTTTTGTTCGCTTTCGGATTAATTCTTTTAAAGAAGCTTTTCCCCTTGTGCCGGAAATTGGATTAATGAGGTAAATAATTTTTCTTGGCGTCATTTCTGTGACATTATTGACGTGTTTAACAATAGATAGCAAAATTAACCTTTTCGAAAACGTATCTTTGTTTAAATTCAATAACAAGTATTGAAAAGAAAATTAAAATATTACCGGCTTGTTTGGCTAAAGCACGATTTACCAGCCGGTTTGTCTGTTTTTTTAGTGGCGCTTCCTCTATGTTTAGGCATAGCGCTTGCTTCCGGTGCCCCGTTATACTCCGGCATACTTTCCGGCATCATTGGCGGAATTGTTATTTCACTTATTAGTAATTCACCATTAGGAGTATCAGGGCCGGCGGCCGGTTTGTCAACCGTGGTGGCTGCAGCTATCGTATCTGTTGGCGATTACAAAATATTTTTACTTTCCGTAATTATTGCCGGATTATTACAGTTGTTATTAGGCGTTTTAAAATTAGGAGTAATTGCTAATTATTTTCCATCGGCAGTTATTAAAGGAATGCTGGCAGCTATAGGAATTATTCTTATTTCCAAGCAAATACCGGTTGCTATTGGGTACGATCGGCCTGATTTCTGGTCGAGCGGGTTTCTTAGCTTATTTAACACGAAAAACTTCTTTGGCAATATTAAAAACTTTACCATACACGCTACAAGAGGAGCTGTGTTAGTTACGCTGGTTTGTTTAATCGTTTTAATTTTAATGCAGCAGGGATATGCAAAAAAAATAAAAATGATTCCCGCCCCTTTGCTGGCTGTGCTTGCCGGAATTATTATTAATTTCATTTTTACGAAAGCCACAATGGGTTTAACGCTTAAGCAAACCCAATTGGTTCAAATACCCGCTAACTTATTTGGCAACATTTCTTTTCCTGATTTTTCCCAATTTTTTTCCCGAACGGATATATGGACAATAGGGGGTATGATAGGTATTTTGGCAACACTTGAAACATTATTGTGTGTAGAAGCAATTGATAAATTAGATATTCATAACCGCGTAACGTCGGTTAACCGGGAATTAATTGCTCAGGGAGTAGGTAACATTACTTGTGGTTTATTAGGGGCAATACCCGTAACGGCTGTAATTGTCAGAGGTTCGGCTAATGTTGATGCGGGAGGGAGAACCAAAATGTCATCTTTTACCCACGGTGTTTTTTTATTGCTTGCTGTTTTATTAATACCTTTTGTGCTAAACAAAATTCCTTATGCGTCGTTAGCCGCTGTATTATTAATAACGGGGTATAATTTAACAAAGCCAAAACTCTACCGCAATATGTGGAGCCTTGGTTGGAAACAATTTTTGCCTTTTATTTTTACTATCATCATTATTCTGGCAACCGATTTATTAATAGGGGTAAGTATTGGATTGTTAATTTCAATATACTTTATTATTCAAAATAATTTCAGGGCTGAGTATAAAATTCAAAAAACAAGAAAACATGAAACGGATGTGTTTTATATAAAGCTAAATACAAACGTAACTTTTTTAAATAAAGTAAGGTTAAGAGATGCCCTGGATAAGATACCTCAATATTCGGTGTTAACAATTGATGGAAGCGAGTGTAATTTTATTGATTATGATATACTGGAAATTATTAGCGAATTTGAAAACAAAGCACACGATCGGCATATTGAAGTTCACTTAGTAGGTATCGAAAGAGTAAATGTTACGGCTATACATTAAATGTAATAGTTAAGATATAATTTGGCGGTTGCGATTATTTAGCCTGCTGGCTTGCATTAGTGCGGCTGTTTTTTTATTAAAGTGAATGCTCCAACAAAAATTTGTATAAGCTTTTCCCTTAGTAAATTTTTTCGCTTTTATTCAATTTGAAGTTGGTATTTTAATATTCGATACAGATATAAAAAAAATAAATATTTACATTTTTAAACTTTTTTTTATCTCGATAAGTTTTTTATTGCTCCCCCAGAACAAATTTACCTACATTTAAAAATCAATATTTTTTATACCCGATGATAAGAAAAAATACAATGATGAAGAAGTTACATTATTTGGTTGTACTTGGTTTTTTTAGCATACTGAAATTACAAGCCCAAACAGCGCCTGATAAATGTGCGTTGGAGATAGCAGAGCAATCAATAAAAGCGCTTGGCGGCAAAAGCAGAATAAGCGCTATTAATAATCTTCAAATAAGCGGTTATGGTTATAAAAATGCTATAGAACAGTCTGAACGATTTGAGGGACCATATATACCAGTCAATTTCAATTTTAAAAGTGTTCTGGATTTTAAGGATACTCTTGAACAATATGAAGAGGAGCAAAAATTTGTGATATATAGTTTTGGCAGAAAGTATTTATTAGATAAGAATTGTGTTGCTCTTAAATTACCGAAAGGATCGTTTTTCCCGCTAGCGCAAAATCAATCAATGCAAGATGATTTGTATTTGAATCCTTTGAATATTCTGGATAAAGCAATAAACAGTTCATCATTGGTTTGCCTTAAGGATACCATGATTCATGGTATTCTTAATAAGCGAATTAAATTTTTATGGAATAATTATCCCGTTATTATAAGTATTAATCAAAATACCAACTTATTTACCTGCGTTGAAATTAGAAAACCGTACAGTAATGACTATTTTAATACCTGGGGCGACTTGAATAAAGTTATTTATTACTCAGCGTGGGATTTGCTGGAAAACGGAGTTCATTACCCGAGACAAAAGGATATTTATTTTCTGGGAAGATTATGGGAAACTTCTATGATTATGGAATTTGTAATTAACACTCCCTTTTCGGCTGATTCAGTTAGAATACCGGCAGATATACAACAGGCAAGTATGGATTTTTGGAAATCTAATAGTTCGCAGATTAAGAAAACCATGGAAAGGAAAAAAGAAATAGCAAAGGATATTTGGCTCATCCCCGGCCCTTGCAATAGTACGGTAGTTAAGCAAAACAATGAGTTGGTCATCATAGAATCTCCCAACACTTCTTCCAATACGGATCAAATTATTGAAGAAGCAAAAAAAATATTCCCGGGAACTTCTTTGAATTATATCGTTACCACATCAGACGCCTGGTTACATTGCGGAGGTGTTCGTTCTGCCGCCGCTAACGCTACGGTAGTTGCCCTTTCGGCTAACAAACAAATTATAGAATCTCTATTAAAAGCTGATTTTAAAACTGAGCCGGATATTTGGCAAAATATGAAAATCAAGAAGCCAAAAATAAAATATGTTGACATGCCTACAGAATTGGGCGTTGGAACAAACCGAATTAAATTAATACCTTTTCGTACAGAAACGGGAGAGCGAATGATGATGGTATATTTTCCCGAATACAAACTTTTATATGCAAGCGATCTTTTGCAACCCAGTGGTTTTATCGAACATTATAACTGGGAAGTAATTCAGGCGGTAAAAAGAGAAAAACTGGAAGTGGAGAAAATTTATTC
>DASSYR010000036.1:0-20585 GCA_035703165.1 Chitinophagaceae bacterium
TGGATTACTACAGCTGTTTTTCTTTATTTTAGTTTTAACCTCTTTTTATTTATTATGGCAAATTACATATTAAAAAAATTTTCAGCCGAAATAGGTATGACAGTATGGGGTTTTCACAATATCAACAACATTGTTAAAAACATACTGTTCGCCGTGGGTATTTATTATGCCGGGAAAAAGCAGGAGGGGCTTTGATGTTTTAGCGGGAAAAAGTGGTATGGGTATAATAGATATTAGAGCAATGCGTTAATACAACTGTTAGCAGCCATATGACACAGACCTTCGAATGAAAAAACATATTCAAAAGAAATTTCTTCACGAAACAGAATTGCCCCAAGAGGTTATTGACCTAATGAGCAAATCTGAATTAGGTATACCGCTTGACGACCAAGCTAAAATAAAGAGTATTCCCAGGGGCATGACACCCTTTTTGACAACAGAAGACAACAAATTTTTTAAAGCATTTACTTTTCGACACAATAATCAGATAAAACTTATTCCGGAACCTGACCCAATACTTGTTTATTTCAATGCCGCATATTTAAATTACATACAAATAAAGGACAAGCGAAAGGAAGTATTTGACAAATTATCGGGGGAAAAATTGAGCGAAGTGATGATTAAAGAATTGTATGACTATTTTGGTACTACAAGTAGTTTTATTATTTTGCTTTTCACTGCTATTGAAGCTCTAATGAACAGGTGCATACCCAACGACTATACTTATAAAAGAGTTACTTCAAGAAAGACAGAGTTGTTTAACAAAAAACAAATCGAGGAGTTTATTCCGTTTGACGAAAAACTTAAGGATGTATTAGCTGACGCAACAAAAAAGAATTATTCAACCCAGCATCCAAAAAAATATACGCATATTTCAAATTTAAAAGAGTTTAGGAATATGATAGTTCACACAAGAGAAGCCGAAGGTCAATCGACTTATGACTATGTTTATAAAAAGGCTCTAACCTTCAACTATGAAGAAACATTAGACGTGGTAAAAGATTTTTGTAACTTCTACACTAAAGAGGATTTTATAACGGATTGTAATTGTTCATTCGATTGGTAGCTCGTTCGACAATATACGGCTGCTAACATTGGTATTTGCAAAAGCTGGGCGGACGGAAGCCGTGATTCAACTTTTGTTTTTCAATTTGGCTTCATATCGGGCAGGACGTTAATAATTTAGCTATGTGCAAATCATCAACTTTTATTTATAAATTTAGCTTCAGGTAGCCGGGCGGACGGAAGTCTATTCCCCAGCCTTCGCAAATACCTGCTCGTTAGCTGATATCCCCCATATAGTCCCATCATAGACTCCCGTAGCCAACGTGTTTAAAATTCCATCATTGTTTCCTAAATTAGCCATGCTCTATGTAAGACCGATTTTAAAAGTGTCGCTCCTGAAAAGGAAGCACGGGTGCAATCCTGGTTGAGATGTTTGCGAAGACACCAGTGGCGGTCCGCCTTTTGGCGGAACCCCGTTCAGAATAATTTCTTGCCTAAAGCACATCTCCTTAGAGTATTTATAAATTTTATTAAGATGGAACAAGAATCTATTTCAATGGAAGTAGTCAATCCTCATGCAGCAGGCATTGACGTAGGAAGCCGATCGCACTGGGTTGCGGTAGGTCAGCAAGAACAAGATGTTAAAGAGTATGGAGTATTTAATGACGACCTGTTTTCAATGGCAGATTGGCTTAAAGAAAGAAAAGTCAAAACCATAGCTATGGAAAGTACAGGTACCTATTGGCAGAATCTTTATTCGATTCTTATTGCCAAAGGATTTCATGTAATTCTTTGCAATGGGAAATTTACCAAAAACATCAAGGGTAAAAAGAGCGATGTAATGGATTGTCAGTGGATACAAAAACTCCACACCCTTGGTTTACTGTCAAGCAGCTTTCTTCCCGATGGAGAGACCGAACAACTTCGCACCTATTGCAGACACAGATCAAATCTACTTCATAATGCAGCCTCTACATCAAAGAAAATGCAGAAGTATCTTCGCTTACTCAACCTGAGACTAGATGTAGTGGTAAATGATATATGCGGACTTACAGGACTTAATATAATTAGAGCTATCTGCAATGGAGAAAGTAATGCAGAAAAACTAGCATCCCTTCGCCATGGGAATTGCAGAAAGAGTGAGAAAGAAATAGCCAAAGCCCTTCAATCAAATGGCAGGAAAGATTATTTATTTGCCTTACAACAGGAATTAGAAACATACGATCAGCTTCAGGACAAGATAGCACGCTGTGACAAAGAAATAGAAAAGATGCTAGATATGATTATAAATACCGACGAAGATAAGAAGCAACATTACATAGAACCCAAACCACATAAGCGCATCAATAAGAATACACCAAAAGATATAGACCTGAATCTAAAATCTTATCAGATGTTTGGAGGAACAGATTTATTAGCTATTGAAGGCATGAGCTATTCTACAGTATTAGCCCTTATGAGTGAAGTAGGCAGAGAAGGTATAAAGAAGTTCACATCAGCCAAGCGTTTTACAAGCTGGTTGCGTCTTGCTCCTAATAATAAAGTAAGCGGAGGTAAAGTACTATCCAGTAAAGTACCTAAGGGAAGCAGCAGGTTGAAAATAGCCTTAAGGAATGCAGCGAATGCAATAGGAAATTTAAAAGAGTCCACCCCTCTTAGAGATTTTTTTCAAAGGATAAATTTTAGAAAAGGAAGAGTATCAGCTATAAGTGCTACAGCCAGAAAACTTGCTGTAATAATATGGAACATGGTAGTGAAAGGTGTATCCTATATAAATCCGGAAGGATATCTATTCTTAGATCAAAAAAGAAAACAGGGAATCGTGAAAAGAATTAGAAAACAAATTGATAAATTTAATCTGACTAATGAGGACATCGGAATCGCAACAAACTGATTCTTAAATGAAAAATTTAACGTTAGTCAGAATTAATTATATCAAGCTGTCATTAGTAAAAAATGAAAATACCTGTTAGTGCAAATAATTGCAATATTATTCTTCAAAGTTTATAATAAACTGATTTATCAATAAAAACGTGTAACCAGCACCTTTGAATTTTACTAATGACATCTACCTCTTATTTATCTTAATAGCACCAGCCTTCTCAAAAATTTTAAAAATCTTTTCAATAATATCCAAAGGCACTTTTACACCATATTCTACATACATGGCATCACGAATTTCCAAAAAGGACTTTTTACCATCTCCATAACCAGCAATAATGTCTTCAAATTGATATATTCTCAATTCACTTACTTCTTGTTCTCTTAATTCATTCATTAAAAGATTGGTGGCATTCGTAATTTCATCATAATTTATGGTAGTATCGGTACTAAGTAAGTTATAGGTTGAATAAAAAGTAACTAATTCCTTGTCTTTTTGACGTGCAGGAACCAATTTGTTTGCTTCCGTTTCCTTGTTTGTCAATTTATGTTTTGTAACTGGCAAACCTAACGATTTGGCTTTCTCAGCAGAAATGATTTCCAATTGCTTTTGTAGTAATGCTTCCTTTTCGTCATACTGAATAATATTGGATTTTACCAATGCTTTTGCTTCCATGCTATTGCATAAATTCAGTAATGACTCCATTGCCATTTTCTCCCTTTTAAAGCCATTATTTAAAATTTTACTGGCAAAGTAAGTTGCATTTTCAAAATTTTCTTTACTGGCTTTCATTATTTCCTGCCTTGCGAGAAACTCGTCATTTTGAAGCCTTTTAGCTCCATAAAGAGCAATAAGGCTCGTTATATCATACGCTTGTGGTGCATCCGCCCAGCCCGTCATAAGTAAAGAGGCTAATCCTAAAAAAGTTACCCGGTGAAGTTGTGTGGGGTCAATCTTGTCAGGCGTATCTTCACTTGAGTGATAAAAATCATCCGGCCATGTATTAAAACCAACACCCGGAATATGAAAATCATTAAATATTTGATGATCCGAACCACGAGAATAAAGTTGCATTGATCCGTTAAAATGATTTCTTGTGCCATTTACCGAACTAATATGAAAGTCTTTTCTTTTCGGGTAGCGAGTATTATTGAACTTATTAATAAAATCGGTAATTGAAGTCATATACGCATTAATAAAAGATCCATTCCAATCCGGTGTATAGCTCGTAAAGAATGATGAATTCGTTTTCTTAGCATTAGCACCTAACATATCAAAATTCAAATTCAGGATACGTGTTTTTTTATCGTTTAAGTGTCTGGAAAACCAGGCCATAGTTCCACTAAACTCTGGCAGCCAAAGAAAACGGATTGTTCTTAAAGGTCTGGAAATTTGCTTCGTATCTATCAGGTAATTTAGTGTTCTTATCATTTCAAGTATAACTGCACAACCTGAAGCATTATCATCAGCACCGGGTTTGTAATGATCGAGGTGGGCTGTAATAATAATTTCTTCGTCAGGGTATTTTGAACCTGGAATTACACCACTAACAATTTCGATATTATCTTCTACCTTCTCTGTTTCAATGTCAACAAACAGATTAACTTTTCCTTGCCTTAACAGTTCTCGAAGTTCTTTTGCCTTGCGTTCCGAAATCATAAAAGCAAAAGACTGTTTTTCTACATTGTCTGAAGCCGGCATTCCTGCCCACCCAACCTGATCCGGAAAATCTCCTTCAAGTTTATTAGGTTTATCCCAGTAAGGAACTGAGTAATGTGAAATAACGCCAATGGCACCTTTTTGCAAAACTGCCTTTTGATACACTGCCGATGGACTTCTTGAAGTTAATACTATCTTGCCTTTCAAATCTTTATCTTGATAATTAAGATATGAAGCCGAACCGATATCCACTAACTCGGCAGAATCCTTTATGGAATAGCTGTTACTTGCTAATGACATCGGTAAATCTGCATAAGATGTTATCTTAAAGAGATATGGAGAAGTAGCCCAAAGGTCACCTTTCTTTGCCTTCCAGAATAAGCTGGTTGGACTTCCGAAATATTCAGTTTTACCATTCGATAAATAGTTTTCAATTTCAACATTCTTTAGTCCAAATTCTTTGGCCTTTGCTTCTATCCAATGTGCGGCATTAGTTATTTCTTTGGTGTTCTGTTGTCTGTCCCACAAGGCAAGCTGTTGTACATAATTATGAGCCCTGTCACCAGAACTGTTATGGATGAGTATTCTGGTAACATCATCTTTTATTATAAGTCCGGTTACCGGGCTTATCGGGCCAAGAGGTACTTCTTCTGTTATTTGTGCTAAAGTCACCAATTGAGGCAGCCATACACCAACCAATATTAGTACGAATTTCGTTTTCATAAAATGCAAATATGATTTAAACAGAACACGAATATAAATTATTAATTTATTGCTTAAACCGTTTTGCACCAAACGATAATTTTGAAATAGCTGTCTCGACCTGAAATGGGTTGACTACAAACAACTATTTTACCTCCCGGCAACGCCTCCTGTATAACTTAGTGTGTTAGCCGGGGGCACTGCGGCGAAGGAGAATGTTTTTAATTTAATTAGAAATCTGTTAGATTAGCATAAAGAAATAACGGCCCTATAATAGATATTAGAGCAATGCGTTAATATAGTTGTTGGCCGTATTTGCAATGGCAACTTTTCTCCGAAAGAAAATTTAACTTACCTTAATACCAATTATTGGTATATTTGATTAAAAAAATAAATATATGGCTAAGAATACATCAATTCTCATCGGCGAACATTTTGAAAAATTCATACGACGAGAAGTTTCCTCTGGTAAATACGGATCAGCCAGTGAGGTGGTAAGAACGGCATTGAGGATTTTAGAGTCCGAGGAAAAAAAGAAGTCGGCACTAATTAAGGCATTAATTAAAGGGGAAAAATCAAAGCGTGTTGATAATTTTGATTCAAAAATGCATTTAGCTCAGCTTCATAAAAAGTATTTATGAGGAAACTCAAAATAGTTTTTCTTGAAGCCGCTATTCAAGACCTTGAAGAAATTTGGTATTATACTTTTGCTACATGGTCGCTAGAACAGGCTGACAGATACCATTCATTAATAGCAAAAGAAATAGAATTTCTAGCTGCAAAGCCTAAATCAGGCAAACCCCTGGATTACCTCCGCAAAGGATATAGGTCATCGAAAGTAAACTCTCATTACATTTTTTATCGGGTTACTTTAAGTGAAATTGAAATCATACGAATTTTGCATGAAAGTATGGATATACCCAATAGACTTAATGATTAGCAACTGTTGTAAGTTTTATGCCGGACAGGTATTTTTAATTTTTTACTTCGCAGAAAAGGCTACACTATTTTAAAACCAAAATTTACCATATAGTGTTTGCAATTCCCCCCGGAATCAGCGCTATGTGTCAGCAAATTAAAATACCAATAACTTACCCTAATAAAAACAAATGAAACAATATTGAGCAAAACAAGTAAAGCAATACCCGACCGAAATTCTTTATTCATTTGAGCAACTTACACGTAACCTTCTGCTTTATTTTAAAACCTGGTAAGCAATAAAACTTAATAAATAAGCTAACCCTGTCATATAACCGAATTGGACAATCGGCCATTTCCAGGTTCTTGTTTCTCTTTTAACCACAGCCAGCGTGCTCATGCATTGCATAGCCAATATGTAAAACAACATAAGTGATATTCCCGATGCAAACGAATACACTTTTGTTCCATCTGCTTTTACCGCCGACTGCATTTTTTGTCGCAACGTAGCATCCGTTTCATCCGCATCCCCTACAGAATAAAGCGTAGCCATGGTTCCTACAAAAACCTCCCTGGCCGCAAAAGAAGTTACTAACGCAATTCCTATTTTCCAATCGTAACCAAGGGGTTTAATAACCGGCTCCAGCATTCTTCCCATCAACCCGGCATAAGAATTTTCCAGCAATTCGGCTTTTCGTTCTTTATTAAAATTGGCCTCCTTTTCCGGTTGCTGCTTTACCAGCAGATCATAACGTTGCGTTATTTCGTTCATTTCTGTTTTAGGACCAAAAGAACTAAGCCCCCATAACAACATACTTATCACCATAATTACTTTACCGGCATCAAATACAAAAATTTTTGCTTTTTCTATCATGGTCAGCATTACGTTTTTCCATCTTGGCGGCCTGTATAAAGGAAGCTCAAGTATAAAAAAACTCTTTTCTTTAATCTTAATCACTATTTTTAACACGTAGGCAACAAGCAGACCCATTACCAATCCTAATAAATACAACCCCATCATTACCAAACCCTGCACACTTAAAAAGCCCCAATAGTATGTGTTTGGAATAACTAATGAAATTAAAATGGTAAACACCGGCAGTCGGGCACTACAACTCATTAATGGCGTTATTAATATAGTAAGCAGCCGCTCTTTTTTATTTTCAATATTCCTGGCACTCATAATAGCGGGTACTGCACAGGCAAAGCCACTTATCATGGGCATTACGCTTTTTCCGTTAAGCCCAACTTTGCGCATTAGTTTATCACTAAGAAAACTAATACGAGCCATATAACCGCTGTCTTCCAGCAGTGTTATCAATCCAAACAAAATCATTATTTGCGGTACAAAAACTAAAATACCGCTAAGCCCCGCTAATACGCCATTAATAAACAAATCGCTCCACCACGCCTGGGGCAGCCGGGAAGAAAACCAGGTAGCAACTTTAGCAAAACTCCACTCTATGCCATCCATAGGAAACTGCGCAAACCAAAACACACTTTGAAACAATAAAAATAAAACACCCAATAAAATAAAATAGCCCCAATACCGATGCAAAAAAATATTATCTAGTTTTTCGGCAAAAAGTTGTTTCTGTTTAGGATCCGGCTCCGTTACCGTTTGTTGCATTACGGATTTAATGCGTTGGTAGCGCTGTAAAATTTCTTCTGCCTGAACTTTGGTGTGGTTAAAGTGATTGCTTTTTTCAACAGTTTCAATTTTATCCTGCATTTCTTCATTCAACGAAAAAGACTCGTGGTTGATCAGATAATGTACAGCTCGATAATCGCTAAGCTCGGGCAAAAGATCTTTTATTCCCGCAATAGCTTCGCCAGCTAACGATGAGGTGGAAATAAAATCTCTTGATGGCGGAGTATATAATTGTAATGTTCCGGCAATTGCTTTTTTTAATTGCGAAAGGCCTTTGTTTTTTCTCGGGTTTACAGGAATTATTGCCACACCAAGTTCCCTCTCCATATCCTCCACGTCAATTTTTATTCCTTTTTGCTTTGCAATATCGTGCATGGTAAGGGCTACTACTGTTGGCACCTTCAGGTCAATAATTTGGGAGGCAAACAATAAATTTCTCTTAAGATTACTGGCATCTGCTACCAATATCACCAGGTCTGGTTTTATTTCTTCATCCTGCCCCATTAATACCCGGTAGGCAACCCATTCATCTTCACGTCGTGGATATAAACTATAGGAACCGGGTAAATCAATAATGGTTGCATCAATGGTTGGTGTTATTGCACAAATGCCGGTTTTTTTATCTACCGTTACACCCGGAAAATTTCCAACTTTCTGGTTCAGGCCCGTTAATGAATTAAACAGCGAAGTTTTTCCACTATTTGGATTTCCTACAAGCGCAATCTGTATCGTTTTTGTTGTTATCACAGTTTACAGGGAAGCAAATTTAGCAAGCATTTACAGGGTATATTTCCGAAATGGGTAATAATATAAAATCGTTTCAATATAATTTAATAATGATAGGTATCCCTCATCGCCCCATATACACCATTAATATTTGTATATCGCTGGGATTTACACCCGAAATACGGGATGCCTGACCTAAGGTTTGAGGTTTTATTTTTTTAAACTTTTGTCTTGCCTCATTCGATAAAGAAAGCAGGTTATCGTAATTAAAACTGTCGGGAATAATTAAATCTTCCAATTTATTCATTCGTTGAACCAATTCTTTTTCTTTTTCTATATACACATCATATTTAAGTTGAATTTCGGCCTGCTCCAACAGCTCTTCATCAAATTCCTTCGATAATTCGCTTAATTTTTCCACCGCTTTTACCATTTCGCTTAAATTAATGGACGGCCTTAAAACTATCTGGCTGGCCTTTTGTTTTTGAACCAGGGGAGTTTCTCCTATCGATATAAGCCAGTTGTTTATTTCCGCTGGCTCAATATTTTGTTGCAATAAAATGCCTTTAATCTTGTTTACCCCTTCCTTTTTTGTTATTGTTTTTTCCATTCGCTGTTGGGAGGCAAGGCCGAGTCGGTAACTTAATTCTGTCAGCCTCAAATCTGCATTATCCTGGCGGAGCAATGTTCTAAATTCAGCCCTACTGGTAAACATTCTGTACGGTTCATCTGTTCCCTTGCTAATTAAATCATCAATTAATACCCCAATATAAGCCTCACTCCTTTTTAAAATAAATGGCTCCCGGTTATTAATTTTCTGGTGGGCATTTATTCCCGCCATCAGTCCCTGGCAAGCCGCTTCTTCATAACCAGTTGTACCATTAATCTGACCGGCAAAGAAAAGATTGTCTATTTTTTTCGTTTCAAGCGAGTATTTTAGCTGAGTTGGAGGGAAATAATCGTATTCTATAGCGTATCCAGGCCTAAAAATGCGACAATTTTCAAAACCAGGCACAATACGAAGCGCCTCGTATTGAACTTCTTCGGGTAACGATGTGGAAAAGCCATTAACATAGATTTCTACCGTATTCCACCCCTCTGGCTCTACAAAAAGCTGGTGCCTGTCTCTTTCCGCAAACCTGTTAATCTTATCCTCTATGCTTGGACAGTACCGTGGGCCGGTTCCCTGTATGCGACCCTGATACATAGGGCTCCTGTCAAACCCCGTTTTTAAAATATCGTGAACGGTTTTGTTTGTATAGGTTATCCAGCAACTGCGTTGCGTTTCTTGCTTTGGTTTTCTGGTGTCTAAGAAAGAAAAGCCGGAAATAAAATCGTCTCCCTTTTGTTCTTCCATCTTCGAATAATCCAGGCTTCGTCCATCCACCCTTGGCGGGGTACCTGTTTTTAATCTGCTGCTTTCAAAACCAAGCTCTACCAATTGTTCTGTAATACCGGTTGCTGCCTTTTCCGCAACCCTTCCACCACCAAACCGCTTTTCGCCTATATGTATTACCCCGTTTAAAAAAGTACCGTTAGTTAAAACAACTGCTTTTGCTTTTATTTCATGTCCAAGATTGGTTATAACTCCTTTACATGTGCCGTTCTTAACAATCAGCCCGCATACCATGTCCTGGTAAAAATCAAGGTTCGGGGTCTGTTCCAGTCTTTCCCGCCACTTAAGTGAAAAAAGCATTCTGTCGTTTTGAGACCGGGGGCTCCACATAGCGGGTCCTTTAGACCGATTAAGCATCCTGAATTGTATCATGCTCTCGTCACTCACCATGCCGGAATACCCCCCTAATGCGTCAATTTCTCTTACAATTTGCCCTTTAGCTATGCCTCCCATTGCCGGGTTGCAGCTCATTTGCGCTATGGTTTGCAGATTCATTGTTACCAAAAGAACCCTCGATCCCATATTGGCAGCCGCAGCTGCAGCCTCACAGCCCGCATGACCGGCACCAACCACTATAACATCATATTCTTTAAACATTTTTGCGACTTAATAACCGGCAAAGTTATTGGGTATTACCCGGTAATTTATATGCATTTAAAAAATCGGTTTCCCTCTTTATCTCCTCTATGCTCTTTCCGTTGTTTAACATTTCAAACTCCAGGGCAGAATATTGCTTAACCAAGTTGATGTGAGAACTGTTTTCCTTAATAAAAGCCTCCTGTTTTTCGGTATTAATTGCCTGGCTAAGTTCTATTTTATCAATTTTTTCAAGCATGTAAATGCAGGGCTCATAGCCGGTTGCTTTATATATTTTGTTGAAATACCCTTTTGCCCCCAATATATCCCAGCGATTTTTGCTGTTTTTTTCATCTTTTTTCCGCTCTACCCGTATGTTTATAAAGTTCCAGCACAGTTTTAGTTCTTCCGGAAGTGAAAAATCGAAATAGATAACCGGCACTACGTGGCTAAACTGCCAGTTAGAACCAAAATTCTCCCAACTAATCTCTTCTTCAAATTGAAGTTCAAGCCATTTCCGAATGTTTTTAATATCCAAAGCAAAAAAGGGGGCATAAAAAAAGCTGGGTTGTTGCTCCAAAACATACCTTCTAAAGGCTATCTGCCACTTTCTCTTCTCTCTAACACTAAGCAGAGGGCTGGTTACTTCACTTTTTGGGGTCCATTTTTTCCTTGCCATTTTTTTATGTAAAGATAGTTGTTTCACATAAAACAGTTTCACACAGAAACAGTTTTACGTGGAACTGTATTTATGAAACATCTTCAAATACTTATTTTCTGCCGCCCTCATTTCTTCCTTTTGCTTTACCGTCTTATCATTGTGTCCGCATAAATGAAGCGCACCATGAAAAATTACACGCCTTAGTTCATCCTGGAAAGAAGCTTTAAAAGAAATATGGTTATCAAAAACCCTGTCTGTACTAATAAATATATCAGCTACAATGGGTTGTCCTCCCTCAGACAAAGGAAAAGTTATTATGTCAGTAAAGAAATTATGCTTCAGGTGGGTTCTATTTATATTAAGGAGGTATTTATCATTACAAAAAACATAATTAACCCTTCCCACCGAAAAACCCTCCTTTTTAAATAAAGCCAAAACAAACGACTTTAAAATTGTCGCATTTTGGGGACGCCGGGTTGTATCTATATAATAAAACGCTACCAAACTCTTTATTTCTACTTTTAATTACAAACATATCAATATGTCTCATTTACATTTGCAAACTGATGGAAAAACTTTCTAAAATAGCAATTGGTGAAGCCGTAATAATCCACTCCTTTGAAAGCGATGATATCTTTTTAAAATTAATGGAAATGGGTTGTGTTCCAGGAGAACGGGTAGTTGTAGAACAAATCGCACCAATGAAAGATCCCATATCTATCCTCGTGGCAGGCTACAAACTAAGTTTAAGGCTGGAAGAAGCGGAAAAAATCTGGGTAGAGCGTATATAAAAAATTGAATATCAGCTTTATGAAAGTTGCTTTGTATTTTGGCTCCTTTAACCCTATCCATAATGGCCATCTTATTATCGCCAATTATGTACTTCAAAATAGCGATGTGGACCAGGTATGGTTTGTTGTTTCACCCCAAAATCCATTTAAGTCTGAATCCGCCCTTTTGAACGAATACCAGCGACTTCACTTAGTTAACCTGGCCATAGAGGGAGAACCAAAACTAAAAGCAACTAATATTGAGTTTGGCCTGCCCAAGCCCTCCTACACGGTTAATACACTGGCATATTTAAAAGAAAAATATCCCGAACACACTTTTGTGATCTTAATGGGAAGTGACAGTTTTCAAAACATTCATAAGTGGAAAAATGCGTCTGTTATCTTAAAAAATTATCCCCTTTATATTTATCCCCGACCGGGATTTGAAATTACTGAAACACACGGAGCCAACATAACACAACTAAACGCCCCGCTTGTAGAAATTTCGGCTACCCATTTACGTAAGTTAATAAAAACAGGGAAAACCATTCGTTACCTTGTGCCCGATAAAGTACTGGAAGAAATAACAAAAGCGGGGTATTACCGGTAATTAAAAAATCCAGCCCAGTAGCAAACAACACAAAACAATTAATGGTGGAGGAAACCGCGTAAACAACAACAAGCTCCCGGTGCCGATAATAACAACAATATTTATAAAAATAGACAATTGGGCTCCCACAATGGAAACATCTTTTAAAAGATAAAAAAACGAAGCAAACATTATTCCCACAACAACTGCATTAATCCCTTCCAGCGCTCTGAATATTATTACGTATCGCTTCAGGTTATTCCAAATCGGATAGAAAAACAAAAGCAACAAAGCGCTAGGTAAAAAAATAGCAACCGTCCCAATAACACAGCCCAGCACCTGCATAGCAGATCCTTCTCTACGTAAGGCCATGCCACCCACAAAAGATGCAACTGAAAAAACAGGGCCGGGAATGGCACGAACAATGCCGGCTCCGGTAAGAAACTCATCTTGTTCAATTTTTAAAACATCCTTGTTCTTTTTAAGTATCCTTTTCGTTTCAGGCCTAACAACGTATTGTTCATACATAATTGGCATTAAAACATCTCCTCCACCAAAAACAAGGCTGCCAAAACGATAAAAGTTCTCAAACAGGTTAAATGCCTTACGCGATTCCCAATTGCCCTTTCTTGCAGTTTCGCTCAAAAAACCGGCAACTAAAAAAACAACTAAAAATAAAGTGATGTTACTCCATTTTATTTTCTTGGGCTTAACACCATAATGAGGGATGCGCTTGTCACTAAAATTAGTAACCACACCTCCTAACAAAATAAGAATTGGAAAAACCCAGGGTGTGGAAAATAAAAAATAGGTAGCAAGCGCCGCTACAATTAATATTACCCTTGTAATTGTATTTTTTATGGAAATTTTAAAGGCCTTATAGGTAGCAAAACCCAAAAACCCAACTACCATAGGTTGCAAAAATTTAAAAATATTGGTATGAACAGCCTCTTTATCTATAAAATGAAGCACAAAAGAAAAAAAGCCCATTAAAATAGAGGCTGGTAAAATCCAAATAATCAAGGTCACTACGGCAAGAAGTACGCCTCCCCGTTTATAACCGATAAGTGTAATGATTTGTGAAGAAGAGGGTCCGGGTAAAAGATTACAAAACGCATTGTATTCCATCAACTCCTCAGTTGTAACATCCTTTCGTCTCCCAACAAAAGTTTTCATCATCATACCCAAGTGCCCTTGCGGACCGCCAAAGGCAGTAACACTGTAAAAAAAAACTGCTCGTAAAAATGATATATGTCGAATTAATGTCAGCACGTATTATTTAACAATCAAGCTGAATAAATATAAAACCATTTTCAGACACCTAAACCTGGAGTAAAAAATAAACCAGATAATATTAAAGGTTTTTACAACAACAAGGCCCGGCGAAAAAAGAGCATAAAGCTTATATTTGAACGAAAAATAGGCCCTTTGCCAAAGATAAATTTTAATTATCAATTCTGTTTTCGTATTCTAATTACGGTTATTGTAAATAGTTCCTGCACCCCATCTTACTACAAATTCATTAGCCAATATTCTCAAGACCCCAAAACAAACAGTCCCGACTATAGCAATTTATCAAACTGGTCATCACACCCGGATAAAAAAGACCCCGCAGACAGTATTCCTTACCCGTTAAAAAACGGTATAGCTGATTCATCCGTTGATGTCTTCTTCATACACCCAACCACCTACACGAAAAAACACTTTCCAAAAGGAAAAGTCAATGCCGACATTTTTGATGCTACGCTATCGGCTAAAACAGACTACACGTCCATTCTTTACCAGGCAAGTGTTTTTAATGCTTCCTGCCGAATTTTTGCCCCCCGGTACAAACAGGCGCATTTATCCGCTTTCTTCAAAATGAAAAAAGAATTAGCCGATAAGGCATTTGACACGGCATATAACGATATAAGAAATGCGTTTGAGTATTACCTACAGCATTATAATAATGGCAGGCCTTTTATTATCGCATCACACAGCCAGGGAACTTTACATGCAGCCAGGTTGATTAAAGAATTTATTGAAGACGAGCCGCTAAAAAAGCAACTGGTTTGTGCCTACCTGATTGGTCTTCCTGTACCACAAGATTACTTTACAAAATTTCAGCCCTGCAAAGATTCCACCTCCACCGGTTGCTTTGTAAGTTGGCGCACACTTAAACGGGGATATTTGCCTCCGTATGTAAAAATGGAAACAACATCTTCGTATGTTACCAATCCGCTTCTTTGGACTACGGACACCATAAAGGCGCCCCGAACTTTAAATAAAGGGGCTATTTTATGGAAGTTTAATAAAATTCTTCTTCATTCAAACGACGCACAAATACACAAAAACGTATTGTGGATACAAAAACCTAAATTCCCCTTTAGCTTTTTAATACCTATAAAAAACTTCCATGCCGGTGATATCAATCTCTTTTATGTTAATATCCGTGAAAATATAAAAACAAGAATCGCATACTGGAAACAAGCCCAGGTACAATAATTACTATCACACATCTACGTGATTGCTCTCATACAAAATGTGCCTCATAAAAATTATTTTAGCTTGGAAAATAGTTAATATGAAAAAGATTGTTGTCTGTACAGATTTTTCTGCTAATGCCAAAGCTGCGGTTAATTATGCCCTTTCGTTAGCACAATTTTATGGCGCTGAATTAATGCTGGTTCACAGCTATATGGTGCCGGTGCCTGTTTCAGAAATTCCGCCATCCATTGAGATGTATGAACAAATAAAAAAAGATTCCGAACTACAATTAGAGCGGGCAAAACTAGAATTAGAAGAAAAAAACAAAACGGGGGCCACAATATCTACACATCTTGAAAATGAAAACCTGCTAATTATACTGGAAGAATTAAACAAAAAAATAAAGCCGGACTTATTTGTATTGGGCACACGAGGACATCGGGATTTTGTAGATGTGTTGGTTGGCAGCAACACGATGAAAGTAGTAAACCACTTGCCGGCTCCGGTATTAATCGTGCCTTCTGCTGCGACATTTAAGCCTGTTAAAAAAATAGGCTTTGCCTGTGATTTTGATAAGGTGGTGGAAACCACGCCCCTGGACTTACTGAATAAATTAGTGAAAGATTTTGACGCAGAATTACATGTAATAAATGTGGACTACAAAAACAAACATTTTACGCCTGACACCCCGGAACAAAGCATGTTGCTTGATCACCTATTATTTAAAATGAAGCCACGATATCATTTTTTAGAGGGTAAAAACATGGCCGAAATAACAGAGGTTTTTGTAGAAAAAAATCAAATAGACTTATTAATTACTATACCGAAAAAACATAGTTTTTTTGAAAAATTTTTTAAAGGAACCCACACCCGTCAATTAGTGTATCATACGAATATACCACTGCTATGCATACACGAAAAGTAATAAAGAATAAATTAATCCTCTTATAAAACAGCCAGGTTTGAGGGTAAATCTGCCTGGGTTGACCCGATTTGTGCCAGGTGTTGTTGTTTAAAACTCGGCGCTTTTAGGCGTTCTGGGAAAAGCAATTACGTCGCGAATATTACTCATACCCGTTACAAACTGAATCAGTCGTTCAAAACCCAAACCAAATCCGGCATGAGGAACGGTTCCAAAACGCCTGGTGTCTAAATACCACCAAAGTTGATCCTGGGGTATGTGCAATTGCTCCATTCTTTTCTGCAGCCTGTCTAACCTCTCTTCTCTCTGAGAACCCCCTACAATTTCGCCAATCCCGGGGGCTAAAATATCCATTGCGGCCACTGTTTTTTCGTCCTCATTTTGACGCATATAAAATGCCTTTATTTCTTTGGGGTAATTGGTAACTATTACCGGCTTTTTAAAATGCTTTTCAACCAGGTATCTTTCGTGTTCACTTTGTAAATCAATTCCCCACCTTACCTCATATTGAAATTTCTTCTTTTTATAAGCAGGCGAATTAAGCAAAATATCAATTGCCTCAGTATAAGTAATCCGCTCAAAGTTGTTGTTCAACACAAAATTCAGCTTCTCTATTAAACCCATTTCACTTCTTTCGTTCTGGGGCCTTTGTTTTTCCTCTTCTTCCTGCCTTTGCGCTAAAAACTCAAGATCTTCCTTATTATTATCCATCACATACCCAATAATGTATTTAATAAATTCTTCGGCCAAGTTCATATTATCTTCCAGGTCACAAAAAGCCATTTCAGGTTCAATCATCCAAAATTCAGCCAGGTGGCGGGCTGTATTAGAGTTTTCGGCACGAAAAGTCGGGCCAAAAGTATAAACTTCGCCAAATGCCATTGCGCCCAATTCACCTTCCAACTGCCCGCTTACTGTTAGGTTGGTAGAACGGCCAAAAAAATCCTCTTTAAAGTTAATACTACCATCTTCATTTCGTGGGGTATTGTCGAAAGGCAAGGTGGTAACCCGAAACATTTCGCCGGCCCCTTCCGCATCGCTGGCAGTAATGATGGGTGTATGCAGATAAATAAATCCCTTATCGTTAAAAAATTTATGAATAGCAAAAGCCAACGAGTGGCGAATCCGAAATACAGCTCCAAATGTGTTGGTTCTAAACCGCAAGTGCGCATTCTCTCTTAAAAACTCCAGGCTGTGCTTTTTAGGTTGAAGGGGGAATTTTTCAGCATCACTATCCCCCAATATTTCAATAACACTGGCCTTAAGGTCCATCTTCTGGCCTTTCCCTAAAGAAGGAACTACATTTCCGGTAACTTTTAATGATGCCCCCGTGGTAATTCGCTTCAGAAGCGCCTCGTCAAATTTGCCCAATTCTGCCACAACTTGCAAATTATTGCCGGTACTTCCGTCATTTAAAGCAATAAATTGGCTATTCCGAAAGGTTTTTACCCATCCCATAACAGTAACTTCCTGGTTTTTTGGCTCCTCTGCAAGCAGAACTTTAATCTTCACTCTTTTATTAAACATAGCTGAATTTTTAAGCGGGGCAAAGATACTTGACTAACCTCAAGTTTGCCAATTGAATCTTTACAATAGATACCCGAAAGTACGCCTTCGGAATATAAAGGCGCTTTCGGATGTATTTTATCCTTTTGTTTATTGAAAAAATCGTTAAATGGGTGTAGAAAACCCTATTCTTTCTCAATATCTCTACCCTGTTTTTTAATCCTCACATTTGTTTCGTTTTGAACAAAAAATGATTTTTAAATCCCTATACCTGGCTCCACCTCGGGGCCCCCGCTTTCTTTTTGGCAAAAAAGTTTTTGTTTTTCGGGTTTTAGCTGTATAATTGCACCGGAAACAAACTGATTAGTTCATCAATTACTTGCTCGCAAGTTTATCAGTTTTCGTCAGTTCCACTCAAGATAAAAAATCAGATCAATTAAATTTTTTCGAAGAATTAAGATTGCTATTGCTTAAGAAACTCTTTCATGCTTATATATGTATGACATTCTACAATTGAACGATATGCTCGTTCCCGAACTGCTGGACATAGCCGAGCAGTTAAAAATTTCAGGCGCAAAAAAATTAGACAAACAGGAGTTGATATACAAAATCCTCGACAAACAAGCTGTTGAAGAAAGCGAAACCAAATCTTCCGGCGATGAAAAAAAACGTAAGAGGATTGTAAAAACTTCTACGTCCAACACATCAGAAGATGCTGTGGTAATGAATGAGGCCCGGCCGGAAAAAACTCCGTTGAATAAAAAGAAAAAAGAAGGAGATCTGGGAGAAAAAAACAAAAAAACATTCTTAAAAAAAGCCCCATCCCAAGAATTGGCCCTACCGGATGATGAGCCAACAACCGAGCCACAGACGACAGAAGCGGTTGCAGAAGAAGCGGCGCCGGTGGAAGCGATACAACAATTGCAGGATGCAGTAACTTCGCAAAGACAACAACTACAGCGCAGAGAAACCGCTTTTAATATTGAGTTCGATGGCGTTATAATGGGTGAGGGGGTGCTGGAAATGATGCCGGATGGTTATGGTTTTCTTAGAAGTAGTGATTATAATTATCTTTCTTCTCCTGACGATATTTATGTTTCTCCTTCCCAAATAAAATTATTTGGTTTAAAAACAGGCGATACCGTTTTTGGAGCTGTGCGTCCGCCAAAAGAAGGGGAGAAATATTTTGCCCTGTTAAAAGTAGATACCATTAATGGTAAACGTCCCGAAGAAGTTCGCGACCGTGTGCCATTTGATTATCTTACACCGCTTTTCCCGTATGAAAAGATGAATTTGTACACCTCATCTACCAACTATTCTACAAGGTTGATGGATTTATTTACGCCTATTGGTAAGGGGCAACGGGGATTGATTGTGGCACAGCCAAAGGTTGGTAAAACCATGTTATTAAAAGAAGTGGCTAATGCCATTGCGGCCAACCACCCGGAGGTTTATTTAATGGTGGTGCTTATTGATGAAAGGCCTGAAGAGGTTACCGATATGGAGCGAAGTGTAAAAGCAGAAGTTATTGCTTCCACATTTGATGAGCCGGCAGAAAAACATGTAAAAGTTTCAAACATTGCCCTGGCCAAAGCCAAACGTCTGGTAGAGTGTGGGCACGATGTAATGATTTTGCTGGACTCTATTACCCGCTTGGCGAGAGCTCATAACACCGTTGCTCCCGCTTCCGGCAAAGTATTAAGTGGTGGTGTGGAAGCAAATGCCATGCAAAAGCCTAAACAGTTTTTTGGTGCCGCCAGAAAAATTGAAAACGGGGGATCCTTAACCATACTCGCAACCGCCCTAATTGAAACGGGCAGTAAGATGGATGAAGTAATTTTTGAAGAGTTTAAGGGAACCGGTAACATGGAATTACAGCTTGATCGTCGTCTTGCAAATCGTCGCATTTTCCCTGCTATTGATCTAACAGCATCATCAACCCGCAGAGAAGATTTACTTCTTGATAAAGATGTATTGCAAAAAATGTGGGTAATCCGTAATCACCTTGCTGATATGAATAGCGAAGAGTCTATGAACCTTTTACTAAAACATATGCGGGGAACCAAGGACAATGAAGAGTTTTTAATTACAATGAATAAATAACCGTTGCTTGCATGAGAAAATAAAAGCCGTTCCTTTTTTGGAATGGCTTTTTTATCACCTACAGGTTAATTTGATATAATAAAGCACGTTGTCGTAATTTTACAACGTTACCCATTTATGAAACTGTTTTTAGTACCCCTATTTTTGTTATTTTTTTCCCCTCTTTTTTCCCAGAGATATATTGATGGCTTTGCGGATGCCAGAAACGTCATAAAAATAAACCTCAGTTCTTTAACAACTAGTACGTTTTCTTTTCAGTATGAGCGAGCATTAACCAGTCGGGTTTCTCTACTTTTAGGTGTAAAATTTCGTCCCGCAGCAGCAATTCCATTTAAATCAATTATTAAACATTTTCTCGACACCACGTCTGCAAAATCATTTACCGATTTTGTAAACAATGCAAAAATTGAGAGTTTTGCTGTTACTCCCGAAATACGATTTTACTATGGGCGGGGACCCTCGTCTGGTTTCTATTTAGCTCCATTTGCAAGATTTGAAAGCAATTACCTGCGCCCATGGCAATATACTTTTGTTAGCTTAGGCAAGCCTGTTTTAGTTGACTTTACCGCCAGACAAACAGGTATTGGCGGGGGTTTACAACTAGGGGCCCTTTTTGTTTTGTCAGACAAAATTTCACTTGATTTATGGTTGGCCGGCCCATACGTATTTGCTAATAAAATTACTGTTGCTTCCAAAACTGATTTATCAAACAATACCGAGCAGGAACTGTCGGATATAAGGAAGGATATAGAAACTTTCTCTAACGATTACTTGCCTGGTCATACGGCCAAGGTCACCGTAACAAGTAATGGCGCTTTTGTTGTTGCAAAGGGGGCAGCCCTTGGCATTAGAACCCTTGGTGTAGCAATTGGCTTGCGTTTTTAACTATTCCTGTTTTTCATTCCCTGTATTAATAATTAACCCAAGTTTCCTGAAATAGAAGCATTTGAGATAGAATAATTTTGAGTTGCGAAAACAAAACCCCTACTCAAATGCTTCAGGACAAAGTTATTGGAATCTATTGTTTAGTTGATGATATTTTAAAAGGCATTC
>DASSYR010000047.1:0-2296 GCA_035703165.1 Chitinophagaceae bacterium
AGAGGCTCATCGCCGTTAGTCCACTCAGCCGTAAGCGTTAAATCATTTTGCCCGACAACCGATTCGGTAATTACCCAACTTGCATCTACCACATCTTTTACAAGAGGTGGTCCGGTAAGCCCGTCCCTAAGTGCATGTAATTTACACCTTACTCCAATATCTTCGCTTTGCTGGTTTTGGGTAACAGACAAAGGATTAAAGGAACCCTCTTCAAATCCAACCGGAAATATAAAAGGAGTGGTATTCGTATTTTCTTTTATTAACCTACCTGTAGCATTAGTAACAACAAATTTCGCAGCATCAGCAGCAGTTATTGTGGCTGCAGGCCCAAGTGTCAAATCATTATCATCGGTAATTATGTGGCCATTTACAAATGATAAATTAGTGCCAATCCGTGCATCACTGTTTATCAGTTTCACACCTGCCGGATTGTTTATTACAATACTTGTCAGCGTATTTTGCGATGAATTAGCAGGATCGCTACTATTACCACAATCAAGTGTCTGTCCTTCCAAGGGAAGGGGGCCTAACGGATTGCGAAAAAATGTTATCACACCGGTACCATTCCCTTGCACCGGAGTTAAGGGGAGACCAGGATTTACACCAAAAATTTTGGCAGAGGGCTCCATTTTAAAATTACCCCCATAGAAAATAATATTTGCAGTGTCCTCAATATATAAATCGGAGCCGGTACCGAGAGTTAAACTGTCTAATATTTCAACATTTTCATCATTAGCAATATAAACCGACCCCTCCACAAAAACATGTTGAGAATTAGCGGCTTTAGATATAAGAAAGAATAACCCTAAAACCCCGAATAATTTAAAAAGGTGTGTTTTCATTTTGTTTCTCTCTTTAATAATTCAAAAATTGAATAATGAACCGAAATAATAAGGCACACAAATCTTAAAGAGATTTACATAGGATATACTTGGAAATTAAATAAGATTACTCGCTTATAGCTTAAGACCGAAAAACCTAAATGAAATAAATTAAAACAAAGGTTTACTTATCAAGCCATAACCTTATAAAAAAACAATAATCTGTAAACTATTTATCAGCGGCTTACACCACTAATAAATTAGTTTCTTTAAAAAAAATTGAAAAATGATAAAGACCAACCAAAAACAAATTAACAATAAAACAAGAGCATTTTTTAACCATATACGGCAATTAATTACTCAATAACGACAACATGTAACCGTTGCTTTAGCATGTTGGCGGCAGAATTAAATAACAACAATACAATTAACTAATATAAATAATATATTAACTATTGCTTATTAGATAGTAGTAAAAAAATGGTGAATAATTTTTTAAGAAATGCTATTCTAAAATCAGGGGCCTATGGACTAACACCAATACAAATAAAAAATAATTAAATAAGTTAATAATTATAAAACAGATAATTACAAATAAATAAAGTCATATATATGACATATTAAAAATTCAGAGGTCAGAAAAAATGTCATCTAACAGACGTTGGCAAAGATTCTGAACTAAATAATGATTTAATATTCAAAAAATTATCATATGTTAATAAAATCAGTATTTATAATTAAAAAAATAATGCACACATTAAAATAAGAAGTATTTTTAATATAAGATTATAACAGAATTTTACCTTTATCGTTATTATATATCGAGAAAAAAGGATTTAACTACTTTTTGCAAAATAATAGATCATCTATCAAATGTAGATTTAACAAAAGAATCTATTGTTTTTCCTAAGAATCCTTCCTCATATCTTTTAAACACCTTTATCATTTTATATGAATTACCATTATTTAAACCGACTCAAAATAAATTGCTTGTGTTGATTTTAAGAACGAGCCGGCCAAATTAAACCTTACCACGATTCATTTTCGCCTTATTATTACTGTTTCAAAAAAGAATGTTTTGACATCAATTTTTAAAATTTTTACCCCGAAACGAATTCGGAATAATATTTATAAAAAAATTGTAAACTTTTTTCTGGCATGAGAAGCATTAGCAATATTGAAAGCCGGCTAAACGAAAGTAGTGAGAAAAAAATATTTATCCGTATTGAAACAAGTCTTCACAGATGGATTAGTTATTTTTTACTAGATAAAAATCGCTTTAATAATTCAAGTCATTCATGCAATGATTTTTCTAACAGGCTTTGTTATGGAAAACTAAAATCAGCAAATATTCAGTATGGCCTTACTTATTTAATTTCAAACCTTAGTTTCAGACATACTACTTCTTTTGAAATTACAACAAACAACCATGATAGCTATTTTATCTATATGATAAAAGTGTTGCAAAAAGGGGA
>DASSYR010000048.1:0-29941 GCA_035703165.1 Chitinophagaceae bacterium
ATATCTACACCTATAAAATTTCTTTGGGGGTATAAACGGGAAAGAGCAACAGTATATTCTCCTTTACCACAGGCAAGCTCCAGTGTAATTGGGTTTTTATTACAAAAAAAATCCTTCCATTTTCCGGCCATTCCCGCAGGAAACTCCAGCACATTATTAAAAGACCTGATCGCTTTAAACCTTATTAATTTTTTATGCCCCATAAAAGAGGCAAAAATACACGGAAAAGTTATGTGTTAACAAAAGCATTTGAAAAGTAAAAGCTTATCTAAAACAGGATGTCTGATAAATAATAAGAGATTATAAATAGAGCATTTATTTTACCTCATCATATAGCATTATGATTATTTAAACAGGGATGGCATAATGGCCATTTTGTTTAAAACAATTCGTCAACAGAAAGATATCTTTCGCCTGTGTCATAATTAAACGTGAGTATTTTGCTACCCTTGGGGATTTCCGGTAATTTTTTTGCAACGGCGGCTAATGCTGCACCGCTACTTATACCCACAAAAATTCCCTCTTCCTTTGCGCTGCGCCGTGCAAATACAAATGCCTCCTCTTTACTCACCAGTATTACCCCATCTAATAAACTGGTATGTAAATTAGCTGGTATAAAACCTGCACCAATTCCCTGTATGGGATGAGGGGATGGGTTTCCTCCGCTTATTACGGGAGACAGTTCGGGCTCTACTGCAAATATTTTAACATTGGGAAATTTCTTTTTTAACACTTGTCCTACACCGGTAATATGACCGCCTGTACCTACACCGGTAATTATGTAATCTATCCCTTCCGGAAAATCTTTTATTATTTCGTCTGCGGTAGTTTTAATGTGTATAGCAATGTTAGCCTCATTATCAAACTGCTGAGGCATCCAGGCATTGGGCAATTTTGCAACCAGTTCTTTTGCTTTTTCAATAGCGCCTTTCATCCCTTTTTCTCTTGGCGTTAACTCAAATTCAGCGCCATACGTACTCATTATCTTTCGCCTTTCTATACTCATGCTTTCAGGCATTACCAAAATAATCTTGTATCCTTTTACGGCCGCTACCATTGCCAGGCCAATACCGGTGTTGCCGGAAGTGGGTTCAATAATTATACTGTCTTTATTAAGCAAACCTTTTTTTTCCGCATCTTCTATCATTGATAATGCGATACGGTCTTTAATGCTGCCTCCCGGATTGGCTCTTTCCATTTTAATCCAAACTTCAACTGTATCCGGGAATAAACGGTTGACTTTTACATGCGGGGTATTCCCAATTGTTTCTAAAATATTTTTTGCTTTCATGAACAAGTCTATTTAGATAACAAAATTAATTGGCTCGTCAAAATTTCTTCGTTCTTTTATGGTTGTTTGGTCTTTATGATATACAATGCTAAATGCAGGAATTGTTTCGGTAATCCAGGTATTACCGCCAATAATACTATCGTGACCAATAACGGTATCGCCACCCAATATGGTACTACCTGCATATATTACTACATTGTCTTCAATAGTTGGATGTCGTTTTACCTGGGCATCTTCTTTTCTAACTGCTAACGCTCCCAGTGTAACTCCCTGGTATATTTTTACATTTTTGCCGATTACGGTTGTTTCGCCAATTACTACTCCGGTTCCGTGATCAATAAAAAAAGGACAGCTTATGGAAGCTCCGGGATGAATATCAATACCCGTTTTACCATGCGCCCATTCGCTCATCATTCGGGGAATCATAGGAATGCGTAAAAGATAAAGCTCGTGCGACAAGCGATGTATCATAATAGCAAAAAAACCGGGATAAGAAAGAATAACTTCTTCCAGCGAATACGCGGCCGGGTCAAATTCCAATATCAGGTTTGCATCTTTTAAAAGTTTACTTTTAATTGTTTCCAGAGTATTAAAATAACGTGTGGTTATATCCATCACATCTATTTCTACTGTTTGGGATATGGGAGATAAAATATCGAATAATTGTTTTTGTAACAGTAATTGTAACGATGGGTGTTTTTTTAAAAAGTCTTTTTTGTTTTCCACCACAGGAAAAAGGTAATCAACTAATCCTTCTGTAAATTTAATAACCTTGTTTCGGGAGGGGATGTTAGAAGACAATATGTATCCCGGATAAGTTTCCATTTCTAATGCTTTTTAAAAAACAAACCCTTCTTAACAGAAGGGCAAATACTTTCATGAAATAATTTTGAATCCCTTCAACAAAGACAAGAACAACAACAATAAAATTTCTCCATGTTACTTATAATTAATACTCTAAATTAACAATTATCCTACTTTAAAGACGCTTTAACAACCGCTTTATAATATTATTATGATTATTATACCGCTAAAGGAAAAGTTGTTAAGGGGGAATTTTAATAAAACAGAAAAGCTGTAGGGGGAGGACTCGAACCTCCACGGGGTAGTTAGCATCCGCACATCTGATTAGAGAAGCGATCTCAAACCTAACTGGTGGTCAACCCCAGTCGGTGACGCTGCAGCGTCATCGGCATTATGCAGTGTTTATTCTATAGCCCCCACCCCCGAGACAAGAGGGTATGTCTGCCTAAAATTTCATCACCCCACAGTATAAATCAATGATCTTGATAGGCCAAATTTATAAAAAGACGCAAAACAATATACATTTTCAAACAAAAATTTTGAAAATATAAAAATTATTCAAATATTTGCCTATTATTTTAAAATAATTCAAAAAATAAAATGAAAACGGGTGTAAAATTAAATCTCGACAAATTGGATATGCAAATCATACATGCTATGATGGAAAATGCAGCCATTTCGTATGCAGATTTGGGAAAACAATTATTTGTTTCCGGTGGCACCATTCATGTGCGTATCAAAAAACTGCAGGAGTACGGTATTGTTAAAGGTACTAAACTTAATGTTGATATAAAACAATTAGGGTACGATATCACCGCTTTTGTAGGTATTTTTCTTGAAAAAAGCTCTTTGTACGACCAGGTTGCTAAAGAACTAAAAAAAATTCCGGAAATAATACGGCTTAATTATACAACTGGTAATTACAGCATGTTTCTTGAAATTGTGTGTAAAGACATGAATCAACTGCGATTTGTTTTGCACGATGAATTACAAAAAATTAAGGGTATTGAAAGAACAGAAACATTTATTTCGCTGGAAGAAAGCTTTAACCGAAATGTCCAGGTAGTTATATAAACATAATCGAAAGAACTCCCTTGAGCAAACATTTTATTACTTCTTTGTTTTTAATGATTTTGCTAAATATGCTTGTTAAACCCTTATGGATATTTGGGATTGACAGGCAGGTGCAACTACAGGTTGGGCAAATGGAATATGGGAGATATTTTGCTCTTCTAAACCTGAGCTTTATTTTTAACATACTACTGGATATGGGCATTACAGGATACAGCAACCGCACAATAGCCTTAACCCATTCTTCATCCAGTACTCTTATATACCAGGCATTTATAACCAAACTCCTCTTTTCCATTTTATACCTTTTAATAATTTTTATTGTCGCTGTTATAAGTGGAGTAACAGATTACACTCTTTTGTTTTTTTTAACCGTAATACAAATACTATCCAGCTTTTTACTGTTGGGCAGGGGGGTACTTTCTGCCTATCAACAATTTAATAAGGATGCCTGGCTTTCGATATTGGATAAGACATTGCTTATTGTGTTTGCGGGATCCTGGTTATATTTTCCATTTATCAAAACTAAATTTACCATTTATGATTTTGCCTTATTGCAAATTGTAGCTACTGTGATAACAGTATTTGTGTGTTTCTTCTTTTTAAGAAAAAATCTTTTGTTTGATTTTACTACAATAAATAAATGGCAAATAAAAAATATTATTAAGGAAAGCTTGCCATACGCAATTACTATATTGTTTATGGGAATTCACAGCCGTGCTGACGGATTTCTGTTAGAAAGATTGGGAGCGAATGGTTCTTATGAAGCCGGAATGTATGCGGCAGCTTATCGCCTGCTTGATGCGGCCAATATGATTGGATTCCTGTTTGCTTCTATCCTTATTTCTTATTGGGCTAAACACACACACAACAAGCCGCTAATTGAACGATCCTTGACCTTTTCACACCAGCTATTGATTCCATCTGGTATTTTAATCGGTTCCACCGTATTTTTTTTATATAAACCATTATATAGTTTGTTATACTATAATACCAATTTGTATGGCGAAACTATTTTAAAATGGAATCTTTTGTGCATCCTGCCTCTTTTTATAATTCATATTTATGGCACACTCCTTACTGCAACTGGTAAAATTAAAATGTTGATGAGGCTGGTGTTTCTTGCAGCACTTGTTAATATACTCGCCAACTTTTTTTTAATTCCTTATTATGGAGCTTTAGCCTGTGTTTATATAGCATTAATAACACAGACAGGGTTAGCCGTTTGCACCATAATTGCCTGTGGCCGGCAATTAAAAATTTCGGTTTCGGTTGTTTTGTGGATTAAGTATGTACTTATTGCCTCCTTCATCATTCTGCTTTTATTATTTATAACTAATTATACGTTTTCTGTGTGGCTAAAACTAGTTCTTGTAACTGCACTATGGCTATTATTGGGAAATATATTAAATGTTTTTTCTTTCCGCTCTTTTTTAAACCTCATCAGAGAAAATTAATTGTACATTAGCTACACAAAGAACAAACAACATGGAGCAAAACTCTCCCTTTTATTTACAGGATCTTTTTAAAGTAATTTGGAGTTGGCGAAAAAAAATTATAGCCGCTACGCTTTTTATTACCGTCATTACCGGTATAGCTGTATTTCTTGTACCTCCTCAATATCTTTCAGAAGCAACCATAACTGCTGCTAACCCTAACCTGGGAGACCGAAGTAATATTTTTAGTACCACGTTTGAAGAGCAGTTCTATTATTACGGTGATGAAAGAGATAATAACCGGTTATACGAAATAATCCGGTCCGATTCCATGAAAAGATTTCTTATAGATAGTTTTAAATTAATAGATCATTATAACATTAAAAAAACAAAACAAACCGGGAAGCTGATAGCTTTTAATAAAGTAAAGAAAAATATTGAAACATATATAACCGAGCTCGGTCACATAAATATAAAAATCTGGGACACGGATAAAAATCTGGCGACCAACATGGTTAATGCGATTATAGCCAAGGCAAATCGCATAAGTGTAGATAAGACTAACCAGATTAAAAGTTCTATTTTACAAAAACTCGAAAGCACACAAAAGACAAATGAAGAAACAGTAAAAAAATTATCCAAACAAACATCGGATAGTTTACCACCAGAAATAGGACTAGCCAAAAAAAATAGTTTGCTCAAACAAATCGAAGAGACAGATAATCTTATAACCCAGTTTAAAACCAGCCTAAACGACGTAAGCAATATCTATATATTAAAATATCCTTCCCCGGCTTTCGCAATTGACAGGCCCGATAAACTTTTGGTAATAGTAACTGCCTTTTTAGCATCTTTATTTTTCAGTCTGCTTGTATCCCTTTTCGTAAACAGGCTTCAAAAAAGAAAATAAAGCTATGTCGCTTTCTTTTTCTCCCATAAGAATAAACATAATATTTTGGGGGCTTTGCTTAATAACAGCCACATGCTTTTCTCTGTCATTTCTACTTCAGGAAAACGCATGGTTTTATATCCCCTTTGGCATAATTGCTTTTTTACTTGTATTTGTATATGATGTTAAAATACTTTTTTTTCTGCTATTGTTTTTTATTCCCTTTTCTATAGAGCTTGCCGTTACCCGAACAATAGCTACCGATTTTCCTGACGAGCTGATTATGATTTCTCTTGCTGCTTGCATTGTTTTATACATAGCATACAATCCCTTATCAGTTAAACCATTTTTACGTCATCCGTTAATACAATTATTATTACTAAGTCTTTGTTGGGTTGTAGTGGCTTCTGTATTTTCTTACAATTTCATTATTTCATTTAAATATTTTCTTGCCAAAAGCTGGTATATCCTGGCTTTTGTTTTTGGTGCCTGTTTATTTGTACAAAACAAAAAAGACTTTATTATTACCGGGCTTTGTATCTCAATCCCCATGTTATGCATAATATTGTACACACTTTACAATCATTCATTTAAGGGATTTAGTTTTGAATCGGCCAATAATATGATGCGGCCTTTTTTTCGTAATCATGTAAATTATTCTGCATTTATTGTTTGTATTATTCCTGTGCTATTTCTTTTTAGATACTTCTCCCCCCAAAGACAAAAAAAATACTGGCGGATAGTTATTATGATTACACTGGCCGGCTTATTTTTTTCATATTCAAGAGGCGCCTGGCTGGCGCTGGTTGTTGGATTACTGGCAGTGTATTTTATAAAAAAGAAAAAAATTAAACCCGCTCTATGGGGAGTTGTGTCGGTTATAGCAATACTATTCGCGGCTCTTATATATAAAAATAACTACCTGCGTTTTGCCCCGGATTTTAATAAAACCATTTTTCACAAAAACCTTAAAGGACATCTTGTAGCAACCTTTCGTTTAACCGATGTATCGAATGCTGAGCGCTTTTATCGGTGGATTGCAGGAATAAGAATGAGTAAAGAAGAGCTTATTACAGGTTACGGCCCTAATAATTTCTATGATAACTATAAAAGATTTGCCGACAAACGATTTCGTACCTGGGTAAGTAATAACGAAGATCATTCGTCTGTTCACAATTACTTTTTGCTACTTTTAATTGAACAGGGAATTCCGGGTTTATTCCTTTTTAGCTTATTGCTTTATAGCATGTTCGTTTATGCGCAAAAAATTTACCATCGCTCTGTTGATATTTTCTATAAAAAGATAGTCTTAGCTATTGCAGCCATCCTTGCCATGATAACCACTTTAAACACATTGAGTGATTTAATTGAAACTGATAAAATTGGAAGTTTGTTTTTTATTTGCCTCGGTTTTTTAGTAATTATTGATTTAAAAACAAAAAACGAAAAGACAATACAAAGCCCGTGAACAATCTCAAGAGGGTAATTACAGTTTGCTTTTAACGTCTAACGCATCTCTTAACCCATTTCCAAATAAATTAAAAGCCAATACCAAAATCATAATAGCAATACCAGGCGCTATAGCCAGAAATGGATTATGAGTAATGATGAAGTTATAATTTTCTTTAATCATCAACCCCCAGCTTGGTTGCGGAGCTTGTACACCCACACCAAGAAAGCTAAGCCCCGCTTCAATTACAATAGCAGTTGCGAAATTAGAAGTAGCAATAACTAGTACAGGCCCCGATACATTAGGAAGAATGTGACGAAAAATTATTCTTAAGTCTGAATAACCTAAAGCCCTGGCAGCTTCAACATATTCCAGCTCACGAATGCTTAATATCTGTCCGCGTATTAACCGGGCCACGCTTACCCACATGGTTAACCCGACAGCAACAAATACCTGCCAAAAACCTTTGCCTAAAGCCAATGTAATAGCAAATACCAGTAATAAAGTCGGAATGCTCCAGATAACATTAATAAACCACATAATTATATCATCCACCCATCCACGAAAATATCCGGCTAACGAGCCTAAAAGCACACCAATGGTTAACGAAATTACTACAGCTATTAGTCCAACGCTTAAGCTAACCCTTGTGCCAATTAACAGTCGGCTTAGGATATCCCGACCAAATTTATCAGTGCCAAGCCAAAAAGTTTTTGTTACAATAAGTTGTTTCAGCGTTAGTTTGGATTTTTTTGTAAGTTTTATAATTGAATACTCTTGTGTCTCTTCCACTCCATCATCAATAAATTTTTGAACAATTAACTTATCCCCTTTTACCACATAACTGTTAACAGGTAAAAAAATGTAAGCATCCCTTCTCCCATACAACATTCTTTGAAAAAAAGGAGAATCATCTTTAAAATCTTCTTTAAATATTTTTAAAAACTGTATTTTAAACCCCGGCTTACGGCTCTGAATTTCCACTATCTGCCGATCCCCGCTAGGCGTAGAATCGGGTGCTATAAAATAACATCCCACAGCAATGATTAATGCCAGTAATATTACCAGCAAACTCAATAATGCTGTTTTCTTCTTGCATAATCTTTTCCATGCTGTTTTTGTAAAAGAATATGATTGATTATCTACATACATAAATTATAAGTTGACACAAGCCTGGTATGATTATGTAATTAAATGCTATTCCAAGGCTGTTATTTTACCATCCTCCCCTTCCACTCATATTTTGTATAGCTTCCTAAAAACCCGGCAACAATCGTATAGAGAACATGAAGAGGCTGCATTAAAGGAAACCACCATAATAACTTTTCCTTACCAAAAAAACGAGCTACAGGAACTAAAAAAAATAATTCATATAAAATTTTTAATAAAAAAATTCCAAATAAATACATCCACATTTGAGGCAAAAAAAACGAAACAATAAACATGATAAATAAACTTATATTAAACGAATAAACCAATACCAGCACCCAAAAAATTCTTTTATCCTCATAGCTCTTTGCTTTGCCCGCCCATCGTATCCGTTGGTTTAAAAACGCTTTCCAACTAGTAACCGGCTCTGTACGTATGATCGCTTCTGTTGATTTTAAATAACTTATTCTATTCGGGTATTTTTTATAAATCTTATACATAAGCAGCATATCATCTCCCGAAGCAATAGCATCAATACCTGTAAAACCATTTACTTCCTCAAAAACCTTTTTCTCATACGCCAAGTTAGCGCCATTGCACATTGTATGAAAACGAGCAAAAACCGAAGCCCCGGTAATTCCCTGCAGAGATAAAAAATCGAGGGATTGAAACAGGCCTACTAATTTTTTATAAGAAGCAATAACTACCGGCGCCGCAATAAACACTACCCCCTTGTTCTCATAAAATGCTGCTATATTTTTTAACCATCTGACCGGAGCAACACAATCAGCGTCTGTGGTAACAATTAGTTTTCCTGAAGCAGCACGGATTCCCGTTTCAATTGCCTTCTTTTTATAGGCAACTATACGTTCCCCCTGTAATTGTAACGAAATACATCTCAGGTTAGGATAAATACCAGAGAGCCTGTTAACAATTTCCTTTGTATTATCTTCAGAATGATCATCTACTACAATTACTTCAAATAAATTTAAAGGAAAATCCTGTTCACAAACCGATACCAAACAATTAACAATATTTTTTTCTTCGTTTCTGGCAGGAATGATAACCGAAATTGTTGTGCCAGGGACATACCCTTCCTCTACCTGTATTAAGGGCGCCATTAGCCAGTTTTTTCTATAAAAAAAAATCAGCATGGCGTATAAAATAAATAACAATGTAAAGGGAATAATCAACCACATATAAAATGGAAAGTTAATAATTAAAAAAGGGAACTTAAAATAGTAAATAGCATCTGGGCAGATGAATAGACATTTGCGGAACAAATCTGTCTTTAAAAATTTTCAAACAACATATTTTGCTTTACTAATCTTTTCCATGCAATTTTGCAACGTTTACTTTATGGCACAGAAAAAGAAAAATACAAGTGTTTTTATATTGTTGATTTTTTTTGCCATGGCAGTATTAGTCGTTATCGTCTTTAATGTATATGACTGGTGGCTTGAGCGAGAAGCTTCCAAAGCCCGGTATAAAGAATTCGGCATATCGCTTCCCCTGGGATATGCTATCCATGGCATTGATGTAAGCCGGTATCAGCGCATTATAAGCTGGAAGGAAGTAAAAAAAATGGAAGCTGGTGGCGTAAAAATTGGCTTTGCTTTTATAAAAGCTACCGAAGGAGAAATGGATGAGGATACTTACTTTAGAAAAAACTGGATCCGTACAAAAGAGCTTGGGATACCCAGAGGTGCATACCATTTTTTTATTGCAACCAAAAATGCTGATAAACAAGCTGCTAATTTTTTGAACAATGTTTCTCTCACAAAAGGTGATTTGCCACCTGTGTTGGATATTGAAGAGCGATACGGAGTAAGCGCCGATATTTTGAGGAGTAAAATAAAAACCTGGCTTCAAAAAATAGAGTTATCAACCGGGGTAAAGCCGATTATTTATTCCAACGTGGATTTTTATGAAAAATATTTATCCGGTTATTTTGATGAATATCCGTTTTGGGCAGCTCATTACTTACAGCCTGGTAAACCACGCATTAATCGTAACTGGCATTTTTGGCAGCATAGCGAAAACGGAAGGGTAAATGGAATTACAGCAAAAGTTGATTTTAATGTTTTTAATGGCGATACCACTGAATTTAAAAATTTGCTTATAAAATAACTTGCATATCCTGCTCAAATAACGACCTTTAAGAAATAGTTTTGCATTATGAGTGAAATGGAACCGGAAGTAAAACGATTTCTTCAGAAAATTGTTTGGACAATTTTTGCGGTTTTGTTTTGGATGATGATTAATATTTTTATTGGTGTGTATAAAGAGCTGGGATTCCCGGACAAGAAGGTTTCGGGATGGAATTTGGGATTTTACCTATTTGCTCTTATTACTTTTGTGTTTCTTATCAGATATCTTATGCGATTATGGAGAGAAAAATAAAATAATTGGTAATATTACATAACTATTTTCCCACCTGTCATATTTGTTTTTTCATAATAGGTTAATGAATTAAAGGCTGGAAAGAAACCGGTGTACCGATAAATATATAAGCCGTCGAGCCTTTCTAATTTACAGAGCAATTGATGTATTGGCATTTAACCGTTTTTACCTGGAACAACGTGAATTATTATTCAAAAATTAAAATATCATGAAATCGCTTTTAACCAATGGCATTGTTGCCATACTCGCTTCCTTTATTTTGTTTTCCTGCCAGCAAAAAAAAGAAACGGATAAATATCCATTCTTAAATAACCTTGATAGTGCAGGAAAAATAGTTGTAGGAACTATAGAAGTTCCGGAGAATCATAATCGCCCTGATGAAAAAAAAATAAAGATTACCTATGCAATACTAAAAGCAAGAAATTCCAAATCCAATAATTACCCCATAATTCATTTTACAGGTGGGCCCGGGGGCGAATCATTATCCGACATAACAAGGTGGATACACAGCCCTCTTCGTAATGAGCATGATTTTATCATTTTTGATCAAAGAGGCATAGCATATTCCGGAAGTATTCCTAACATCAGCCCTGCCGTTTTTCAAATACTGGCAAAAAACCTAAACAGTCAGGATGAGCTTAAACAAATGGAAGATAGTATTAAATACTATCAACAAAAATGTATTGCTGATAAAATCAATTTAGAAAACTATACCACCCCTCAAAACGCTGCCGATGTCGGCGCTTTAATGAGCAAACTTGGCTATGAAAAGTATAATTTATATGGCGAGTCGTATGGTACCCGGTTAGCTCGCTTTGTTATGGATCGGTTTCCTGAAAAAATCAATAGTGTAGTATTAGATGCTCCCGCCATTTTAGAAGAAAATTTTTTGAGTTTTAGAATTACCAACTTTAACGATGCGTTGGAAAAAATATTTGTTTATTGTGAAAACGATTCGAATTGTCACAAAAACTATCCCACCCTGCGTAAAGATTACTTTGACGGAATAAAGGCTTTGGAACAAAATCCCATTGAGGCATCTATTGGCGGACAGTCCTTTTTTATCAATCCACAAGATGCCGTTTACCTTTTGCGCTATCAATTATACGGCCCCGATGCCAAAACAAGTGTTCCCGCATTTATCAAAGCAATAAAGACAAGGGATGTAAAAAGTATAAATTCGTCTCAACAATTTGTGACCGCCATTTTAAGCAGCGGAAATGTTTCCATGTTCATTTCCACTGAACGAAATGAAGAATATGACACACTAAAAACTGAAAAGGACTTTGATGAATTGTACGCAAAGCTCCCTAATTTTCCGGCAAAACTGGCTTTTTTCTCCTCTATTTATTTAGCATCCAAAAACTGGCATACAAAAACCATGAGTGAACAAGAAAAAATTTACAAGCCATCCATGATACCTACCCTTATTTTTGTAAACAAATACGATCCGGTTACCCCCCCAAAAAATGGATTTGTGTTTAAAGAAACTTTACAAAATGGAAAACTTTTTGTGCTTGACCTTGCGGGGCACGGTATTGGAAATGGATGCGAAATAAAAGTTATACAGGAGTTTGTAAAAAATCCTGCCGGTAATATTGATTACTCTTGTTTACCCATAGCCAATAATAAATAAACCCCATAATTCATGAGTAGCTATATAACAAAAGTTCCTTTCTATTGTTTTTTTATAATTAATGCTTTTATAGTTAAAGCGCAAAAAAAACCGATTGACTATAATTCCGTAGCAGAAAAACATGCTGTTGCTTCTTTTAACGAATTCGCAGAACTGTTATCCTTGCCTAATGATGCGCATTTTGCGAATGACATTGAAAAAAATGTACAATGGTGTGAAGTTGCTTTTCAAAAGAGGGGTTTTACAACCCAACGATTACAAACACCCTCTGTTCCCCTGTTATTGGCAGAAAGAAAAGTTGCAAAGCCTGTAAAAACAGTATTAATTTACCTGCAAATAGACGGGCAGCCTGTAAATGCATCTCAGTGGAACCAGGAAAGTCCGTGGAAAGCCACTCTAAAACAAAAGGATTCTGCGGGTAATTGGCAAACTATTGCCTATGATCAATTGTATAAAAAATACAATCCTGACTGGAGAATTTTTGCAAGAACAACATCCGATGCCAAAGGGCCGGCGATGGCTTTTATTGCCTCCCTTGATGCCTTACAAGAATTAAAGTCAGAACCCAATTACAACATTAAAGTAATTATGGATTTTGAGGAAGAGTTGGGTTCGCCCAACCTTCCTGCTGCCGTTAAAAATTATCAAAAAGAACTTGCCGCTGATATGCTTATTATTTTTGATGGACCCAGGCATGTCAGCAACCAGCCCACGTTAACCTTTGGCGCTCGCGGTATTTGCGATATCACAGTTACTACTTACGGCCCACGGGTTCCTATGCATAGTGGCAATTACGGAAATTTTGCTCCTAACCCCGCATTGCGTTTGGCTCAGCTTCTGGCATCTATGAAAGATGAAGATGGCCGGGTAATCATACCGGGATTTTACGATGGAGTTAAGCTAACCGATGAAGAAAAAAAAATATTACAACAGGTACCGGATAATGAAAACGAAATAAAAAAATTTCTGGGCATTGCTGCGCCGGATAAAGTTGGTAATAATTTCCAGGAAGCTATGCAATATCCAACACTAAATATACGGGGCCTGAATTCCTTGTACGTTGGTGATGAAGCCCGGACATTAATACCCGCAACCGCTACTGCCGAAATTGATATACGCCTTGTTTCTTCCAGCGATGCAGCAAGATTAATCGGGCTTGTAAAAAATCATATTGAGAAACAAGGCTACTATGTAATAGACAAAAAGCCTACTGAGGAAGAGCGTATGAAATATTCCAAAATTGTTTCCTTTCAATCTCATATATCTTACGGCGCTTTTCAAACACCTTTTAATTCTGAATGTGGTATCTGGCTAAACAAAGCCCTCGTAAAAGCTTTTGGTAAAGAACCGGTTAAAATCCGTACTGCCGGCGGATCCATTCCCATTTCACCGTTTGTAATTACACTGGGCATTCCGGCTGTGGCCATACCTACTGTAAATGCAGACAACAATCAACATGCCGAAAACGAAAACATACGAGTAGGTAATTATATAGATGCAGTAAAAACTTTTTTAGCTATTTTAACGGAAAAGTTATAAGCGTTTGCCTGAAAAAATTGCCCGTAAATACATTTACCCTGATGTGTTTTAATAATAACTTCCATTCAAAATAAAATAAAACTAAAAAACACTATTATTAAAAACGCATAATGAATAACGTTAGCAAAACTTTTATAAAATCCGTGTGGTAAATTTCCCTAAGCCCAACGTATATAACCAGGCCGGAGATTATGCAATGAAGCGCAAAACCTGCTTTGCTCCATAAACGTTGTTGAAAGTATTCCACTCACCTCTTTATTTATAAAGCCCCCTGAAAATAATCTGCGTTGGTGTGTGATAAAAAATGCGGGCCATGACAAATTGAAACCTTACTCACTTACTTAAACCCAAAGATATGTGTTGATTTTCAGGTGCTTATTGATATTATCTCAGTAGTAGCAAAATTTTATATCTCCGCTATCTTATTGGCTTTGGCAATCATTTATTCTTTCTTTTCTACGTCTTAAACCTCTTCTTGCACTTTTATAAAAAATATGGTATTATTGAAAATTAATATGGCTATTTGAGGATTGGTTTTAAAACACATGGGGACTAAAAAATACACTAACTTTACGTATATTGCATAACCGGAACCAACTTTTGGGTTAAACCCGCCAAAGCAACGCTGTAAAAAAATAATAGCATTTCTTACTTTTGTTCCGGGCACAAATTATCCGAATACCTACTCTCTGAAAATACCCAATACCTTCTTCTTTCTTTTCCTGGCTTCCAAATGAAAAACAAGGAGTTTAGCTGCTAACTTTATGTAAAAAATCGAATCTTATGAATAAAAAGACCCGTGTGTATATTCTTTTTTTTGGAGTTCTTTTATTTGTTTTTTACCTGGCAGCCTTTTGGGGTACTGATGCATGGAAAGCCAAACTTCCCGTATTATCGGCGGTTCAGCCATTTAACTTTATTAACCAGGATGGAAATAACACAACACAGGAAGAGGTGAGCAATAAAGTGTATGCAGTTGAGTTTTTCTTTACCACCTGTAAAGGAATTTGTCCCCGCATGAATAAAAATATGATGCGGGTGTACAACGAGTTTAAAAATGAGAAAGATTTTTTAATTCTGTCTCATACAGTTGATCCCGAAACCGATTCGGCATCGAGGCTTAAACATTATGCTGATTCCATGGGGGTGGATACAAAAAAATGGTGGTTTTTAACGGGTACGAAAGCTGATTTATACACCGTTGCCCGACAAAGCTACCTGCTGGACGACCAAAATGTAAATAAAGGAAAAATTGAAGAACAATTTATACATACACAGTTATTTGCCCTCGTTGATAAACAAAAAAAAGTGAGGGGAATTTATGATGGGTTAAAAGAAGAAGAATTGCAACAGCTTATGAAAGACATTGGAAAACTATTACATGAATAGCTAAAACCTGTTAAGCAATAGCGTATGCAAACGAATCTTGAAAAAATTCTTCGCGACAAAAGCCTGAGTGTTACTGACGGGCGAAAAAAAATTTTAACTCTTTTTCTTAATGCCAAAGGAGCATTAAGCCATGCTGATATTGAACGACGCTCCGGCGAAAATTTTGATAGAGTTACTATTTACCGCACTCTTCAAACTTTTGTGGAAAAGGGAATCGTACACACCATCCCTACCGATGACAATACTATTATGTATGCCTTATGTAAAGATGGTTGCGCAGAACATCTTCACCACGACGACCATATACATTTTGTATGTTCCCGATGCGGAAAAACAGAATGTTTAAACGATGTGCATGTACCTGATATAAAAATTCCGGCAGGCTATCTTACCAAAGAAACACAGGTTGTAATAAAAGGACTTTGTAAAGACTGCAGCTAATTGTGTTTATACAGCTACCCAAACAATTTACTTATTTAGAACATCCTTTTTACTTTTATCATACTTTTACCTCCGGTACTTTATTGCAATAACCGGCGAGATTTCTTTTTCAGTAATTCTTTTTAGTAATTTCATTGTAGGTTTGCAATACATATACCCTAAGTAGCATAGCATGTCATTAATTGAATTTAATTTACCTAAAACGTTAGCCAGCGCTTTAAACCTGCCAACCAATTCGCCCAGGAGGCAGCAGCTTAGGGTACTTAAAAAATTATTGCGCAAAGCAAGGTTTACTCAATTTGGCCAGGCTTACCGTTTTGATGAAATTTTACTGAGCCGACATGCTGGAAAAAAATTTCAGGAAATAGTACCCACTTTTGATTATAGTAAGATACACGCAAAATGGTGGCATAAAACATTGGAAGGAATACCCGATGTATGCTGGCCTGGAAAAATAAAATATTATGCCTTAAGCAGCGGCACATCCGAAGCTGCCAGCAAGTATATACCCATTACCAACGACTTATTAAAGGGCAATCGTATTGTAATGTTTAAGCAATTGCTTTCCTTACGCAGTTACGAAAACATACCGGTAAAAGCCATTGGTAAAGGAGGATTAATGATTGGGGGAAGTACCGACCTGCAAAGGGGGCCGGGCTATTTTGCAGGAGACCTGAGCGGTATAACTGCCAAAAGAGCTCCTTTTTGGTTTGCTCCTTTTTACAAACCCGGTAAAAAAATTGCCAAGGAAAAAAACTGGGATAAAAAATTAGAAGAAATTGTAGAGCAGGCTCCTAATTGGGACTTAGGGTATCTTGTTGGTGTGCCCGCATGGATACAAATGTGCCTGGAAAAAATTATTGAACGTTACAAACTAAACAATATACACGATCTGTGGCCGAACCTGAGTTTTTTTATTCACGGCGGGGTGGCTTTTGAGCCTTACAAAAAAGGATTTGAAAAGTTGTTAGCCCACCCGCTTACCTATATGGAAACATATTTGGCTTCCGAAGGCTTTATTGCTTACCAGGACAGGCAACATGCTAAAGGTATGAGGCTGGTAACTAACGACCATCTTTTTTTTGAGTTTGTTCCTTTTAACGATAAAAATTTTGACGGCGATGGTAATATGATTGAATACCCCGAAGCATTAATGATACACGAGGTAGAACCGGGAAAAGATTATGCTTTACTTTTAAGTTCCAGCGCAGGCGCCTGGCGGTATTTAATTGGAGATACCATACGTTTTGTAGATAAAGAACGGTGCGAAATAATTATTACCGGCAGAACGAAGCATTTTTTGAGTCTTGTTGGCGAACATCTTAGTGTGGACAATATGAACAAGGCAATACAAATGGTTAGCGAGGAAATGAATATTAGTATTCCGGAATTTACAGTAGCTGGTGTGCCTCACGATTCTTTTTTTGCTCATCACTGGTATGTAGCATGTAACGATAAGGTAGATAAGAATGTGTTAATTAAAAAAATTGATACCCACCTTAAATTGCTAAACGATGATTACGCCACAGAACGAACCAGTGCTTTAAAAGATGTGTTGATTGACGTACTGCCAGAAGATACGTTCATGAAATTTATGGAGCTAAAAGGTAAAATGGGCGGGCAACATAAATTTCCGAGAGTATTAAAAGGAAATATGTTAGACGACTGGCAAAAATTTACAACCTCCGGAAGCATTTAATGACCCATAAATTCGCGGCCGCTATCTGTACAAAAGGTGGCGGCCTTTTTATGTCCTATCAAATTGTTATACTTACAATAATATTTATAAAATTGAGAAAGCGTTCCTACTTTTATTAAATTATTAATGGTTGAAGCTTTACTAAAAGGAGTTGCCTTGGGTTTACTACTGAGCATTTCAGTGGGGCCCGTGCTATTTTCTGTTATTAAGCAAAGCTTAAATAACGGTCATAGAGGTGGGTTGGCTTTCGTTGCCGGAGTTTCTTTTAGCGATATTGCCCTGGTTACAGCCAGTAATTTTTTTACAGAATTTTTTGGCAGTATATCCGAACATAAAAAACCAATTGGTATTACAGGTAGCTTGTTTTTAATTGCTGTAGGTATTTACTTTACTTTTTTTAAAAAAATATCCGTTAATGCTGAAGGAAAAATTACACACACAAAAAAAAGCAGTGATTATATAAAAATTTTTTTAACCGGCTTTTTCATGAATACGCTTAACCCCTCGGTAATTTTGTTCTGGCTTACTACATCTACCTCCTTTATCACACTTACTCTTTGGAATCGCTTTATCATTTTTTCTACCTGCCTGGGTGTTGTATTATCGGCCGATATTGCTAAAGTAATGATGGCCGGCAAAATTCGAAACAAACTAACCCCGCATAATATTCATATGATTAATCGTATTAATGGTTTAATATTAATGGCCTTTGGCATTATTTTAATTTTAGGCCTGCTTTTTTATACAAATAAACTAAAGTAAACTCCGTTTCGTTATTTATTACATGTTTACATTTTAACAAGAATTGCCAAACAACAGAAATCACAAAAAGTAATGATACTTTCCAAAATCTGGCGGTTTATTAAACGAACTTTAATTATTCTTTTCATTGCACAGTTTGTTTATATTATACTATGCAAATGGATTAATCCACCCATTACCATCACACAACTGGTAAGTATTTTAAACGGTAACGGATTAAAGAGAAATTACGTTTCTATTGAAAACATATCGCCTTATGCTAAATTAGCCGTAATGGCCGGCGAAGATCAACTGTTTCCCGACCACGATGGCTTTGACTGGAAGAGTATTGAAAAAGCGATGGAACATAATAAGAAAAAGCCAAATCGTATCAGAGGCGCTTCCACTATATCGCAACAAACAGCCAAAAATGTTTTTTTATGGCAGGGAAGAAGCTGGTTTAGAAAAGGATTAGAAATATATTTTACTAAAATGATTGAATGGATTTGGGGAAAGAAAAGAATACTTGAAGTGTATCTCAATGTAATAGAAATGGGTAAAGGGGTGTATGGCATTGATGCAGCCTCTACCCGTTATTTTAATAAAAAAGCAAAAAGTCTTTCCCGTAACGAAGCTGCTATTATCGCTTCCTGTCTGCCAAATCCCCAAAAATATACCGTAAAACCTCTGAGCGGCTTTGTTGTCAGACGCTACCCGTGGATACTACAACAGATGAATAATTTGGAAGAAGATACGGATGTACAAAACTTAATTAACAACAAAACAAATATAAAAGATAATAAAAACGGGAAATGATTATTTATAAAAAAGTTTATCAATCTCTGTAACCGCCTTTTTCAGGCGCTCTTCGTACGTGCCGCTGATTTCAATCCAGGGAGTTGATTGGTTAATCATAATATCCTTGTAAATATGATATAATTGTCTTCTCTTCCCTAAATCAGGGTATTCCCTTAGTTCATCTTTTACCCACGGTATATCGGTATCGCATAGCAGGTATAAATCGTATTTTCTCTCGGTAATTTGTTTCAATATCCAATTATGACATTTATTAAAAACAAATTCGCACCACACTTTCATTACATACATGTCTGTATCAACAAACAATAATTCTGTTGCTGAATGATTTTTATTTTGCTGCAAACTACCGGCAAGCATTATCTGTTTATATTCATCTTCCATTGCCAATTGCCCTTTGGCAATAAACAATAAATCTTCATACGAATAATTGGTTCCGTATGTAAGTAAGTATTCCCTGGCAAACTCGGGACACCATATTGTGCTATAATATTGTGCTAATTGTTCGCACAGAGTGCTTTTGCCTGTACTTTCCGGGCCTATGATTACTATTTTTTTTAACATGGAAAGGATAATTATTCTGCCAATTTAAAGCCCTCGCCGGTTAATGTAATTTTTCTTTGTTTATATAATGCGCCCAACGTCATTTTAAATGTTTTTTTACTCATTCCAAAAAAAGCATAAATGGCTTCAGGGTCACTTTTATCATGATAGGGAAGAAAACCTTTGTTTTGTTTTAATAAAAGTAAAATTTTTTCTGCCTCACTATCTACTCTTTCATAACCGGGTTTGCCTGCCACCACATCTATTTTATTGTCTGGATATATCTTTTTAATAAACCCTTTCATCCTGTCTCCAACCTCCATGGTTCTAAACACTTCATTAAAATGCAGCAGCCCGGTATGCCGGTTATTAATAATCATTACATATCCCAAATCTGTACTTCGTTGCACCGTTAAATCTACCACTTCCATTTCTTTAACCGTTAATATTTCATTACTTAAAAAGAAATCAATTTTTTCCGTAGCTGCTATTCTCCCTGTTTGTTCATCCAAATAAATTTTCACCAGGTAATCCCCGTTAGGTATCATACGGTTAATTTGTCCGGAACGGGGTACAAAAATATCTTTCATCAAACCCCAGTCTAAAAAAGCGCCTTGCGGAGTAGCGCTTACACATCTTAACAAAACAATATCGCCTAAAACCCCCTTGGGTTTTTGGGTAGTTGCAATAACCCTCCCCTCACTATCGTGATAAAGAAATACTTTTAATTCGTCTCCTGTTTTTGTTCCCTTGGGTACAAACCGCCTGGGTAAAAGAATGCCATTTTTCCCATCATCCAAATAAACGCCAAAATCAACCAGTCTGCTCACCACCATTGTATTGTATTCGCCAATTCGTATCATACGCAAAAAAACAAAGATAATTCAATTAAAAGGTAAAGCATCTTTCTTTAACTATATGAAAACAGTGTGTATGAATTTTTTGCCGTAACTTTCTATAACCCGCAAATAAAATTAATGAGTAAATTGTATTTTATATCTATTGCCATAACCACGTTATTTTTTACCTGTTGTGGTAAAAACAAAACAGGGAGCAATAATGCAGTTGATACATGGCCTGCGGCAGATACAAGAATTGTATTGGACAACCGAACTCATATTTGGGAAATTTTGTGGGGACCTGATAATTTTATATGGATGACGGAAAGGGGAGGAAAAATTTCAAGAGTTAATCCCAAAACAGGAGCCATTGTTTTCAGTGCATCCATTAGCGATGTAGTTTCCAACGGCGAGGGTGGTTTGCTTGGTATGGTACTACATCCCGATTTTTTAACCAACGGGTTGCTTTATGTTGTATATAATTATAATAATAATGGCTATAAGGAAAAATTAGTTCGGTTTACTTTTCAAAACAACGCCCTTTTAAATCCTACTACGTTAATCAGCAACATCCCTGCTTCGTCTATACACAATGGCAGCCGCCTGCAAATTATTAATGCCGGCAGCGGAAATAAAATTTATTATACTACCGGTGATGCTGCGGTAAGTGCTAATGCACAGGACATAAACAGCCTGAGTGGAAAAGTTTTACGATTAAATATGGATGGTTCTGTGCCTGGTGATAATCCTTTTACAGGAAACCCGGTATGGAGTTACGGACACCGAAATCCGCAGGGACTGATATATGTAAACAATAAATTATACGCCAGTGAACATGGGCCTGATATTGAAGATGAGGTGAATATTATTGAAAAAGGAAGAAATTATGGCTGGCCTGTTGTAAACGGGCCTTGTAACGGATCCGAACTGGACTTTTGTGCTACGCATAATATAAAACAACCCATTTGGAGTAGCGGTAGCAGCACTATTGCGGTTTGTGGTATTGATTATTACAACAATAACCGGATAACGCAATGGAAAAATTCTATTTTAATGACAACGCTTAAAGATGCCAGCCTGAGGCAGCTAAAACTTAGCGCTGACGGAAGTATGGTAACGGAAACGAATATGTTTTTTAAAAATAGTTATGGACGCCTTAGAGATGTGTGTATTTCGCCGGAAGGAAGGGTTTATTTATGTACTTCTAATGGCAGTAATGATAAAATTATTGAAATATCCAAATTGTAACCGCTTTACTTTACCTGTGCTCTTTTTCGCCACTCCAATAACCCCATTATTGCCATTACGAGCAATACAAGGTAATAGATACTCGTAAAAACATAATGTTTTACAAAATACAGCGGAATAGAAGTAATATTAGTGGCAATCCACCAATACCAACTTTCCACTTTTTTTTTCGTCATTAACCACATACCGGTAAAGGCTGTGGCGGAAGCCAGTGCGTCTGCCCAGGGAATAGCGCCGGGAGTAAAGGATTTTTTCAACCAGCTTAATGACAAGTAGATTGTAACATAAAAAACAATAAAAAATAATACCTGGTACAGCCACCAGCGTTTATCGGAAAACCCGATTTGCAAAATGTGATGTTGTGTTTGGTCTTTTTTAGCCCAAAGGGCCCACCCGTAAATACTCATAACAGTATAATAAAAATTTACCGTTGCCTCACCTGGTAACTGTCCCTTAATGCTAAGGTATATGTAAATAATGGTGTTTATAAGCCCAATGGGGTAAACAAGTATGTTTTCCATACGGCTAAACCAAACACTGGCTATGCCGGAAAATACGGCAATATATTCCAGCAGGGTGGTTTGCTTTACTCCTTCTATAAATTGTTGATATATTTCTGCTAAATCCAGTTTCTAATTTTTTCCAAAAATAGCTGATAACTGGCTAACTGATAAACAATGTTTTTTATGAATGCTGTGTATTAGAGAATTGAACAAATTAATCGTAATGCTTAAAGCCTATTTTATTTCTCGGAGTTGGTTTGCTTTCTTTTGCTAATAATTCTTTCAGTACCATAAAAATATTTTCTATGTCTTTGCTGTTGCCTTTTACTTCTTTTTCCAGCTTGGCAAGTTGTACTAATATTTCTTTATGTGTGAGTGCATATTCTCTCAGCTTTGTAAATACTCTGATAATTCTGATATTTACTTCAATAGCTGTATCACTGTTTAAAATACTTGATAGCATTGCTATGCCTTGCTCTGTAAAAGCATTGGGTAATTTTCTTCTTCCTCCCCAACTTGATGTCGCATTTTGCGACTTCAAGTTTTCAAACTCCTTTTGAGTAAGTGCAAACATAAAGTCTTTGGGGAATCGTTTTATATTACGCTTTACCTGCTCATTTAGTCGCCTTGTTTCCACATTGTACATTTCTGCCAGGTCTCCATCAATCATCACCTTTTGCCCCCGGATAACATAAATCCTGTTCAGTATTTTTTGTTCTGCTACTAATGCCTGCAATTCCTTTTTTACCATGGTACTTTTATTGGTTTACAAATATAGTTTTAAAGATGACATCACAATTTGTGATAGCTAAAATTGGAGGCCATAAATTTCAATCTTCAATTTTTCTTTATCCAAACGGATGATGTTTGCTTAACTGGTCGGTTAGTGTTTGTTTTTATGATTGCTGTTTATTGAAGAATTGAACAGATTAATCGTAATGCTTAAAGCCTATCTTATTTCTAGGAGTTGGTTTTGCATCTTTTTCTATGAGTTCTTTAAGTACAGTAAAAATGTTTTCGATGTCTTTGCTATTACTTTTTACCTCCTTTTCAAGTTTAGCCAACTGTATTAAAATGTCCTTGTGAGTTAACGCGTATTCTCTCAATTTTACAAAAATTTCAATTACCCGGATACTTACATCTAAAGCTTGCTTACTTTTTAATACGTTAGCTAACATTAAAACACCATGCTCTGTAAAAGCATAAGGCAATGCCCCACCAAGATACTGTTTGGAAGGTATCGCATTTTGCGACACCATAGCATCAACTTCCTTCTCCTTTAACCGGAACATAAATTTAGAAGGGAATCTTTCGATATTTCTCTTTACCTGCTCCCGCAAACGCCTCGCTTCTACTCCATATAATTCCGCTAAATCTCTATCCAGCATTACTTTCTGATTTCTAACTACATAAATCCTGTTCAGTATTTTTTGTTCTGCTACTAATGCCTGCAATTCTTTTTTTGCCATTTTTGTTGATTCGGTTTGTAAATATATAGCGTATAAAACTAAAGGTCACAACTTGTGATACCCTATCCTTACATAAAAATGAGTAAATACTTTTGTTTTTTTTTAATCCAGCCGCAATCTGCGTATAAATAATCCATCCCACTACCGCAAAACTCACAAAGTATATTTGCCGGTCATCGTTGAATTTATGCTTACGGCTCATTAATCCAAATTAATCTCAGTACAAGTACGCCGTACCACAAGGCAAGGCTGCATACTTGAGCTAGATGGGGGGCTTTAATTTTTATTTTCATTGCAAACTTAACACCCCACAGTCCCTTGCATACACACATGCTAACGCTAAGGAGACTGTGCGGCGAAGGAGAATTACGGCGTAGGCGCAGCCATACGCCGAATGCCACTTTACAAACTATGACTGAATCTTTATATTTTTAAATAATCTTCCAACTTGCCATTCTCGTCTGCCTCGATAACTTTCTTTAACTCTTTATTAATTTTTACATTGTTTTTTGTGTCTTTTGAATACTGTATTATTGATTTGACAGCATTTAGCTTGATTTTATTTTGATTTTTTGACTCAGTTTTATTTTCTAAAACATATTTAGTCATCGCAGCCATATAGAGACCCAATAAATCGTCATTATTTTTTGCAAATTTTGTAGCTTGTTCGTCTAGTGTAAAGCTAAAGTCCGGAGTTCCAGACATCCATTTGATTATAAATTGTAATGATTTGAGTCTGTCAATACTTTTGCTGTCTATAGGTGTGGATAACAAATAATTTGATGCTTGTAACGCAGCATTATTAGCTTTTTCATTAAAATCTTCTTTAGTGTCAAGCTTTATTTCATCATACTTTGGATTATCTTGTGAAAAGACATTAGTAAGTAACAAAAGGAGTAAAATTGAAAAAAGTACGGTTTTCATTGTTTATTTATTTGTTTAATTAATAACAAAATTTGGAAGCCTAAGTATCGTCTAATAAGCTCCCATACTGGCACAAGAATGAGGCGTTGACCTGTGGATAGTCTTCTTGCGCCTTTTCATAAATATATCCTTCCCACTACTGCAAAACTCACAAAGTATATTTGCCGGTTATCGTTGAATTTATACTTACGGCTCATTAATCCAAATTACAAAATTTATTGATTAGCTAACGGTTGATCTCAGGCACAAGTACACAACACCACATAGCAAGGCTGCATACTTGCCAGACGGCGAGTGCCACAGCCCCAACTCACATAACCCTCACGACACTCGCCTGCGAACTTCAAGGGAGTCTCGACGGGGAAGGAGTAATATCTTTTATTATTTACAAACTACGCCGAGTTTGAGAATACTTCCCCCGTTAGCGGCAATCGCTCACTAACATTTCTGGCTTTTCAATTTCGAAAGCCTTAATGATATCCTCACCCCAAATCAATAACCTGAAGTTTATTCCATCAGCAAAAACCCCATTATCAAAGTCACTTGTTAAAAAAAACAAATAATCTCCATTTGGAAAAATTGAGACCAACCATTCCCCAAACTCATCTTTTTCAAATGGTAAATCAGCACTAAATGAATAACAATCATGCTGGTAATTGAGCGCATACATCCTTTTTCCCTTTGATATTTTTTTGAACAAAAGAAGAGTAGATTTATGAAGGTCTTCATACAATTCTTCACTAAACCCATCATCATAAAAATTTGAAATATCAAAGCATTTATTTGGAGTGGGGAGAATAATTAAATCTTCCTTTTCGTTGACATTAGGACTGAAATGAAGCGTATCATATGCAAAGTCCCAGGCTTGCTTATATTCCGAATCATTTAATAGTTTCCAGTTGTTCATGTTATTGCTGTATTTCCTTAAATGCCTTGTAGTGATTACTCGTATAATATGACTTCCCATCACTGCCTATCACAACTCTTTCAGTCCCTCTATTAACCCCCTTTTGATACGGATTCACATCATATTCTTTGTATGTAATTAAATTGCCTTTTACATCTGTTTTAGGAAGTATCTGTCCGCCACCTCTACCATCATTTGCAAATGTTCCTCCTCCTTTATAACCTGGTCTAGCTGCTCCTTTGTTCTTTTTAGCATATTCTACAACATCCAATGCTTTTTGCCCACCTGCCGTCTTAGCGACTTCTCCTAAAGTTGATGTACCAGTAGATGCCTTGACCTCTCCGTTTAGAGCTTTCAATTCCCCACTTGCAGCCTTTAACTCTGCTTTAAGTAACACACCTGAACCCACCAAATTTGCAAGAGATTTAAAGACATTTAAAATCTTACCATTTCTTTCATAACTTGTTCTGTAACCTTCAAACGTTTTATCTACAATCTCTGCTGAAAAATATTGAGATTGAGGCTTGCCATTAGCATCTGTATAATCATACCGTGCATACTTTTGTTTGTTTAAGTCAGCAGAAAATTCAAAAAAACTAAACGTGCCATCAGCAGGCAGGTTATAATATTGTACAATATAACGAGCAGCTTCTTCCTCATCTGTCAGTCGTTTTCCGAAACCCATTAATGTTCCAAGATTACTTGTCCCTTTTGCCTGAACATAATCTTTCGATACAACTTTAGAAACCGTTGTCCCGTCTTTTCCTTTAGCAAAAGCAAAAGTCTGCACATGCTTCTCAGCTCCCTCTAAATCAATACTTCTAATTACATCATTTTCTGCAAAAGCATAGGTACTATTCCAAGGATATTCTTTTGTTAAAGGGTCAACAGACAAGAAGCGACCCAATGCAGGATTATAAATTCTAAACCCATAATCATATGTAGTTGTTCCTGAAGTTTCCTTGTCTTGTTCTTTGCCATTGAATTTATAGCGATAAGAGCTGTTCCCGCTTGTATAAGTACGCCCCGGCATCTGCATGCCAAACGGATAATAATCCTGTGCACTCACCACATCGGCTACATAGTAATCAACTATCCCATCGCCGTTTTCATCTACTCCTATCTTCTTATCACTCACTGTTACCATCACATTCTGTAAATGGTTGGGTAATTCATACACCCGGCTGCCAAAGGTTATACTGTCAAAGAGCGGCGTGGTTCCCTGGGGTACCGGCGGTTGTAAAAGTACCATATCGTATTTAACTAAGAGGCAACCCAAATGTACACTTACCGTTACCATTGCGGCGAGTGCCACAGCCCCAACTCTCATAACCCTCACGACACTCGCCTGCGAACTTCAAGGGAGTCTCAACGGGGAAGGAGGTCAGGGAATCTTTCTTTAAACTCGTTCATCCGCTTATTTAGCCAATCATCAATTTTTAATTGTTCGACTGCCCGCAATAATCGTTTATACTCTTCTTTCGCCTCCTCACCATCAAGCAAACTACCCGGCACATTATGAAGAATATCCGTTAAATGGTAAACTCTCCAATTTTTTTCAGTAAGGGCACTTTCCCTAATTTCTAAAAGAGTAACGTATAAAACATACGCTAGAAATTTTTTTTCAAACATATCTATTTCTTTTTTGGAGGTTCCTTTGGCTCAATAAACATTGAATTATCTGGTGTATATTCCTGATAAGGCACATCAATATCCAATTTTCTTCTTTGTAATTCATATATACGAGTATTACCATCATATAATTTACCTGTCTCTGTATTTATAGTGACCTTTTTATAATCCTTAGGTCTTATTACGCTTTCAATAAGTTCTTTGTCCGAAAGTTTTGAAATAACCTCATAATCAACAGAGCTTGTAATCGTTTCTACAGGATGAGTAAGCTCGAACTCACTTGCTTTCTTGGTTAAATTAGCCCCTGCTCTAGAAAACGAAAAACCTGCCGTTTGAGTTCCCGGCGGGAGTTCTGCTTTAAGTTTTAAGCCTGTAGATTTAATCGGGCCTTTAAATGCCGACGCTGTTATAAGTAAATCGCCTGCAATATGCCCATACACTGCATAGTCCTGAACAGGTTCGGGTAAATCACCATATTTATCAGCTATGTTTGTTGCATATTCAACAGCATTTTCCGTAGGTGTGTTGGTTGCTACTCTCAATAGCCCTTTTGCTGATTGTACAGGGCGAGCAACTAAATTTACTACACCTTCAGCAGCTCCCTGCACCGAACCGACAACTCCTATAATTGCTCCATATCCCTTGGCTTTCGTAGAGTTGGGCTTTGTGATAATCGTGATAGCTGCATCAGTTGCAAACCACTTTGTAAAAGGGTCGAAGATTTCTGCTCCATCCAAATCAATAAACCTGATTGGGTTATTTTCAGAAAACTGATATGTTGATAGCCAAGGAAATTTCTTTTGCAAGGGGTCAACAGATAAGAAACGCCCTAAAGCTGGACTGTAAATCCTAAATCCATAATCCTGCTGGTTTCCTTCGCCTTTTACCTCATTATCATTTTCCTTCCCATTAAACCCATAACGCCCCAATATTCCGTATTGTCTGCCAGGTTGTAACTGACCGAACGGATAATAATCATTCGCCGTAACCACATCGGCTACATAATAATCAACTATCCCATCACCGTTTTCATCTACTCCTATCTTCTTATCACTCACTGTTACCATCACATTCTGTAAATGATTGGGTAATTCATACACCCGGCTGCCAAAGGTTAAACTGTCAAAGAGCGGCGTGGTTCCCTGGGGTACCGGCGGTTGTAAAGGTACAATATCGTATTTAACTAGGGGGCAACCCCAATGTACGCTTATCGTTACCATTGCGGCGAGTGCCACTGCCCCAACTCACACACCCTCACGACACTCGCCTGCGAACTTCAAGGGAGTCTCGACGGGGAAGGAGAAAATTAATTTACTGCGTGTATTTACCAGCACCAAAAGCCTTTTGTAAAACTTTCAAAGCAGGGCTCCATATCACAGGCCCAATAAAAATGTTACGTTTAATCTGCTGATTTTCGATTTCTACATTCCAAAAAAAATTCTTACTGACTTTTGTTTGATAGTCAGTTATAGTTTGGCAATCTATATTAGATTCAACGCAAACATTTAATTCATTTGTTTCAAAATAAAACCAACCCACCTTTATTTTACCACCAGGCATTATGCCAACTGTCCTACCACTCATCACCCAAAGGGAAAAAGCAATTATCAAAAATGAAAAATTTAGAACATTCCCCCGTCCCAAAATCCTGAATAAAAAATAAATGGTAACAGACAGTAAAATGACTTTTACAATGACATTTGCTGTTATCATTTCAGCCATTGAGTCATTACTTCCTCCAATAAAAAAAGATTTATTAAAATTCGGAAAAAAACTAATAATTGTAAGCAGGAACATTACTCCGGCAATTATATAAAATATGTAATACTTCATTTGGCAATTATTTATTTTGTTTTTTATCTGTTTCTTTTGCGTTAACATCTGCAAAAGTTGCACCGACTGGGATTGAATTATCCTTACGTGAAGTGGGAGCAACTATAGTTTGTGGTGTATACCCCCCTTGACGTATAGTTGAATAATTTGACACCAGCGTGGCTGAGGTTGAACCATCAAAAGATAAAGCATTATCAAATCCTAAACCTTTAACATAATCTCTTATTTCATCAAGTGACATTCCCTGTATCCCATCCTCTTGGGTGATTATTAAAAAGTCACTTGTCTTGCTATTAAACGCTACTATAGATTTACCTAAGCTTTTATTATTTTGCTGGGTATAGCCGCTATTGCTTCTTTGGAGTAAATATTTTGAATTCCCAGCCCCAGGATCCCCTGTTATGGGCAGGTCTGCAGGAGCACCTGATGAATAAACATTCTTTTCACCATACGACAGACCATTTATAATAATTGGGATACCTCCTCCAAATGCAACTGCGGAATTCGTTGGCGCATCTCCTTGGCCAGCTGACCACTTCTTTGTTTTGGCATCTTGAGCAAAATAAAATGTCTGTGGCGATGATCTGCCGGACACAACCTTTCCGTCAGCAACAGCATAACCAATAGCTCGATAGTCAGAGTTGGAATAGGGGCCTGCTCCCGTACCATAGTTAGCTCTTGCCCTCAAATTAGTGGATTCATATTGCTGCATGTTTATGCTGTATGTTGCAACATCTTTTGTTGCTAGCTTAATTGCAGTACTTGTGAAAGTAACATCATCTTGACGTAAGAATATTGCAACAAATGGGTCATGCAAAGGAACAAAGTGAACATTGTTCTTTTCATACGGAGGATCTCCTTTGCCCTGCCAGTCTATAGAAACTATAGGAGAATTTTTGTGGTATGCATAAGGAGATTGCCAGGCATATTCAGCAGTAAGTGGATCAGTACTTAGCCACCTCCCTAATCTTGGGTCATAAATTCTTGCGCCATAATCTAATTGATTACCTTCTCCCTTTATCTCGTTATCATTTTCCTTCCCATTAAACCCGTAACGCCCCAATATTCCGTATTGTCTGCCAGGTTGTAACTGACCAAACGGATAATAATCCTGTGCACTCACCACATCGGCTACATAATAATCAACTATCCCATCACCGTTTTCATCAACTCCTATCTTCTTATCACTCACTGTTACCATCACATTCTGCAGATGATTGGGTAATTCATACACCCGGCTGCCAAAGGTTAAACTGTCAAAGAGCGGCGTGGTTCCCTGGGGTACCGGC
>DASSYR010000069.1:0-8979 GCA_035703165.1 Chitinophagaceae bacterium
GAAACAACTATCAGCGAAATCGTAGAAATGACACCCCATTCTATTCATGCGGTTACATTTGAAGGGTTTTTGTTGAAAATTTTGCTCTTTATTATGGCTTATCAAATAAAAACAATTGTTTAAATCAGGAAACTTGAATTACTTAATTAAACTGTCTATAATATACTGTACCTGAGTATCATTATTTTCTAAAAAATCCTGGTAAGTAGAGGGTACCCAATGGTTAGGAATAACTCCGCGTCCAATCGGTTCTTTAAACTTGCCGGGTAAAGCATGTTTTACGTTAGCTATTGAAAATGAAAAGCCTATTCGTGTATTAGGCAGTTCATATTCCAGCATGTGAAAGCCGTTATGTTTATAATATCCCCCCTCTGTTTCCTCACCCACAAGAGTTGCCCTTCCTTCGTTATATAAAAGGGCAGCTAAATAAGCGGCTGCTGACGATACGGAAGGATTGGTAACGAGAAAAACATTTCCGGTAAATCGGTTATGATTAGGTTGCCACCAGGCATTTTTTTCAGGAACCAGATAATGGCGGTTAGCACTATCTTTTTTAAAATCCTTTTCTATAATATTTTCTACGGCATCCCATTCGCTACTGCGAAAGTTATCGGATGTAAAAGCTGCATATGGTACATTAGTAAATTTTACCCATGCCGTGTCAAACTCATGAAATTTTTTATTTGTTAAATAAGAATACAGTAAGAAGCAGTTTTTATAATTGCCGCCGTTGTTTTCTCTTAAATCAATGATGAGATTTTTTATTGACTGGCTGGAGTTTAGGAGTCGAAAACTATTGTTCATGAAATTAGTAAACACCCGGTCTCTGCTGTTACTGCTGAAATCTAATGTTCGGAGTGTCATAAATGCTACGCCCAGGGAATCGTCAATTTTTAAATCATAATCATAATCATTAGCGTCATAATAAAACTGGCGGCTTAATTTTTCTTTTAATTTCTTATAGCTAATTGCCTCTATAGTGGCATTTTGAAGGAGGCGGGAATCTTTATCTGATTTATAAACAATATTAAATTTTTCTTTAGCGCCAAATTTTAAATAATAATAATAGCCAAAATTTTCAGCAACCTTTTTAAATTTTGTTTTGGTTACAAAACCATCAGTGGTATGATAAAAAAGCAATTGCTGTATAATGGAATCAACGGGTATGTTATTAATAGAGATAAGGACACTTCCGAGAGGCAGATCGTCGTTGGGGGTGTTAACACACAATTTATTTTCAATATAAATAAGATTAAGTGGAAAGAAAAAGCGTTTGTATTCTATTGCCCGTATATCATTTTCAGAAAAATAGACGGAGGTGTGGGCACAGCCAATTTTATCTGTAATAAAAGCAAGCCGGTTAAAAAACTCTCTTTTACTTAGGTCTTTTGATAATGTTTGACGAATACTGTCAAACAAATTATGCATTTCAAATTTTGAGTGATATTCGTATAAACCAGGATGGGCTTTTTCCAGTACATTACGAAACAGATCATAATCATCTCTCATCTCTCGGGAGGACAAATCGTGTTGCAGCAAATCATTACTAAAGAGATTTACACAGGAGTAGAGACAGGTAATAAACAGCGGAATGATAAAGAATCGGCGTCTCATTTAATGGATTATTGGATTTTTGCTGCACAATATATAAAAAAGCATTTATTAAATCAACCCTTCCCTTATCAAATCGTGTAGATGTACTATTCCTGCATATAAGCCGTTTTGCAAAACTACCAGCTGAGAAATATTGTGTTTACGCATCATATCCAGAGCATCTATAGCCAGTTCATCTGCTTCAATTGATTTAGGATTAGCACTCATAATATCTTTAGCTGTTATGGCATCAAAAGCAACTTGTTTTTCCAGCATTCTTCTTAAATCACCATCTGTAATAATACCCAGCAACTTTTTGTTTTCGGTAACCGCCGTGGCACCCAGCCTTTTTTGAGTCATTTCTACAATTACTTTGCTGATATTAGCGCCTGGTGTTACTTCTGGTTTTTCGTTTTGTATAAATAAATCAACCACCCGTAAGTATAATTTTTTGCCGAGCATACCACCCGGATGGAACTTAGCAAAATCATTACTGTTAAATCCCTTTAGCTCCATTAACGCAATTGCCAGCGCATCCCCCATTACCAACTGGGCAGTGGTACTGCTGGTAGGTGCCAGGTTATTAGGACACGCTTCTTGCGAAACAGTAGTGTTTAAAACTATGGAACTATGTATGGCTAAAAAAGATTGCATATTTCCTACCATCCCAATTAAACAGTTTCCAAAATTTTTAATTAAGGGAACCAATACTTTTATTTCAGGGCTCTCTCCACTCTTACTTATTATCATTACAACATCATCCTGTTGTATAATGCCTAAATCTCCGTGAATGGCATCGGCAGCATGCAGGAAAATAGCAGGGGTGCCCGTAGAATTAAGAGTTGCCACTATTTTTTGGGCTATTATGGCGCTTTTTCCAATTCCGCTGATAACCAGGCGCCCTTTTGAATTAAAAATTGTTTTTACAGCGTTTTCAAAGTTTTCATCTACCAGCTTATCCAGCGAGGCTATGGCCGCAGCTTCCTGGGCAATGGTTTTTTTAGCGATGGCTTTTATGTTGAAAGTGGACAAATTTTTACTATTTAATAGGCAAAAATATCTATTTTAATACACGATGTGTAAGAAAAATGTCTTTAATGATTAAATCTTTACCTGTATTGGCTTACGTATTAATCATGATTTCAAAAACAGGTTGGAACTAAAACAGTTTTTGAGTAAATTCGCAGTCCTTTTAAGAAAACCCCCTGCCTCAAAAAGTGAGATGCGAATGGTGAGTAAGAGACATACCGGAAAGCTTTAAGCCACTCCTCTTCCCACCGATTAACGATAATCTTAATAAGGCAGAAAACATAATGTGTGCTAAATGAAAACGACTTTTTAAAATGGCTACAACAACAAAAAAAAATGTGGATAAATCCAAGGTGAAAATTCCTGAAAATACCAACAGGCCAACCGTAGTAAAATCTAAAAATTTATATAGCAGCAAACAATTGCATGAGGCATTACATGAGCATTTTGGTTTTGATGCTTTTAAAGGGAACCAGGAGGCTATCATCCAAAGCGTTCTTGCAGGTAACGACACCTTTGTAATAAAACCTACCGGTGGCGGAAAGAGCTTGTGTTACCAATTACCTGCTATAATGAGTGAAGGGGTTTGCATTATTGTTTCGCCGCTAATTGCTTTAATGAAAAACCAGGTGGATTTAGTGCGCAGTTACAGCAGCAAAGATGAAGTAGCGCACTTTTTAAATTCAACACTTACTAAAAAAGAAATAAAAGAAGTACATGATGATTTGCTTACCGGCAGAACTAAAATGCTTTATGTAGCGCCGGAAACATTAACTAAACAAGAAAATCTGGATTTTTTTTCAGATTTAAAAATTTCTTTTTTTGCGGTGGACGAAGCACACTGTATTTCTGAATGGGGACACGATTTTCGCCCCGAGTACCGCAGACTTAGAGAAATGATGGAGCAAATAAATACTACTGCTCCCGTAATAGCCTTAACGGCAACGGCTACCCCAAAAGTTCAAAGCGATATTATTAAAAACCTTAGCCTGCGTAATCCTAATATTTTCATTTCTTCTTTTAACAGGCCGAATCTTTATTACGAAATACAACCAAAGATTAAGAAGGAACAAACGCTAAAAAGCATTGTTCGCTTTATATCTCAAAACAAGGGGAAAAGTGGAATCATTTACACACTTAACCGAAAGACAACCGAAGAGTTGGCGGATGTTTTAAATGCTAATGGAATAAAGGCTGTGGCATACCATGCAGGATTGGATAGCAAATTAAGAGCAGAACGCCAGGATCTTTTTTTAAACGAAGATGTACAGGTAATTGTAGCCACCATTGCTTTTGGTATGGGTATTGATAAACCCGATATCCGGTTTGTAATTCATTTTAATATTCCTAAAAGTATTGAAAACTATTACCAGGAAACAGGACGTGCCGGAAGAGATGGAATGGAAGGTAACTGTATTTTATATTACTCGCATAAAGATGTTTCAAAACTTGAGTTGTTTTTACGAGACAAGCCTTTAAGTGAACGTGAGGTTGGTGCGCAGCTCATTCAGGAAACAGTTGCTTTTGCAGAAACCGGGGTTTGTAGAAGAAAAGTATTGTTGAGCTATTTTGGTGAAGAGTATGATTCTGGAAAAAGTTGCGGGCACTGTGATAATTGTTTAAATCCTAAAGAAAAACTGGAGGCAAAAGATAATGCAGTTCTTGTTTTAAAAATGATAAGGGCTTTGGATGAAAGATTTACCACAGAGTACGTAGTAAATATGGTAACAGGAAGATTGACACCTCAAATTCAAATGTATCGTCATGATGCATTGCCTTTGTTTGCACAAGGAAATGATCAACCGGATTACTATTGGAATTCATTAGTTCGCCAGTTATTGTTGGACGGACTGGTTTCAAAAGATATAGAAGAATACGGCTTACTTAAAATTACCGGAAAAGGAGAGGAATTTTTAAAGAAGCCCCGATCGTATAAAATTATAATGAACAATTTATATGAAGAGGCAAATGAAGATGATGATGAGGAAGGAGCCAATGCTTCCATCGGGGCGGCAGACACCAGGTTATTGGATATGCTGAAAGACTTACGTAAGCAGGTAGCCAAACAGAAAAACCTGCCTCCTTTCGTTATTTTCCTGGAAACTTCCCTGGAAGATATGGCTATTATGTATCCTACCACAATGGAGGAATTGGAAAAGATACAAGGGGTAAGTAAAGGGAAAGCCTTGCGTTATGGTAAACCATTTATTGAAATGATAGCAGCCTACGTGGAAGAAAATGATATTACGCGGCCAGACGATTTTGTGATGAAGAGTGTGGTAAATAAAAATAATCACAAAGTTTATATCATTCAACAAACAGATAAAAAAATTCCCCTGGAAGATATTGCCAGAAATAAGGATATTAAATTAGATATTTTATTGGACGAAATGGAAACCATTGCAGCCAGTGGTACCAAGCTTAATTTAGATTATGCAATTGACGAAATGCTGGATGAGTATGAACAGGAAGAGATATTAGATTATTTTAAAAACTGCGAAACATCCTCTTTGCAGATAGCCCAGGAAGAATTAGCTGCCGGTAATTTTAGTTGGGAACAATTAAAAATTATGCGGATTAAATTTTTAGGCGTGTATGGCAATTAGCTCCGGTAATTTTATTGAATATAATAATGGATTTATTGTGAATTCCTTATATATTTGCAGCCCGAAACAAACAGGATGGTGCGGTAGCTCAGTCGGTAGAGCAAAGGACTGAAAATCCTTGTGTCGGCGGTTCGATCCCGCCCCACACCACTAGATTAAAAAGAGGTTGTCTCCTTGAGACAGCCTCTTTTCTTTTATCTCATCAATTTTAATAATTTTAATTATTTATAATGACTTCTGTTATTAATAAGTGAATTGAGAAAATATTTATGGATCACGAATTGTCAGGATTTAATAAAGCCATAGCGCTGCTAAAGCGGTTGCATTTTAAAGTAGTTAAAGAAGATGTATCTCGCCCCTGGGGTGGATTTTATGTTATTGACGAGATGCAGGCAGCACAATTTGCTAAAGAATTTTTCCCCGAAGAAAATTTTGAAAAACTTAAAATAGCCGGAAAGCTTAGCCCGAAACTTTTAATAATAGCGCCCAACAAACGCTTAAGCTGGCAATATCATCATCGCCGGGCAGAAGTATGGAAATGTATTGATGGGGAGGTGGAGGTAGTAACAAGTTTTACTAACGAAGAGAAAAACAAGTGCAGGTTAAAAGCAGGCGATAAAATAAAATTAATGCAAGGCGAACGCCATCGCTTAACAGGATTACACAAGTGGGCCATAATTGCAGAAATATGGCAGCATACTGATGCAGCAAATCCCTCAAACGAAGATGATATTGTACGCTTACAGGATGATTTTGGAAGGTAAAATTAAAACATGAAATAAAAAACTTATATGTTTCGCAACATCACCCTCTTTACAGTTTTTTCACCGTAAAATTCTTTAGCAATTAATAAATATATTTACAACAATTTTGTTATTTTGTTGCATTAAATCAATCATTAACCATGCGAAAACTTATCTTTTTCTTTACATGTATTGCTTACTGTTATGTTGCTGCACAAGAGACACCGACTAACGCTGTTCAAAAAGAATTTCAAATACACATTAGTAAAACCAATGCTCCCGTTAAAATTGACGGAGAGTTAAAAGATTTGATTTGGGGCACAGCACAAAAAACAACCCCTTTTTGGCGAAAATTTCCTACGGATGGTGGCCGGCCTAAAAGAAATACGGAAGTACAGGTGGCTTATGACGATAAATTTATTTACGTAGCTTTTACTGCTTTTGATTCAGGAAAGGCTTTTATTAGTGGTTTAAAGCGTGATATTGGGTACGATGGAAACGATGGTGTAGCCATTGTTTTAGACCCCATAAATCAAAAAGCCAATGGCTTTTTCTTTGTAATAAATGCGTTTAATGCCCAGAGTGAGGATCAACTAAGTGATGGAATTGCCCCTACTTGGAGTTGGGATAATAAATGGTTCTCCGCAACTAAGCGATATCCAGACCGATGGACGGCCGAAATAGCCATCCCATTAAAAACAATTCGCTATACTCCTGATAAGAAGATATGGGGCATAAACTTTACGCGTATAGATACAAAAACAAATGAAATTTCTTGTTGGACAAAAGTTCCCGTTAACTATAATAGTTATGATTTTGGTTTTACAGGGGCGTTGGTATGGAAGGAAAATCCGCCTCAACCCGGAACAAATATTGTGGTAGTACCTTATGTAACCGGGCAACTTCAATCGGATGCGCAAAATAACCTTCCCACAAAAGCCAGTGCTAACGCTGGATTTGACAGTAAAGTAGCGCTTACTTCGTCTCTCAACCTTGATTTGACAGTTAACCCGGATTTCTCTCAGGTGGAAGTGGACAGACAGGTAACCAATCTAACCCGCTTCAACATTTTTTTTCCTGAAAAACGAACCTTTTTTCTGGAAAATTCGGATTTATATTCTCTATTTGGGTATTCCAGACTAAGACCATTTTATTCCCGAAGCATTGGGCTAGATAAAAGCGGAAACCGAATACCTATTCTTTTTGGTGCAAGACTTACAGGCAATGTATCAAAAAATACCCGTATCGGTGCTTTAAATATACAAACGGGAAGGAAAGGAAATTACAATCCGGAAAACTACACTGCTATTACTGTTAGTCAGCGCTTGTTTAAACGCTCCATTATTAAAGGACTATTCTTAAATCACGATGCTTCTTTAACCGATGTACAAAAACTAACCAATCCATTAGATGAATATGGAAGAAATATAGGGGGAGAGTTTTCTTATTCCAGCGAAAATGCAGCGTGGAATGGAGGAGCAGCATATCATCAATCATTTAAGCCAGGTATAAAAAGTAACGATAAATACTTGGAAGTTTTCGGACTTTATAATAAAAAGAACTGGTACTTTTCATTGGACATGGTTTCTGTTGGCACTAATTATTATGCCGATTTGGGATATATACAACGTGTTGAAAATTATGATGCAGAGAAGGATACAGTTATCAGGCTTGGATATAAGAGTATTTCAACCTATGCTTTGTATCGTGTTTTTTCGCAAAAAAGAAAGATTACTTATCATGGCATTGGATTTGGAAACACACAGATATTGAACCCGGATAATACGTTTAATGAGCGGAGTTCATCACTGAATTATTATATATTAGGTAAAAACACATCTAGCTTTAATATTGTTTTACAAAACGACAGAATAAATTTGTTGTTTCCAACAAGGTTTACCAGTAAGGCTCCGTTACCCAAAGGAACATATACATATACCAGTGTTTTTGTCCGATATGCCTCTGACTTTCGCAAAACATTTGGTTATACTTTTGGTGGCACAATAGGTGGGTTTTATAATGGTACTACCCGTCAATTAACCGCTGGCATTAATTTTCGACGGATTCCAAATATTAATATTGGCATAGATGCCAGCTATTATAAACTTTTGTTCCCTGAGCCCTATGGCAATAGGGAGTTATTCCTTATTTCTCCAAGGGTAGAAATTAATTTCAGTACCAATATTTTTTGGACTACTTTTTTACAGTATAATACGCAAGGAAATAACTTCAATATCAACAGTCGGTTTCAATGGCGATACAAGCCCTTAAGCGATTTGTTCCTGGTATATACAGATAATTATTATACCGATCCGTTGTTTAAAAATAAAAACCGGGCAGTTGTTTTAAAAATGAATTATTGGCTAAATCTTTAATTCAACGGATTAATAACGTTTTTACGGTCAATTTGATTTGGAAAATATTACGAATTTGTATTAATGCCCGGCAAAATATTATATTTTATTATTTTTTATATATATAATATTATAAAGCAGTATTTTATTATTCAATAATTAAATTACTTGGCACATAAGGTTTAAGAATTGATTACACTTACATAAAAATAGGCTAGTTGAATCATGATAACTCTATGATTTTTTATAACTGCTTTCAGATTTTGTAATAAGTATGCATGTATTATAAATTGATTATGTAAATCTTAATAATATTACCGGCCTTCATAAAAAAGATATTTTAATCTAAAAAAAAAATAACTTAGCCACTTAATTAATACCTGTAAGAGATGTTAAATACCCTGTTAAAGCCGTGTATTAGTTTTTTAGCAATTATAGGAGTTGCTAAAGTAAACGCACAAGAAGCCGCTACTGCCACAGGCGGAGATGGGTTAGGCAGTGGAGGTTCAGTTGCCTATTCCATTGGCCAGGTGGTGTATGCTACCAATGTAGATGCAAGCGGTTCAACAGCCCAGGGTGTACAGCAACCCTATGCTAATATAGTTACCGGGATAAATGATTTGGACTTAGGGATTACATTGTCAGTCTTTCCCA
>DASSYR010000108.1:0-3023 GCA_035703165.1 Chitinophagaceae bacterium
ATGTAGTACGTGTAGCACGGGAAATAATAAAGTATTGGGGTGTAAAAATAATGGTGGATGTAGCACTGGTTCTTGTAACCGAATGAATGTTTATGACTGGCTGGTTAATCTTCCTTTTGCTGACCCGGAGAGTTCGTGCAAGATAGTAGAAGTCTCTTTTAACAATGGTAGTCGTAAAGAATTTTTCCGCAATACTACTTTACAATATTTCGAAAAAGGCGATATGGTGGCCGTAGAAGGGGTAAGCGGCTTTGATGTGGGTATGGTTAACCTGACAGGCGAGTTAGTACGCATGCAAATGAAAAAAAGGGATGTGAAGGAAGATGATGCGGAAATGAAAAAAATTTTGCGACGGGCCAGTGATCGTGACATTGAGTCATACAAACAAAATAAAACAAGGCAGGCAGCCGCTTTAGCTAAATCTCGTTCTATTGCGCTTGATTTAAAGTTGGATATGAAGCTGATTGAAGTGGAAATTCAAGCCGATGGGCGTAAAGCTACCTTTTTTTATACTGCAGAAGACAGAGTTGATTTTAGAGAACTGATTAAAATATATGCTTCTGAATTTAAAGTAAAAGTGGAGATGAAGCAAATTGGTATTAGGCAGGAAGCTGCTAAAGTGGGGGGCATTGGAAGTTGCGGTCGTGAATTATGTTGCAGTAGCTGGCTTACCGACTTTAAAAGCGTAACAACTACGGTTGCCCGTTATCAAAACCTTTCTATTAATCAAACCAAATTAAGTGGACAGTGTGGTCGCTTAAAGTGCTGTTTAAACTACGAGCTTGATACTTATTTAGATGCATTACAAAATTTCCCTGATAATGCTGATTTGTTGCAAATAGCCCGTGGTTCTGCAACTTTGATTAAAAAAGATATTTTTAAAAACCTAATGTGGTATGTGTTGCCTGATAGCAATAAACAGTATCCCCTTACTATAAAAAGAGTAAAAGAAATTAAAGCACTTAATGCAAAAGGTATTAAACCTGAGGAGTTGGAAGCCGTGGAAGTTATTAGTGGCAAACCTAAAGAAATAGAGCCTGAATTTGTGGATGTAGTGGGACAAATTAGTTTGCGCAGCCTGGAAAGAAGCAGTAAGAAAAAACAAATACGGGAAACTCACCGGGATGATAAAAAGGAAAATCGAAATCAACAAAGGCAGGACACTCGTGGTCATAACAGACCTGATAGTCGTGAACAACAAAAAAGAGATAGCCGGGGCAATGATGGGGCGGGTAATCGAAATCAGGGTCGCCAGGAGAACAAACCGCCGAGAACCAATAATTCCGGCGATAGAAAATAATGTTAATAATTAATAATTTACAAGCCGGCAACAATTCGTTCGCTGGCTTTTTTTATATTTAAAAATGAAATGGAAAAAACTTATGAAAATATCATTTCGGGTAATGGCAGTGCTTCTAACGTTATGGGTATTTACAGCACAAAGTTGTATGAAATTTAAAATAAGTGACAATAAGGCTAAACAGGAATTTAAAAAGGCGGGTGTAGAGCTAACTACTGAAACGGTAAAAATAGGTATCCGTAATATGCACTATACAAAAACAGGTAACGACACAATGCCTACGCTTGTTTTTGTGCATGGGTCTCCCGGAAGTTGGGATGCCTTTGCAAAATATATGCAGGATAAGGATTTGCTCACAAAATACCGGATGATTTCTATTGACCGACCGGGTTTTGGTTATAGTGATTACGGAGAAGCTGAGCACATGGATAAACAGGCAGCATTAATAACTCCTGTGCTAAAGAAAATTCAAAACGGTAAGGCGATGTATTTAGTTGGCCATTCCCTGGGTGGACCCATGATCGTATGGCTGGCTGGCGATAATCCAAGCATGTTTGCAGGATTAGTTTTGTTGTCGGCCAGTGTTGACCCGGCTGAAGAAAAAACAGAAGGATGGAGAGGCGTATTAGATAATTCTTTACTCCGCTTTTTTGTTCCCGGCGCTTTAAGACCCAGTAATCGGGAATTAAAATATTTTAAGAAAGATGTGTATGCTTTACAGGAAAAATTTCCATTGATAAAATGTAAAGTAATTATAGTGCATGGAACAAAAGATACTTTTGTTCCGGTTGGCAATGCTAGTTATGCTGAAAAAAAATTAGTAAATGCTGCCTCTGTTGAAACGATATTAATACAAGAAGCAAATCATTTTATTCCATGGTTAAAATATGATTTGATAAAGAATGTATTGATGAAGTTATAGGTGCCTGATGACATTAAACCATCAGACACCTGTCGCTATCCAAACTACTGCTTATAAATCTTTCCTCCTTTCATAACAAAAACAACTTTTGACATAACGCTAATATCTTTTACAGGATCTCCTTCTACAGCAATAATATCTGCTATTTTATTTTTTTCAATGGTGCCAAACCTGTCTTCTACTCCAAGTAAGGTAGCTGCATTAATAGTGGCTGTTTTAATAGCTTCCATTGGTGGCATTCCTGCCTCCACCATAAATTGAAATTCAATTGCGTTCTTCCCATGTTTATAAACACCGGCATCTGTTCCAAATGCTATTTTCACTCCGGCCTTGTAAGCCCTGCTGAATGTTTCCTGAATTTTGGGGCCTATAGCTAATGCTTTGGGTGTAACTATTTCAGAATAATAACCTGGCATTTTTGCTGAATCGGCTACTGACTTGCCGGCAATAATGGTAGGTACATACCATGTGCCATATTTTTTAAACAATTCAATTGTTTCTTCATCCATAAAAGTTCCGTGTTCAATAGAAGTTACCCCTGCCCTGATAGCTCGTTTCATCCCCTCTGCTCCGTGTGCATGTGCCGCCACTTTAAACCCATAATCTTTGGCTGTTTCTATTATTGCTATTAACTCTTCGTTGGTAAACTGCGCTCCTGACCCATCTTTTGCCTGACTTAATACGCCTCCGGTAGCAGTTATTTTAATTAAATCCGATCCATCTTTATAGCGCTGTCTTACTGCTTTTCTAGCATCCTCCGTCCCATTTACTACTCCTTCATTTGCTCCCGGATCACCCATC
>DASSYR010000014.1:0-4156 GCA_035703165.1 Chitinophagaceae bacterium
TAGCAATATTACGATCGTATTCATCAATCCCGGTTTTAAAAACTCCGCATACTTTTGCTTTCCTTACTCTTGGATTGGCCCCGTTTTCCAGGAAAAAAAGAAAAACAGAATCATTAAGATTTACTTTTAATTGTGAAGCGGTAATGGATGAAAGCACAATGTCTGTGCTGTAACCACTATCCGGAAAATTCATCCATCTGCCGGCTTTTAAGAAGCCCCGGTACATGCCGTAATCAAATTCTTTTTCTATACCTTTTAGTATAACACCCTCTAAAGTGGTATCGCTTTTTATTAAAACAGATTTTGTGGCAAATGTGTTAGCGCTCTTTACGCCGGAAAATTGGTTTAGCTTTTTAAAAACATCATCGTCTTTTTTAATAGGAGTTTCCTCTGCCAGGGCAATCTGCTCGGTTGTAAGATATTGTACCCGGATATGCCCCCAAAGACTAAACACTTTATTGCTGATAGTTTGCTCAAATCCATTTACAAAGGAAAGAGTAACAATCATTCCCCCCACACTTAATGTGGTGGCTACAATAGCCAATCGTATAATAAATCTTGAAAAAGACGACTGGGTATTAAATGCTATCCGCCTGGCTATAAAAATTGAACTATTCAACCGGTATATTTTTTGTACAAAGTGTTACTGAAACAGCCATTCCCGTTTTTGTTAAAATTCAAACAATTATCCTTTACCTCGGTAATTGTAAGTAATTTAGTTATTAAAACAGGATTAATAGTTTTGTAAAACTAAAATATTTAATTTAACTCATGTCAGTATTTCGTAACCGGGTTGTTTTGTTTTTTTTAGCCTCTTTTTCAGCTTTACAGCATCCGTTAAGTGCACAGAAGCTTACCGACAAAATTTTTCATTCTAATATACGAAGTGTGAAAGTGCATACTTACGGCGATCAGTTGGGTTACCCTATTTTAACTCTTAATGGTAATGACAGGGTAGAGCTTCATTTTGATGATATGGATGGGGACGTTAAAAATTATTCGTATGCTTATCAGTTTTGTAATGCCGATTGGACGCCGGCTTTGTATAGCCAGTTTGACTATATGAAAGGATTTTTCCAGGTCAGGATTGGAACCTATCGTTTTTCATCCATAGCTTTAACCCGTTACACCCATTACCAGGCAATACTTCCCGATAGAAACTCTTATCCAACCAGGGCAGGTAATTATATTTTAAAGGTTTTTTTGAATAATGATACCTCAAAATTAGTTTTCACCAAAAGATTGCTTGTTGTAAACAGCAGGGTGGGCATCAATGCACAAATTCAACAACCTTTAAATTTTCAATTATTACGAACTCACCATAAAATACAGTTTAATTTAGATGTAACGCAACTTGGTATTACCAATCCACGCCAGGAAATAAAAGTAGTGATACTACAAAATTACCGGTGGGATAATGCTATAGAAAATATTCAACCCACTTTTACAAGAGGCAATATTTTAGAATATAATGCCGAAAAAGATTGCGTGTTTGCAGCTACACGGGAATGGCGCTGGCTTAACATAAGTAGTTTTCGCTTACAAAGTGACAGGGTGGATAGTGCACATTATACCAACAAATCAACCGAAATTTTTGTAAAACAAGATGGCGATCGCAAAAAAATTGCCTATTACTATTACAGAGATTTAAATGGGATGTATATGCTGGGCGGAGGGCTGGATAATCTAAATCCATACTGGCAAGGCGATTACGCTACTGTAAACTTTACTTATGTACCACCCCTGCGTCAATCTTTGGGGGATAAAGAATTGTATTTGTATGGTGAACTTACCAACTACGAATTGACCGAAAATAATAAGATGAAATTTAACGGAGAAAAAGGAGTATATGAAATAAGCTATTTGTTAAAAAATGGTTACTACGATTATGGGTATGCATTAAAAGATAAAAATGGTAAAATTGATTTAATTGACAGTGATTTTTGGGAAACAGAAAATCAATATACAATTCTTGTTTACTATCATCCCTTCAGCAGCAGATCAGATGAATTGGTAGGGATTAGTAAACTCAGTACATACGCCAATTCTGCCGGCATACGATTTGGGACAATTAATCAATGAAAATATTTTAAAAACCTTAAATCAATCAATCAGTTACTAAAGTTTCTTTCAAAATCTTAAGGTAAATAATCATATTGTTATTACCTTTGCAGCCGGCAGGTCTTACACGACCAGCTCCTGCTGAACCTCCCCAGGGCCGGAAGGCAGCAAGGATAAGCGGTTGAGCGGTGCGATGTAAGTAATCTGCCGATTTTTTTTGCAGCATTTAGCCAATTTGAAAATTTAAGACGAATCTCAAACTGGCTTTTTTAATTTAATCCCTAAATTTTCAGCTCGTTTATGAAGTTTTTCATTGATACCGCCAATCTCGCACAAATAAAGGAAGCCAAAGAACTGGGTATATTAGATGGTGTTACTACTAATCCATCCCTGATGGCAAAAGAAGGGATAAAAGGAGAAGCGGCTGTTTTAGCACACTATAAAACAATATGCGAGATGGTAAATGGAGATATCAGTGCCGAAGTAATATCTACCGATTTTTCAGGAATAGTTGAAGAAGGAAAAAAACTGGCAGCTATACACCCAAATATTGTAGTAAAAGTGCCTATGATTAAAGAGGGCGTAAAAGCATTAAAATGGTTTAGCGATAATGGAATTAAAACAAATTGTACGCTGGTCTTTTCAGCCGGACAGGCAATTTTGGCTGCAAAAGCAGGTGCAACGTATGTTTCTCCCTTCATCGGTCGTATAGATGATAGCAACTGGGATGGGGTAGAACTGATTGCACAAATTGCTCATATTTACCAGGTTCAGGGTTTTGAAACACAAATTCTTGCTGCATCTATACGCAATGTATTACATATAATAAAATGTGCAGAAGCAGGCGCTGATGTATGCACCTGCCCGCTTGATTCCATTTTGGGTTTACTCAAGCATCCGTTAACAGATATCGGGCTGGCTAAATTTTTGGAAGATGCTAAGAAAATGCAGTCCTAGCCAATTTTCTCAAAAAAATAACGGCAGTGGATCATTACAAATGTTTTTTGTTTTTCTGAGACTTTTTTGACCGATTTTGGGCTTCATTTAATATTTCATCTACTGTTTTTAATCTTTCTTCATCTTCCCGCTTTTTTATAAAGAGGGTAATAGATTTATGCTGCCGGGGATTTTCTTTTAAAAAAACAGATATAATGACGGAATCTCCATTAAAATTTCTGTCAATCCACAAATTATTACGTTCAAAATTTCCAACGGAGGACTTAAAATCAAGATGTTTATCTGTAAGAGGGAAAAAAGTTCCGGAAGAAAGTTTCCCATCCACATTAATATAATTCCATGTGCCTTTTTTCAGACTGTCTGTATAGAGATTAAAATAAAAACTGTCAATTTTCTGCGCAAAGCCTGCTATAGAAATTGTTATAGTAAACACAACAGGTAATAATTTTCTCATGTAATTGATGTTTTTTATTAATACTGTTCCCTGCTAGTTAAATATTTCATTTAACAAACCGGCAAGCCTCACGCCACCTTTTAATAATTGAAGATTTAGTGTTTCTATATTTTCAAAATTATAACGATAGCCCAGTTTCTGCTCCGGTTGTGTTATTCCATTGTAAATTTTACCGGCTATTTCATACGATTCAAAAAACCATTTGGATAAAGGCTGTTGCTGCCATTGAATTCGTTGGCTCTTATTAGTATGATTAATGCTGGCTACATATTCGGTGTAACTAAGCTTTTGCAGTTCAATTATTTTATCATCCCAGAGACTATGAAGATTCGTTTGTTCATTAAACCAGGATATTTTTATTTTATTTCCACCCAGATCTTCCAGGCGCCCCACATGCAATGGTTGATGGATATCGCCTGCAATATGGATGAGCAATCGCAGGTAAATTTGTTTTTTCTCCAGGGGAAGTTGTTTGTTTTTTAATTCTCCAATGAGAAAATTCAGCCTGGTATAGGCATCTGTGGCCGTATCCTTTTGAAGGTAATTGGAAAATTCAGTGTAATTCAATCCCTGCTTTATATTAATGTAATGCCAGCTATTTAAATAATTAAAAGTAGAATCTGATTTTATAAAATCTGCCCAATTGCTCGCAATAGCAAGGGATTCATTTCCTAAAATTTCTTT
>DASSYR010000032.1:0-4443 GCA_035703165.1 Chitinophagaceae bacterium
ATCTATTCTTAGATCAAAAAAGAAAACAGGGAATCGTGAAAAGAATTAGAAAACAAATTGATAAATTTAATCTGACTAATGAGGACATCGGAATCGCAACAAACTGATTCTTAAATGAAAAATTTAACGTTAGTCAGAACCATATTGGACACAGCGTTTAATTTCAAAATTTTATGCCGACACAATCTAATTTCAATCCACCTATTGTTTGCCTTGTGACAATTATTCATGCAAAAATGAACTTCCCAATTGTTGACACAGTTGACATAAATGCACTAAATGAAATACTTCATTATGATATTGGAGACAATGAATTTTATGTTAACAAAGAGATTACGATTGTTGTCGGTGACAATGGACAAACAAAAAAGTATATTGTAAGAAACGTTATTTTTCATTACTTCCAAACAGAAGCATTTGTAAATGAAAACAGAACGTTTCAGGGTGTTGTGACACCATACAATACACAGATTATGGTTTATGTTGACGAACTATAAACATGAGCAGCGTGGAGGTGAACATCTTCTTTTCCCAGCAACGTCTCCATCCGAGCGAAGAGAGCAGGCAGGGACGTTGCGCCTTCGAAGCAGTACTCGGCGTTGGTTTTACCTGCGCCATAATTTTTTATAGCTTACAGCCACAAGTTATGTTGAGAAGCAGCGTAGGTGCAATCTACTGAGGGGAGTTCTAAACAACAGAGATACAATAGTTTTTAAAACGGGGACAACGGCCCCACTTTGATTACGTTTTGTATCCTTGTTGGGGCTTTTCATTTATCACTTTTTCATCAATCTGCCACAGGCGTGGATTTTATATTTGCAGGAATATCCTTTTCACTATAAAATTCTCCCTCTACACTGTCCTCCAGGCAAAAAATAATTCTATTTGTGCATCTGTAACAATAGAAAATAGTGGCTATTTCTCTGCCGTAAATTTTCCGGCATCCACATCTTTAATAAATTCTATTACACCCGGAAAAAAATGTTTTTGATCATCCCACATACTTAAATGGCTTCCTTCCGGACAATATAAATATCTTCCTTGTTGCACTTGGGTACTCATCCATTTCATGTGCTCCGGATCCATGGTATCGTAATGAGCACCCACAGTAAGGGTAGGTACTTTTATCTTTGGTAAATCTGCTTTCCTGTTCCAGGTATATAACCTTCCTCCTGTTTTAAATTCACTGGGGCCCTGCATCATTACATAAATTTCCTCATTGTAATGTTTAAAAGCACGGTTAACGGGGTCAGGCCACTCGGGAAGCCGACATATATGTTGTGAGTAATATTCTTTCATCACCAAATCCTGGTAAACCGGGTTTTTAAAATCTCCCTTTTTTTCATAACTATCCAGGGTATCCAACAAACCTTTCCTCATTTGTGAACGCAGTATATTATTATATTTCTCATAATCCGGAATACTGGCCATCATATTGCTTATAATTAAGCCCTTTAAATTATCCTGGTATTTGAGGGCATACTCCATTGCCAGTATGCCACCCCATGAATTTCCATAGAGATAAAAATTATCCTTATTTAATCCCAGCGCTTTTCTTACCTGCTCTACCTCTTCTACAAAACGTTCTGTAACCCATAAGGAGCTGTCTTTAGGCTGGTCGCTATAGTAAGATCCCAATTGGTCGTATTCATACATTTCAAATCCTTCGTTAGGAAAAAAACTTTCAAAACTTTCCAGGTACTCATGTGTAAAAGCGGGCCCTCCGTGCAAAAGCAGTATTTTAATCCGGGGATTGTTGCCAAATTTTTTCGTCCACACATTAAACTTACCAACCGATGTCTCTATGGGTATCATCTTTACACCACCGGTTTGTACCTCACTATACAAATCTTTACTAACATCATTCTGGTTTGCTGTTTTATTTTTATTCGTACAGGAAAAAAAACATACTCCCAGTATTATAAATAAATATACTTTTCTCATACCTGCTTGTTTATTAATGAAAAGATATGATTTTTTTGTTATAAACAGATGCGCACCCGCTATCACTTTATAGGTATCTTTCTTCCAAAACGGTTTTATGATGATAAAAATGACCCAAAGTAATAAAGCCAAGTGCATTAACAGTAATAGATTGATTGCTGGCTATACCTTTTTGTTGCAGCATACTGCTGGTAAAGCTTTTAAAAAGAAGTTCGGTAGATTTTCGTACAGCCAGAAATTCTTCTATTAATTCAGTAGCATTTCTTCTGTTAGCCAGGCTGGCAGGGGCGTAGGTGTTTTCATCAAAACCGGGCAAAGGAGTTTCGTCTTTTCTGGCGATACGCAAGGCACGATAAGAAAAAATTCTTTCCGTATCAATTACATGTTGTACTAATTCTTTTACCGTCCATTTACCTTCCGCATAGGCATAATCCCATTTATCATCAGGAATTGATTGTAAAAAAGGAGTGATTATTTCAGCTTGGCTGGCAAAAGCCATTAACACATCATCTTCTTTTACATAAGAAATATAACGAGCATAGTAGGAGGCAAATTCATGTTCCTGGGGGCGTGGCATAACAATTCTTTTAGTGATGTAAATGTCTCTTTCGTAAAAATAAAACAATAAACTACAAAAGAAAAAGGGAATATTTCATCCCGTTTGCAATTATCCTTTTTTACTTTTTATAATTTTTGGTTTGGGGAGGGGGAGTGGTTCCAGTTCTCCTTTAACGGTGGAAGCTAACTTCACCGTTTCAAATGCATTTACTACACCGCCACTTTTTGATATTTCAGAAAAATTAACGTGCTCGGATGTTCCGGGCTTTAAAACTTTTATGTCCGGTTTTTGTACGGACTGTGTGAGAATATATTTTAATTGCTTAGGACTTAAATTTGGGAAATAGGATAGAGTCATGGCAGCAATACCTGCCACTACCGGGCTTGCCATGCTGGTACCATTTAAAAAGCCATATTCATTACCACCGGGTAAAGTACTATATACTTTAACGCCCGGTGCAAACACATCTACTTCCCCTTTACCATAATTAGAAAATGTAGCCGTAACATCATTAACATCTTTCCCTTCATTATTTTTTTGTGCTATTGAAGGGTCGCTACTGGCCCCTACCGTAATAAAATTAATGGCTGTATCAGTGCTGATAAAGCGTGGATTTGGGAAATTATCATCTGTATCGTTATCAGAAGCATCGTTTCCTGCCGCGTGAATAAGAAGTACATTTTTAGAAGCCGCATATTTTACAGCATCATCTACCCATTTTTTTTGAGGTGAAAATGATTTGCCAAAACTCATATTTATTATTCTGGCTCCATTGTCCACAGCATAACGTATAGCCAATGCTACATCCTTATCATGCTCATCACCATTGGGTACAGCCCGTATTGCCATAATCCTTACATTATCAGCAATCCCATCTACGCCTTTACCGTTATTTCTTTGTGCTGCAATAATACCTGCCACATGTGTACCATGCGTTGCACCGATTGCCAAATTATTGTTCCCATAATAACGGTCATTGATATCGTCATAATTATCTTTTACGATTTCCGCACGGTACTCTTTAGGCTCTTTCAACAGCGCTTCCGCTTTTTTTTCTTCTCCTTTATAATACTCATCTAATATCTCTAGTGCTCTTACATTGGTGGAAGATTGAATACCAAAACCTCTGAAAACAGTCATCATCACCAACTTAGCCCGGGCAGATCTCTGATCCGGCGCTTCAAACATATCCAATTCGTCACCCGAATAAACCTCCTTGTTGATTACTTTTCTTAGCGCACTATCTGCCATAGGAGCTCCCTTTGCCAGCCATCCAACAGCCAATAGATTCGTTTGCGCCTCGGTTGCCTGGGCTTCTACTTTTTCTTTTACTTTTTTCCATAACTTATATTCATAAAGTTCCTCTTTTGATAGTTTACTTTCGTCAATTGTCTGCCCTTCATACTTAGGTTGTAAAAAATGATATATTCGGGCTCCCTCATACGAATCATCATTTACGTTCTCTCCATTTTTACCCCCTAAAAAATTCCATCCGTGCACGTCATCCACATAACCGTTCTTATCATCATCAATTCCATTGCCTGGAATTTCTCCGGAATTCGTCCACAATATATTTTTTAAATCTTCATGAGTCGTATCAATCCCGGAATCAATAACAGCTACTATGATGGTTTGGCTCTTTAGTTTTTTTGATTTAAGAAAGTTATACGCTTTATCCAAGCTAATGCCATAATAACCATCTGTGGATTTATCCTTTAAATGCCATCCTTGTAGCGCTGCTTCCTCATTTTTAAACTGAGGCTTGTCCGTATTTTGAGAAAATACGTTAAGGGAGAATAATCCGATTAAAAAGAGTACAGCAATAATTTTACTTTTCATAAAGTCTGGTTTGTTTTAAAGGGTTTAGTTTTATAGTGTTACAAATTCTATTTATTTATTTTGTTTGTTTAGCCGCCCATATATCCATTTTCTGTTCAAGC
>DASSYR010000066.1:0-23317 GCA_035703165.1 Chitinophagaceae bacterium
ACTAAAATCAGCAAATATTCAGTATGGCCTTACTTATTTAATTTCAAACCTTAGTTTCAGACATACTACTTCTTTTGAAATTACAACAAACAACCATGATAGCTATTTTATCTATATGATAAAAGTGTTGCAAAAAGGGGAAGTGTCTTTTTCTGAGGAAGACAGTAAAAATAGAACTATTATTGATCAAAAAGGGATGGTAATAATGGTGCCTGGTAAAATTCGCCATACTATAAAAATTAATAAGGGCACTCAGTTAAAAATCGTCATGTTGGAATGTAACAAGGAGTGGATTTCAAATGGTCTTTCTGATGAGACAGCGAAAAATTTTAATTCATTACCGGAAGGTGTTTCACCCCTTCATCAAATCCAAAGAGTCCCTTTTTTACCGGAGATATACCAGGTTTTTAAGAAAATTGACAACCGATTTTCAAATGTCACTCTTTATTCTCATTTAATTTTGCATTCCTATATTTATTTAACAATTGACATTGTTTTGGAAATATTTGCTAACAAGGAAATGCGTACATTTCCCTTAAAAAAAATTTCTACCAGCGAATTAGAAAGCCTAAACAAAATAGCTTCTATTTTGTCTTCGGATATGGGAAACGGGTTCCCTTCGATTAGATCCCTGGCCAAATTAGCTTTAATGAGTGAAAGCAAATTAAAAAGCAATTTTAAAGAAGTATATGGCATGTCAATTTATCAATATTTCCAAAAAAACCGAATGAGACTTGCCAAAGAGCTTTTATTTACGGGAAAGTACAAAGTCTCAGATATTGCGTATAAAATAGGATATTCCAGCCTTAGCAATTTTACCCTGGCCTTTCAAAAAGAATTTGAATTATCACCTAAAGAAGTAAAAGGGAAACTGATAAACTAGTGTGTGATTAAAAATGGCATTCTAAAAATTTTAAGTGGCTGATCAATTTTTTATTTACGTATTTTAGTCAATTGACTTGAAGTAGAAAGTCATTTTTCTATTGGATACTAATACAAACGGCAACAAATACACAAAGCTTATTTGCTAAACCAATGAATGTCTCAATCAAAATTCATAAACTCCGATATTTTGCTTTGTACAAATGTTGCCGATTTAATATTTTCCATTAAAATCCAAACCGTGTGCCTATTAATACGGTAAAAGCCCGGGGCCTACTATCCTGAACAGTAATGTTTGCTGACCAACGTGATACATCTACATAAATAGTTTGTAACACTTTCGATCTTGTTTGATACCCTAAACGTAATCCTTCCCTAAGATATATCCCAGTCATTCTGGAAACGGCTTGTTCAATTATACCTGTACTATTATTTACAGTTAATCGTGGTTCTCCTATATTAGCATAACCAAGGCCAAAATATGGGGATACAAATAATTTTCCGGATTTAGTAATGGATATATTTCTTCCAAAATTCAGCCCTGCCAAAAAAACGGAGCTACTGGTATGTTGAAAAAGATAAGGGGAAGTTCCGTCTTTTATTTGTTGATCGTAGTTGATGGCATTAAAATCTAAAACAAACTGAGTAAAATAATGCTTACTAATTTTAAATTCAATACCAGAGTTTAGTGCCAAAGAATTTTTATACGCATTGGAAAAAGATGATACAGGAAAGAGTGAACCTGCGGCTGTGACAAAATATATCTTACTGGTATCTTGCGCCCTTACAATAGTAGAACTTAAAATTATAAAAGAAACAATTAAGAGAATTTTACTGCCATTTAATTTTTTCATAATTACAGATTGTTTAATAAAAGTTTATAGTTTAAATTCTAGATTAACTTTTTTAAAGTAATGCATATCTTGTTACTGCTTGTGGTATGATTCCATAGTGCGCATTCAACTGTTTTCCTACACGCATTATTTGCATTTTTGATACCGGAGTTCACAAAAAAATAAAAATCCACACACAAGCAGTTACAAAAAACCGGCAATGTTAAACTTAAAAATAATTACTGGTGTAAAACCTGGTAAGATATACAAAAAATTAACAAATATGCCAGACAGTAAGCTTTTAAAAAAGATTCATGCTCTAAAGTAACTGCTCATTTTATACTGATGCCAAGTATTACTTATTTAGGACAAATTAATAACTGTATAGGTTCTATTAATTATAATCTTTGTGTTTATCCCAACAGCTAAGGTTGCCAATAATTTTGACAACCTTAATAAATTTGCTTGTATATGTTCTATTTTTTTAATTACTCCTGGTAATTTTTTCTACAAACCCATCATCCCAGAAAAAATCAAAAAAGTCAATGGGTTTATTATAAAAGGGTATTTTCAATCTGGTAAATTGTTTGCCCTCCATACCAAAAACATTATTTCCGTAATAAAATAATTTAATCTTCTGATTGTTTTTATTAATATAATAGAAAGTACCATTCTCAAAAGTTACTTGTCTGCCGTCCATAAAGCTACCGGTAATATTTTCTTTCATTTCGGCAGGAATTTGAGGTGGATTGATGTTAGACTCCCAAACGGGCACCTGCCAGTCATAGACCTGCTTTAAGTCTCTATTGGTAGTATTTTGTGCCAATGTTTTACATATTTCAAGCATGGCTTTATCCATTGCTTTTTCGGGAGCTATCACAATGTCTGGTGATACCCCATTTCCCTGAACAGGTTTTGTTCCCTGCACAGCGCTTACACTAATGGCTGTAGGTATTAAAATATAAAGCTGATCGTTTATCACAAAAAGTTCCCCCGGATTACCTTCCCCTTTTGTATTCTCACCTATAATAGTTGCTCTTTTAAACGATTGTAAGGTAACTGCCAATCCTTCGGCGGCAGAAGCAGTTTTGTTACTAACTAAAACATATACGGGCACGTTATCAGGTACTTTCTTAACAAGAGGGTCTGTTTTGATTCGTATTTCTTCAACCCGGTTATTTTTTCTAAAATGAAATTCGCCGAGCTTTAATTTATCTTTTAAGAAATAACTCAGCACAAAGTTTAGCGTTTCTGAACTACCTCCGCCATTGTCCCGTATGTCAAGAATAATAGCGTTTGAATGACGGATAAAATTCATAGCCCCCATTATGCTTTCTTTAGCTACTTGTAAATCCACAAAATTTAAGAACCTGAAATATCCAATGTTCCCGTCTAACCATTCTACTTTCCTTAAGCGAAAATTTTCATATTCAAGGCGTTCTCTCCACTCTTTTGATAAAGGAACAGTTTTACCTTCATTTTGTTTTTCTTTGATGATTTGTTTAACTCTATCGGGGCCAAATGAAATGTTAACGTGCTTATCATTTGTGGCAATCTCCAAATCATTATTAATAGCGGCCAAAAAATCTTCTAAGCTATTGCCTTTTTCATACTCATTGCTGTTGTATTTGGCCATAAGCGATTTTTCCACACCGGTTACTTTATCAGGAAAAATATAGTTTTCGCGAAGCAATGAAATTGCTTTTTTTATAATTGTCAGTTTATCAGCCTTAGACAATACGGGAATCTTGTTCTGGGACCGGGTACTTGTGGTCAAGAAAGAACACCCAATTAATACATATAAAAAAATATAAGTTATTCGTTTCACTCTGTTATGTTTTTTATTATTTGTAAATTAAATTATCCTGATAAAACCTAATTGTCTTTAGACAAAAGCCTGTAATAAATTATGGAGGCGGCTGAAAAAAACAGCAAAATAATCCCCAGGGGCAGGTAACCGGAATCATCTCTAAACGAATCCTTTAACAAATAGATTGTTATAAAAGAAAGCGCCAGGGCAAAAGAAAATAAAAACCATTTTAAAGGTTGCAGTTTTAAAAGTTGATTGCTCTCCTTAAAAAATTTTACCAACGTTTCTTCGGAAATACCTTTTTCTATCATCTGTGATTTTAATTTGTTATCGGCCATTTTCTTAACTACATTGGCAATAAAATTAAGAATAAGGAAAGCTGCTAACAGGGGTATTGCAATTTCAACTATTTTATCTGGTATAATTTGACCACTTCTTCCTGAAAGTCCCGCTTGCCCGTTTGTTAATGTATCCTGTGCAAAGGAAAACAGGCAGGTAAAGCTAAAAATGCCTGTAACTGCGAATTGTTTTATATATTTCATAAAAATCATTTTAGCTATCAGACAGTTGAGCTTTAAAAAGGTTGCAGAACTTATTAAATTATTTTTTCTTTTAATACTGCAACTTTTTTCGAAATACAGTGTCAGATTATAATTATTCATGTCACTGAATTGCTACTATGCAGGAAGAAGATGAAAAAAAACTTGTTAAAAAGGCGCTTTCTGGAGACCAAAGGGCATTTAAAACTTTGGTTGACCAATACGAACGCCTTGTTCTGCATATTGTTAGCCCTTTAGTAGGTATATCACAAGACCGGGAAGATATTTGCCAGGATGTTTTTGTTAAAGTTTACCAGGGGCTCTCTTCTTTTAAGCATAACTCGCGGCTTTCTACATGGATAGGCAATATTGCTTATAACACAAGTGTTAATTTTTTAAGAAAAAAAAGAGCGTTTTTGTTAGATGATTTAAAAATCTCTGGCAACGAAAATGATGAAACTATCCGGACGGATATTGCTCCTTTGAGTGAATATTCTGAATTTCAAGAATTAATAACTCCGGAACAAGAACTGGTAAAAAAAGAGACAAGACTATCTGTTTCTGAAGCCATTGACAAGTTACCCAAGTTGCATAAAATGACGGTGATTCTTTTTCATTATGAAGAATTGAGCCTCAAAGAAATTGGGATGATATTAAATGTTCCTGAAAATACTGTAAAGAGCTACCTCTTTAGAGGAAGGAATAAACTAAAAGATTTGATCAAACTTTAAAAATTGTTTTTATGGAAAATGTGCATTTAACTGATGAGCAAATACAAAACTATTTTGATGGCGTTTGTGAGGCCAATGAAAAAATATTTATAAAGGGACATTTGCAAACCTGCGCTGATTGCAAAAAGGAATTAGAAAAACTTACATCCATTGATCAAATAATTAAAGCGGAGTTTAAAATTACCCCTTTGTCATTTAACCTTTCTGATAAAGTTGCTAAAACAATATTTAAGAGGGAGAAAAGGCCTGTTGCTATACCCGCCATTTTGCTTCATGTGCTTTTAATTCTATCGGGTATTGTGGGTGCAGGATATTGTTTAAACCTTAGTTTACACGATAGTTCCATTATGTTAATATTAACTGTTATGCTATCGCTCTTGTTATACTTTTTTATGTCATACAGCGAAATCCGGAAGCTGCAAATTAAATCTAAAATGCTCGCATAAAATTTCATTGTTTATGTCTTGTTTTTTATACCAACGTCAACATCCGAAAAATAGACAAGCAGAACATTTGTTGGCGAAATAATTTTTAACGGGTTATTTTTGTTTCCAGCCATTTCATCATCTCTTTGTAGCCAGCAGGTTCGTATTTAATGAAGGGCTCATCAAATGCTTCTGCCGGTGATGAGTACTTGGAAAAATGGTGGTTCATGCCGGGAATAACTTTAAGTTCTGCCAGACCGGGATGTTTTTTATTTAAAAACTGGATAATATTTTCCTGTTCTGCTCTTGACATTATCCAATCGTATTCGCCATACAAAACAAGTACGGGGCAGTTTACTTTATTCCAATAATAGCTCATATTCAAATCCTGAAGTTGTTGGTAGTATTTTGCCGGTCTGCCAAATTGCATGTCGCCGCTCTGATACCAAATTGATTTAAAAGATGTGTCGGCTTTTATAATTTCTGTTGGTTTTTTCTTTTCAATTAAATATTGATAATAAAAAGAAGTGAATTTTTTTACTAAGGGATCGATTTTTTCCGCTTCTGTGCCGGAAAAAAATAATCTGGTTCTTTCAAAATCCAAAATATGTTCATACCATGTGGTACTAAAACCTCCGGTACTGATGATAGCTTTTACATTTTGGTTTTCAGCAACAATTGGAACCAGCGCTCCTCCAATACTTCCGCCTACTAAAATGATATTATTTTTATCAACAAAATCATAGGAAAGCATTTTTTTAAACCCGGCTTTATAAGCATCTATATCTTGCTGTAAATCACATTCAAAACAATCGGGTCCGTTACTGTCGCCAAGTCCTGGCTTTTCTGTTCTTACTAAAATGTAATCACCCTTGGATGCCAGCTCTTCAATTAGGAATGCCCAACCATCCATGTTATTTCTATCTAACTCTACCTGGTCGCAGGAAAGCCATTGCACAAAAAAGAGTACTGGCTTTTTACCCGTGGATTTTAAAGGCTTTGTTATTATCATTCTTACATCATATCCATTCGGGGTGGTAGCCTTGTCGTAAGTAGTTTCACAACCCTTAATTTCTTCCAAAGGACGAGCAAGGGGTAGGCAATTTATTTCATGGGTATCATTCCCTCTCATTACTCTCACAACAGACTGTTTATTTCCTCTCAATCGTCTAATACCTTTATAATAAGTTACTACATCAGAAATGGACAAATTATTAATAGCCAGTATCTGGTCATCTTTTCTTAATCCGGCCTTGTAAAATGCGGATTGCTCATTAATTTCATTAACAATAACGGGATTTGCACTACCCGGAACCGTTCTAATACTAAAATCAATAAGCGCTTGCCGGGAAAGTTCCTGACCGCTAACCTTAAAAAAAACAACAAATAAAGAAAAAAAGAATATTACTCTTTTTGAATAAATTGTGTACATATAACCTATATGTTTAAGTGAATTGAGCGTAATTTATTCTGTAAAATATTTCGCCGCTTTACTGTAACAAGTTTTATCAACTTGGTCTATCAAACGAATATCAGAAAATCAGGCTTAATTTCCAAAATGTTTCCCACAAACCATATTGTTTTAAAATGCCTACTGTTTGAAGCGATATAAATGAATTTACAAATAATGGTAAAAATACTTTAATCATTCCGGGAAAATAGAAGGTGCTACACCTAATAATCATTACAATCAACTATGTATAATTTAATTATATATATACTTGATAATAGAAACGATTAACAAATTGAGCACAGCTTTATTAACGGGCATTTTGACAAAGTATTTTTAAACCTGGAATTATGATACCTGATTTGATTACTAAATAACTTTTTCAGCTTTTAATTATTCGTACAATAGTGTTAAAAATAAGCTCTGCTTACATTTTGCATCTGCGGTAATGACTTATCTTAATTTCGATTTTGTTTTAATAGCCATAATAATTTCTTTTACAGCTGTAACAATAAGCTCTGGCTCCGTAAGATGAATTTCATGCCCGCTTTTATTCGTAGTTATAAGTTTGCTGTTTGAAGAAATATTTAAAAACTTTTGTTGATTTTTTATTTTGTCAGTTATCAAACTATCTCTTGTATCTTGAGTTAGTTCCCTGGGATATTCATCTTTTGTACTACATAAAACAATCAATGGCTTTTTCCCTATTTTGTACAACAAGCTATCTGAATACATATCAGCAAACTCTTCTGCCCAATAATCGCCTACGTCTGCTATATAATATTTTGGAAGTAATTGTGCCCAAAGCCTTATTTTCTGAATTTGAGCAGGCAAATGATCGTATGGCGGATTTATTGCGGGAACTCCTATGAATTTTAATAAATCCTCAATTTCCGCCTGGGAGGGAATTTTTGTGAATGTATCAACAGCGTCTTTTAATGGCGGAATCTTTTTTTCTTTTGACGATAGCAATCTTACTCTTTCAATCTTTCCATTGATGTTTAATAAACTGTTTTCTGAAGTTGCATCAACTAAAACGAGGCCATTTACTTCACTAGGATATTCTTTTGCATATTTTCTTGCAATTATTCCGCCTATTGAATGCCCCACCAGGATATAAGGAGGTTTAAGATTTGCGGCCTTTAGCAATTTATGTAGTTCGTAAACATCCTGTGCCAAAGTGCGAGGCATTGGGCCTGCATCACTCCATGCTAACCCGGGCCTGTCACAAGAACAAATTTTAGTTTCTTTCGAAAGTTTTTCCTGAACTTTTATCCAGTCAAATGAAAATGCTGAGGAGCCGGCTATTAATACAACCGTATTTTCCCCTTTGCCGGTACAATTAATATGCAAACGATACCCTCCTATATCAATCAGCTTCCCAATAGGAGCATATTTCAAAGTATCCTTTACTAAAGTGTTTTGCGAAATTGCTTGTAAGGCAGGAATAAGTAATAAAAGCAAGATACTTTGAAATAAGCGCCTATGCATTCTCATTCGTGCAGTGATTATTTAATAGTAGTAACAAAATTTTTTATCTCATTATATACTTCTTTCGGTTTATCCTTCCACACAAATCCGGCGGCATTTTCAATATCTATTATTTTTATCCGACTGTTAAGAGAAGGGGCTATATCCCAAGTATCAATAAACTGAGGTTTGAGATAGCTGTTAATGGGCTCTTCTAATACTTTTTGATTATACTTTGCTCTTAAAACCAATACCGGGCATTTTATCTTATTAAATTCAACTCTTACGTCTGAAGCAAAATATTCAGAAGAATAGCGCATAGCAACTGGTGCCGGTACGGCAGCAACCTGCTCCCATAAGGCATTACCAATCGCACTGTCCAGTGAATATATTTCCGGTGCAAAATTATTGTCGTCAAAAAATGGTTTTTTCATGTGTTTAAACCATTTTGGCCCTGTGTAATTATCCGTAAAAAATATCATTTTATCCAAGGGATATTCAGTTACTTTTTTACCTAATGCTGCTACAAATTTGGCAGGTCCGCCTAATAGGATCAGGCCACCAACTTTATCGGAATGATCTACTGCCATGCGAACGGCTAATTGCACTCCCTGAGCAAAATGCCCTACAATAATAGGTTTCTCTATTTTCTCTTTTTCTATAAGCTTGTTTAAACCTTCTACTATTCCCTTATTCCAGGTTTGTGCTCCATAGCTGGTGCCGGAATCGGGCATGGGTGGTGCTGCAGTATTTCCATTACCGGGTATGGTTATCGCATACATTGTATAAACTTTCTTATTGGCTTCCATAAAATCTTTAAAAACGGATGCATCGAAACCAAGACCTGGAACAAGAATTAATGTTTTTTTGCCTTTACCGGTTTTTACATATTGAGGTATAGCTCCCAATTCAGATGTTTTATACCCGGGAGCATGAACAAGATTATTGATGGTTGAATCCTGCCCGTTTTGCGGGACCTGTGTAAATCCTGAAATCCCAATAAGTAGGAAAAAGGAGAATTGAATTATCTTTTTTATCATATTAAAAAAATTAAACATGTTATTGTGAAAAATTTTGACTAAATATAGCAACTACTCGACAATTAGCCGGATAAAAAAAGGTTGGCAAAAATGACAAAATTTTAATTCTTTATCAGTAATTTTTGATAAACGGCAGATTGTTCTTTTAACTGGTACTTACTGTTAAAACGAACTTAATAGTATGTTACTCTTACGCTTTATGAGTTCTTTGGTAATTTAAACCGGTTGTCATTTTTCCGGGTTATACAACTTTTCAAGTTCCATAACTTTAGTTCTGATAACACTGATTGCATTTGATAATAACCCTGGAGAATTAATATCAATCTTCAAAAATTTCATCAGCAATGTAGCGGGTTCCTCCGTAAATCCATTTTTTAAGAGGGCAATATAAGCCTTTTGAAAAGCGGGTCTATCGGTTTTATAAAGATCATAATACTTTAAAGCGAGTAAAGCGCCCAATACGTAATTAATGTCATAAAACGGGTCTTCGTAAAAAAGTCCATTGGTAATCCATCGTTGATTTAGTTGTGGATATTCAGTTACGGGCCAAATAGAAAATTTCTTATTAATTACTGCGTTCACTGAATCAAGATCATCTTCGTTGTTAATACTTCCGGCTACCGCCCCTTCGTGTATTGTCTGCTCCAACAAAGCATCACTGGCAACAGAAAACAATGCCATGCCTTTTCCTTCGAAATATTTTTCGAGATAAAATTGTTTTTCCTGTGGAGTTTTTGAATTTTCAATTAAGTAATCCGATAGTAGGAATTCGCTGAAAATAGAAAATGATTCAAACAAATAGTTAGGGCCACCTGCATAAACAGGCAGTACATGGTTTTGATTCATTAATTCTCTATGAATGGCATGGGTGGCTTCGTGTGTAATAACTCTTACATCATCATAAAAGCCGCGATAATTACCGGAATAAAAAACGCTTGTAGTGCCAATAAAACCTCTTGAAAATCCTCCGGAACGTTTTGTTTTGGACGGGGCAATTTCCATTCGGCCATTCCGGGGGTTAAGCAAAAGGCTTAACTGCGTTTCATATTCCAAGCCTTGCGGACGCATTGATTTTAAAATAATTTCTGTAGCAGAATCTATAGAAAATCTGGGCACTAAATTGTTAACCGATACTTTCATATCCCAATAATGCAATTCACCTGTAGGGAATATTCTTTTCTTTGCAAAATCTCTTCTTATTCTTTGGTAATATTTATACAATTCGGCAGAATCAATAATTTGTTTAAAAAGACGATTGATTTGATCTTTGGAATAGAACTTTTCAAAGTAATACGACTCCGACGCTTCAGGGAATCCGTATAGTTTTGCTTTTTGGTCTTCTGCTTTTGCCAGTTGAATTAAGGCAAATGCAAATAATGATCGCCTGGAATTATATCCTTCATATAATTTTTTAAACCCTTCGGCCCTAATTACGCTATCAGCATTCGATTCAATAGCTGCCTGGTTCGTAAATACATTTAGCTTGCCATCTTTTGCATTAAGTTCGCTAAATGAAATACTTCTTTTAATCTTTTCATAAAGATCGAATTGCCAACCGGAGCTAAGGGAAACAAATGGCAGTGCACTCTGTTCCTGTATATCTGTCAAGGTATGGTTTCTCTTCCTGCTGATATTATTATAATAGTAGCTGTACTTAGAAAGAGACGGTAATTGTTTTTTAAATTCATCAAAGCGCTTCCCGGATAAGCCTGCCAGTTCTTTGTCAAAAAAAATAGTTTTTTGCTCCACTTTTGCATTCAATTCATCTAACATATTACGGCTTTCATAATCTGTCCTGTTAACCGAAACATGTAAATCGTAATATGCCCATAAATGGATATACAAAACAGAAATAGAATCTTGTAATCTTAACGTCGTAATCAAATTTTTTGCAGAAGTTGTAGTTTTACCTTTGAAAGAATTAAATTGTTCCAATTGCCTGTCCAGCTTTTTTCTATCTTTTTCCACATCAGTTAAGGATTTATAAAAAATGCTGAAATCTACGTGGTACTTATCACTATTTTGTTTAGGAAACGCTTCAAACACTGATTGACAATACGACGCAGCGCTTAGGGTAATACCTATAACAAAAGGGATTATTTGTTTCATTTGTTTAATTTACGGATAATTAAACAAGCCTGTAATGGCTTGTTTACCTGTTATAATTTTTCATTTAGCGATTTCGTAAAGTTATTACCAGGGCTTCACTTAAAAAATGTTTAAGTAACTACTGATTAAGGTAAGATGAGGCCTCTAAGCCGTTCTCGCTGCCAGTAAAATGCGCTTCTGTTTATTAGATTTAGAAACAACATAGAGTCATCTGCTTTTAGCTTATTATAAAAAATATTTTCCCAGTCAATGTTCCATGCAACAGGAAAGATAAATGATCCCCAAATTATTTATCCTTTATCTAACAAAATAAAAATGAAAATTTTTGTCTGAATTAATTTTCTGCTCAGATATCTCTTTACAAATACCATAGAATCCGCAGAAATTTTTTCGGATATTATCCACTGTTCTTTTTTTGCTTTGTCACTTACATAAACAGCCCCATAACATATTTTATTTCACCCTATAACCACTTTATTTTTCAGTATTTGTTAATAACGCAACACATTAAATATGTTTATATTCAAGATGCGTGATAATGATCGAAGCTATTAAAAAATTAAATTCACAAAAGTGTTTACTTGGAAACGATTTTAATTTCACTGGTATATAACTGGTACACCCCGCTTCTGCTATCAGCCCACAGAATCTGGAAACTACCATCAGGCTTAGCAACACAACCCATATAATCGCCGCCTGTGAAATGTCTTTCAGCAGCTTTTCCATTCGATATACTATTGGGGTCTGAAGATACTTCTGTAACTTTTATTTTTGGCAGAAAACTAATCCCACCATCAAGTGATGCAGTGAAATATACATCATTTTTCTTTTTTTCACGGTCATTTCGTTCATACCAGCATATTCCAATTACCCCTTTATCAGACACGGCCATATTTGCAGTTCCGAGATAAATAATTCCTTCATTATGAGGATTATCAACCCTGATTTCTTTTGACCAGATTTCACCCGAATTGTCGGAGTATTGAATATACAATCCTTCTGATTCATCTCTTTTCCAGCGACTGTTTTTTAAAAGAAATATCCTATCCTTATACTTTCCGCCTTTGCTGACAGCAAAAACGGGAAAGCCTTTTGTTAGCCCGGTATTCTCAGTTATTAGAACTGGATTGGAAAGTGTTTTCCCATCAGTTGTCTTATTAATGAGGATTCTTGGAGACACCGGAGCTCCATCAGTTATGGAAAAATCAAGATATGGTATTAAAACTGTTCCGTCATTCTGTAAGACAACCGTCAAAGTATTCAAATTTCGGGAACCGGTAAATAGAAAAGGGTTTGGTTGATAATCCGAATAATTATCTGAATAATTAAGGGATATTGTCGAACTTCCTTTAACTGATAACAGATATAATCTTTTTTTAAAGTCATCAACAATCATTGTCGGATGGTCATGACCCGTTCCTAAAAACACAGGAGGGTTGTTCCAACTAATACCTCCATCTTCAGAAAGATACACTACCAATTGCATTCCTTTAATTCCTTTGACTCTTGCCAATGCTGCTACGGCTACCTTGTTACTGTCTATTACGGCAACCCATGGATCATATCCAAATTCTTGAGCTAAATCTGTTTGGCGCCACGTCTTACCACCATCTCTTGAAACAAAGATCCCAACATGTGTTGCAGATACTGATATTTTCGCAGAATCATAAATAATGGCCGCAGCAATTAAGTGTTTACTATTCCAGGGATTTATTGCAAGATGTGGCTCCGCAACAGGCAATAATGGATTTTTGCTTTTCAGTGAAATATTCTTGCCGGGGATAATTGTCGTAATTCCGGTAAGCTGAGAATTTGCAACTCCGGCATTGAATACAATAGTAAGGATCCAAATGTTCTTGATAGCTTTCATTTTTACTATATTTTTATTTTATTGTTTTGCATCATTAAAAACTTAAAGCATATTCTATCTGATCAGTCTTCCTCTGCTTAAGCCTTGTCACATAGAATTTATTTTTGCCTGTAAGGTGTTCGATGTTCTTCAAAAAAAGAATATCACGAAGATTGACTTTAGTTATCTCGCTTTGCTGTTCCACGCCATTGCATAAGTCACTGTATGAAGTTTACATTTGACAACCCACTCTTTGTTCATCTAGCATTATTCTTTCTCTGGTGTAGTTTCAGTATCATTTATAAATGATTTTTAAAGTTGTTTATTCTCTTGGCAAAAAAACAATAGCATAATGTCTTTTATTTCAATCTATTAGTACTATAATTTTCAACACTTACTTAAACACAACGTGTTAAATAAGTATTTACATAAAATATGATAACGAGATAGTTTTTTAAGTTTCTTAATTATACCAACGGTATATATGGCTTATAAGTGGTAAGCAGAGGAAAGACTTAAGATTATAAAAAAGGTGTGACTAACCGACAGAAGGAAGAATGTATTATCATGACAAAGGAATGACGATCAGTAGCATTCTTAACTACTTTTCATACCATTAAAAAAGTGCATCTTTCTTATCTCAGTGAATAAAAGCTGCCTTTATAACAAAACCATGGCAAATAGAATACTAATTTATCTTCATTTAATATGAAACAAGAGGATTTTTTAGTTCATCTTCTTTTTCAACATGCTGACCTGTTCCTGTAAATTACTCACCAGGTTACTAAGTGATCCGACATCCCAACGTTGCTGAGACCCCACTTTAGTAATTACCACCTGTGCCTGCCACACTTCCAAAATATCTTCTGCATTTACCTGGTAGGGCTGAAATTGGGGATTATCGCTCATGAGTGTAAATTTATACCTGGAGCGATTACTTTTCAGCACACGTTTGTAAACAATTCCTTCGTTTTTACTTACAACAATGTAAGCAAAATTGTTTTTTATACTGTCCAATTCTTCTACCTTCTCTCCTACTATTACAGAACCACTGGGTGTCGGCAACATAGAGTCTCCAATAATTTCAAAAGCACGATAATTGCCTGAAGTAAGCATTGGTAAGGTAAACGTATTTAATTCATCAATAAATTCCGGATCAGCAAAACCGGCCAAATATCCGGCGGCAGCTTTTACGGGTACAAAATGAATAACATTTGTTTCGGACAGCAATTTTTGCTGACGACGTTTGGCCAGGTAATTACTTCCTTTAGATTCTCCCAGGTCTTTTCTTAATAAATCATCAAGGGTTAGTCTAAACATTTCGCTAACCGTCTCTAATACATCCAACCTGGGATCGGCTCTTTCTTCTTCATAAGCTCCTATTAAAGAACGTTTAATTCCCAATTTATTGGAAAACTCTTCCTGAGTCCAACCACGCAATTTGCGCAGATATTTTAAATTTTTGCCAGCGATAGACATACGCTAATAGATTTAGCTGCAAAATACTAATTATTTTAGTTTTTCAAAAAATTATTTTTCTTTTCCCCAATCCGTTAATAGTTGGGTTTGGGCAAACACCAATTATTGCAGACTTTTACGTTTGATTTTACTATGGCAACAAAAAAGAAAAAACAGCAGCCGGTTATTCTTATAACCAATGATGATGGCATTTCTGCCCCGGGTATTAAAAACCTGGTGGAAGCAGTAAAAGATTTGGGAAGAGTTATTGTGGTTGCCCCGGATAAGCCCCAATCCGGCATGGGGCATGCCATTACTATTGGTTTTCCTTTACGAATGTATGCATCGCATATATACGATGGTGTAGAAGCCTGGAGCACCAGTGGTACACCCGTAGATTGTGTAAAACTGGCGGTAGATAAAATACTACATCGCAAACCGGATATTTGTTTAAGTGGCATTAACCACGGGGCTAATCATTCTATTAATGTTATTTACAGCGGCACCATGAGTGCGGCAATTGAAGCTTCTATTGAAGACATTCCTTCCATCGGATTTTCTTTATTGGATTTTAGTTTAGAGGCAAATTTTTCCGGCGCCCGTAAATATGCAAGATTAATAGTAGAGCAGGTACTTAGTATGAAACGGATTGATAAACATTTTTGTTTAAATGTAAACATCCCCAATGTAGATGAATCACTAATAAAGGGGATAAAAATATGCAAACAAGCTTACGCCAAATACGAGGAGGATTTTGACGAACGGCGTGACCCCGGAGGGAAAAAATATTATTGGCTTACAGGCGAATTTGTGAACTTTGATAAAAGTAAAGAAACCGATGTATGGGCGCTTAAAAATAACTATGTAAGCATAGTACCTGTGCAATTTGATTTAACAAACTACATCTTAAAAAAAGATTTAGAAAAAACCTGGAATCACTAATGTTAAAAAAAGATAACCTTCGACTTGGAATCATATTGGGCATCATAGCGCCTTTTTTAGGATGTGTCATTTATTATTTTACTAAATTTTTCCCAACTTACGGTTTCCTGGAATTTTTCGAATTTCTTAAGAGAAACAGAAGCCTGATAACCGTAGTTGTAAGTCTGTCTTTATTGGCTAATGCGGCTATATTTACTCTTTATATTAATGTACAAAAAGATCAAACAGCTAAAGGAATTTTTATTGTAACCGTTGTTTATGGAATTGCAGCGTTGCTTTACCGTTTACTTGGGTGATTTTAGCTGGTGCTTTATATTTACATAAACATTTTCAGTTGAAAAAAATTCATCCTTTACTGCTCTCCGTTATATCCGGTTCATTGCTATTTGCAGCCTGGCCTGTATCTCCTTTAACATTATTAATCTTTGTGGCCTGGGTACCGCTGTTATTTATTGAACAACAAGGTTTATCCAAACTAAAATTTTTTTATTTTACCTACCTGGTTTTGTTTATTTGGAACGCTAGTACTACCTGGTGGATTTGGAATGCTTCTGCGCCTGGTGCCATTGGTGCTATACTTACCAATAGCTTATTAATGACTATTCCCTGGCTTGGATTTTACAGCACTAAAAAAAGATTTGGGGGAAAAATTGGCTATTTATCTCTTATCATCTACTGGTTAACTTTTGAATACATTCACTTACAGGACTGGGGGCTTAGCTGGCCCTGGCTTACTTTAGGTAATGTATTTTCCACCCACCCGCAATGGATTCAATGGTACTCAATAACCGGCAGCAGCGGTGGATCATTATGGGTAATGATGGTTAACATTCTGCTATTTCAAAGTTTTACACAATTTAAAAATCAAAAATTAACAACCCGGGGGAAGAACATAGTTTTTTGCCTGGGAATTGCTGCCCTTCCTATTTTGCTTTCCCTGGTAATGAACATTCATGGAAAAGTGGTAACATCAAAAGAAAATATTGTTATCGTTCAGCCTAATATTGATCCATACGAAAAAATTTCTGCAGGAACTTTTACTTCGCAAATTCAAAAACTTATTTCTTTAAGTGAACAGGAAATTGATGATAATACGGCGCTGGTGATATGGCCCGAAACTGCTTTATATACGGAAAATGGCATTGATGAAAACAATATGAAAGGAAATAATTTACTACAACCGCTATGGAATTTTTTACAAAAACATCCCAACATAAAATTATTTAGTGGCGTAGAAAGTTATCGCTTATTCGATAAAAAAACGTCTGTAAATGCGAGAGCCATACCCGGATCTGACTTTTTTTACGAAGCATATAATGGGTCTGCATTATTGGATTCTTCAGGGCCTTTACAATTTTATCATAAATCCATGCTGGTGCCCGGCGTAGAAACCTTACCCTGGTTTTTAAAATTTATTGACCGATGGTTTGAAAAATTTGGAGGCACGACTGCTGGTTATACAAAACAGGCGGACAGAACGGTTATAACAGATAATAAAAATGGTTACAAAATTGCACCAGCTATCTGTTACGAAAGTATTTACGGAGAATACATGAGCAAGTACATTCGTAATGGAGCAAATATTATAGCCATTATTACCAATGATGGATGGTGGGGAAACACGCCTGGTTACCGCCAGCACATGAATTATGCAAGGATAAGAGCCATTGAAACAAGGCGTTGGGTGGTACGCAGTGCAAACACCGGCATTTCCTGCATTATTAATGAATCCGGAAATGTTATAAAAGAACAACCCTGGGATAAGGCAGCTACGATCAAATACGGGGTTCCGCAAAATAATACAACAACAATTTTTACGTATTTGGGTGATTTAATTTCCAAAGCTGCTTTGGTATTAACCGTATTGCTACTGATCTGGATTTTTTATGATTTTATCCGAAAAAAACAAACAATTGCAAAAGCAAATTGATTATAAAGGAGTAAAAATTTTTTACAAAATAATTGGGCAGGGCAAGCCCGTTTTTCTAATTCATGGATTTAGCGAAGATGGCGATATCTGGAAATACCAAATAGAACATTTAAAAGCCCATTATCAATTAATAGTTGCGGATTTGCCGGGAAGCGGTTACTCTCCTGTCAACAACCTGCTAAGGACAATAGATGATTTTGCTGATGGTATAAAAGCTATTGCGGATAATGAGTCAATAAAAGATACGGCCATGATCGGACACTCCATGGGTGGATATATTACTCTGGCTTTTGCTGAAAAGTACCCGCAATTGTTAAACAGGTTTGGCTTATTTCATTCCACCGTATATGCAGATAATGAAGAAAAAATTCAAACGCGGAAAAGAGGAATTGAATTCATCAAGCAACATGGCGCTCATGCTTTTTTAAAACAAAGTATTCCCAAGTTATTTACATTACTATTTTCCCAAAAACATCCTCAACAAATTGCTGATTTAATGGAACGGGGAAAATTATTTAGTTCAGAAGTATTGGTGCAATATTATGAAGCCATGATTTCCCGCCCGGACAGGACATCTGTACTAAAAAAAGCTGACAAACCCATACTCTTTATTATTGGCACAGAGGATAAGGCCGTGCCCTTGCAAGAAAGCTTAAAACAATGTCACCAGCCGTCTGTGAGCGACGTACATATATTAGAAAATACAGCTCATATGGGTATGTGGGAAGAAAAAGACAAATGCAATTTATTTATAACAAATTTTTTATCTTTTTAGGGAGATTTTACATTTTTTCTTTTTCGTTAAAAATTCGTTTTGCAGTATAAAACATTAGTATTAAAACAACATTTTAATTATCTTTAACCACTGTTGTATATTGGCTTTTTGAGATGAAAAAAAGAATTTTATTTTTACTGTTATCCGGATTTGTAATAGCACCTACATTTGCCAGGCATTTAAAGGGGGGATTTTTTAATTATCAGTATCTGGGACCTGGTTCTGCCTCCAATACTGCAAAATATAAAATTATACTTACGCTTTACTTAGATTGTGATGCTACAGGCAATCAAATTGACGAAACAGTAAATTTTTCTTTTTTTGATGCCGGAAGCAATGCACTGCTAAAGAATACGAATGTCGTGAAAACAAACGACTATTTTCTGGCAAAATTATCTGACGAAGAGTGTATAACCGGTGACCAGTCAGGCTGTTATTACAGAATTATTACGTACGAACTGGCAGAGACCGAACTTACGATAACCAATAGTGGTTATATAGTTTCTTACCAACGCTGCTGCCGCATTGATAATATCGTTAATATCACCAATTCAGGTTCCGTAGGCAATACGTATTCTATAAAAATACCCGGCAAAGTTGGCGGCATAAATGCTGAAACGAATAACAGCGCACAATTTATTATCGGAGATACTTCCGTAGTATGTGGGGGAAGTCCTTTTATATTACCCTTTATTGCTACAGATCCGGACGGTGATTCATTATCTTATTATTTCTGTAACGCATTACAAGGCGCTGATATAGGTGCCCCTACTCCCTCGGTTGCCAGTAACCCTCCCTATTTACCCACACCATACAATAGCCCGTTTTCAGGTACCCAACCCATGGGAAACGGGGTAACAATTAATCGTACAACAGGAGTTATTAGTGGTATTGCTCCGAGCATTCCCGGGGAATACGTTATATCAGTTTGTGTGAATGAATACAGAAATGGAATTTTGATTGCCGAGAATAGAAAAGAATTACACGTGGTAGTAGGAAATTGCAGCCCTCTTAAATCAAAGCCACCTATTGATTATGTAACTTGTGATGGATTTAATATCAATTTTTCCAACAGTAGTACCGGCAATATTCAAAACTATTTCTGGGACTTCGGCGATCCTTCAACGTCTGCTGATACATCCACCAATCAATTCCCCAATTATATCTATCCCGATACGGGAATATATCGTGTTCGTTTAATTGTAAACCGGGGCATGCTTTGCACGGATACCGGCTATACAGTTCTCGGTGTGTATCCGGGCTTTTTCCCGGGTTTTAGTTTTATAACCACTTGTAAAAATTCTCCCGCTCAATTTCAGGATTTAACTACCACAAATTATGGAACAGTAAATCAATGGCGATGGGATTTTGGTAACCCGGCCGCGTCTAACGATACTTCCCGTTTGCAAAACCCAAGTTATATTTACAGCACACCCGGAACGTACAATGTACAATTAATTGTAAAAAACAGCAAAGGTTGTGCAGATACAACTACCAATTTTATAACCATAAAGGATAAACCTTCTTTATCTGCTACCAATGATACACTAATATGCGATATAGATACCTTGCAATTAAATGCATTTGGCACTGGCAGTTTTACATGGTCGCCCAATTATAACATTAGTAATATAAATTCGCAAAACCCACAGGTAAGTCCCGATGTGCCAACTAAATACTATGTGGACTTAGATGCAGGACCGGGCTGCACAAACAGGGATTCTGTATTCGTAAATGTTAAATATTTTGTTACTTTAAAAGCACCGATGGATACCACCATTTGTCGTGGAGATGCCATTATCTTATTGCCTAATAGTGATGCTTTAAGCTATCAGTGGATGCCCCCAAACTCATTAAATAATCCAAACATCAAAAATCCCATTGCCAATCCCTTAACTGATTTAATGTATGTAGTAATTGGAAATATAGGGAAATGCCAGGCCCGGGATTCGTTTAATGTAAAGGTTGTACCCTATCCGCAAGTAGATGCCGGAGAAAATGTAAGTATTTGTTTTGGAGACGTAATACAGCTCAACGGAGCATCGGATGGGGCATATTATAAATGGAGCCCGACAAACTGGTTATCGAATAGCAACATTCTTAATCCCACTGCCTCTCCACAGGCAACGATACGATATATACTAACGGCAACGGATACTCTTGGTTGCCCCAAGCCTTCGAGAGACACTGTTATTGTCAAAGTAATACCTCCCGTTCAGGCATTTGCCGGAAACGACACATCTATTGTTGTCGGGCAATCGCTACAACTACAAGCTACCGGCGGACAAATATATTCATGGTCTCCCCCAACGGGATTAAACAAAACAGATACCGCTAACCCAATTGCCAACTTACTAAATAGTCAAACTTATATTGTAAGGGTAAGTACTCCGGAAGACTGCTTTGCTTTTGACACAATTAATGTAAAAGTTTTTACTACTCCGCCGGGATTATTTGTACCCAATGCCTTTACACCAAACTCTGATAAACTTAACGATGCTTTTAAACCCATTGCCGTTGGTATTTCTCAACTCGAGTATTTCCGCGTTTATAATCGCTGGGGGCAGCTTGTTTTTAATAGTACTCAATTGCAAAAAGGATGGGACGGGAAGCTAAATGGTAAAGAACAGCCGTTGGGTGTATATGTATGGGTTGCCAGAGCCAAAATCTATACAGGTGAAATTATAACACAGAAGGGAACCGTAACGCTCATACGGTAAATAGTATATTTGAGACAATCAACTATAAATGGATTCATTCTCTTAAATATTCTTATTTTTTCTATGCTTCTCTACATTGTGCTAAATGCTTTGTCATATACCCGTTTGCAAATATTTTAAAATAGGTATTATCTTTAATATCCATCTTTCATAAAAGATAATTTAAGTTATGTCAAAAATAGTTTTTATAAGTGGGGCTACATCAGGTTTTGGAAAAGCATGTGCTATCCGATTTGCCAGAGAAGGATACAACCTAATAATTACCGGCAGAAGAAAAGAAAGACTGGATGCTTTAAAAACAGAAATAGAAGATAATACTTCTCAAAAAGTTTTGATTCTTTGTTTTGACGTTCGGAAACAAAATGAAGTTTTTAGCGCCATTGAATCAATACCCAACGAATGGAAAAGAATTAATATACTAATTAATAATGCCGGTCTTGCTGCAGGCCGGGATTTTTTTGATGAAGCAGACATAGATGACTGGGATATAATGATTGACACTAATATAAAGGGGCTGTTATATATATCTAAAGTTATCATACCACTGATGATAAAACAAAATAGTGGTCATATCATTAACATAAGCTCCATTGCAGGCAAAGAGGTGTATGAAAAAGGAAATGTGTATTGCGCCAGCAAATTTGCCGTGGATGCTATTAGTAAATCAATGCGTATTGATTTATTACGCCATCAAATAAAAGTCACTAATATATCTCCCGGTGCAGCAGAAACAGAATTTTCCCTGGTGCGGTTTAAAGGTGATAAAGAAAAGGCCGATGCTATTTATAAGGGCTATAAACCTCTGGTGGCCGAAGATATTGCCGAACTGTGTTACTATTGTTCTGCTTTGCCGCCACATGTCTGCATTAACCAATTGGAAGTTACTTGTACAGCCCAAGGCAATTCTTTTTATACTTTAAAAAGCCCAAAATAGGCCCGAAAAGGCCAATTATACTCTTTTTCTTTTAAAAATCATAGCAAGTTTAGCCTTATAGCATAGTAAAACCACGATTAAATCAAAATAAATATTTAAAAGAATTTGAGTTGTAAAAAATAATTTTTAGCTTAGAGTTGCAATAAATGAGGATAAATAAGTTCATTATTGCTTTAAATCCGATATCCGTAACTTTTGAGTATGAAAACCCGTATCCATGTTTTATTCTTCATAGCAATTTTATATTGCGCCCCCCTTCTCCTTTTCTCACAAGGTATCATCCGCCAACAATCTTGTTTAGATTCAAATTTGAGAAAACAAGCTGATAGCATGCGTACACTTTTATCTGCTAATGGGTACGAAATTGTACGGGAAGCTAGTATGACCATGGAAAGTGAATATGAAATGCCTGTAATTGTTCCTTTAACACAAGGCAGTTGGTATCAGATTGTTTTTATTGGCGATCCCTCCTCCAAACTTAATGAAGTAAGAATGTACGACTTTGATGAGAAACAGGTGTATTACCAAAAAAATTACGGAGATATTCAAGGAAACATTATCAGCTACGGCTATATATCGAAATTTTCTGAATACCACATGATTAAACCCGTGCAGGTAAATAAGAAGAAAAAGACTCTTTGCGGATATATAATACTCCTCAAACGAGTAAAGTAAAATGGATATTGGTTTTGCGAAAAGACCCTGGTGTTCTCACCGGGGTTTATTTTTGTCACGACTTATTTTTTCTACTCCATATAATAAAATCCGTTTGAGGTATTTTATCAATACCCAATGTACGCATCATAGTAACCAACTGGCCCCTATGATAGGTTCCGTGATTAAAAATATGATGTACCATTTGATAAACGGGCTGTTTAAACTGTTCCCGCTTACTATTTTGATAGGCAAATACATGTTCCAGTGCAGGCAATGTTGCATTGCCTACCCATTCTTCCCACAATTTATTTTGCTGTAATAACCCATTTACCACTTCCTGCATAGAAAGAGAGGAATTTTCGCTGGGCACTGCTATTTTTTCGTAAAGTTTCATGCGTTGCCACCAAACGCTTTCCGCATCCCACATATGTAAACTGGTAGCATGTAAACTCGGAAAGCTACTGGCCACAGGTTGTTTATATAAAGCCTCATCTAATTTTAAAATAGCTTCCGTTAATTTTTGATTGGCCCAGAGATTATAAGCAGCATATTGTTGTAAAACTTCTTTCATTCAGCCAGGGGTTTGTATATAATTTATCCCCACAATTTAAAAAGTTATATTTAAAAAAGGAGTCTTATTATCAGCTACTTTTAAACACATAATTCCCAATATCAGTCGTTTATGGCTGTGATTAAATACCATTTCATAATAACTTTTCTTATGAAAAACAAAATTAGCCTTATGATAAAACCCTCTTTCTTG
>DASSYR010000077.1:0-42676 GCA_035703165.1 Chitinophagaceae bacterium
CTGGTTAGAAAATATGGTGGATTGGAACCTGAGCCGCTCCCGTTTCTGGGGAACACCTTTACCCATCTGGAGAACAGAGGATGGGGAGGAAGAAGTTTGCATCGGTTCCATCGAACAATTGAATGAAGGCATTCGGGAAGCTAATAAAGTATTGGGTGGTGATGTAAATAAAAATTATTTGCATGAAGGTATTCTTGATTTACATAAACCCTATGTGGATGAAATCATCCTGGTAAGTAAATCAGGCAAACCAATGAAACGTGTTCCTGATTTGATTGATGTGTGGTTCGACAGCGGCGCTATGCCTTATGCACAATGGGGTTTACCAGATACAAGTTCCAATAAATATGGGCCTTTATCAACAGAAAACTTTTTCAAATATCATGCTGACTCAAAAGCCTCCTCCATAGGGGGGAGGTCGGAGGGGGCTTCGTTCCCGGCTGATTTTATCGCTGAAGGTGTTGACCAAACAAGAGGTTGGTTCTATACTCTGCATGCCATCGCTTCCTTGTTGTTTGATTCTGTTGCGTACAAAACCTGTGTATCCAATGGCTTGGTATTAGACAAGAATGGTAACAAAATGAGTAAGCGTCTCGGCAATGTGGTGGATCCGTTCAAAACCATTGAAACCTTCGGCGCCGATGCCACCCGCTGGTACCTCATCACCAATGCATCTCCCTGGGAAAATATGAAGTTTGACCTGGATGGCATTAAAGAAGTACAGCGAAAATTCTTCGGAACATTATACAACACCTATCAGTTCTTCGCCCTTTATGCTAATGTGGATGGATTTGCTTTTAAAGAAGCATACATTCCGTTACATGAACGTCCGGAAATTGACCGATGGATTCTTTCCTCCCTCAATACCTTAATTAAAAAGGTGAATGAGTATATGGATGATTATGACCCCACACAAGCTGGTCGTGCTATTGAAGATTTTGTGGATGAGCATTTGAGTAACTGGTATGTACGCCTCTGCCGTCGCCGTTTCTGGAAACCTGCCCGCCGCAGCAAAGAAGAAGCTGCTATGGGAGGCGGGGGAGAATATGAGCATGATAAAATTTGTGCTTATCAAACCCTGTATGAGTGTCTGGAAACCATTACCAAACTCATTGCTCCTATTTCCCCCTTCTTCTCTGATGTGGTGTTCAATAACCTGAATGCTGTAACGAGAAAAAATAAAGCAGAGTCTGTTCATCATGCTGATTTTCCTGTGGCTAATGAATCAGCCATTGACCAATCATTGGAAGAAAGAATGCAATTGGCGCAGGATGCCAGTTCATTAATTCTGTCATTAAGAAAGAAAGTAAATATTAAAGTTCGTCAACCTTTACAAAAAGTGCTCATCCCGGTTCTAAACCCGGAAATGAAAAATCAGTTTAGTAAAGTGGAAGATTTGGTAAAGAGTGAGGTAAATGTAAAAGAAATTGAATACCTGGATACAGATAATAGCTTTATCAAAAAGAAAATTAAACCCAATTTTGTGGCATTGGGTAAAAAACTGGGGGCCAAAATGAAAGCAGTAACAGCGGCTTTGGCCGTTTTTACCCAGGAACAAATTGCCGAATTAGAAAAAGAAGGCCAAATTTCTTTGCTGATTGATAACGAACCCTTAATATTACAAATCGCCGAAGTTGAAATTACCAGTGAGGACATTCCGGGCTGGATGGTGGCCACGAAAGGGGATTTAACCGTAGCTCTGGATATTACCATTACCCCCGAACTGGTTAATGAGGGTAATGCAAGAGAACTGGTAAACCGTATTCAGAAAATTCGAAAAGACAGCGGATATGAGTTAACGGACAGGATTGTGGTAAAATTAATGGGTGAAGCAGGGGTAAAGGAGTCCGTTACCCAATTTAATAACTATATTTGCGCCGAAATTTTGGCAGATAGCCTTGAACTGGTGTCTGAAATCATTGGGGGCACAGAAATTGAAGTGAACGATATTCCATTAAAAGTGTTAGTAACAAAAAAAGAGAATGAGCATGGCAGTTAAGAAAAAACCGGCTAAACCGGCCGCTAAAAAAGCAAGTAAACCTGCTAAAAAGGCGGCCCCGGCTAAAAAGCCCAACGCTAAGCCAGCCAAAAAGGTAGTGGCAAAAGCTAAGCCTGCAACTAAACATATTGCTGCAAAAGCAAAACCTTTGGCTAAACCGGCTAAAAAACAAGCAGTTAAACCCGCCGTTGCTAAAAAGGCGGAGCCCATAAAAGCAGCTGCAAAAAGCAAGCCTGTTGCAAAACCCGTTCAAAAACCAATAGCTGCACCGGTAGCTAAAAAAGTGGAGGCATCTAAACCGGCTGTAAAAATTGAGACTCCGACCAGGGTTCCTGTGAAAAAAATGACGTTGGAAGAAATGAAAAAAGAAGCAAGAAAAGCAGTAAAAGCAGCAGAAGAAAATGTTAAGAATATAAAAACTACTGTAAAAACAGCCGTTAAATATAACCCGGAATTTACCAAGTCGGTATTAGATACCCATGATGCTTTACCCGCTAATGCAGGGCCAACCCAACGTTACAGCGATCCTGAACTGGCTGAATTTAAGGAATTAATTCAGCGTAAACTGGATGCTGCAAAAAAAGAGCTGGCCTATCTTCAGGGATTAATTACCCGAAAAGATGAAATGGGTGGTGATGAAGCAGAGAACCGCTACATGACCATGGAAGACGGAAGCATCAGTATGGAAAGAGAGCAGTTGGCACAAATGGCAAGCCGCCAGATTACTTATATAGATCACCTGGAAAAGGCTTTGATGCGCATCGAAAACAAAACTTATGGCATTTGCCGTGTAACCGGAAAACTGATTGATAAAGCCCGCTTACGTGCCGTGCCTCATGCCACTTTAAGCATTGAAGCTAAAATGGGAATAACAAAATAACCAAAATAGATTTTTTAAAAGGATTACTTATACAAAGCATAAGTGATCCTTTTTTATTTTAATAAAATCAGACTATCAATTTTATAGTTTTTCATTAATCTTCCGCAGATTCATATATACACTTGACGTTAGTCTGCATTCAAAACCTTCATTTCGTTTACCTTTACGGTCTAATATAAATGTTATATGGACTATAGGATTGAAAAAGATACAATGGGGGAAGTTAAAGTTCCCGCTAATGCTTATTACGGCGCCCAAACACAACGTAGTATAGATAATTTTAAAATTGCACAGGACATTAACCGAATGCCAAAAGAAATTATCAGGGCATTTGCCTACCTTAAAAAAGCTGCAGCTTTAACTAATCTTGATGCAGGCGTTTTGCCAAAAGAAAAATGTGATTTAATAGCCAAAGTGTGTGACGAAATACTGGAAGGGAAATTGGATGATTATTTTCCGCTGGTGGTATGGCAAACCGGTAGTGGTACACAAAGCAACATGAATGTAAACGAAGTGATTGCTTACAGGGGTCATGTATTAAATGGCGGAAATTTAGAGGATAAAGACAAATTTTTACACCCTAATGATGATGTAAACAAATCACAATCATCTAACGACACCTTCCCAACGGCAATGCATATTGCAGCTTATAAAATTTTAGTGGAAACAACCATTCCCGGAATTGAAAAATTACGGGACACGCTGGCGGCCAAAAGCAAGGAATTTATGAACGTGGTAAAAATTGGTCGTACCCATTTCATGGATGCCACGCCGCTTACACTTGGGCAGGAATTTAGTGGCTATGTTTCTCAGCTTAACCATGGGTTAAAGGCTATCAAAAATTCTCTGCCTCATTTAAGTGAATTGGCACTAGGTGGTACAGCTGTGGGCACTGGTATCAATACGCCTCCCAATTATTCTGAAAATGTAGCTAAACATATCTCATCTTTAACCAAATTACCGTTTATAACTGCTGAAAATAAATTTGAAGCACTTGCTGCACATGATGCCGTTGTGGAAGCACACGGCGCTCTAAAAACTGTAGCCGTGAGCTTAATGAAAATTGCTAATGATATCCGGATGTTATCCAGTGGGCCCAGGAGTGGCATTGGTGAAATACATATTCCGGATAATGAACCGGGGTCATCTATAATGCCGGGAAAAGTTAATCCCACACAATGCGAAGCTCTTACTATGATAGCGGCCCAGGTAATGGGTAATGATGTTGCTATTGGCATAGGCGGCAGCAATGGTCATTTTGAACTTAATGTTTTTAAACCAGTAATGATTTACAACTTTCTCCACAGTGCCCGTTTAATCGGAGATGGTTGTGTTTCCTTTAATGATAAATGTGCCGTAGGTATTGAGCCTATTGAAGAAAATATAAAAAAACACGTTAACAACAGCCTGATGCTGGTTACTTCACTCAATACAAAAATTGGCTATTACAAAGCTGCTGAAATTGCCCAGAAAGCTCATAAAGAAGGAACAACGCTAAAAGAAATGGCAGTAAAATTAGGATATGTTACTCCTGAACAATTTGATGAATGGGTAAGACCGGAGAAAATGGTTGGTAAAATCGTTTAAATAATTATCTGCACTATCTAAGGTTAAAAGATGAGGCGGCACAAAGCCGCCTCATCTACTATTTATAAAAGATAATTATTTTCTATCACTAAGTTTCGATAACAAACGGATAATTTCCAAATACAACCAAACCAAGGTAACGAGTAAACCAAAACCCGCATACCATTCCATGTACTTAGGCGCTCCTTGAGCCGCTCCCTGTTCTATCATGTCAAAATCCAAAAGAAGATTTAATGCAGCAAGCGCTACTACAAACAAGGAAAAACCAATACCCAATGCACTTCCTTGATATAAAAAGGGTATATAAATTCCAAAAGATCCCAAAATCCAGGTAAATAAATAAAATATGGCGATAGCAGCAGTTGCAATAAAAATAACTGCTCTGAGTTTATTGGTTACTTTAATAATACCAAAATTGTAAAGAAGAAACATGGCTATAGCTACAGCAAAAGTAATACCCACGGCATGCATAACGATACCCGGGTAAGCGGTACGGAAAGTATAATCAAAATAAGCGGAAATAGCTCCTACAAATAATCCTTCCAGTATGCCATAGGCCGGAGCTAAAAATGGCGACCATTGTTTTTTAAACGTAATTATTAAAGCAACTGCAAAACCGCCCAATGCCCCAACAAATAATAAAGGCATTATATTGGCTCCATCATAATAATACTTCCAACTAAAAACAGAAGAAGCTAACATCATTAAAAATAAAAATCCAAACTTGTTAAGGGTACCCCTTACCGTCATTACATTTTGTAAATCTGTTACAACGGCGCTCTGAAATGCTTTTTCGGATAAGGTGGGATTCCCGGATTTGAATAGTGACATAATTTTAAATTTAGATTGCAAAAATAGCTTTTAATCCTATATGAAAATATACCAGCACCTAACACACACTAAACTGGTTTCTTATTAAACAAATCGTTCATCATTTTTTCGGCATCTGCCATATGTTCTTTTATGGCATCAGTTCCTTTCGTTCGTAATTCTTCAAAATAATCCCTGGTCTTTGTCCAGGCCCCTTCGGCCTCTTCCTTAAAGGAGTTAGCTTTGTCTTTTAAATCGCTCATAAATTTTTCTTTTTCTTCCTCCGTCATACTCATGTATTTGGCTGCAGCTAATCCTGCGGCCGCACCTAATAAAAAGGTGGCAATATGTTTAGCGCCTACACTCATCGTTAAAAGTTTTTATAAATTTACGATTTACCCGGGTTAGGCCCTCTTTTTTAAAAAAACCTTAACGATTTTGTTAAGTATAGTTTGGCAAACAAAAAGCTCGTATGTATTAACCATAATTCTATGTACAAAAAATCTCATTTAGATAATTACCTCTATTGTAATGCATTGATTGTTCGTTAGCAAGAAAAACAAGTATATAATAAAAGGTAATTCTGGTCTTAGAATTACCTTTTAATTAAAATACAATCTCTGAGTATTTAGTTTTTGGGAAAGTTGGGATCGGCTTTTACTTCTTCCATTTGTTTCACATGTCTCATGGTATGTGCACCAATAAATAAAACCATCTGGTAGCAGTCGAGAGACCCGAAAGGTAAAGCAGCAACATGATTCCTTAAATCATCATCGGTTGTTTTAATATAGTCCATTAATTTACCTCTGTTTTCTTTAAAAGAATTTATTGCATCTTCTAATGTTTTATAGCCGGTATTCTGTGGTTCAAAAGGGGGAAATGTTTTTACCTTATTTGTACGGTCTTCAATATTCTTTTTGACATCGTCATCCGTCATTTTTATTTCGCTTCTTTTCTCAGGATTGGCTGGCTTACCTATAGTGCCATTGGTTAATTGCCACAAACCTATTTCTGTAGCAGCAATGTGTTTCATACAATCCTCTACACTCCATCTATCCGGGGCTGGTTTAAATTTTAATTGTGCCTCGCTTAATCCTTTAACAGAGGCTAATGCCTGCTTTTGCGACTCTTTTAAGAATTTAGCAGCGTCTTTTTTTTCTTTTTTAGATACCCCTGTTGTAGCCGGAATAAAAGACATTAGAGCCACAGAAATTATCAAAACAAACAACTTTCTCATAAATAAGTTTTTTAATAGTTAAAAATATCTTTTACAAAAGAAAGCGTAGGTAAGTTACAAAAAACTTATCCGTATTCATATATAAAAAAAGGCGATTCCTTACATATTTCTCCGGTATTGCCCTCCTACTTCGTACAGTGCATGGGTTATTTGCCCCAATGAGCAGTATTTTGCCGTTTCCATTAATTCTGCAAAAATATTTTCGTTATGAACGGCAACTTTTTTTAAACGATTAAGCATTTCAAGCGATTTATTTTCATTTCTTCTTTGAAATGCAATAAGGTTTCGTATTTGCAATTCTTTTTCTTCTGTAGTACTGCGTATTACTTCATTGGGTATTATGGTGGGAGAACCTTTTTTATTTAAAAAAGTATTTACACCTATTATTGGCAGTTTGCCTGTATGTTTTTGATGCTCATAAAACAAACTTTCTTCCTGAATTTTATTTCGCTGGTACATTCTTTCCATGGCACCCAGCACTCCTCCTCTTTCTGTTAATCGGTCAAACTCAGTTAATACTGCTTCTTCCACAAGATCTGTTAACTCTTCCAGCGCAAAGGAGCCTTGCATAAAATTTTCTGTTTTAGCAGTTCCTAATTCCCTATTAATAATTAACTGTATGGCCATTGCTCTTCTTACACTTTCTTCTGTTGGCGTGGTAATAGCTTCATCGTAAGCATTGGTGTGTAAAGAATTGCAATTATCGTAAATAGCGTATAATGCTTGTAATGTGGTACGGATATCATTAAAATCAATTTCCTGGGCATGCAAACTCCTTCCCGATGTCTGTATATGATATTTCAACATCTGGCTGCGCTTGTTGGCCTTGTATTTATATTTCATTGCTTTGGCCCAAATGCGTCTCGCCACCCTACCAATTACACTGTATTCCGGATCCATTCCATTACTGAAGAAAAAAGACAGGTTTGGGGCAAAGTCATCAATATTCATACCTCTGCTTAAATAATATTCTACATAGGTAAATCCATTAGCCAGTGTAAATGCCAGTTGTGTAATAGGATTGGCTCCCGCTTCGGCTATATGATAACCACTGATGCTTACACTATAGAAATTTTTTACTTTATTATTAATAAAATATTCCTGCACATCGCCCATTAGTTTTAATGCAAACTCTGTAGAAAAGATACAGGTATTTTGTGCCTGGTCTTCTTTTAAAATATCGGCCTGCACTGTTCCCCTTACTTGTTGCAAGGCATTTTGCTTACACTGTTCATAAGTATCAAAAGGTAAAATTTCATCTCCGCTTAAACCCAGCAGCTTCAATCCCAATCCATTATTTCCCTCGGGTAAGTTATCGGTGGCTGAGGGGTTATAGTAAGTTGGCTTGGATATTAACGGATATTTTTTATTTAATGCTTTTTCTACCAATGACCACTGGCCATTTTGCTCAATCCATTTTTCACACTGCTGATCAATAGCTGCGTTCATAAAAAATGCCAGTAATACAGGAGCCGGGCCGTTAATCGTCATGCTCACGGATGTTTTGGGATCGCACAAATCAAACCCACTGTATAGTTTTTTCGCATCATCCACTGTAGCAATACTTACACCACTATTGCCTATTTTCCCGTAAATATCGGGACGATGATCGGGATCTTCTCCATAAAGCGTTACACTGTCAAAAGCTGTTGATAGGCGTTTTGCGGGCTGATCAAAACTAACATAATGAAATCTCCTGTTGGTTCTTTCGGGACCACCTTCTCCTGCAAACATTCTTGTAGGATCTTCTCCTTCTCTCTTTAAAGGAAACACACCTGATGTAAAAGGAAAGTGACCCGGGATATTTTCCTGGCTTTGCCATCTTAAAATATCTCCCCAATCTTTATACTTGGGTAATACAACTTTGGGGATTCTTGTTCCGGATAAACTGGTGTTGAACATTTCCTGTTTAATTACTTTATCCCGAACCTTATATTCATAATAATCCTGCTGGTAGGCTTTGATTTTTTCAGGCCAGTTATTAATAAGTTTCCTGGCAACGGGTGTTAGCTGGTCAGTAAAATGAGAAATCTGCTTTTGAAGTTCTTCGATAACTGCTGAAGGAGTCGTAGGTACATTCAAGGTTTGTAATGCTCCGTGTAATTGGTATAATTTGGAAGCAATGGCTGATTGTTCTTTTACCAATTGATCATAACTCCTGTTGTTTTCACTTATTTCACTTAAATAGCGAATTCGATTGGGTATGATAATTGCTTGTGAAACCTTTGCCGTTTCGCTTTGCGAAATGTGATAATCACCAAATGTTTTACCTGTTTTTCCCGTAATTATTTTAAGTAGCTTTTCAAATAAATGATTTATACCATCATCATTAAACTTACTGGCTATGGTACCCAAAATGGGTAGTTCATCTTCTTTTGCCGTCCATAAATTATGATTGCGCTTATATTGCTTCCGTACATCTGCCAATGCATCCAGCGCCCCCGCTTTATCAAACTTATTGATGCAAACTAAATCAGCATAATCAAGCATATTAATTTTTTCCAGTTGGGATGCTGCGCCGTATTCTGGTGTCATTACATACAAACTAACATCACAATAATCTAAAATGGAGGCATCGCTCTGACCCACCCCGGCAGATTCTAAAATAATAAAATCAAAGCCTGCCATTTTACATATATCAATGGCATCTTGCATAGCACTACTTAATGCGGTATTGTCATCTCTTGTAGCTAATGAACGCATATAAACACGGGGATGAGAAATTGCGTTCATTCTTATTCTGTCTCCTAACAAGGCACCGCCTGTTTTTTTCTTAGAGGGGTCAACAGAAATAATAGCAATGGTTTTATCTAAAAAATTATTAAGAAACCGGCGTACTATTTCGTCGGTTACAGAAGATTTACCGGCGCCTCCCGTGCCTGTAATTCCTAATACGGGTATGGTAGTTGTTTGTTTTTCTTTTTTATTTGTTTTAATTCCATTTTCTGCATTGGTAATTTCTCTGGCTATTTTTCTAATATCTTTTTGTTCGCCTAAAGTCATCTTATTTTTATATTCCCCTTTGCCGTTTAAGGATACATCGCATTGTTTTATAACATCTTCAATCATTCCATCCAAGCCCATGTGGCGACCATCATCGGGCGAATAAATCCTTGTTATACCATAATTATGTAATTCTTCAATCTCGTTTGGTAAAATAGTTCCTCCTCCTCCTCCAAATATTTTAATGTGCCCACAACCATTTTCCTCAAGTAAATCTTTCATGTATTTAAAAAATTCCACATGGCCCCCCTGATACGAAGTAATAGCAATGCCCTGTACATCTTCTTCAATAGCTGCTTCTACTATTTCTTTTACGCTACGGTTATGTCCTAAATGAATTATTTCTACCCCTTTGCTTTGCATAATGCGGCGCATAATATTAATAGCAGCATCATGCCCGTCAAAAAGTGAGGCAGCAGTAACTATTCTTATCTTATTTACTGGTACATAACCCATAATTGTCTGATTTTTTTATAATCAGCAAAAATACTGAAACTAAGGCTATGTTAACAGATGTTAGCATCAGAACTAAAGTTGATGCTTATTCACCGTTTTCTTCAATTAGCAAAAACAAAATGAATTAAAATTAGTGCCGGGTATAAAAAAAGTGATAAGAAAAGTAAGTTCTTTTGAAAAATCTACTCGTCAAATCAATAGTAGAAACATTACAAACAAACAGAAAAACAATATGCTTTTTTACTGTTTTTGATTCAAACAAAAATAACCGCTTTTACTTCTTCTTCATTTGTAACCGTTGAACAACAAGTTCACCTAATTTTTTTCCGGCGGCAGTACCATTTTCATTATCAAACCGGTAATGTATGCCCCCGTACAGCCTGGACATAGCTGCTTCTTTTGCAGCTTCTCTGAAAGAATGGATAATCCTGCTCTTAATACCAAATTCCAGCAATGAAGTATCTGCAAAAGAAAAATTATCGCCAAAGAATTCTGTCATAGCTTCTGCAGCTGCTGCAGAGTTAGTAGCATGTCCGCTGGTGTATGAAGGGAATGGAGGAGTTTGAATATAAGGTCTCCATTCTGCATTCAGATATTTATTAATTACGGTTTCAGGGCGAACATAATTACTCCGGTATTTTTCATCCCAGCAACTAATGAATGCGTCAAACAAAGCAATACTTGTTTTGGTATAAGCGGCTACTGTGGTAGCAAAATCGGCATTTGCTTTTTGGGCAGCAATGCCTACAATATTCATCCAGTGTCCTGGCGGCGAAAATTTTTTTGTGGCAGACATTATATGTCCATTTACATTTAATCTAAATGGATTATCATCCCAAAACTCGGCAATATGTTTTTGTTCGTCTGTTAAACTATCTCCCGTATTTTTTACTTCTAAAAGATATTTATAATACTCGCTCTTTTTGTTGATTATATCAAATTTGGGAGGACGAACGGGCATAAATTGTGAAGCGCTATCTAAAACCATTGTTCTAATTTCCTTCCAATGAGGTTCTACGGCCTGTGCATATTGCGGAGGCGTTGGAACCCACCTTCCGGGAGTATCAATAATAGTATATTTGGGAGCTGTTCTTGTTTGTGCATAATTATCTTTTTTACTCCATTTTATTATGGTAACCGCCATACTATCAGAAAATGCTATTGTGTTATCTAATACCTTACTGGAAATACCGGCCGAATCAACCATGTGTTTTAGATTATTATAATAACTCATCATACTTCCTTCCGGAAAGGTGACTGCATTCCCTACTTTAATAAATGCCAATAAGGCGGCTAAATGAAAATCAATTTGTTTTCCGGTTTCCGGTTGAGGCATAGGCGGCATGTGTTTTATTTGCCCGGACAAAGTTTGGTAATTGCCATCACCGGCCACTATACACTCATAAGCCGCAATATTTGCATACGCATAATTGCGGGATGCAATCATGGGTGGAAAATTATTCTCTAATACAATATCATTTAATTTTTTTACTGTTTTGCAATACAAAATGGGATCATTTGTAAGCTGGGTATAATCGCCCTTGGGTTTACAAGATGCCAAGAAAAAGCATAGAACTATTGCGATTAATAAGTATTTCATTTAACAGAGCTTTAAAAGAAAGAAAAAGGCAATTTAATAAATAATGGTATATAACATTATGACTTTTTAACCTGGCGGGTTTAAGACAAAACAAATCTGTTACCAAAACCATGTAATATTTTAAATAAATCAATGCCAGAAAGTAATATTTGCGTCTTGGCAGAAAAGGATGACTATGAGCCTCCTTAATGAATTAAATATTTTTTTAATAAAATACTTTGAATATAAAACGTCATTTTATACCGTGTGAAAGTAAAAGCTGATAGTAATGGTTAAATGGGTGGTTTTATTTTGCTGATGGGCATTTATAAGATGATAAATTAAACGATAAGCTGATAATTGCTGTTACATAATGATCTTTCTGTCCGCTAAATCCTCTCTGTCTTCCGGCTACACCGATTGGGGTACCAAACTCATACGATCTGTCTTGCAGCCTTTGAGCTACCATATCTGAGCTAAATAAATTTGCTCCGGCATAGGTGGTGCTTACGTCATCCAGATAGTCTGTACTGGTAACGCGATATAATATTTCAAAGCCAAGATTCATTTCAGGAGTAATACTATACTTAAATCCTGCCCCAATAGGAAAAACAATGGCTGTAGTAGAATATTTTTTTCGGTCAGGGTACGCTGATGTTCCTTGCCCTTCGGTACCCAGTGGTCTTAGAAAATATTTTTTCCCTTCTAAATAAGCATAGGGATCATAACCAAAAATACCTGCGCCAATTGTTACATAAGGGGTAAAAATATAATCCGGGTCAATAGGGTTAAACTGAAAAAAATTAAAATCGCCTTGTACGGTCAACTCCCAGATATTGGTATTAAAACTCAGGTTACGTGTTTTTTGAAACTGATTTTTGCTATAAACGTCTGAATATCCTAATTGTGCAAATGTTGCACCAATTCTTGCGGCGACATAATTACCGAACTGTTTTCTGTAAAAAGCCGTAATTGCTGGTTTGGGCCGGTTTAATCCTATACGTGTATTCAAATCGCCAAAATAATGGGCAGCACCTATCCCAAAACCAAATTCCCCTTCATGTGATATTCCATTATATTTACTGTATTGTGCATTACCGTTTTGTATCAACATTAATCCAAGGCCGATTAAAATAAACTGCATTCTGATTTTCATAACACTAATTTATATCAAGATAGTATTTCTAAACGCAAATTTTTGCTATTTGTTATGTGCTAATTCCTCGTATCAAGTCCCCATGACAATTTATTTCTTAAAGTTTGCAAAAAATTGTTTTCGTTAAGTCTTATCAGGCTGAGTGTAAACTTTTCTTTTTTAACGGCCAGTTGAACGGATTTATCAACAATTTCTTTTCGGGAATCCAGGGTGCAAATAAATTGTTCGGCCCTGCCTTCAATATCAAAGGAAATAATATTGTTATTGGGTACTACTATGGAACGAACGTTTAAGTTGTGAGGCGCCACAGGCGTAATTACAAAACTTCCGGAATCGGGAAAAACAATAGGCCCGTTACAGCTTAGTGAGTAACCGGTACTGCCTGTAGGGGTAGCCACAATCAATCCGTCTGCCCAATAAGTATTTAAAAACTCTCCGTTAAGATACGTGTGAATTTTTATCATAGAGGAAATATCCCGTTTGTGAATAGCAAATTCATTCAGGGCATAAGGCACTTCGCCAAATAAATTGATATTTGAATCCAAATGAAGCAGGGTTCGTTTATCTACCACAAATGTTCGGTTTACCAGCGCCTGCACAGCCGTTTTCACTTCTTCTTTACCAATACTTGCTAAAAAACCGAGTCGTCCAAAATTAATACCAAGTACGGGAATACTTTTATCTCTTACCAAACTAACAGTATCCAGCAAGGTCCCATCCCCACCCAGGCTTATGAGACATTCAATACTTTCATTCAAATCGTAGAACGAATTGAACGTTTCTACTGCCTTATTTAATGAAAAAAAAAATTGAATTTGCCGGTAAAAAGGTTCAAAAAAAACGGGGCTGATGGATGCTTCCGCTAATTCGTCAAACAGTAGCTGCATGTTAGCCACTTGTTCCTTTTCAATACCCCTGCTGTATATAGCTATTTTCATAATACTTTGAATAATTAGTTAGTCATTCTGAGTATGTAAAAATAAACCGTTTTGCCGCAATTGATTAAAACTAAATTCAAGTTTTAGCTGAAAATCGTATATGGTGATAATATCCAGGCCAAAACCACTGGTGTAAATCAACTTATTATTAAGGGGATTATTTCCCGGATTTTTAAGATATGAGTAACCCCAGTCTGAATATGCTTTTGCATAAATCTTTACAGGCATCCTATAAACAGATCCTTTATAACGGATTGTTGGAATGGAAAACTGAAAAAGTCTTCTACGATAAGTAAACTTTGTAACTGCACTTGCCACACCATCAACAATGTAATTTTCAAGTCCTCTTAAAAAAAATTCACCAAAACCCAAAGCCCTTAAGTTATAATAAGGCTGAGTAAAAGGCAATTTAATTTTACCCAATACCTGCACAGAAAAATGATTTTTGCCAGCTATGGTAAGGTAACGGGAGATGCCTGCCGATAATTCCCAATAATTCATTCCACGACTTATCCCTAAACCCCTTTGTGTTAACGACCAATTATAGGATACTCCTCTTAATGGATAGGCAACAGAATCCACATTTGTATTTTCGAACGAATAAGAAAGTTCAGGGAAAACTTGTGTAGCCCTACCATATAAGAAATAATTTGCATTTAATTTAATTATAGTATCACTAATTTTTTGATCTACAAAAACAAATCGGAAATTATGTCTTCTGTATAAATCCGGTCTGTAAGAATAACTCAAATCGAATCGTATTTCTCTTCTTATAATATCTGACACAATTCCTTCGTTGGTGGCTGGAAAGAATATTTGTTTATTATTTTCTGTAAGAAGATTAATTTGCCTGTTTTGACTAAATGAAAAGCCAAAACCAAAGCCATGTTTTAACTTTTTATCAGCAAAAGGCTGCTCATAGCTCACATCGTATAAACGGGTATAGCCAGACACAAGATTGACTCGCAGTTTATCATTGCGCCCACTTACATTGTTCCAGGCAAACCTTAATCCGTAATTAACTCTTTTTAAGCTGGCATTTTGTTCTACCAGCCATTGATTTAAATTACGGTCAATTAATCTAAAATAAGGAAGCGGGAAAAAATACCATCTTTCTTTTAAAACAAAGTAAATATCTACTTCATTATTCACCCAATTCTTTATGTGGGGCACAACTTCTAAAAAAAGTCTTGTATTGTAAATATTCTCTCTTGATCTTTCTACCCGGCTGATTAATTCTTCTACGGGTACCCGATCTCCTTCTTTAAATGTCATTTCGCGAAGGATGATATAACTTTTTGTTTTTCTATTACCACTAATAAAAATATTTCGGATTACCACTTGTCCTGTATCATTGTCAAGCGATAAAGAATCTGCAATGCTGCCAAATTGAATAGAATTATTTTGCTGTGCCAGCACAACATGGCCTAAAAAGGCGAAGATTACTACCAATACAAGCCTCAAAATAGTTAACTGCTGCATTGCTTTATACACAAAGAAATTAAGGTAAAACTAATTTACCATCTTTTCGTATTTTTTAACCGTAAAGAAAATTTTTGTTAAATACTAAGATAATTCATCAGGTGTTCGTAATTACCCTTCATCCCGTCTTCAAAAAGATTATCTCCAAAATAATGCTTTATTGTATATTCATATCGTTCCAGGGAGGCTATAATATCCTGCAAATCATTTCTGTTTATTTTTATTGAAACCAAAAGCTGGCCGTTGGCTTTATCTGTATAAGTATTAAGATGAAGTATTTTAGCGTCATTAGCTTCAATAATCCTGCTGAGTTCTGACAAAGAAAAATTGCGGGATTCCATTTCCAGTACAATAATACCGCCGTGTTCGGAAGCAGATGTGTATTCGTTTAGGGTAGATAATAATTGTAGTTTGGTAATGATGCCCATGAATTCGTTGTCTTCCTTTATTACAGGCACTACGGTGAGTTTAAATTCTGCAGCAATTTTTACAGCAGTTAAAAAGTGATCTAAATAATTTACTGCAGGCTTGGGCCATTGTATGTCCAGTGACCCTAATAAAAGATTTTGGTTGGCTATATCCAATAGATCCGCTTCATCGGCAAGGCCAATATATTTACCCTCGGACACAATAGGTAGATGCACCACGTCTGCATCACCCATTTGCTGCAAGGCTTTGCCTATGGTGTCATGGAGTTGAAGAGCAGGAATTGAATTTGATATGAGATCTGCTACCAGCATTCGTTTTATTAATACGATGTTACCGCTTTTATATAATCAGACAGCAACCGGTTGATTGAGTTTAGTTAGAAAACCATGCAAAATTTTGTTAAATTCTCCCGGCACTTCCATCATTGGTGCATGGCCACATTTATCAATAAAATGTAATTCAGAATTTGTTAATAACCTATTAAATTCCCTGCCTACAAACGGGGGTGTTATTGTATCATTATTACCCCATACCAGCAAGGTAGGCGTTCTTATTTGTCGTAATTCATCTCCCAAATTATTTCGTATAGCGCTTTTTGCTAAAGCTATTATTTTTATAGCCTTAATCCGATTGTTTACAACATCATATACTTCATCTACTAATTCTTTTGTTGCAATTGCCGGATCATAAAATGTCAGTTCTGTTTTCTTTTTTATATACTCATAGTCTCCCCGCTTAGGATAAGTGTCTCCCATACCATTTTCAAATAAGCCTGAACTTCCTGTAAGTATAAGGGATTTTATTTTTTCCGGGTGTTTAAGTACATGTACGAGTGCCACATGACCACCCAGTGAATTACCCATGAGATGAATGTTACTATATCCCCTTGCTTCAATAAATTTATGAACAAACTTTTCAAGCCCCCCAACCGAAGTGTGTAATAAGTCCAGATCAAACAAAGGGAGCATAGGAACTACCACTTTATTATAATGGCGAAAATATTCAATAAGTGCCTGAAAGTTACTTAATGCCCCAAAAAGACCATGCAAAAGGATTAAAGGCTCGCCTTCCCCTTCTTCGATAAACTTAAACTTGTCCTGTTGTTTTATTTCGTAATTCATCTCTTTAATTGCCTATGAGGCTATAATTATATAACGCTAAAATAATTTTTTCTTCTCAAATATCCGGTAAAAGACAATGATTAATCGAAAATTAATGTTTTAAGCGAACGGCTATTTTTTTAAAATAGTCCTGTAATTCTTCAAACATATTCTTAAACCAGGGAATTACGGCTGCAATTCCGTTTATTACAGTCGGCCCCCAGGGCTGTATGAAGCTATAGCATGCAGATGTGTTAATTGTTTCATCTGATACAAAATCTGTCTTTTCTGCATAAAATAATATTACACTATAAACAATGGTGTAAGTTACTGCATAAACTGCTATACCGCCCAATTTATTAACCCAGCCTAAAAAGGCCCAATTAATGGTATTTTCAATGGCCACCCCGGCTGCGTGGATGATAGATGCTACTATTATAAATACTAATAAAAAGGAAATTATCGGCAACCATTTTGCCGGTATGTCGGTAGTTTCCGTTAGCCATGATGCGACCAAAGCTGATAACTTTAACGCAAATACTAATGCAATCACAAAAGCTATAATTGAAAATATGGCCGATATTAAGCCATTTTTAAGTCCTTTTATCAAGGCTATTGCCATCAATAATATATAAATACCATCAATTGCCATACACGCCTCCTAAAAGATTTACAGGGTTAATTACTTAGCATTTCCTTTACCAGGGTTGAAATGGTTTTACCATCTGCCTTTCCTGATAATGCTTTAGTTGCTACACCCATAACCTTGCCCATATCAGCCGGTGAAGAAGCTCCTGTCTCTGCAATAACTTTCTGTATGGCCTCTTTCAGCTCTGCCATACTTAATTGCTTTGGCAAAAATTTTTCGATAACTGCAATTTCCTCTTCTTCTTTTTGGGCAAGATCGGCACGATTTTGCTGTTTAAATATTTCCAATGAATCTTTACGTTGTTTTACTAATTTTTGTAAAAGCTTTATTTCCTCTTCTTCTTTTATTTCCCCACCGGCTCCTTCTGCTGTTTTGGCGAGAATAATGGCAGCTTTTATTGCCCGTAAGCTCCGTAACGCTTTTTCATCTTTAGCTAACATGGCCGCTTTTAATTCGGCCATAATTTTTTGTTCTAACGACATACTATATTTTTTTAATTATTTGCTTTTTTAATTTGTAGCGCCTCAAATTTTTTTTGAAAAGCCTGTGCAAACTTTTTCATATCAGCTACCAATTCATGTTGTTGTGTAGCACGACCAAACGTATCGGCCATTGTGGTAAGTACCTGGTAGTAAAAATCTCCCATTTCATCCACCATCATTTCTTTTGTCCATAAATCAATGCGCAAAGCTGTTTTGTCGGCACCATCCCAAAATGATAACATCATGGCTTTGGCTTTTTGATCTTTTTCTGTAGTACTATCCGTAGCATTCCAGGTAATTACCTCGGGTACCCGGTTCGAATCAAGTGTTACATCAATATTTATTTTACTTAGGGACATATATGTATAATATTAAATTAAAGCAAAGGTACGATGTTCAACATGGTTGTGTTTCCATAATGCATTGCCAAAGCAGTTGGGCGGTCGTATCCCAACTATAATTTAAAATCTGCTTTTTACCTTTTTCTATCAATTGGTTTCGCAAAGCCTCATCTTTATACAAAAGCATCATTTTATCAGCAATGTCTTCAAAATCCTCTGGGTTAGCATACAGTGCCGCCTCCCCGCAAATTTCCGGTATAGAACTGGCCGAAGAAGCAATTACCGGTACAAAACATTGCATAGCCTCCAGTGGGGGAACACCAAAGCCTTCAAATAATGAAGGATAAACTAAAGCATAAGCAGAAGCTGTAAGTTGTGTTAACTCTTCTTGTGGTAAGTACCCGGTTAACTTTACATCCTCCTTATATTTATATGTTTTTAGCTTTTCTGTAAAGTCATCAACCTTCCAGGCTAACCGACCTGCAATAATCAACTGCATATTACTTTTCAGCCTCTTTTTAAATATAGAAAAAGCCTTTAGCAAATTCATTAAATTTTTTCTGGGATGGATGGCCCCTATGTATAAAAAGTATTCTTTACCGTCGCTATATTTTTCTTTTATCTTTTCTTTTGTTATATCTGGCACCGGGGCAAACCCCTGCTTTACTCCGCTATACACCACTTTAATTTTATCGGACTCTATTTTATACTTATCAATTATATCTTGTTTTGAATACCGGGATACTGTAGCAACTACTTTTGCTTTTTGTAAATAACGGGGTATCTGATTACGAAAAAAAAGCAGGTGCGACTTTTTAATGAATGACGGATAATGCAAAAAAGCTAAATCATGAACCACCATGCATTGCGGCAATTGAGTATGCAGGGAAATAAACCCATCGGCGCTAACAAAAATATCTGCTTTATATTTTTTTAATACTCCGGGAACTTTGTAATCATACCAAAACTTCCACAACAGGGGGTGTCTGGCTGGTGGTCCAATTACCACTGGCACCACATTGGGTGCGTAAATAAATTTTTTTTCATAGGGTCTGTCAAACAAAAAAATAAATTCATGCTCAGGGTGGGCAGTTACGATGCGTCTGAAGGTTTCGTGAATAAAAAAACCGTATCCTTCCAAGTAATCATTTAACAAATATCTAGTGTTAACTGCTATGCGCATAATTTGATAACGAGTTACAAAAGTAATAGAATAAGTGTATTTATCTTGTTAAGATGGTTTGTTTGTTTGTTCATTATAAATATTATATGCACAATTTCTTTTAATAACTTTAAAAATAACGGTAATCAATAACGTCATTTAAAACCGCGAATTGAAGTAACTCAGTTTCTTTTTAATAACAATTTCAAATCGCCAATCTTTTGTAAATGATTTACAAGCATTGGTAACTATTAGTGCACTGTTTACAGTTGTATTTAAAAAGTATTTCTACAAAAAGTCAATTAACCTTATTTCATTGGATAAAAATTATATTTCCTGAGGATAAAAGTGCTATTGTTTTTAAAAAAAATACTCGGAAAAGCTTTTTTAATAAAAGAATTTTTAAAACAAGTGTTCATATATATAAAAAATTACTATATAACCTGGTAGTTCTACGTATATTATAAAGTACAAATACTTAATTTTCTAATTATCATTGTATTAAATGCCTAAAAAGGGCGGTTTTTTCAAAAAGCCTATTGCAAAAATTACAGAGGCGTTATATTTTTAGGGAAGTAATCCAATGTCCCAACGAAAAAGATATTCTATGAAAAGCAAACTTTTATCCTTAGCAACAGCCATCTGGTTGTTTTCTTCATACTCATTTTCCCAGGATATTAATTTTCGTTCTGCCAGAGAAAAAAACTCTGATAAACTTTCTCTTTTTTCTAATGTGGCTGAACATACTCCTGCTGATATAAACCTGATAAAAAACTTGTTTGGCATTAAAATGGGTCATGCCGTTATCATAAAGTTTTCTGATGATTTGCAGTTAAATGGCCAGGTTATAATGGTTGAGCAGGAAACTACCTTACAAAGTATCACAATCCGGTGCACTAACTTTCCCAACGCATTATTAACGATAAGCAAAGTAGTGAAGGAGGATGGAACCATACAATATACAGGGGCTATTATCAATAACCGATATAAAGATATTATTTGCTTAGAAAAGGTGGGAAATGAAAATTATGTATGGACAAAAAAGAATCTAAGCGATGTAATACCTGACTAACCATTATCATAGTATAGTTTATAAGAATATTTGTTTTTAATCCGTAATACCTATAAGAGAACTAATCCGTAACCTGAAACGAACCCTATTAAAAACCTAAAAATCCATGTAATTATGAAAACTTCGTTTTATACGATGTTTGCGTGGTTTCTGGCGGTTACAGGCATTAGTACCATTGCAAATGCCCAAGGACCCGGGCCAAAGCTAAACAGCTACCCTTCCGCACAAGCAACTATTTATCTTGACTTTGACGGTCAAACTGTAGTTTCTCCCTACTGGAACAGTGGTCAGCCAATTGTATGTGCTTCTGCTAATTTTACTGACGATCAAATCACTACCGCTTTTAACAAGGTATCGGAAGATTATCGTCCATTTAATATTAATGTAACAACAGATTCTGCGGTTTATTTCGCTGCCCCTGGAACACGCCGCATCCGCATTATTATAACACCAACTTACCAATGGTATGGTATGGCAGGTGGGGTATCTTACGTAGGCTCGTTTCGATGGGGAAATAATGTACCTGCTTTTGTATTTTCAAACCTGTTAGGGAATAATCCAAGCTATGTAGCGGATGCCTCCTCTCATGAGGCTGGGCATTCACTCGGATTAAACCACCAGAGCAAATACAATGTTGATTGCAGTATAAGTGCAGAATATAACCCGGGAACCGGAAGTGGTCAAACGAGCTGGGCTCCTTTAATGGGTAATAGTTATTCAAAAACTTTATCTACCTGGTTTAACGGGCCAAGCAGCAGCATTGGTTGTAATAGTTCGCAAGACGATATGAGTGTTATATCCAATGTTTCTACCAATGGTACAGGATATAAAACAGATGATATTGGTAATACCAGGCAAAGTAGCTCTTCCTTAAGCTTTACTCAATCAACTCAGGCTTTTAATTCTACAGGAACTATTAACACAACATCTGATGTTGATTATTTTAACTTTACCTTACCTGTTAACGGACAGTTTAAACTGAATGCTATTCCCTTTAATACTGGTTCTAACAACCTTGGGTCTAATCTTCATATCGCTATCGGGCTTTATCAATCAAATGGTGTATTGATTAATAATTATATATCTTCTTCTACTCTGGATGTAAATATTGATACCAGCTTAACTGCAGGGCAGTATTATTTATCCATTGATGGCGTGGCTAGTAATTATACTCCAAGTGATTATGGCATTGTTGGGGGTTACACGTTAAATGGTAGCTATCTTGTTACAGGCGGGTTGCCTATTTATTCTTTTGATTTGACCGGCTTTACCAGAAATGACCAACATGAGTTAAACTGGAAAATTGTTGCGGACGAGGAAATTGAAAGCATTACCGTTCAACAATCTAAAGACGGGAAAAATTTCAGCTCTGTTTACAGCTTAAACGGAGAAGCCAGAAGTTATACTTACAAACCCTTTGATAATAAAAATACTTATTATAAAATTAAGGCCGTTACTGCTATGGGAATTACCTATTATTCAAATACCATTTTACTTAAAGGTATTTTGGGTGGTAGTGAGTTCAGCATATTAAATAATACAATCAGTAGTGAACTGGTAGTACTTAGCAAAGAAACAAGTCAGTACCAGATTGTTAGCGTTAATGGCAATGTAGTGGCTACCGGAACATTAAATAATGGTACTACTCACATTAATTTGAGTAATATAGCCAGTGGTCTGTACTTTATTCGTGTACAAACCTTTGACGAAATAATAAGCAAAAAATTCATTAAACAATAACCCTATTTATTAATCCGTACCACATCGTACAAGTATCTCTGAACCACCAAAAGCCGTCGAAAAGGCGGCTTTTATTTTGAACTGAAAAGTGATGCAGAACCAGGCTTATGGTTGTTCTAAAACGGATTTATCTAAAAACTTTAGGGTGGCGGCTAAGCAACTTTTTCGTACGTTTGCATTTACATGCGTATTATGGAATATAACACTACAAGAAGCTATCTTATTATGCGGGAATATGGAAGACATATTCAAAAAATGGTTGATTATTTACTAACCATTGACGATAAAGAGAAAAGACAAAAAAACACACAGGCATTAATCGAGTTGATGGGATTTCTTAATCCACATTTAAAGAATGTGGAGGATTTTCGTCATAAACTATGGGATCATCTCTTTTTGATTTCCAATTTTAAGCTGGATGTGGAGAGCCCATATCCCATTCCCACCAGGGAAACACTCAAAGCAAAACCCCACCGTTTGCCTTATCCAAAGAGATATCCCCGCCATAATCACCTGGGGAAAAATATAGAAATAGTTATTGATAAAGCTTTAAAAGAAGAAAATCCCGAAAAAAAGCAAGGCTTTGCTAATGCTATTGCTTATTATATGAAGCTGGCATATAGCAACTGGCATAAGGAATTGGTGCATGATGATGCTATTCAAAGCGAATTATCCGGCATCACGAATGGGCAGCTTGAATTTACTAACAAGCCATTTGTAAAACATACCACCGGGGGTAGAGATAGCAGAGATGATTACCGAAGGGGTGGGCAAAAACAAAGGCATGGCGGAGGCCACTACCAACAAAGGGGAGGCGGCAATAATCAAAACAGGGGTAAACAACAATTTAAGAAAAAACGCTTTTAACTATAAGTTAGTTTATTAACTGCAATAGCAGAGATAGCTACTTAGGTGCAAAATGATATAAAGTTGAGATTGAGCTCAACTTTTTTTATTTTATCTTATACTATATTACTTTTATCGTAAAAAAATCTTACTACCCCTATGTGTTTTAATAGCCTATTTTAAATTTTTCAATTAAAGTGAAACATGCAATCATTTGAAGTACGTGGTGACAAAAAGCTCAGTGGTGAAATTATTCCACAAGGTGCAAAAAACGAGGCATTACAAATTATTTCTGCTGTTTTATTAACTCCGGAAAAAGTCACAGTAACCAATATTCCCGATATACTTGACGTCAATTTACTGATTGAGTTATTGGGCGATATGAAAGTTAAGATTGATAGAACTGCAAGAAATACATGCATTTTTCAAGCAGATGATGTGGATATTGATTATTTACGTAGTGAAACTTTTCGTAAAAAAAGCGGACAGTTACGGGGGGCGGTAATGTTAGCAGGCCCCATGTTGGCACGATTTAAAAAAGCATTTATTTCCAAACCCGGGGGAGATAAAATTGGAAGACGCAGGCTGGATACACACATCCTTGCTTTTAAACAATTAGGCGCTGAGTTTGCCTACCATCCGGAAAATGGTTTTTTTTATATAACAGCTCCGCACCTGCATGGCGCTCATATTTTACTGGATGAGCCAAGTGTAACGGGTACTGCCAATATTGTAATGACAGCTGTAATGGCTAAAGGAATTACCACCATTTATAATGCAGCGTGTGAGCCTTATCTGCAGCAACTGTGTAAGATGCTTACCCAAATGGGAGCACAAATAAAAGGTATTGGCAGTAATTTGTTAACAATAACGGGTGTTGATTATCTCGGAGGAACATCACACCAAATGCTCCCTGATATGATCGAAATCGGCTCATTTATTGGATTAGCTGCTATGACGCAAAGCAGTATCACAATAAAAAATGCTGGCATAGAGCACTTGGGTATTATTCCCGAAAAATTTAAACAATTGGGGATTGAAATGAATTACATTGGTGATGATATTCACATTCCCCCTCAAAAAGTTTATGAAATACATAAATACTTAGATGGGGGTGTTCTTACCATTTACGATCATCCCTGGCCCGGTTTTACACCCGATTTGCTCAGTATTATCCTGGTAACGGCTATCCAGGCAAAGGGAAGTGTGCTGGTGCATCAGAAAATGTTTGAGAGCCGTTTGTTTTTTGTAGATAAGTTGATAGACATGGGCGCCCAGATTATTTTATGCGACCCACATCGTGCTGTGGTAATTGGTCTGGAAAGAGAACAAAAACTAAGGGGTATTACCATGAGTAGTCCCGATATACGTGCAGGGGTAGCTTTATTAATTGCTGCTCTTAGCGCCGAAGGAAAAAGCATTATACACAATATTGAACAAATAGACCGGGGTTACCAAAATATTGATTCCAGATTACAAAGACTGGGAGCGGATATAAAAAGGATTGAATCGTAAAAAGATTATTCTTTGTTTTTTAAAAAAAATAGCATTCAGGTTTTGTTATTCAAGTATCAGTAACTGTTGTTTATATTGCAATTTTGATTTCAAAACACATCTATTTGTGCTAAAAAATTATTGACCCTTTCGTTATGTTGTTAATAAATGAGATAAAGATTTTAAGAAATAACCGGGTACAATAATTTTAAAGATATTTATGGTTTATCCTCAAATATTCCAGAAAAGCCTTTATACGCATACCTTTGAGTGTCATCATTAAAACATAAAAATGAAAATTTTACAAACGGCAGAGAGAGTATCTGAGCAACATATTTCTGATAATTATGTTTATCAAAGATCATTACTCGCTTATTTTGAAGCTGCTAAACTTATTTCAGGAAATGTTTTAGAAATAGGAACCGGCAGTGGTTATGGAATTAAATTAATTAGTCCCAAAACAACTAAATTTTTAACTATTGATAAATTTGAAAGCCTTAATATAACACGCTTACAGGAAACTTATAAAAACGTTGAGTTTAAAAAAATAAATGTTCCACCGCTTAGCGAAATTCCAGGTAACGCCTTTGATTACATCATTACTTTCCAGGTAATAGAACATATTAAGGAAGATAAAAGCTTTGTGGCTGAAGCGCATAGGGTATTAAAATCCGGAGGATTTTTAATTATTAGCACTCCAAATAAGAAAATGTCTCTGACCAGAAATCCCTGGCATGTGCGGGAATACACAACAAGTGAGTTAGAAAAATTATTGCTTTCAAAATTTAACTCGGTAGAAAAATACGGAGTTTTTGGCAATGAAAAAGTAATGGACTATTATAAAAAAAATAAAAAGTCGGTTGAAAAAATTACTCGTTTTGATCTGCTAAATCTTCAATACAGATTACCAAGATGGGTGTTACAGATTCCCTATGACATACTAAACAGAATAAACAGAAAAATGCTTTTGAGATCCAATACTTCTCTTGCATCCGGAATTACCATGGATGATTATTACTTAGCTAAAGCGACCGAGGAATGTCTTGATCTCTTTTATATTGCTCAAAAATAGAGATGCTGCAATAAACATTTTGCATGAGCAGCGGTAAGAAATAAATATAATTTCCCATCCAATTGTCAGCAGTAAAAGAATAAACAATTTGAATCATTAACCAAATTGATATTAATCATAGCAACAAAATAATTCCTCTTATAATTTTAATTATCCCTAAAAATCGTTAAAATGAATAGCAGGAAACTATTGTTTTTTGGATTTTTATCCTGGCTTATTCCTTTTGTTATTTCTTTTTCGTTTTACAAACCCGGAGGGGAGTTAATCATATCGTATGACCTCTTTAAATCAATAATGATGGTGGTAGCCTCCATAACAGGCTGTTACCTTTTATATCTTCTTTTGAAAAAAGCAAAGGGGAGTCTCATTTCTCAGAGTATTATTACAGGCTTATCCTGGTTTCTCATCAATATACTTTTTGATGTGCTTATATTAATACCTATTAAGAAAGTAACTTTTACCCAATACATGATGGCAATTGGCTTACGCTATCTTATCATTCCCATTAAGGCAATTACCATTGGTTTTTCATTAAATGGGAGAAAGAGCATTTGACCGACTTTATTACAAAAATGTTGGTGTTATGAGGCTTCTCTCACCAACATAAATAAAACAGAAACTAAAAAAATAAAAATTATTCTACAACGACTAATAAAATGAACCATTTTGATGAAATATTGAGTGTAGGCGATTTGCGTTCCATCGGGCAAAGTAATAAGGTTGTTTCATTAATTAACAATCAAAATAATTTTGATGAATTGTTTCAACAGCTTTTTCACCAAGATAGAAAAGTAGTAATGCGTGCAGCTGACGCAATTGAAAAAATTACTTTAAAGAACCCTGTTTATTTAAAAAAGCACAAAGACAAAATTCTGCTTCTTTGCAACAAGGCAAAGGACAAAGAATTAAAATGGCATTTGGCGTTAATTATACCCCGTCTTTCGCTTAATAAAAAAGAATTTGGTTGGGCGTGGCAAATATTAACCAATTGGGTAAAGGATAAGAAAGAAAGCCGAATTGTGAGAGTAAATTCACTACAGGCTCTTTTTGTTTTATTGCCGCAAAATAAGGAATTAATGCAGGATTTTAATTTAACGATTGAGGAAATAGCCAATGAAAATATACCTTCATTAAATGCGAGAATTAAGAAGTTAAAAAACGACCACCGGTAACGAAGAAATATCCAGAGCAACCCCCTTGTATCAAACAATAACTTTGTATTTTTAACATATCCAAATAAATACAAATTATGCTTACAGTTAATCTGGGTCCGGTATTTAAAGCTCGTGGAATAGAAAATCCATATTATTTTCTGGTAAAAGAGGGTTTTACTGCATCTACAGCTAATAAAATTATTAAAGGAGAAAGTACTGTACTCAGAATGGAACACATAGAAAAGCTATGTGCATCACTTTACTGTACTCCTAACGAATTGTTTTTATATACACCCGGCAAAAAAAATAAGCTATCCCCTTCCCATCCTCTTAATAATCTTACAGGTCAGCTAGAGGATTTTAAATTGAAAGAAATAATACAAACCATACCCCTTAATCAGTTAAAACAAATTGCCGATGCCATTAACGCAGGTAAAACTGAAAAGTAAAATTGTTTTCTTTGCATATGACCAATACACAAAATAAAATTATAATTATTACAGCGCCTTCCGGATCCGGGAAAACATCCATTACCCGCTATTTAATGAGGGAGTTTCCTCAATTAGCTTTTTCCATATCGGCTACCACCCGCCCACCAAGAGGAAGTGAAAAATATGGGGTAGAGTATTATTTTATGTCGCTGGACGCATTTAAAGAAAAAATTCAGCATAATGAATTTGCAGAATGGGAAATGGTTTATGAAGGAAAATATTACGGAACATTAAAAAGTGAGCTTGAAAAAATATGGAAACACCACCAAATACCTGTGTTAGACATTGATGTTAAGGGGGCCATTCATATACAACAACAATATCCACACCAAGCTCTTTCCATTTTTATTCAACCCCCTTCTATCGAAGAGCTGGAAAAAAGATTAAAAAGCAGGGGCACCGAAACAACAGAATCATTAATGGCAAGAGTAAACAAAGCCTCGTATGAATTATCCTTTAAAAATCACTTTGATAAAGTAATTATCAATAATGAACTAGATAAGGCCTGTGAAGAAGCAAAAAAAATAGTAGAAAACTTCCTGAATATGTAAGCCCGAAAATTGAATTGACAGTAATTCTTAAAATTGTTGATTCAGCTTTGTCAGCTTCTTTCCTGTGCCCTAAGCCATCTTTCGGGTATTTCATTATTACTTGCCATAACATAATCACTGTAGCTGCAGGCAATAAATTTTTTATCGGGCATTTGCATCCACCATCTGCCGGTGCGCTTACTTTGTAAAAAAACAGTTTCTATTTCTGCCAGTGCTGTATGATATTCGTTAAAGCCGTCTCTATCGCCAATTTTTATCTCATTTTTCCCAATTTGCTTGCCATCTACAAAATACCATAGCATGTGAGCTATCTGTTTAGCCGTTAAATCATTTATATCGTTTTGTGGTAAGTATCCATAAATACCCAACGTGCTAACGCTGGGACTCATGCCCGCATACTTTGTTAAAGTGCAGGCTTCTTCTCCATTAAAACCATTCGGACTAACAAATGATGCCGGCGCATAAGCATTAGCAAGTGCTGCTATATCTATTGTAACCATGTTGGAATTACGGATAATGGGTTCCATTTCTTCAAGATGCTCTTTCACTTTTCCTACCCTAAAACAATCAAAACGAAGTTTATCCATTGTTTCCATCATTTTAGGATGAATATTATAAATCTGAAAACCAATATGGTTGTAATGACGTACATAATTGGGTTCCCCGGTTAAAATCTCCATTAAAAAATTTTCATGGCGTAAAGGAGATTCCATATTCAAATCAATAGCAGAATCAATACCGGTAGCCTCAATAATTTTATTCAAACTTCCATACGCATAATACTGAGCCAATGTATTATCGTGTGAACCACCGAGGATAACTATCGTTTTCTTTTCTTTTAATAATTCGGCAATTACCGTTTTAGTGGCTGCGTAACTATCTGTTAGTAATGAGCCCGATTTTACATTACCTACATCCGCCAACCTCACCTGTCCATGCCAATGATAGAGTTGATAAAATTGTTCACGAATTTTATCCGGCGCTAAAGAATACCCTGTATGAATTCCCTGGCCCCTCACTTCGCCTATACCAAGCAAAACAACATCTATCTCATCAAGGTTGGGAAAATTCTCTTCATACGTTGTTATATGCGAGCCAATCTGCCCGTCATTATAACCATTATCATTGTTAATAACCTCTTTACGAACGGGAGCTAAAAAATCTTGCAGATTCAAATAATCGGACATCATAAAGAATTTGAGCAAATATAAACAACCCCTCTAAAGAACATGGATTTACTATTAAATTCATCTTCCGACCCATCCTAAAAATCTGATAAATCATGATTCAGACTATTTATCTTTGCCGCTATGGAAAAGGTTTTGGAACAAATACAATCTTACAAAAAAGAAATTGAAGCTTTAACCATTAAAAACATTAAAGAACTGGAGGAATATCGTATTAAATTCCTTGGCACTAAAGGCCTTGTAAAGAATTTGATGGGTGAAATGAAAAATATAGCTAACGAAAAGAAAAAAGAGTTTGGCCAAATACTCAATGAATTTAAACAATATACGGAAGGTAAATATGAAGCCTGGAGGGCATCCTTAAGCATTGAACAAGAATTTATGGGTAATGAAATGGATTTAACATTGCCCGGTGATCCCATTGCCATAGGCAGTCGCCATCCCATAAGCTTAATGCGCAATCAAATTATTTCCATATTTCAACGCCTTGGTTTTGCTGTAGCAGAAGGTCCCGAGATTGAAGACGACTGGCACAACTTTGGCGCTCTTAATTTGGATGAAAACCATCCTGCCCGTGACATGCAGGATACTTTTTATATTAACACCAACCCGGATTGGTTGTTGCGTACGCACACCAGCAATATCCAAATTAGAGAAATGGAAAAGGGTAATTTGCCCATTCGTATTGTATGCCCGGGACGTGTGTATCGAAATGAAACCATCAGTGCCAGAAGCCATTGCTATTTTCACCAGGTGGAAGGGTTGTATATTGATGAAAATGTTTCTTTTGCTGACTTAAAACAAACATTGTATTTTTTTGTTCAAGAGATGTACGGTAAAGACGTTAAAGTACGATTCCGTCCTTCTTACTTCCCTTTTACAGAACCCAGTGCGGAGATGGATGTAAGTTGTTTTATTTGTGGAAGTAAAGGCTGTAATATTTGTAAACATACCGGATGGGTGGAAATATTAGGTTGCGGCATGGTGCATCCCAAGGTGCTGGAAAATTGTAATATTGATAGTAATAAATATACCGGCTTTGCCTTTGGTATGGGTGTGGAGCGACCAGCCCTGATGAAGTACGGCATTAATGATATCCGTTTGTTTAGCGAAAACGATATACGTTTTCTGAAGCAGTTTACCAGTGCAACGTAACTTAGTTGATAAACGAAGATGCCGGCATTCTAATTGAAATATCAAAACGCCTCAACGTTAATTATAACAACCCTTTTATGATTAAAACAATTTGTGTTTGTGGTGCCGGAACAATGGGCAGTGGCATAGCGCAAGCCGCTGCACAATCGGGTTTTATTACCATTTTATTTGATGTAAATACTCTTGTTTTAGAAAAGGCAGAGGCAGATATTGAAAAAAATCTTCTGTCACTGGTAGAAAAACAGAAGATTTCGGCACAGGAAAAAGAAATCATCTTTAATCGTTTTCAGTTTACAAAAGATGTTAATCAATGTAAGGCAGATGTCGTTATTGAAGCTGTTGTAGAAAAAATTGAAGTGAAAGTTTCTTTATTTAATCAACTGGCAGCGCTTAATACGGATAAAACCATTTTTGCTTCTAATACTTCTTCCCTCTCCATCAGTGATATACAAAAAAAAATAGTGCATCCCGAAAGGGTTGTGGGTATGCATTTTTTTAACCCGGCTACTATTATGAAATTAGTGGAAGTAGTAAAGGGTAAGCAAACGAGTGATGATAATGCACAAACCGTTTACAAACTTTGCCAGCTAATGGGTAAAACTCCCGTGATGTGTAAAGATGCACCAGGCTTTATTGTTAACCGGGTTGCAAGGCATTATTATCTCGAAGCTTTTAAATTAGTGGAAGAAGGCTCGGCAGATTTTGCCACTGTAGATAAACTAATGGAAGCATCCGGCTTTAAAATGGGTCCCTTTAAGTTGATGGATTTAATTGGTAACGACATTAATCTTGCTGTAAGTCAGTCTTTATACGATGCATTCAATCACACCGAACGATTTAAACCTTCACCCATTCAGCAAGAAAAAGTGGCCAAAGGCGAATTGGGAAGAAAAACAGGCAAGGGATATTATGAATACAATAAAAGTTGATATGAATTATCTTCGCTTCATTCTTACTTAGTTCAAAAAACTTTTTAACCAATAAATAAATGATTTTAGTAACAGGTGGCACTGGCTTGGTCGGTAGCGAATTACTCAGGCAATTATCAGCACAAGGTAAAGCAGTAAAGGCTATTTATCGTAATAACATCTCGGTACATCTAACCGCGGAAGAAAACAAAAAAATAAATTGGATAAAAGGAGATATTAATGATATACTGTCGTTAGAAGATGCTATGCAAGGAGTGGAACAGGTGTATCACTGCGCTGCCCTGGTAAGTTTTAATCCTAAAAATAGAGAAGAACTTTTTAAAACAAATGTAGAGGGTACAGCTAATGTGGTAAATGCGTGTCTTAATTCCGGTATTAAAAAATTGGTTCACGTAAGCTCCGTAGCTGCTTTGGGTAGGATACGAAATAATGAAACTATTAAAGAAACAACCCAATGGAGCGAAGAAACTAATAATTCCGCTTATGGAAAAAGTAAATATTATGCTGAACTGGAAGTGTACCGAGGCATTGCTGAGGGACTAAAAGCGGCAATTGTTAATCCTGTCATCATTTTAGGTGCCGCAAACTGGAACGATGGGTCATCTGCCATTTTCAAAAAAGCATACGATGGATTTCCCTGGTACACGAATGGCATTACCGGTTTTGTAGATGTACGGGATGTGGTTACTGCTATGATGCAATTGATGGAAAGCGATGTAAGCGGGGAAAAATTTATATTAAGTGCAGAAAACAGAACTTACCGGGAAGTGCTTACCTGGGCAGCCAAAGGATTTAGCAAAACCCCGCCTTACCGGGAAGTAAAAAAATGGATGGGAGAAATCATCTGGCGTTTAGATAAATTAAAATCATTATTTACGGGAGGTAATCCTCTTCTTACAAAGGAAACATCCCGCACGGCACAACAAAAAGTATATTTTGATAACAGTAAAATATTACAAACACTACCCGGCTTCCGATTTCGAAAAATCGAGGATACCATTAATGAAACATGCGCTATGTATCTTACAAGAGCAAAAAGTTAATTTTTTGCCGTTTAGGCTAACTATTTGCATAAATGAAAAGCGTTTAGCATCTTTGAACTGCTAATTCAATAATCTATGAAAAGGGCATTGCTTTTATGCTTGTTATTGAGCTTTCTAAAAACGTATAGCCAACAATACTATGTGGTAACGGGCAAAGTGCTGGATACTCTTCAACAACCCCTGTCAGGCGCTTCTGTTTTTTGCCAAAATACTACTGTAGGCACACTTGCCAATGCAGCTGGCGAATTCAAATTATACCTGCCGGAAGGAGGGTATAACCTTGTTATTTCTTATACCGGTTATCAAACCCAGTCTTTACAAATATCAAATATTACTGAATTTCCTTTAACTATTGTGCTTAAGCAAATAGAAAAGGAATTAGCCGAAGTAGTTGTACAAAATAGTAATGAAGTAAAAAACGGGTGGGAAAAATACGGCAAATTTTTTTTAGAAAACTTCATCGGTACATCTCCCAATGCTGAAAGATGTACTTTACAAAATCCCGAATCCTTAAAATTCCTTTTCCTTAAAAAGAAAAATAAACTAAAAATATTGGGTAAAGATGATTTGATAGTAATGAATAACGAATTGGGCTACAAGATTCACTACAAACTCGATTCTTTTATTTATGAATACAATACTGGCATAAGCGGATTTTTCGGCTATCCTTTTTATGAAGAAATTCAGGGGAGTGATTCATTAAAGCTTGTGTGGAAACAAAACAGGGAAAAGGCCTATTATGGTTCACGTCTTCATTTTATGAGATCCTACTATGATAGCAGCTTGACGGAAGAAGGCTTTATGTTGGAAATAAAGGATACGGTTTCCGACTCAGATAAATACCTGGCAGTAAGCAATCCCTACGATACCAGCTTATATGTTGTTACGGACAGCAATACCATAGAAATTTATTTGCCCGATGAAGTAAGGATAATTTATACAAAATCCAGGGCAGACGACAAATTTCTTGCTACCTATAAATTGCCTAAAGGCACGCCCAACCAGATATCGGCAATATTGGTAAATGATGCTTTTACCATAGAGGAAAATGGTTTCTTTTATCCTCAAACTGCCCTTGTAAGTACCGGCTACTGGACATGGAAAAAATTAGCGGATATACTTCCTTATGATTATTATCCTGATTAATTGAAGTCATCTTTAATTTATGAGCAATAACAGCATAAAAAAGCTTGTTCCTCATTTGGTTTCTATTATTGCCGGAAAACGCGAAATCTTTGAAAATTTTTACCCATTAAAGATTCTTTAATTTCTCCCACATTTCAGGAATACGCTTTATCCAAACCAACTCTCTTTTTTTAACAGAAGCGTCCTCCGCAGGAGATCCAAAATAAACTTTATTAGGTTTAATATCACCACCAACTCCACTTTGTGCCAACACTACTGAATTAGCTCCAATAGTCAGCGTTTTACTTACCCCCACCTGGCCCCATAATACCACCCCATCTTCTATAGTAGTAGCTCCGGCTACCCCAACTTGTGCGGCAAACAAGCAGTTTTTTCCAATTTGCGAATCGTGACCTATATGAACCATGTTATCAAACTTGGTACCTCTGCCGATAATAGTATCATTTGTTACACCGCGGTCAATGGTACACCCTGCTCCTAATTCTACATCATCTTCTATAACAACTCTACCACAGCTTTCCATCTTTTTATACCAAACCTCTCTGTCTTTTTTAGTATTAAAATAAAAAGCATCAGACCCAATAACAGTTCCGCTATGTATTACCACGTTGTTACCAATTACCACATCATTATAAATAGTAACGTTTGGATGAATAATGCTGTTATCGCCAACAATTACATTATTTCCTATAAAAACATTAGGGTAAATTATAGTATCTTTTCCAATCTTTGCAGAGTCGCTAATAGCCTTGGTTGCCGGAATAAATGGCCGAAAATAGCGGACTAATTTTAAGTATGCCTCAAATGGATTATCAACAATAAGCAAGGCTTTGCCTTCCGGGCAATGTGTTTTTTTATTAATAATGATAAACGAAGCGGCTGAGTTTATACACTTATCGTAATATTTTGGATGGTCAACAAAAGCCATATCTCCCTTTTCAACTCTGTGTATTTCATTCAGGCCGGTGACTTTACCTTCTGTATTGCCAATTAACTCCGCCTGTAAAAATTCTGCAATCCATTTAACCGGGACAGATGATGGAAATTTCATTAAATAATATTTTTTGACAAAGTTAGCAGGTGTTATTATAACAAACTCAAGGCCTTTTAAAAGCAAGCTTTAACAAAACGCTTATATCAAAAGAAATTTTATAAATACTATAAAGTAGCGGTATCAAACCGGATAATTCCTGCAAATACTTGCAAAAAAGACAATATAATTTATATCATTATCGCATAACATAAAAGTTAACGACAACTTACTATCATGTCAAAGTCCTTACTGATAAAGAATTTTAAGAAACAAGTCATTAATAACAAAAGGCAGCTTAATAAAAAATAATCAATCTTTTCTTACTATTGAAAGTAAAAAAATGATTCTAAAACAACCTCCTTATCCACACAGAAAAAAAAAATGTGAATAAAATATTTTGGATTTTTTTTTTCTTATGATAAAATAATTTCTAATATTGTGGTGGGAAATCAATTTCCCGGTACTTACTAACCCATCCATATAATGATGTCCTCCTGTTTTCAGGGGGACTTTTTTTTAAAAAAAATACTCTTTCAAGAATGTAATTTTTACTTCTGATTAGTATTGTATAACAAATGGTTTACCTTTTATACCTTGTGAGTATATTGCTATACACTGCAAAACAACCTACCCAAACGGTATTTTTCTCTTTTCTCATGCTAATTATCTTATATTATTAAATAAACTAACTTACGCCTTAAAAAAAATTTATGCTGAAATCAATGACGGGCTTCGGAAGGGCTGAGCAAACGGTAGGCGATAAAACTTTCTTAATTGATATTAAATCACTTAACGGAAAGCAATTTGAGTTGTCTTTAAAACTCCCGGGCTTTTTAAAACCCTTTGAATTTGATATCCGTGCCATTCTTTCAAGCAAACTTGGCCGTGGAAGCATTGATTGCACCATTAGCTTAAAACAATCGGGTAATACCAAGCCCGTTTCTATAAATACTGAATTGGCTAAAGCTTATTACGGGGCAATTGAAAATCTTTCTAAAGAGCTTAAATTAGACCCTTCCAACATTTTAAGCACTTTATTAAAATTACCGGAAGTAATAACCCCCACTGGCGAAACTTTAACGGACGACGAATGGATACAATTTAAAAAAGTACTATTAGCAGCTATAGATGATTTAAACGTTCACCGGTTGGAAGAAGGCCGGGCACTGGAAAGTGACTTACTTTTCCGTATTGACAATATTCTGAAACAACAAGAAGAAATCGTTAAGCTGGAACCTCTTCGAAAAGAAAAAATCAGGGAGGGATTAACCCGCTTGATGGAAGAAAATGTGGGGAAAAACAATTATGATGGCAACCGATTGGAGCAGGAAATGATCTATTACATAGAAAAAATAGACATAAGCGAAGAGCAGGTGCGGTTAAAAAACCATTGCAATTATTTTAAAATACTCTTATCGGAAGTGGAAGAAAGCAAAGGGAAAAAGCTCTCTTTTGTATTACAGGAAATTGGTCGGGAAATAAATACAACCGGCGCTAAGGCTTACGATGCTCTTATACAGAAGTATGTGGTATTAATGAAAGATGAGTTGGAAAAGGCAAAAGAGCAGATTTTAAATGTACTTTAGTTTTAATTTTTAGGTTTGTATTGAGTAATTATTTCATAAAAAACACTTGAAAAGAAAATTCCATATCTATTTAATTTTAATTCCCTGCATATCGGTTTTATTTAGCTCATGTGCTAAAATAGAACTGTTTGAAAAAAATGTGGCTATACCCGGCCACAAATGGCATTGGAATTTCACTCCTGAAATTAATTTCTCTATCACAGACAGTTTATCTGCTTATGATGTTTTTGTAATAGTGCGACATACAGAAGCTTATGAATACAGAAATCTTTGGTTATTTGTTTCTACAAAATTGCCGGAAGACACTATTTTTAGAAAAGAGAGATTTGAGTTACTTCTGCAGAGTCCTTCCGGAAAATGGCTTTCTGCTTCCAATATGGATGATATATGGGAACATCGGCTTTTGCTTTTTAAGGGAATACAATTTAAAAAAACCGGTACATACCGTATTCAATTGGAGCAAAATATGCGTGACAATCCTTTGAAACATATAATGAATGCAGGAATACGTATTCAAAAATCTCATTAATGTTCTCTAGAAAAAAAATATATACATTCTCTTTTATTACTGCTGTTTATTGGTTTCTGCTTTTATACATTATTGCAGCTTTGGCGTGGTGGTATATTGCTTTGGAAAATCAAAACAGGTCAATGACGCAGTATAAAATAGATGAACTTATAAAAAAAGATCCGCTTTATGATCAAAAGGTTACTCTTATAAACAATGAACATAAAAAGAAACATACTCAATACCTGGGAGAGGGATTAACATTTCTATTAATAATACTGGTAGGTGCGATTTTTGTTTACCGCTCAGTAAGAAAACAAGTAAAATTGTCAAAACAGCAGCAAAATTTTATGATGGCGGTAACACATGAGCTAAAAACTCCTATTGCTGTTACCAAACTCAGCCTGGAAACTTTGCAATTACGAAAATTAGATGAAATAAAGCAACAACGCTTAATTACACAAGCGCTCCAGGAAACCAACCGATTAAATACCTTAACGAATAATATCTTACTGGCAGCCCAAATTGACTCTGGTAACTTTTCCAGTGAAAAAGAAGAAATTAATCTCTCTGTACTGGCAGATGGCTGTGTACAAGATTTTAAGCAACGGTACCCACAACGAACACTCACGTCATCTATTGACGGCAACCTATACGTTAAGGGAGACATGTTGCTGCTGCAAATAGCGTTAAATAATCTTATTGAAAATGCCATAAAATACTCTGCGGAGGATTCGGCTATTCATGTTGATCTTTCTGATGAAGAAGAAAGGGTTTCATTGGAAGTGTCTGACGAAGGAATTGGCATTCCTGATGATGAAAAAAAGCAGGTATTTGAAAAATTTTATCGGGTAGGTAATGAAAACACACGAAAAACAAAGGGAACAGGGTTGGGCTTATATATAACCAAAAAGATAGTAGAAGATCATGACGCTGAAATTTACATAACCGACAACACTCCACATGGCGCAATATTTGCGATTAATTTTTATAAATAAAAATGGCAAAAGAAAAAATCCTGGCATCTATTTTACTCGTTGAAGATGAGGAAAACCTGCAGGAGGCATTAAAGCTCAACCTGGAGATGGAGGGATATGAAGTCAGCTCTGCCTACGACGGGCAAGCGGCTTTAAAAGCCTTACAAAACGAATTTTTCGACTTGGTAATCCTGGATGTTATGCTTCCGGAAATTGATGGTATAAGTGTGCTGGAAAGCCTGCGTCTTCAAAATAATAATATACCCGTATTGATTTTAAGCGCTAAAAGTAACTCTGCTGATAAAGTGCTGGGACTAAAAAAAGGCGCCGATGACTATCTAACGAAGCCTTTTAACCTGGAAGAATTACTTCTCCGTGTACATAAACTAATAGAAAAAAATAAACAACTTCGTTATAAAGAAACCATTCCCAACAATTACACATTTGACACCAATTCGATAGACTTTAAAGCTCTGGAAGCCATAAACTATAAGGGAGAAAAAATTGAGCTTAGTAAAAAAGAGGCCATGCTTTTAAAACTATTGATTGAAAACAAGAACGAAGTAGTAACCCGTGAAAAAATTTTACAAGCCGTTTGGGGATACAATGTCTATCCAACCACAAGAACTATTGATAATTTTATTCTTAATTTCCGAAAATATTTTGAGGTGGACAGTCGTAATCCCCGTTATTTTCAATCTATCAGGGGCATGGGGTATAAATTTACCGATTAAATTGGGCCTCCCTGAAATATGAAATCCGTCATTGCAGCAGATTTATGAGAAAGTAATAAATGAAAAAGCCCCAACAATGATCCCGGCAGAGGCGGAACTCAAAGTGGGTAGCTGTAAGCTACAAAAAAATTACGGCGTTGGTAAAATCAACGCTGAGTACCACTTCACAAGCTACCACCAGTTGTAGCTAAGGCACTTTACCGCCTTGCCAGATACCTAAATGTTCTGTAATAAGAAATTCACCAATTTTATGTATCGGGGAGTTTACGTTAAGGACAGTTCCTTTCTCAATTTTTTGACCTAGCTGTAGTTGATTTAAAACCACTATTTCAACTTCTTTTGTTTCTCCCAATGCAATTTGAACATCAGATAAGATAGAGCAGGATGTAGCTTTACCATCAGAACCTATAGAAACAGAAGGCCTATTGCCTTTTTTTAATGGCCCCTGGAAATTCGATTCAGGATTTCCAATAAAATTAAATACTCCTCGAAGTATTACTGTTTCAATGGGATAATCTTTCATTACTCCCAAGGAAATTTATCAAGCAATCGTAATTGAGGAGGCCCACCGCCATGCATTTCTGAATGAGGATATTCTTCTACCCACTTTTCATTTGTTTTTTCATCAAGATAATAAACCTTCCAGTTGACTTTATCAACTTCCACCTTTTTTAAAGAAGGCTTTTTTTCATTTAATTCACTCCCTTTTAAAATTATATTTTCCATTCCTCTTTATTTAATTGTTGTTTGAGTTACGTTCTTTAATTCATTTACCTGCAAATTAGGTAAAACATATTCGGAAGCTCCCCCAGCAGAGGCGGAACTCAAAGTGGGTAGCTGTAAGCTACAAAAAAATTACTGTGTTCGTAAAATCAACGCTGAGTACCACTTCACAAGCTACCACCAGTTGGGCGGATTTTCTTCCCGCTTTTATTCTTAACTCCGATTTGCAAAAAAAGTAACCGCCATAAAATAATTAAGCTGCTGCAACCGCACCGGCTTAAAAACTTTTACTGTTTTATTATAAGTCCGTTCTCTTTACAATATTTAAGATATTCGTTGATTTGTTCCTTAATCAATTCATAAACCACAGGGTTCTTATTTTTTAAAGATGCTAAATAAAAACCCGTTGCCATTAATGCCTCACTTCCTGTAGCTGCACCTACATCAGAATTTTCTAACTCCACAAGTACATCCAAATTATCAGATGCTCTTAGCTTATCAACTATTTTATTATATACTGTATTAATATCCATTTGTTATCGCCTTATTGATGTTATTACATTTCCGATTGTTCCTCATTTCTCAACTACAACTTCAATTCCACCGGCGGTGGATAAAACAGCCCATAATGTGCACTTTCTTTACAACTCCTTTACCCTTTTTTACAACACCGCTACCGCAATTTACCGACCGCCTGTAACAGCAACTACTGCACTCTGAATACCGTAATAATTGGGCTGTAGGGCAACTATTGACGGCGAGTGCCACAGCCCCAACTCTCATAACCCTCACGACACTCGCCTGTCAACTTCACGGGAGTCTCGCCAAGGAAGGAGATACCGTGATCCGTGACAGCAAAGCAAAAAAAGCATACTCGTAAATCTGTACTTCGACGAGTGCCGCTTTAGCTTTCCCTACTTGCAAGTTTTTTTATGCGGACACTCGTCTGCTAAGTCAAGGCTGACTCGATTGAGACAGCCTTCAGTATTAAAATATTTTTCTGACACAATAAATGATAACATACTATATCTAAGGAACCTTGCCGCCCTGCCACTCTCCCAAGTGTTCAAGAACTTCAAACTCTCCAAACTTATTAACTCTAGAATGGCCAAGAGAACCTATACTAAGAATCATCCCATGCTTTATTTGATGCCTTAGTTGAAACTCATTCAAAATAAAAAGCTCAACTTCTTTTTTTTCACCTGGATGGATTTCAATATCAGAAATTAAGGCACATGAAGTTGCCTCTCCTTTTACCTGAGTATACCATACAATTGGTCTCAAACCTCTCCTCATCGGTCCTTTAAAATTATATTCGACATTTTCAATAAAATAAAAAATGCCTTTTATCAATACACTTCTAAATTGTTTCTCTTTACTCATATAATTAAGGCGTTTTGATCGGCGTTATCTTAATACTCTGTATGCTCTGGTTCACAATATTTAATTGAGCCGCATTATCAATCGTGGCAGTAGGCCCGTAGAACTCATCGACTTGAGTAATCGTATTTAAAGGTTTGCCCTTTCCTAAAAGTGACTTTGGAACAGTAATTTCTAAGTTATATTCTCCAGCCAATCTACTTTTATTCCAAGCTTCTAGTCCCTCAGTTGATTGCCAGAATTGTTTCACTTCCATTTGACCTTCTGCAAAGGATAACTGCTTTGTATATTGAATGCTTTCGGCTTCTGCCTTTGAAATACTCCTATAAAGAGTGACTATTTCTTGTGTAGCAGTAGTTCCCCCGGCTTCAGCTGCTGTAATTACAACAGAACTTACAACTTTATTCAGCAAAAGGAAGGTTAAAGGATCCCATGCTCTTGCAGATGCCTGGATTTGACCTGTCTGTAATTCAAATGTACCTGCTTCCGTAACATTGTTACTCGTAAATGAATAAGAATATTGAGTAAAGTACTTTATATCAGTACCCTTCCACGTTTTAAATACCTGCGACCTTGTTCCGGTTATAGTAATATCAAGGCTGCTAGAACCGTTTCCTACATTTGAACCCGTTAGCTGATTTACCAAAGAAGTACTTAAACCTGTTGCATCTGATTTTCTTAGTTGGGAAAAGTTTCCGCTAAATGTTTTATGTGCCGTTTGTGTTCTGGCATCAGTTATATTTATTACTCCCTGAAAAGTTGGCTTTATAGAAAGCGGCGGATTCTTATAAACATAAGTACTCAGCGTATTTTCTTCTAAGCCGTCTAAATCTATTGCCCATATCGGTTTATTCCCCGCAAACTGATATGGCGTGTACCAAGGATATGTTTTTGTTAATGGATCCACACTCAAAAACCTCCCCAACCTCGGGTCATAAATTCTAAATCCATAATCATACTGTGTCCCTTCGCCTTTCACTTCAGGGTCTTGTTCCTTTCCGTTGAAAAGATACCTGCCTTTTGTTCCATATTGTCTGCCTGGTTGTAATTGCCCAAAGGGATAATAGTCCTGAGCGCTTACCACATCGGCAACATAGTAATCAACAATGCCATCATTGTTTGCATCTACTCCAATTTTTTTGTCGCTTACAACAGCCATCACATTGCCTCTGTGGTCTGTCAATTCATATAATCTGTCTCCCGTTGTTATGGTCTCTTTATAGCCAACACCTAATGAAGAAAGCAAAACTTTGTTTACCTCACTGTTTTCATATTGCTGATGAAGAATTGTTGCGATGGCTTTGGGGTGAGGATTAGAAGCAAGATTAATATTATTGATAATTTCTGATAGAGATTGCCTGGTTTCGAATATTAATTCATTAATGTTTGTTGTATGATTATCGGCAAATTGAATAGTTGTGTTTGGATATTTTCTGTTTGTTGAATCAAGTATTCTGATTCCATTTTCAACGGATTGTTTCTGCATTTCCAGCCAACCTCTGTAAAGAAGAAAAACATCAGCCTTTTGTTGTGCTAAAGCGGGAGTCCTTTTAGGATTTAGTAACAAGCTGTCCGCAATATTATTGTCTCTGTCATAATAAAAAATCTTCGCTTCTTTACTTAACAGGATTGCCTTATATATCCATGCAATATTGTTTTGATTATAGTAAAAGGTTGTGTCGCCTTTTATAATCATTGTCCCTGCTTTTGCTCTGTCCTGCTTCAAATAAACCGTTGCTGAATCCTCGATAAAATCTCCTGGATTTGGGTTATTGACAAGCCATTTGTGAAGGAGATAATATTCGCTAAGTCTGTCGAGAAAAATAATCTTTTGCAGTCTGCCCGGGCTTGTTTTTAGCTCGGGAACATACTCTGTAATCAAACTTGCGTACTGCCACTTGCTATTAAGCTTTCCTGTTTTGCGAAATTGTTGTTTTGCAGTTTCCGATAATGAAAGGATTTTGTCGCAAATGGCGTTGTAATGCTCAAATGGCGTTGCCTTTTTACTTTCAATCAGTTTGTAATCTTCATCGGCAATGTGAACGGAGTCCACAATTTGTCCGAAGCAAGAGATGAGATAAGAAACATGTGTCCGTTTGTCAACCGCAGCGGCAATCGTAAAACTCTTCCAGTCTTTTTGAGTAAAAATTAAAAGACCAGAGTCTTTACGGATCACTCTGTCAATAATGTTTTTTGTCTGACCAAACGTTGCTGCAAATAAGAGCAACAAGGAAATCATTAATAAGGCATGTTTAAATTTCATAAGCAGTTTAGCTTTTATCCCGCCTGAGACGGAAACCAAAATGGGGCTATTGTTGCCCGCTTTCAAAATTATTATACTTCTATTATTTGAAAAGACCCTGGTTACAAATATCTTAAAATTCATTTTTCTATTTCTTTTTCCCTGCATAATAAATGCCCATGGCAAACAGTATGTTTTTAACAATGTTGTTGATATTGTGAAAACCCCATACTGTCATACCTATTTCATTCGAAAAATTCTTGAATACATAATTTGCTATGATAAACAGAAAGAGGTTAAAACTAAAATAAAGGAAAACGGCT
>DASSYR010000012.1:0-48186 GCA_035703165.1 Chitinophagaceae bacterium
TATTAAATTTTACATAATAATCTCCCACAAAATGGTCTCCTTTGGTATGCGTAGATTGCGGCGTTGCTCCATTCGCAAATTTTTCCCACGCAATCATACTTTTACAGATATGAATACCCCGATCGTTTACAATGCAGGATTTAATTACTTCGAATCCATTGTTTTTCATAATTTCTGCAATGCTCCAACCCAAAAAATTATTTCTTAGGTGACCAAGATGCAGCGGTTTGTTTGTATTAGGTGAAGAATATTCAACCATAATTTTTTTCCCGTTACTGTCTTTTTTACCATAATCGGGATTCTTATAGTTTTTTTCTAATACAGATAGCCAATATTCATTAGTAATTGTTACGTTGAGAAAGCCTTTTATGACATTAAATGACGAAAATAAGTGAGGATTTTTTTCTGTCAGATGCCTGCCCAGTTCCAAACCCAGCGTTTCAGGATTTTTTTTTAGTTCTTTTACAAGAGCAAATAAAACAACCGTATAATCGCCTTCAAATTCAGGTTTTGTAATATTTATTTGAAAATCGCTGGCACAAAAGCTTTTACTGAATAATGCTTCCAAACTGTCTGTAACTGCCTTTTGTATTTGTAGAGTAATGGACATCCTTTTATATAATTGTTGCGCAAAAATAGTGGAAATAGACAGGATGCTGTGTGTATAAACAAAACAAAGAAGGCCGGAATTACTCCGACCTTCTTTTCAAACCCACTGTAGCTTTAAGAATCTTTTGCAAATAAGCTTTTAAACTAATTTTCTAGTGTTACGGAAGAATTTAGGTTAATTGTCTGGGCTATCTCTAGGTTAATTATCTCGGCTATCTCCATATCTGCATCGGCAATATTCTTTGAAGCACCTTTTATAAAATCAACCGCCAAATTTTCTGATAATTTTTTCTGTAATCCGCCTGCTATTTCCTTATCCGCATCAGTCATATCGCTTTCAGTTGCGGACTCAAAAGCCTGTTTTAAAGAGGCTTCCTGCATGTGCTGCTCAACTTCGGCTGAGGCTTCATTTAAAGCAGCAGCGTTTCCGCTGAAAAAGCTGTATTTAATGGACTCCATTTCCATTTTTTCTTCAATTTCCACATTTGCTTCTTCAATAGCGAATTGAGAATTTTTTATTAAGTTAAGTGCCATTTTATCTGCCATCTTTGTAAAATACAAGTCATTTGCTACTTCCCTGTCAGCTTGTGAAACTTCCAGTTTAATATTACGCAGGCTGTTAACAAAGGCTTCGCTTAACACAACCTTTGCATATCCGTTTTTATCGATAGTTGAATAAACCGCATACGTTGTTACATTATCGCAGCATCCATCGGGTTCGGCTGTTTTAGCGGTTGCTATTGAAAGCAGATTTTCTTTAACCATTGAATCGTTCTTTTGTGCAAATGACATTATGCTAACTGCCATTAAACCTGCTGCTGCAAATGCAAATAATTTAACAACTACTGGCTTTGCTTTTTTTCCGCTCATCGTTTTAAGTGTTCCTACCCTGGAGTCCACTGTTCTTCTTGTTGTCATTGTTTTCTTTTTGTTTCTTTTTATGTTGTGCCTTTCGGCTATCATCTATTACGATACAAAGATATATGTTTTATTCGGTACTTTGCAATACATAATACTATATACGGTTAAAAAAAATGATAAGTGGTAAATTTTACAAGTTAATTGGTAAATTTTAATATCTGAAGGAAAATTACCCATTTTTCAGGGAGGGCATGGACTACGCCATTTTTTTTGATAATGTTTAAAAAAATGCTAACAAAACTTTAAGTAATTTAATTTTAATACATTAAATTATTGATTTTCAGCATCAATTTATTTTCTGATGCAAATATACAACGGAATATGCTTCTTTCCAAGATAATTAAGGTTAAAATAGCTTAATTAATCATAAACCATTGTTTGTACACTTAACTTTTTCTCCACCGTTCAAAGATCTTTATATTACTCTCTATATTAATATGTCATTGAAACGACAAATTTGTTGCACGAGTAGAAATAAAAAAGCCATTAAAAGGGATAAGTGGAGTTTAGGAAGGTTGAGTATAATTATTGAGTGAGGAGAGGCGATTGATAATTTTGGGACAAGATGAGGGCTGTAGCCTATGATATATTTTTCATTTAAAGCCTTTCTTTCCATTTCCCCCTGGCTAAAAAGAAAAAGGAAACGGTAAAAATAACTGCCCAGTAAACAATTTCGTTACTCCATGCCCAGTGAATGGGCAGGTTTAATATTTTCATGATGATATAAGTGTAAATGCAATAACCAATAATAGCTGCCACCTCTACCGTTAAATTAATTTTTGTTTGCCCGGTTCCGGTAAGCCCGTTAAGCCATACCGCGGCAATGCTCATGCACAGCATCCCTATGCTCACCATCCGCATTACTGGTATGGCATCATTCAGAAAATTTGTTTGTTTGCTAAACAAAGAAAGAAAAACGGAAGGAAAGAGATTTAGCAATAGGGCAATCAAAACGCAGGAACCAAAACTAAGTATCATAATACGCTTAATAGCATATAATACTTCACTCACTTTTCCCTGACCAATCAGATTACTTACCATCGTATTGCTGGTACTGGCAAAGGCCCATGAAAAAATGCCGGTAACACCAAATACATTGCGCATTACATTACTGATGGCTTTATCCCTTTCAGAATATTGCTGTTCAATCATTAAAAAAAATATAAACCAGGTAGTAAGGCTGATGATATATTGCAAAATCAGGGGAGCAGATATTTTTAAAATGGTTTGAGTTGCCTGCTTATCATATTGAAATGTTTTAAATAAATGAAAACGTTTCTTTAATCCTTTTGAAAAAATAACCAGGGTTACTACGCACAAGCCAACCATTTCTGCCAGTACGGAAGCAAGCGCGGCTCCATTGAACCCCATTTTAGGCAGGCCAAAGTTGCCGAAGATTAAGCTGTAATCGAAAAAAATATTCGCAAAAGATTCTATTACAAACCCAATCATAAGCAGCCGGCTATGCAGGGTGCCTATTAATAAAGCATTGCCCATTTGAAACAGGTATAAAAAGGGTAAGCCCAGTACACGTATTCGTAAAAAATTTATTTCCTGTTGAAAGTTATCCGGGTTGGCAAAAGGTTTTAAGCATAAAGGAGCAATAAACCAGGTAAATAAAATACCCCCTAATGCAAATTGCAGCGATATTCGAATGCCTTGAGATAATAATTTGCCAATGCCCTCAATATTATCTTCCCCTGCCTTGCGGCTGATGAGTGACTGCATAGCGTTATTTAAACCATTGCCAATAACGGCAACAATTAAATAATATACTCCCGTAATGCCGGCATTGCCTAATTCCTTTTCACCCAATTTGCCAAGAAAGATATTGTTGGTTATAAAATTTATTTGTGGAACAATAAGAGCAAGGGTTATGGGTAAGGCAATAGATAGTATCTGCCTGTTGCTGATATGAACCTTTAAATTTGTATTTACCGTAAAATCTGCCATCTGTTTCTATGATGAAAGAGGCGCAAAATTAGGAGTTTATTACCTGAGTGGCGCTGCTTATTAACAGGCATGTTTTTGTTTTAATAATGCATTGCCAAAGCCACAGCATTTACGGTTGCTAAAGCCGCCGGGAAAAAATGATAACCAGCTCAGGTAGCCTGTTGCTTTGCATTACCTAAATTGAACTTTTCGGCAATAAGTGGTATTATTGCACACCAATTTGCACCAATGATAACCTTGATAAAAATATTACCCCAGGAGACCGAACATTTGGTAAGCGCTGAATATCACTTGCTTCTTTTGTTGGGCAATGATGATTGGCAATTTGTTTTATTAAACAAGCTGCGAAAACAAATAAGCGGATTGTTGATTTTTCATTTTGAAAAAAATGATGCTACCAAAGATTTTAAGGCTAAATGGGACGAGATCATATCAGACTATCCTTTTTTGGATAAATATTTTTCTTCAGTTACCATTGCTTATAATTATGATGAGGCCATGCTGCTGCCCGATAGCCATTATGATACTGTCTCCCGGAAAATTGCCATGGATACTTTGTATGGGGAGGATACCAAAACAGATATTTTAAATGATTTTGTTGCAGACGGGCAAATAACAGTGGTTTATCGCATACCAACAACCATGCACCGGTTTTTGCAAAGAAATTATATAAATGCATCTCACAGGCATTACTACAGTTTGGAATTAGATGCATTGGATAAGGGATCTTATGAAGATATAATGACGGTTAATTTTTTTAATAACCGGTACGTAGTAAAACTTACGAAAAAGGGCTGCGTACAACTTATACAAACATACCCGTTTAAACAGCCTGAAGATGTTTTGTTTTACCTGCTTGCCATTACAGAGGAATTTGGTTGCAATAGGGAGGAGATTGCTTTAATTATTGGTGGTATGGTGGATGAAATTTCTCCTGTATTTCTTGAAATTCGGAAGTATTTTTTAAATGCACAACTTGCCGAAAAGCCAGAATCCTTTGAGTGCGGAACAACATTTAACGGGTACCCGGTTCATTATTTTAACCCAGCATTTACAATGGTGTCATGCGTATTATAGGGGGTGTACATGGAGGAAGAAAATTTAATCCGCCGGGTAAAATGCCGCATACCCGACCTACTACTGATGTAGCAAAAGAAGGGCTGTTTAATATTATCGAAAATAATCTCGATATTTCCTCACTTAAAACATTAGACATTTTTGGAGGCACAGGAAGTATTAGTTATGAATTAGCATCCAGAGGGGCAAAAGATTTGACTGTTGTGGAAAGGGATTTTACGATGAGTGAGTTTATTAAAAAAACAGCATCAGAGCTAAAACTCAGCAATTTTAAAGTATTGAGGATGGATGTGTTTAAGTTTCTTGAAAGCGCTGCTACTTCTTATGATTTTATTTTTGCCGGACCACCGTATTCATTAGGTAATATTGATGATCTTCCTCAGATAATTTTTCAAAAAAACCTGCTAAACAAAAATGGCTGGTTTATACTGGAACATACCCCCCGTAATACTTACCAACAGGTTCCTTATTACGTAACTGAACGAAATTATGGCACTACTATTTTTTCCATCTTTATTAATAAGTAGCTTTAGGTAAAAAATGAAACCGATTTTTATTACGGGCATTGGCACGGATGTGGGTAAAACGATAGTTTCTGCTATTGTAACCGAAGCATTACAGGCAGACTATTGGAAACCGGTACAGGCTGGTTACGATGATGGTACGGATAGCGAATGGGTAAAAAAAATGGTAAGCAATCCTAATACCAATGTTTATCCGGAGGCATATAAATTTAAAATGCCAGCTTCTCCCCACATTGCCGCACAATCTGAAGGGGTTACAATTGATATTGATACAATATACAGGCACTATGGCAATCTGGCTGGTTCCGGTAACCGGTTAGTTATTGAAGGAGCGGGAGGATTACTGGTGCCGCTTACGGATAAAGAATTTGTGATAGACTTGGTTAAGAAGTTAGAAGCAAGGGTTATTATTGTTAGTCGCAATTATTTGGGAAGTATTAATCATTCCTTACTTACTGCGCAAGTTTGTAAATACCATCATATTGATGTGGCGGGGTGGGTATTTAATGATAATTATATGCATTATGAGGAGCAAATTGTTAATTGGAGTGGTTATCCAAAAATCGGATCTGTTAATTATGTTTTGGGTCCTGATAAAGCTTTTGTATTAAAAAACGCTAATGCTATGCGAAGCCGGTTAATAGAGTTGCTATGATAAAATCCGAATTAAGAAAATTGTATAAGGAAAAGCGGCAGTTACTTTCGGAAAAAGAAATTAACCGGCTTAACGATTTAATATTAATTCAGTTTCAGCATCTCGATTTACCATTTGTTTATTATCTCCATACCTATCTCGCAATAGAAGAAAACCGGGAAATATCTACCCATAAGATAGTACGCTACCTGGAATTCAGGAATCCGGATATGAATGTTGTAGCACCTAAAATAAATCTCAAAACCGGTGAAATGATAAATTATTTAATTGATGAAAACTCCGTGTTTGAAAAAAACGGCTATAATATACCCGAGCCTGTTAGCGGTGAGGAGGTTCCGGCTGACAAAATAGATTTGGTATTGGTGCCGCTGCTTGCTTTTGATGAAAAAGGATATAGAGTTGGTTACGGAAAAGGATTTTATGATCGGTTTCTTTCTCAATGTCGCAGCGATGTTTTGAAAATCGGGCTTTCTTATTTTGATGCGGTGGAATCAATAGACGATACTCATCAATTTGATTTACCTTTAACTTATTGCATTACGCCTACTCGCATTTATGAATTTGACTGATTTTACATTTCAATCCATTCGTTTTTTATTACTCCCGATTGCCTTTATTTATTGGATGGCGATTTGGGTACGCAACAAGCTTTACGATATAAATGTCCTTAAGAGTACCCGATTCAATTTGCCTCTTATTTGTGTTGGCAATTTGTCGGTGGGCGGCACGGGTAAATCAACAATGGTTGAATACCTGCTTGGTTTATTGAGTCGCGACTTTAATACAGCTACATTAAGCCGTGGGTATAAACGGAAAACCAGGGGTTACATTTTGGCCAACGAAAATACAGGTCCTTTAGAAATTGGTGATGAGCCTCATTTGTTTCATTTAAAATTTCCCAATGTGCCGGTTGCTGTTGGCGAAGAAAGATTAGTGGCTATTCCGCAATTGTTGCAAGACAGGCCGGAAACCCGGGTAATTGTTTTAGACGATGCTTTTCAACATCGTGCGGTAGAGGCCGGATTAAATATCTTACTTACGGATTACAGTAATTTATTTACCCGGGATTTTTATTTGCCTACAGGTGATTTGCGGGATTTAAAGAGCCGTAGTAAAAGGGCCTCTATTATCATGGTAACGAAATGCCCTTCTAATTTGCAGGAAGAGGAGAGAAAATCAATAAAAGAAGAAATAAGGCCTTTGCCTGATCAGCATTTGTTTTTTTCTTGTATCGAATACGGAAAGCCCTATCATTTATTGCATCACAATGAGATAAGTTTTTCCAGAGAATTGGAAGTATTATTGGTTACCGGTATTGCTAACCCCAAACCTTTAAAGAACTTATTGACAAACACAGTGGGATTTTATGATACACTATCGTTTAGCGATCATCATATTTTTACTATTGATGATTTGCGGGAAATAAAAAACCGGTTTAAAAGAATAGATTCGACCAGTAAAATTATTTTAACTACAGAAAAAGATGCGGTGCGATTAATTAAGTTTAGAGAAGAATTAATGAATATTCCCATATTTGTAATTCCTATCCGTCAAAAGATACTATTTGGGGAAGAGCCTGTATTTAATGGTTTAATTATAAATTTCGTTCGTAATTTTAATAGAAAGAATAAAGAGTAGATTGTACGATGGGAAATAAACATTCGAAGAAAAAAAAGAAAGAAAAATCAAAAAATCATAAGCTGGTTTATACCGGTAAATTAGATATAACCCGCTCGGGACTTGGATTTGTGCTTACGGATAATTTGCTTAAAGATATTCTTGTTCGTCCCCAAAATTTTAATATGGCTTTTCACGGGGATGAAGTTCGGGTAGAAATAACAAAAGATAATCCTTATGGCCGTTCGGAAGGGAAGGTGAAAGAAGTTCTTAAAAGAAACCAGGTGACTTTTATAGGTCATATTGAGATTAAGAACGAATTTGGTTTTTTTGTTGCGGATACGGATAAGCCTATGCCGGATATTTTTGTTGCAAAAGAAAATCTGCATGGGGCTGAAGACAGAGAAAGAGTAGTGGTTAAAATGATTAAATGGGAAAAGACGGATAAACGTCCTGTGGGCGAGGTAGTTAGTGTGTTGAGAAATGTGGAGCCTAATGATTTGGCGATGAAGGAGATTTTGCTGGAACATGGGTTTCCTCTTAATTTTCCGGATGCTGTTTTGGAGGAAGCAGCCAGATTAAACGATATTATACCGGCCGAAGAAATTAAACGGAGAAAAGACTGCCGCCCCATACTTACGTTTACTATAGACCCTGTGGATGCCAAAGATTTTGATGATGCTATTTCCATCAGATTACTGGAGAATGGATTGTATGAAATAGGTGTTCATATTGCAGATGTAAGCCATTATGTAATGCCCGAAACAGATTTGGATGAAGAAGCTTTTTATCGGGCTACCTCTGTGTATTTGCCCGACCGGGTTTTACCCATGTTACCGGAAGAAATATCTAATGTGCTTTGTTCTTTAAGACCTCATGAGGATAAATTAACCTTTTCCTGCATTTTTCAAGTAGATGAAAAAGGGAAAATAAAGCATTATTGGATTGGCAAAACAATAATTCATTCAGACCACCGGTTTACTTATGATGAGGTGCAGGAAATAATAGAAAAAGGGGAAGGAATGTATGCAGATGAGATCCGGGTGCTTTATAAAATCTCACAACGCCTGAGAAAGAAACGCTTTGATAACGGGGCCATTAACTTCTCCTCGCAGGAGGTAAGATTTAAGTTAGATGAAAATGCCAGGCCCATTGGTATTGTTCTTAAAGAAAGTAAGGAAGCTCATCAATTAATTGAGGAATTAATGTTGCTGGCTAACCGAACCGTGGCTGAGTATGTAGCCAGGATAAAAGTGAATAATAAAAAAATACCTTTTCCTTATCGCATACACGATAATCCCGATGAAGAAAAATTAAAGCCTTTTGTTGAATTTGCCCGGAAGTTTGGACATAAGTTTAATACCGAAACACCGGATAAAATTGCCGAGTCGTTTAACATCATGTTGGCCGATTTATCAGGTAAACCTGAGCAGCATGTATTGGAACAGCTAGGTATAAGAACCATGGCAAAGGCGCTTTATACTTCGGAAAATATAGGGCATTTTGGTTTGGGTTTTGAGCATTATTGTCATTTTACTTCACCCATTCGTCGTTATCCGGATGTAATGGTACACCGGATTTTGCAACAGTGTTTGCTGGATGTGCTGATAGTTGATAAAAAAATGGATTTTAGGTGCAAGCATTGCAGCGAAAGAGAACGAGCTGCTATGGAAAGTGAAAGAGCGGCCAATAAATACAAACAAGTGGAATACTTAATGAGTCGCATTGGAGAAGAGTTTGAAGGGGTGGTAAGTGGAGTCGCTTCTTTTGGCTTTTGGGTTGAGACAGTGGAGCATAAATGCGAAGGGCTTGTTTCGTTAAATAGTTTAAATGTGTATGATGAATTTCGTCACATAGAAGAAGATTATTGTTTGGTGGGAAGAAAAAGTGGACGTAAATTTCAAATGGGAGATAAGGTAAGAATAAAGGTTATTTCGGCAAATTTAGATAAAAGACAACTGGATTATGAGTGGGTAACGGAGGGGATAAATAAAAAAGAAATAAGGCATAAGAAAAATTAACAGGCTACAAAAGACTTACTATGCATTCATTTAAACAATTGCTGCAGCAATTTGACTCAAAATTTGGCATTCGCCATTTTCCCTCCGAGCCAGCTACTTTATACGATTCATCTCAATATATTTTAACCATAGGTGGTAAAAGAGTAAGACCCGTAATGTGTTTGATGGGTAATGAGCTGTTCGACAATATTAACCCTGATACCTGGCATGTGGCAACGGCTATCGAACTGTTTCATAATTTCAGTTTGATTCATGATGACATTATGGACAAGGCTCCCTTACGAAGAGGTATGCCAACAGTTCACATTAAGTTTGGAGAATCTACCGCATTACTTGCTGGTGATGTAATGCTCATTATGTGTTACGAGTATTTGAATAAAATTAATGAGTTGTATAAAAAACGCATTTTGTCTTTATTCAATAAAACAGCTCTGGAAGTTTCGGAAGGCCAGCAATTGGATATGGATTACGAAAAAGCAAAAGCCATAGGATTGAACGATTGTTTAAGAATGATTGAACTCAAAACTTCCGTGCTTCTTGGCGCCAGTTTAAAAATGGGGGCTATTATGGGAGGAGGTAGCGAAAGAAACGTAAATCACCTTTACGAATTTGGCAGAAACCTGGGAATAGCTTTTCAACTCCAGGACGATTATTTAGATGCGTTTGGTGATCCGGATAAGTTTGGCAAACAAGTAGGAGGCGATATTATCGCCAATAAAAAAACCTTTTTACTACTACATACACTGGAGGTTGCCAGTGAAAAAATAAAAAAAGAATTACTTCAATTAATAGAAAACAACCCGGCTGATAAGGTAGAACGGGTTTTGTCTATCATGAGAGCATGTAAAGCGGATGAATGGGCCAGGCAGTTAAAAGAAAAATATGTTGAAAAGGCAATGGGTCACTTAGAAGAAATTGCTGTTATTTCCAAAAGAAAAGAGCCTTTAAAAGAATTAGCACAATTCCTTATACAACGGGATCATTAATTCCGGAAAAGCGAGGAAAATGAAATTTTATAGCTATGAAAATAGTTGTATTTTCATTTTTTCTATTTTATTTTTTAAAAGCAACTGGTAATGGCCAACTCATTGTTTCGTACTAAGAAAATTGAAAATATATTAGCCGATTCCGCTAAAGGAGGAGGTGATGAATATGCCACTGGTTTAAAAAGAGTATTAAATGTAAGGGATCTTACTTTTTTTGGTATAGCAGCCATCATCGGGGCTGGTAGTTTTAGCAGTTTAGGTTCTGCTGTGTTTAATGGTGGCCCTGGTGTAGTTGTTCTTTTTATTATCACAGGTATAGCATGTGGATTTACAGCATTATGTTATTCGGAATTTGCCAGTCGCATACCGGTTGCCGGCAGTGCTTATACCTATGCTTATGCCAGTTTTGGTGAATTATTTGCATGGATAATCGGGTGGGCATTAATTATGGAATATTCTATAGGGAACATATATGTTGCCTTTAGCTGGAGCGATTATTTTGTTTCCTTCTTGGATAAGTTTGGGAGTTCCGTAGGCCTTAATCTTCACATACCGGAATATTTTAGCAACAGTTATGCTGAAGTAAAACATGCTATAGACGGTGGCACATCCAGCGAAGAAATATTACGGGCATGGAATAATGCCCCGATCATTGCAGGTATAAAAATGATTGTTGATATCCCGGCTTTGATAATAAACATATTGATTACTTATCTGGTTTATCGGGGTGTAAAAGAGAGCCGCAACTTCAGCAATGTAATGGTAATACTGAAGCTGATTGTGGTAGGCGTAGTTATTTTAGTGGGAGGATACCTGGTGTTTTCAAAAGGATTAACTTTTAACTGGACTCCTGCGAATGACCAGGGCGTGCATAGTTTTATGCCCAATGGATTTGGGGGTGTAATGACGGCGGTGGCAGGCGTGTTTTTTGCGTATATAGGATTTGATGCCGTAAGTGTGCTGGCGGAAGAAAGCAAAAACCCTCAGCGGGATTTGCCCAAAGGCATGATATTATCATTAGTTATTTGTACGGTAGTTTATATCTTATTATCATTGGTGTTGGCAGGTGCGGTTAATTATAGAAAGTTTGAAGGGGTAGGAGACCCGCTTGCTTTTATTTTTGAAAAAGATAATCTTAATATAGGTTGGATGCAGTTTCTTGTATCTGTCTGCGCTGTAATTGCCATGACAAGTGTATTGCTCGTTTTTCAAATGGGGCAGCCAAGAATATGGATGAGCATGAGCCGGGATGGATTATTACCCGGGGTGTTTCAAAAAATTCATCCAAAATTTAAAACTCCGTCTTTTGCTACCATACTCACCGGCATAGTAGTAGGCGCACCTATTTTATTTACTGATAAAACTTTTGTGCTCGATTTTACCAGTATTGCAACGTTATTTGCCTTTGTACTGGTTTGTGGAGGTGTGTTACTGATTCCCCAAAAAGAAAAAACGCCGGGGAGATTTACTATGCCTTATATCAATGGCAAATATATTTTCCCATTGCTGGTGGCGGGTGTTTTATTAATTCTTGGGTTGTTTGTAAAAGGATACTATGCCGATTTGTTCCATTTCGATTTTTCACATAATGCGGATTATGTTTCCGGGAAATTGAGTTTTTTAGATGTAGCAACCCCTCAATTATCAATCATAATTTTTTGGATGATTACCTTATTTTTAAGTGTGCTCGCTTTTCTTAGAAATTATTCTGTTATTCCTTTAATGGGCTTAACAACTTGCCTCTACTTGCTAACGGGTATGACAAAGAACAATTGGGCTTGGTTTTTTGGTTGGATGATTATCGGTCTGGTTATTTATTTCTTGTATGGATATAAACAGAGTAAACTGGCGAAATAAGACTTTCTGGTAATAAAACATATTGTTGCTGCTGCGATGTGTTGCTATTACCGATATGGCCTTCTAATTTTGTCCTGTCAGATTTTTGGCGTAACTTTTAATGTCATTTTGTTTTTCCACTTTTTAAAATGTAAGCTATATGAACCTGATTCAACGACTAGAAAAATGGGGCGATGCCCATCACCCAAAGTGGTTGGACGTTGTAAGAATTGTACTGGGAGCATTTCTTTTTCTTAAAGGATTAGAATTTATTAGCAACATGAATGCTTTTAGTGAATTGATGGCTAAAAGCGGTTTTCTTGGTCTTGCTTCTACCGGAATTGTAGCTCACATCATTGTATTTGCACATTTAATTGGCGGAATATTGGTAGCCGTAGGACTGCTTACCCGGTTTGCTTGTTTAATTCAAATTCCAATTTTATTAGGGGCTATTGTTTTCGTTAACGCACAAGAGGGTATTTTAAAACCGCATGCGGAACTATGGTTGTCGGTAGTTTTTTTATTACTCCTTGTTTTCTTTTTTATAGAGGGCAGCGGTCCTATTTCCGTTGACGAAGTAATAAGAAGAAATCCCGAGAAAAAAGAATGGCATGGATAATTATTCTGTGACCGTAAAAAGAAGCTAATTAAATATATTTTATTGAAAAGTGCCGGTTCATGACAACCGGCGCTTTAATTTTGCTATATCATGAAATTTCAGACAGGAGACAAAGTATTGCTATTGCATTCCAAAGAAGAAGGAGAAGTAGTGGATATTATTAATAAAGATATGGTGGTGGTGGATGTTCAGGGAGTTCAATTTCCTGTGTATATTGATCAGCTTGATTTTCCTTATTTTAAACGGTTTACCGAAAAGAAAAATGTGCTTTTAAAACCTAAAACATATATTGATGATTTAAAGAAAGAAAAAAATACTACCAAATATAAACTTGAAAATGGGGTGTGGCTTTCTTTTTTGCCGGTGTTTGATAAGGATGTATTTGATGAGGATATTGTGGATTATTTTAAAATATACCTTGTTAACCAAACCGATGATCATTTTGTTTTTGATTATTCATTCGCTTTAAATGCCGGCATTGATTTTGAATTGCAAAATGAATTATTGCCTTTTCAGGATTTTTATTTGCATAATGTATCTCTCGAAAAATTTAATGATAATCCCCGTTTTGATTTTGAATTTTCATTAAAAGAAGCTAACTCGCATAGAATAGAATATTTTGAAACGAGTTTTAAGCCCAAAGCGAAACAAATTTTTAATAAGATTGAAGAAATGCTTCAGAAACAGGAGGCCAGTTTTTCGTACCATCTTTTTGAGAAATATCCCGACAAGGTAAAAGAAGAAAAAATGAGTTTGGATAAATTGTCGGGGGCCGGGTTTAAAGTGTATAAGGCTTCGGGACATGGAAGTAGTATAGAGTCTGTAAGAACAGTAGTGGATTTACATATTGAAAAATTAACCGATAATTGGAAACATCTTTCTAATTATGAAAAACTAGATATGCAATTAAGAACTTTTGAGAAATATTATCAGTTGGCTGTAATGCATCGCCAGTCTCAATTAATAGTAGTACATGGATTGGGTACCGGCAAATTAAGAGATGAAATTCATGGTATCCTCCGATTAAAGAACGAAGTAAAGTCTTTTGTTAACCAGTTTCACCCCTCTTTTGGTTATGGGGCTACGGAAATTTATTTCCAATATTAACTATATTAAGAAAGGATATTTTACTAAGAGCATTATGTATAAGAACGATTTTATGAATTATTCTCATACCATTGTTTGTATATTAATGTGTAGTTAAGTACTCTTAATATTGGTTTAGAAGTTTGTGATTACCTGATGTAATACACTGTTTTTTACTTTTCTTCCTCTTTAATCAGTCTTAATGCTGGGAGTATTTACAGAACATTTGATTGTTTTGATTGAGAATGCGGATTGTTTATGCTGTTTTAATATTAATTATACACCTGCTACTGGCAAAGGATATATTTTTTGCAGGAAGTAAATAACTACATATATGTTTTGATTATCATTAGCATATCGGGGATTATTTTCCTGTGTGCTGTAGCTATATATTTTTATATTCAATCATTAAAAAAAGTAAGCAGGCAGAAAGAAGACCGGCAGAAGATGGAAGTGGTATATAAAGCCAGTATGCTTTCTGTTATTATACAATTGCAGGAAGAAGAGAGAAAAAAAATTGGAAGAGAGTTGCACGATGGGATTGGTTCTATCCTCGCAGCGCTTAAGCTGAGGATGAGTTCTACTACTTCGCTTTTGGAAAAGAACAGGGAGAATATCAGGGATATAGATACCATATCCAATATTGTGCGAAATCTTTCTCATTTGCTCTCCCCCCCGGAGCTGGAACTTTTAGGATTTCATGAGGCAGTTGAAAGTTTGTGTGATACGTATCAAAATAAAGATGGATTGCAAATTATTGTTAACGATGCGGTGCCCGGGTTTATTCCTAAAAACAGGCTCCAACTTTCTCTTTCTTTATACCGGGTGTTGCAGGAATTGATAACAAATACGGTAAAGCATGCAAATGCCTCCAAAATTGTTATTGATATAAAAAACGAAAAAGATACTTTTGTTGTTGATTATTTTGATAATGGTATTGGGTTTAATGAAGCTGGTAAAATCAAACCAGGCCTTGGAATGCAAAATGTGTACGGTAGATTGTTGGTTATAGGGGCAACGTACAGAATACAAACTTCTCCAGGCCGGGGTTTTCGTTTTACTGTTTTTGTAGATCATAAACATATCCATTAACAAAATAAAAAATGGAAAAAATTAAAATAGGCCTTATTGATGATCAGCAGTTGTTTTGCGACGGAATAACTGCCGTTATAAACTCAGTTTCAGACTTCACACTTGTTATTGAAGCACATAGTGCATCGGATTTTTTGAAACAGCTTCCTGATTTACTTGAACTACCCGATATTGTTTTGTTGGACATGCATTTGCCGGGAATAAACGGTATAGAGCTAAATGAGATGCTTCATAAAAGCAATCCTTTGATAAAAGTGTTGGTAGTAACTGCATACGACCAGCAACGCTTTGTTTTAAAGATGATAGAAAACGGAGCTTGTGGATTTTTATCAAAAAATTGCAGCGCCCAGGAACTTATTACTGCCATCAGAACAATTGCAAAATCGGGATTTTATTTTAATGACCTTATTGTAAAAACGTTGCAAAACGGAAGGAATGTAAAAAGCAATAATCTGAAAAATATTAACAGCATTCCATTTGAGCTCACCAAAAGAGAACATGAAATACTCATTTTAATTTGTAAGGAATATTCTACTGAAGAAATTGCAAAACAGCTATTTGTAAGCATAAGGACCATTGAGGGTCACCGACGTAATTTATTACAAAAAGCAGGTTGTAAAAATATTGCGGGACTGGTAATTTTTGCCGTTAGAAACAATTTAGTTGGCCTTATTGCCTGATTTATCATGATTTTTGTTTTGCCGATAACCACGTAAAACTACCTGTTTTTACAAACAGGTAGTATCTCTTATAAGCATTCTGTTCACTTTCTTGATTTTTACTCCATTCAAATAATGTTGCAACAAAAAATTGAATGGGCCGTAGCCGAAAAGCCCGGAAAAGAGTAGGCATAACCTTATTAATTAAAGTTTATGGACTCAAACACACAGCAGAAAGTACAAGACCTGGCAGCAGGATGGGCAAATTTCCTGTCGGGCCAGATGTCGCTCAACAAAGATACTTTTCAACTGGCACAAGGCAATCTCGGATTGCAAACATCTGATAATTCAGGTCTTTTTTTAATGGCTGATGCAGTGCCTCCACCTTCATCCGTGGCTTATTACGATTCCTCATCTATGAGGAAAAGATCAGATGCGTACGGGCTATTGTTAAGCGCTTTGTTACCGGAAACAAATCCCAACGCCCTGAGAAATGCATTGGCGAATTATTATAACGATTGGGTAACCTGGAAATTAAAGAATCCCCCAACCAGTGGTGAAGACTATTTAGCATATTTTAACCGTTGGGCTATGCAAAGCAATATTGACCCCGGTACTGTGGCAAGAGCAAAATCCGCTATTATAGCAGCACAAAGCACGCCTTTAATAAAGGCTTTAACCAATTACAACGATACCGCTGCTTTTCAACAGCAATTTTCTCCTGCCGGTCAGCCACCTTTTTCTTTGTATGTAAATTCTGCAACCAGCGATAATGCAATGCAGGCAATTAACAATGGTCAAAGTATTGAAAACTTTAAGTTCGACAGCAACAGTATGGATATTAATGTAAGCAGGAATTTTGTGCAAGGTTCCGCAAGCGGATTTTATGATATTTTTTCCGGTGGAGCAGGTGCGAGTTTTGAAACGTTAAATACTAAAGCGGCCAGTTCCCGGTTTACTATTACCGGGAGAATTGGAAAATTTGCAACACTTGCCTGTGGACCCGGCGGATGGTACAGTTCAGCAGAAGTTGACCGTGCTTTTCATTCTCCTAACGACAACACAATATGGGATCCCGGAAGTTCAGCCGGTAATTGGGGTTCGTTCTTCGGTCAACCCAATGGCTCATTAGCAAGATATGTATCTCAGCTTATATTGGTGAGCGATTATTCTGTAACCGTTACTTCCTATGCTTCTTACAGCCAGGAAGATTATCAGAATATAAAAACACATGCCTCCTTTGGCATTTGGCCTTTCTTTAGTGCCGATGTTTCTTCTACACAAACAACTGACATTGTGCATAATGAAGATGCAACGCTAAGTGTTACCCACTCACTGAACAAAGGATTGATTCAGATATGGGGGGTGAATGTATTATCACAGAGTTAGTAGTACACATAGGGTGGAATCTTTCCGGTTCCATCCCTATTCTTTTATTCTGACATTAAGTTAAAACTATTTAATTATTAAATCTTTCAATTATGCCAAACATTAAAGATAATACCCTGGTAATTAGGGGCGGAAAGGTAACCGCAGGCTCACTTCAAAATCTTGCCGGTGGTGGCGATATTACCACTGGTGATATTGTTGTTAGTCTTTCCGTACAACTAAGCCCCGATGCAGGGAGTATAACAGACAGAACGCTGATCAGGCAGTTGGTTGCAGCATTACCCAATAACGTTTTTACCGTAGTGTATGCGAAACAGTTATTACGGGTTAAAAAAGCGGCCTTGGCTTTTGATCCCTTGCCAAACAACAACTATCACGGTCTTATAACGGGAAATAGTGTTGTTAAAGACATTGAAGATGTATTTGTACACCAAAGCTCTGTTTATACACGCCAGCAATTAGGATTGTAAGCAACACCTTGCTTTTGTTCAGGAATGACCATGTATTTTTATTTATTTTACATGGTCATTTTAAAAAAAACATAGCATTTTCTGTAAAAATATACACTAACAAAGAGGTGTGAATTTAAGTAATTGGGTTCTAACTTACTTGTTATTCCATCCACGCACCCTGCACTTTGTTATTCTCTACATCAACAACAATATGTTCCTGTAAGGTGGTGGCAACAGAAAGGCCTCTGTAATCCGGGTGAACAGGAAATTTTTTATGCGTACGATCTACCAATACCAGGGTTTGAATTTTATTTGGATTGTGTGCAAGAAAAGGCTTCATAGCATGCAACATCGTTTTACCGCTATTTGCCACATCGTCAATTATAATAATAACTTTATTATCAAATCCATTCTCCCGGTTAAGTGTAACAATTTGTGGATTCTTTTTATCAAGGTAAATTGTTATTAATTCTGTATTAATATTGGATATTTCATTTAAGTATTGCTGAATGTGTTTTGCGATAACTACCCCGTTTTCCCGGATGCCCGCCAGTATGATTGCCTTTTCTTCCGTATTATTTTCTAAAATTTCGTATGCTAAACGCTGTATTTTTTTTGTGGCAGTGCTGCCATCCATAATATATTTTCTTGTAGCCATAACACAATATTAAGAAGAATTGCTTTAGCCTTATCCCTAATTTTCGCACCATATCATATCGAAATTCCCCCGATCACTTACCTGTTCTTCTCTTAACTTGTGCTGCTAAAATAGGTTGCATATCCCTAACTTAGCAAAATAATCGTCAACTATGCAAATAGTCGAACAAATTTTATTCGTAGCTATACTGGCCCTTGCCATTTGGCTTTTTAGTAAAAAAATTAGCGAAATACGGCGTAATATTTTACTTGGCAGGGAAGAAAAATTATCGGGCGATAAAAATCTTCGGTGGAAGAATTTACTGCTTCTGGCTTTTGGACAAAAAAAGATGTTTAAAAATCCCCTCGTTGCGGTAATGCACTTTATAATTTATGCCGGTTTTATCATCATTAACATAGAAATATTAGAAATACTGTTAGATGGTATTTTGGGCACACACCGTTTGTTTGCCAAAACGTTGGGAGCATTTTATGCGTTTGTACTTAACTTTTTTGAAATACTGGCCGCTGGTGTAATTGTTGTTTGCATTATTTTCTTGTTGAGAAGAAACCTTCTTAAATTAAAACGTTTTATCAGCAAAGATTTAAATGGATGGCCACGTACAGATGCCAATAGTATTTTAATTACCGAGATTATTTTAATGAGTTTATTTCTGCTGCTTAATTCCAGCGATAGAGCTTTACAATTAAATAACTACGGTCATTATCATGATACGGGTAGTTTTATTATTTCCGGTGTATTGGCTCCTGCTTTACAAAATCTTAGTACCGTTACCCTTGTTGGCATGGAAAGAGCATCGTGGTGGTTGCACATTGTAGGTATTCTTGCGTTTTTGAATTATTTACCATACAGCAAACATTTGCATATTCTGCTTGCCTTCCCTAACGCATATTATGCAAGGCTGGAGCCGCAAGGTAAAATGAGGAATATGCCCGAAGTTCAAAATGAAGTATTGTACGCTATACAGCCGGAATTAACTCCTACAGAAGCCACACCACCGGCAAAATTTGGCGCCAGAGATGTGATGGATTTAAGTTGGAAGCATTTGCTGGATGCTTACAGTTGTACAGAGTGTGGACGATGTAGCGCTGCCTGTCCTGCTAATCAAACGGGTAAATTGCTAAGCCCAAGAAAAATTATGATGGATACGAGGGACAGGCTGGAAGAAGTAGGACGTAACATTAATGCAAACGGGGACTTTAAAGATGATGGCAAGGCTTTATTACATAATTATATATCGGTAGAAGAACTAAGGGCTTGTACTACCTGTAATGCCTGTGTGGAAGATTGTCCGGTTTCCATTTCGCCATTGTCAATCATTTTAGAGTTGCGGCGTTCACTTATTATGGAAGAGAGCAATGCCCCACAGGAATGGAATGCCATGTTTAGCAACGTGGAGAACAATTTTGCTCCCTGGAAATTCGCTCCCGATGACCGGGACAAATGGGTAACTGAAATGTAGTTGGTGAAATAATAAACAATTTTTGGAGCTTTCTGGTTTTGGTTTATTGCATCCAGCGACATAAAGACGGATTTTCCTGATTTATAAAATGCAGGAAACTTCACAGAATTTTTAGCAATGTGTTTGGGGTTAACCTGTTCCTTTCTTTTTTTTATTTTTTATTACCCAGGGTAGTCCCTTAATGTTTGCTTCCCATTTTGGTAAAATAGAAACGAGAATGATTTCTTCTACTAATTCCAGCATTGTTACTGATACGGCTGCATAAAACAAAATGGTTATAGAACTATCAATAAAAAAGAAAACCAGGAAAAAAACACCTTGCAGTATAGCAGCTGTTTTTGCGAGGTAGGTGTGAAAGCTGGTTATTTTTCCGTAACGGATAAGAGCATAACCGGTTTGTATAAGAAATAAGGAAAAAGCAATTACGATAAGCGTGAGGTGTTGCTTAATAAATGCAGGTTTTGTTACAAACAAACCAACAATAGCCGCCACAATCGTCAAATCGTCTCCAATAGAATCAAGTTTGGCCCCTGCAATACTGGTAACTTTATATCTCCTGGCAAGATATCCGTCTATTAAATCTGTAAAAAAATTTATACCCAGCAGCCATTTAAAACAGTTGTAGTTATCCGTAAGTAATAAAACCAATAAAAAGGGAGCCGCAATTACCCGAAACAGGGTAATGCCATTAACAGCGTAATAAGCAGGTTTATGTTTTTCCATTTGGAATGATGACGATATATGACGCTGGGTTTACCCAAATAAATATAAGAAATTTAAATTCAATAAGATATAATTATTGTGGGTACTCATTAACGGCAATGCTTTTTATGAAGACTTCTTATTTTGTATAGCAATCTTTTATTCGGCAAGCTTGTTATATAATTCCTGTATTAGGCGGTTGTGTTTTTGTAGTAGTAAAATATACTTTCTTTCGTTACGGTGTACTTTAGATAGCACAATATCCGCAAGCCCTTTTTTTTCTTTTTTATTCCATTCTTTTATTTGTGGTAATAAAGCAATCATTAAACTGAATTGTAGGATGTGATCCGGTAAATGCGGGGGCAGTGAATTGTATTTTTTAATGCCTATAATTTGTTGTAATTGAAGCAGGGATTGGTGAATGGCTGTGGTTCGGTTTCCATTGTATTGATTATTTATGTGCAGGGTAATGGCCTGGCTGATGAGGGAAGCGTCAAAATCTTTTAGCAGGGTGGCCTTTAATACCAGCTCCAGATTGCAATGTGTAAATAGTTTTAATACGCTTTCCGGAGTTTGTTTGCGATTGTCATATTCGTTTGCAGCCACATCTGCTATTTTTTTTATGGTAGGGCGAAATCCCAGTTTATAATAAAACCAGAAGGCTCCGCTTCGCAATCCCTCTGTATTGCCTTTTCCAAACTGGTAAGGTTTTATAATAAAACGTTGTATATGGAAATATTGGTGATACACCCGCAGTACCTGTGCAAAAAGATAGGCGGATTCGCCTTTTCTAAAAGGAGGATAAATATGCAGCCCGATTTTGCAACGTTCACCAAAAATCCACCCGCCACCGTAAGCCACCGGAATGGCATTTTTAAATACCATGTATCCTATATACGATTCAATTGATAATCTTCTTTCCGGTTGCATGCTGTACAAAGCAATTGTGAGGCCCCTCCCACAGGAAAATAATGTTACTTCTTCTGCATTTGCGTAAGTAACCGGGTCTGTTTCTCTGCAATAAAAAGCCAGGGATGCCCGGGCAATGTTTACCAGGTAGTTTTTTTCTTTTTTAGAAAGAGAGATAGCTTGTACATGGGGGCTTGCTATAATTTTAGCAATATTAATTTTTTTAGCCAGGTTCTTGTGAAAGAATGTTTTTTGAAGAATACTTTGTATAAAGCTGCGGTTATATACAGGATGTTCTAATTTCCATTCGGTAAATATTTTTAATTCATCGTAAAGAGCATCTCTTAATTTTCCTGTAGTAATATTTGTGGCAAACAGGTCAATAATATTTTTCAGTAGAGTGTCGGTTTTTAAAAATAATTTTTCTATTCTTTTTTGAAGAGAGTGTTCTCCCTGTGTGGCATAAAAATATTCTATATTCGGAATTACAGAATGAAGAATAGCAGCGCCCTGTTCCGGAGTACCGCCAGCCGATTCAAACGATATGGATTTTTCAAAGTTTTGTATTAACCATTGCGTAATATCAAAGCTGAATTGAGCAATAATAAGAGTGCCTGCCATACCGGTACCCGATAAAGTACGTTGTGCAGCGTAATTACGACTCTCCATAATTTTTTTAATTGCATCTGTAACTCTCAGGAGCTCTAAAGAGGTTTTTTTTAATAATAACCGGTTATCAGGGTAGGCTTTCAGGTATAGCAATACATCATGATAATCCTTAATTACTGTGGGTGTTCTAAGTACACAATTACTAAATTCCGTTAGCAGGATATTTTTTTGCACAGCAGCTTCGGTACCATAGTTGTAGCAAAGCATTTTTAATTGCTGAACTTTCTGTAAGGTGAGGGGGACAGGCTTCATCCTGTTTTTTGGCTTTAAAATACTATGTTGCTTCATCATTTTACCTGACCTGAATCATATAGGGTAACAATTTTTTTAGAAAATAATTTTTCCTCGCTGTTTTTGCATCATTCTTTTTTTGAACCGGCAGAGCAATTACGGGAGGTTATTAAGGTATTTAAAGCAGATGAGGGGATGAAGCAAAATATGGATAAAATGGAAAATTATTTGTTGTATATGTGTAAATAGTGTGTGCAGACTTGCCGAAGGGGGATATTTTATAACGAAACACACTTAGCTGATGGTACAATAACCAGCCCTGCTATTTCAACGCTGCCTGCTGTTTATTGTCACTCTGGTAAATACTTCCTGCTCAGCAAATCCTCCTTTTTGCACAAACTTTTTAATTTGCCGCTTTGTCAAAGTGAACCTTGTTGATATTGTGTCAGTCGCCGCTTCTGTAATTTCTCTAAGCTTTTGAATATCCTCCTTATCAGAAATACTTGCAATTATCAGGACACCCTTTTTAAGCGATAATTTTTTAACTTCCCAAGCATTGTCACTGTAGCGATTGCTTAAGAAATAATATCCTTTGAATTTTTTAAGAACATTATCAGCCGAAATATTAAATAATGTATCTGTTTCTTTAAAATGCTGAACAATTGTGTCACCTTCTATCAATATTTTCACTTTTGTGTTGTCTGTCAGATTAACGAGTGTGTCTCCCTCAAGTTTATAAGACGAACCAAGACTGTCTTTATGTTCTTTAAGGTCAAAATCATAGTGATTGGTGATGACTTTATCAGTAATTGTCACAGTTGAAGCTTGATCACCAGCGATGTATTTTCCTTGCACACGTTCTGGAAAAGCTGTCAAATATTTAATATTATCAGGTTGGGGTTTGTCAAACGTTGCTGCAGGTTCACAACCGTTGAAAAAAATTACAAAAAGGGAAGATCCAAAAATTATATTCTGTCTCATAGTGGCCTTTCTTATTAATTCTCCGAATTGCGAAAGGTAACCTTAGTAGATTGTTTCTGATAACAGGTAACGGTTTGCAGATTTTCGATGGGCGTATTTTTCAGCACAAATTTGATCTAAAAAACTAATGTTTGATTAACCACAAAAGATATCTTTAGAACACAAAGCCCCGCCTATTACAAATGTGCTGTTAAGCTTATTTATTTTAGTTTCTTAATTGCTTTACTTTCTGACAATGATTTCACATGTGTCATTTGTAGTTTTTATCGACTTTTGGGTGTTATTACAAAACTGTTAAATCCTGCTTGTTTTCTAAACCCCTCGGATTCGAGGGGTTTAAAGTTGCAATTATAAATAGCTTCTTAAACCCCCGATTTACTGTAACTTTTTTAAAGAAAAGAAAAAGGTATTGATAGTTTTTGCAAAAAAGGAATAACCCAACTTTTTAAGATAAACAGTTGCTTCCATGTTTTTGATATCATCACTATCCTGATAAACGCATTCCACTACCAAAACTTCCGGTTTGTATTTCTCCCAGTTGTTAGACTGTAATACTTCCATGTCAAGCCCTTCTACGTCTATAGACATAAAATCTATTTTTTGGGCAGGAGGCAAATAGGTGTCGAGAATTTCAGCAAGTGTTCTTGTTTTTATTTTAACAACCTCACGAATGTTGATGAGATGTTCTTTACAATGCATTTCAGCAGTTTGCCTGTCCATTGTATTAAAAACACTGTTTTCAAAAGTGTAAAAATCCATTACCCCGGGAGTAAGGCTAACCCCCGATTCTACATTAATATCCCTTTTACGTAAGGCATCAAATAGTTTTTTTGTGCCTGGGTTAGCATCCACATTAATCCCCTTCCATCCTTTGAGATAGAACTTATAAGTGTTGGAATAGATATAAGGATGATTGGCTCCGATATCTACATAGAAGCCTGATTTTTTATCGTGAAAATACCAGTCAAGAATCCTGTCTTCGCCCACTTGTGCAAAAGAAGTGTATGCATAGTTTTGTTTCAGGAGATACCGTTTCGTAATGGAATTTTTAAATCCTCTCGGCAGAAAATCATAGAACATTTCTTTCAGCTTCATAAAAAGAGTAATGAATTTATTGTATTACAAGAGGTGTAAAGATAGGAAAGAGTGTAGTTGATATTATAATTAAGGGAAAAAGTGATCTGATAGGCGGCACATGCTATGGCCTTGGGTTTTCAGTATTTATGCAGTTACTGTGTTTGCATAAACAGCTTTGAAGCAAAACAAAATAAACACCCGGAGGCGCTTCAATCTGTTTAATAGAATCATTTTGTTTATTAAATCAACAGTTGCTAGTTAATACCGGCTTGCTGTAGAAATTTCTGCCGATAGCATCGTTCTGGCATATACGATACGAAGTTGATTTTTGCGGATTGTTATCCATAAAACGATAAATAGTTTGTGCGGAGTTGAAACGTATATGCGCTATGGGCACATAATTACCATCCTCATCTTTTCTTTCTATGCAAAAATCGCCCGTTTTTGCTGATAAAAGGGGTTTCCACATAAGCACTATTCCATTTCTGCTATTAATGCCGTTAAAAAACATCAGCGTTAATGTATCAGCCATAACGCTTGCATTAAAAAGAGAGGTAGATTGTGAATGTTCCTGTTCTAATTTGTAAAGGTAAATACCACGGGCTAAGGAGGCTAAAGACATGGTAAAGCATAGGGTAGCTAAAATAATCCTGGTTTCCATCAATGTTCGGATTAAGAATGAATTAGGGTTAAACTGTGCTTAAAAAACGATTTTTCAGACAACTTATTATTTACCTCTGCTTTTTTAATCCTTTTTTTTTATAACCATCTTATTTTCAATACGTACAAGAAAATTTTAAAACGTATTATCGCCCTTTTGTGTGATTATTGCGCTTCACAGGATGGTCTCAATTTATTTCGGGCTATTTTCTTTTTTATCATGTGTTACAAATGGTTATAAGGTAAAATAAATTGCTGAATCAATTTAATAGTAATGTAAAGTGAAGAATAGCGCTTTACATATCACCATTTTTTCTTTAGTATAAACTTTTTACGAAACGTATTTTTATGTATTACCAGCCACGCTTTGGCTATGCAGCATGTTTTTTAGCATGCGCAATGAATTTTTGAGGCAAAGGCCGGACAAATCAAATTCAACCAACATGAGAAGAAAATCAAAAAAAACCGGAGGGTATGTAGTTTTCGCTGTTTCAGGAACGAATACCATCTCATTTGCTATTGACTTTAGGGAAGCTAATACAAAAGGATTGCTTGGATTTGCAGTTGAACGCATCAATAAGGCAACGGGTGATCGAAAGTTTATGGATGGATTTAAAGTTTTTAAAAGTATTATACCCAACCCGGATATTAATACGGTAGTAAACACATACAGTCATCCTGTACAGAGTTTTGTTTGGGATGATTTTAGCTGTTACGACAATACTGAATATGAATATCTTTTTTATCCTCTAAAGGGCAAACCCAAGAATTTAGACCGCTCGGCTAAACCTATTTTAGTTGAGATAAAAACGGAAAAGCTTTTTAGTAATGGGCAGCATGACATTTTCTTTAACCGGGGAGTGGCAAGCAGCCAGGCATACAGGAGAAAGTTTTTTAATCTTCCGCCGGACAAGATATTAGATTCAACGATGAGACAGGAGGCTTTAGATTGGTTAAGCCGTCAGTTAGATGAGGCCATTATTAAATTTATTGGTAATGCAAAAAGCGGAGAAACCCTGCTGGGATGTTTTTATGAGTTTCGCTATTTGCCTGTTGTATCTGCGTTTAAAAAAGCAATTGATAATGGTGTGCATGTTAAAATAATAATTGATGCAAAAGAAAATGAATCGGTGGACAGCAAGGGAAAATTTCACAAAAGCTTTCCGAAATTGGATAACCTCGAGGCTTTAAGCAAAGTGGGAATTTCTTCAAAAGAAACCGACGGGTATATTATAAAACGTGAGGCGAGGAAGAACGACATACAGCACAATAAATTTATGGTGCTTATTGACAAAAACGGGAAGGAAAAAGAAGTATGGACGGGCTCTACAAACATTTCCTTAGGGGGTATTCACGGCCAAACCAATGTGGGGCATTGGGTAAGAAATGCAAAAGTGGCAAAAAAGTTTGCAGCCTATTGGCAGCTACTGAGTAAAGATCCCGGTTCAAGAGAGACGGATGATAAAGTCGCGGCAAAAATGAAGAACAGTGAATTTAAAAAAGAAGTTGAGAAAATTCAGCCCAATTTTGAGTTTAAAGACTGGAGTGATATTCCGGACGGTATTACACCTGTGTTTAGCCCCCGGAACGGTTTGTCAGTTTTGGAATCCTACGTAAAAATGTTTGACAGTGCAGAAAATATGTCTTGTATTACACTGGCATTTGGTATTAATAAACTTTTTAAAGATTATTTGGAAGATAACAGTTCCGGTGATCATATTTCCTTTATGCTGCTTGAAAAAGAGGATGCTCCGAAAAAGAATAGCAAACAGCCTTTCCGCCATATAGGCGCTAACCAGAATGTTTATAAATCGTGGGGTGCATATATAGAAGATGATTTGTACCGGTGGGCAAAAGAAACATCGCCCAGGATAATGAAACTGAATGAACATGTGGCCTATATTCACTCAAAGTTTTTATTGGTTGATCCGTTAAGTAACGATCCGGTGGTAGTAACCGGTTCCGCAAATTTTAGTGAAGCATCCACAAACGATAATGACGAAAATATGATGATCATTCGTGGTGATAAACGGGTTGCTGATATTTATTTTACTGAGTTTAACCGCTTGTTTAATCATTTCTATTTCCGGGCTGTTTACAAAAAAGCAAAGGAACAAAACCATGTAGATGAAGGTAGCTTGAAATTGCAACCCAATGATTCGTGGTTGAAAAAATACAAAGAAGGGAAATTCCGGCACAAACGGGTGATGATGTTTACCAAGATGGAGGGATTTTAAAAGAACGTTGCCTGCTTAAAATAAGGTGTGAGAAAATGAGGGGATACATGCAGCTATCCAATATGGTTGCAGTTTTATGGTTATATACAGATTATGATTTGAATCCTGCACAAGAAAAGTTAATACTTCGCCAGGCCAAACACAGTTACTTTACATTTTTTAGATTAAAAAAATTTTCAATATTCTTTCCTCATATAATGAGTAACATGCTCCATGTTTTGAGAGTAAGCGCAGTTATCGGTTATATACAGACGCCGAAATGTTTTTAGTTTAATTAAAAATCCTTTAGATTAGCGTAAAAAAATAATATCACTTTACTAAATAATAGAGCGATAAGCTAGTACAAATGTTGCAGGGCATTTATGCCCAAGGTTTGAGCAGACATTTGATGGACAAGAAAAAATGATTTTTTTATTTTCTGAATATAAACACTGGCTTTGAGATTATAAGACCAGTATGGTATAACAAATATAATTTTATGAACCAGCCTATAAGCAGCCGAGCATGGAGTTCCATTAATAAATGGATTTTCTTAACCTGTAGTAATTTTTTTATATTTAACACTTTAAGCAAGCTGTTTGCTATTTTATTGATATGGCATAAACGAGGAGGTAGCTTGGTTGGCGATTGGATTGATGCAAAGCTTGCAATACCTATTGCCTGGCTTGACTATCATTTTTACCATTTGGGTTTCAACCCCAAGACCAGCGAACTATGGCCTGATGATAATTACTACGGGTTAATATATTACACATCGTTACCCTTGTTCTTTGCCATACTGGCCGTGGTAATTGTTTGGCTATGGGGTAAAAAAATAAATTTTGATAAACTAAACTATTGGATACGTCTGTATTTGCGTTATATGCTGGCGTTTATACTATTTGGTTATGGCATTGTTAAAATTATACCTGCACAAATGGCACCGCCATTTTTATATGATTTGTTTACACCACTGGGCGATTATGGAAGGTATGGATTGTTTTGGGCATTTATTGGCGCCAGCAAACCTTACGAAATATTTGCGGGAATATGTGAAACAGTTGCTGCCCTTATGCTGTTTAACAACCGAACCAAGATATTTGGGCTACTTACAGCACTTACTGTAATGGCGAATGTGCTGGCGTATAATTATATGTACAATGTGTCGGTAAAGTTTTACTCTACGTTTATAATGCTGTTGATAATTTGGTTACTTACCCCATATATAAAATACTTATTTGCATTTTTTTTTCAAAATCGTTTATTAACCCTACAGGAAAAAAAATATGGTTTTTCAAAACCAATTTGGAACGCGGGTTTTAAAATATTGCTTATTATTATACCATCCATTTATATTATGTTCAGGATTCCGTCAGCGACAAGGTGGTACAATAAAAGTGAAAAAAACTATAGAGCTCAAAAACTGTATGAAGTGAAAGAGCAATTTGCGAGCGACAGTCTTTTTCATAATACTCCTGACAGCTTGCGGTGGAAACGTTTTATGCTTACCAGCGATGGTTGGAACCGGCATTTTGCTGTTTGTCAGTTAGCAAATGATAAAATGGAATATTATTATTATAAGATTGATACGAGTGCCAAACAGATTAATTTGCGAAATTTCAATACAAAAATTGTGGATACCGCAATATTTTCAGGGTTTTCCGCTGGTAATAATAATTCAACGATTAGCGGCTCCTGGCGAAAACGGGATATGAAAATGGAATTGAAATATATACCCTTAGACAGTTTAAAATTCAACCTCAATAAACCACAATTTAATTTTGTGCAAAGGGATGAACGTTAAAAAAGTTGGCAATTTTACAACCATATTATAAAATTAAATTTTTAACGTTCTTTTCAGTTTATGTAGGAGTATTTTTCAGGCTCAGTCATTACTTTACATTTTTTAGATTAAAAAAATTTTCAATATTCTTTCCTCATATAATAAGTAGCATGTTCCCTGTTTTGAGAATAAGCGCAGTTATCAATTTATACACAGGTGCCGAGATTTTTTTTTAATTAAAAACTCATTAGATTGCGCAAAAAATAATATCACTTTACTAAATAATAGAGCGATAAGCTAGTGCAAATGTTGTAGGCAATACCTATTTAAAACATAAAGAATTATAATTTTTAAAACAAGTTTTTGATATTAACGATTAAGGATATTTTATTATGAAAAAATTAATCATCTTTTTAACAATTACTGCTATTGACTTTTCAGTCTATTCACAACAAGCCACAAATCTGGTCCCTGGGTTTAAAAATGAAACTTTTTTAGCTAAGGATCAGAAAGATATTTACAAAATAAAGATGAATAAAGGTGATTTTTTAGAAGTAGATATTGTGCAAAAAGGTGTTGATCTTGTAATTGATGTATTTGATCCCAAAGGACACGAATTAAAATCGTTTGATGCCCCAAATGGAACGCAAGGATCAGAGTTAGTTAAAATAGAAGCAAGATCAACTGGCATTTTTACACTTGAAGTTCATCCTTTTAATGACCCAACAGGAAGGTCCCAGTCAGATTTTATAAAAATGCTTGAGAGAAATCAAGGAAAGTACGCTATCAACTCAGTAAAAATATTAACAGCAAAGGAATACAGGAAAATTGTTAATGAGGAAAATAAGGAAACACAAAAAATTATTCAGTGGCTCACTACAAATTCAATCACACTTAATAGTGTAAGTGCAGGAAGTGGTTTTGACGATCTGCTGCCTTTGAAAGAGATTCTTAAAGATGTTCAATATGTCGGATTAGGAGAAGCTACACACGGAACCAGTGAGTTTTTTAAAATGAAACATCGCATGCTTGAATTCTTGGTAAAAGAATTAGGGTTTACAGTATTTGCCATTGAAGCGTCTTATGCGGGTTGCAAAAATATTAATGATTATGTACTTTACGGAAAAGGAGATGCATATACTTCTCTTGCAAGTCAGGGATTTTGGACATGGGATACAGAAGAAATTATTGATATGATTGAATGGATGCGGAAATACAACCAATCAGTTTCAGACGATAAGAAAGTGAAATTTACAGGATTTGATATTCAGGTAAATACTAAAGGAGGAGGTATTGGTAAGATTAAGGATTACCTTCAAAAGGTAGATACAATTCGTTATAATGAACTGAATGTTTTTTTGGATAGTATTGAATCTCGAACGAATTCACCAAAAAAAGATAGTATTTTGAATGTATATAAGAATTTTCTTTCATTCTTTGTAATGAGCAAAGGAAATTATGTTCAAAAATCATCCGTAGAGGAGTACGAAAGCACCCTTGAATATTGTCGGGTATTGGGTCAATTGGTTGATGTACTTTTTATGAATTCAAATAATCCCAGAAGACGGGAGCGCAACTGGCGTGATTACTACATGGCAAGTAATTTCTTTGATATGGTTGCCCACGAAAAACCCGGAACCAAAGTAGTAATGTGGGCACATAATGGACATGTATCACATAACGCTGCTAGGTCTGTGAATGACGGACTGCGTTCTATCGGAAGTTATTTAAAAGAAGCTTACGGACAGGCATATTATGCATTTGGGTTTGCATTTAATAAAGGAGGATTTCAAGCTATTGAAGCGGATAGCACTGGAAAATCTATAGGCCTACAGGAATTTATTACAAATCCAGCAAAAGAGAAATCATTGGATTGGTACCTGGCCCAAACAAATAAGCCATTATGTATTTTCAATATTAGAAGCAACAACTTACCTGTATTTATGAATAATTTTGTGAATACGCCATTAGCAACACGTTATTTCGGCTCATCTGCTGACAGGAAATCTATTGATCAAGAGCTTAATAATACTATTTTGAATTTAGATTATGACGGAATGATTTTTATAAACGAGACACATCGTGCACATCCGACAAAAACAGGTATGAGAAAATGAAAATATTCAGGATAAGCTTCAAAAGATTATGTGAGTTAAGCTATGAAAAATACACATAACTTATAACAAAGGACAATACAAAGTGAAAAGGCTGTCTTAAACGGACAGCCTTTTTCATACACCCCCCGACAGACTGTGGTGGAAACGTTTTATACTTACCAGCGATGGTTGGGACCGGCATTTTGCTGTTTGTCAGTTGGCAAATGATAAAATGAAATATTATTATTATAAAATTGATACGGGTGCAGAGCAGATTAATTTGCGAAATTTCAATACAAAAATTGTGGATACCGCAATATTTTCAGGGTTTTCCGCTGGTAATAATAATTCAACAATTAGCGGCTCCTGGCGAAAACGGGATATGAAAATGGAATTGAAATATATTATACCCTTAGACAGTTTAAAATTAAACCTCAATAAACCACAATTTAATTTTGTGCAAAGGGATGAACGTTAAAAAAGTTGGCAATTTTACAGCCATATTATAAAATTAAATTTTTAACGTTCTTTTCAGTTTATGTAGGAGTATTTTTCAGGCTCAGTCATTACTTTACATTTTTTAGATTAAAAAAATTTTCAATATTCTTTCCTCATATAATGAGTAACATGCTCCATGTTTTGAGAGTAAGCGCAGTTATCGGTAATATACAGACGCCGAAATGTTTTTAGTTTAATTAAAAATCCTTTAGATTAGTGCAAAAAACAAACTTTATAATGTGTATTACAGCAATGCACTAACTAAAAGTGTTAGCGGTTATTTTATATTACAGTTAATAAAACTATATCGAAACAATTAAATTAATTTATGAAAAAACTTATTCTTTCCTTTCTAATGTTATTACCCGCAATGTTATTTGCCCAGGATACTGTGAAGACGCTAATTCGTGCAGGGAAAGTTTTTAATAGCGAAACGGGGAATTTTCAATTAGACATGGCGATTATTGTTTCTGACAGCAAAATTGAAGCCATAAAACTATTTAAAGAGGTTTCGGAAAAAGAAAAAAAAGGCTACAAGCTTATTGATTTGTCCAAATACACTGTACTACCCGGTTTGATTGACGCACACACTCATCTGCTGTATAAGGAAACGATTATTCCAGATAATAACTTTCGGGGATCAGAGATGATGGGAACGCTTACCATGGATGGAGATCCCTATAGAGCCCTTTACGGTTCCGTGAAAGCTAAGGCTTATTTAGAAGCTGGTATTACCTCAGTACAGGATTTGGGGAATTCGGGTCAATTTGCTGATATCGCTTTGAGAAGGGCAATTGATGAAGGCCTGGTTATTGGCCCCAGGATGCGATGTGCCGGGCAAGGACTATCACCGGAGGGTGGACAGATACCCGGCATAATTTATAAACACAGAAATGTTATTAATGATGAGTATAGAATCGTTTTAGGTGTAGCCGATGCCATTCAAGCGGTTCGGGAAAATATTACACAAGGTGCAGATGTGATAAAAATTTTTTCTAGTAATACTCCCAATGTTACAACACTATCTGTTGACGAAATGCAGGCTATTGTAAAAGAGGCGCATCGCCATGGAGTAAAGGTTACAGCTCATGCAACCAGTAATAAGGCAATTTATGATGCAGTTATCAGCGGTGTTGATGGAATAGAACATGGGTACCGGGTAGAAGATTCGACCCTGACTTTAATGGCAAAAAAGGGAGTAGTACTCGTTCCTACTGATGGCGATCGGTTGACTTATGTAAAAGGGTTTAAACTTTCTGGTTATACTGGCCCTGATCTTGATAAGATCATCATAGACAGGCGTAAAAGAAGTCAAGATCGTTTATTAAGGGCAATAAAGAACGGAGTAACCATTGTGTTCGGGTCGGATGATTATATTGATTTTGAGTTTCCTTTTGCTGAATCATCTAAAAGAACTTTAATTGCTTATTCTGAATCAGGGATGGCGATTTCAGAGATATTAAAGGCATCTACAATTAATGCTGCCCGTCATTTAAACTGGGGTGATAAATTAGGTGTAATTAAAGAGGGATATTTAGCGGATATCATAGCGGTAGATAGCGACCTGGAGAAGAATATTAATGCTATACTGAATGTTCATTTTGTAATGAAAGACGGAAAGGTTTACGTAAATAATTAAAGAAAGGCCATCGTTAACAAAAAGTTTGTCAAAAAAATCAGATTCACAATGTTGGCAGGTAATTTAGGTTTTCGCCAGCCCAATAACCGTTACTTTTCATTTTTTAGATTAAAAAAATTTTCAATATTCTTTCCTCATATAATGAGTAACATGCTCCATGTTTTGAGAGTAAGCGCAGTTATCGGTAATATACAGACGCCGAAATGTTTTGATTTAATTGTAAATTTGTTAGTTTAGTGACTAAAAATGTCGAGTCCTATAAATAGATGTCTGGGTCATGTGATAATACAATTATTTAGACAGCAATGCTGATAAAAAAAATGCTATCTTAAATATTAACATACAGACTATGAAAACGTATTTATTAATTCCGTTGTTGACTTTTATAAGTTACCTGTCTCTAAATGCTCAAAATGATCCTTATTTATGGTTAGAGGAAATTGGGGGGGCCAGATCCTTAGCTTTCGTTAAAAAGCTTAATGAAAAAACGATTGACAGATTGAGTAAGGTCGAAGAATACCAGGATATCTATGATAAAAGCCTTGAAATATATAATTCAACAGATAAAATAGCATATCCGGAAATCTATGGAGAATATGTTTATAACTTATGGAAGGACAAAGACCATATACGTGGAATTTGGAGAAGAGCCACAAAACAAAACTACAATTCAGGAGATGATGTAATATGGGAAACTCTTTTGGATTTAGATGAAATGTCGAAAAAAGATAATGAAAAGTGGGTCTTTAAGGGTGTTTCTGCGCTATATCCATCTTATAATTTATTTCTTGTTCAGCTTTCAAAAGGTGGTGGTGATGCAACGATTATCAAAGAATTTGATGTTTCAAAAAAGATGTTTGTTGAAAATGGATTTAGCCTTGAGGAAGCAAAAGGGATCGCAGAATATCTTGATGAAAACACATTGATCGTTTCGAGAAGTAACGAGAATAGTATGACTACTTCGGGATATGCAAGACGAGTTAAAATTTGGAAAAGAGGCACAGCGTTTAAGGAGGCACAACTAATTTATGATGGGGAACAAACAGACCTTGGTTCCTGGACATATCAAATAAGAGACGGTTATACAAAATACACAATAGTATGGAGAAGGATAACATTTTTTTCTTATCAATCATTTGTTTGGCTAAATAATAAGCTAATAAAGTTGGATATTCCTGGTGATTCCTATATATCTGGCATTTTAAAAAATCAATTAATTTTTGATTTAAAATCTGATTGGAATGTCAATGGAATCAATTACAATCAAGGTTCTGTAATAAGTCTGGATTTCAATAAACTATTAGAAGGAATAAAGGAGGTACGATTAATCCTGAAACCAGACGAATTTTCAAGCATAGATGAAATCGCAACAACTAAAAATAAGCTGCTTATAAATGTACTGACAAACGTAAAAAACGAATTGTACACATATTCATTTGAACAGGATAGATGGCTAAATCAGAAGGTTGATGCTCCCGATTTTGGCTCCCTTTCCGTAGTTGGTACTGACGAAAACACAGATCAATATTATTTTGATTATCAAAATTTTTTAATACCCACCACATTATTCATCGGAGATGCGCAAAATAACACAATCAGGAATTTGAAATCTTTGCCACAATATTTTGATGGGAGCAAGTATAAAGTCGAACAATTCAAAGCAAAATCAAAAGATGGTACTTTGATACCCTATTTTGTTGTGTCGTCAAAATTATTGAAACTAGATGGAAAAAATTCCACACTACTTTATGCATACGGAGGATTTGAATTTTCACGCACACCTTTTTATTTAGGAGCAATTGGCAGTTCCTGGTTGGAAAACAACGGAGTATATGTATTAGCTAATATTCGTGGTGGTGGCGAGTTTGGCCCGAAATGGCATCAGGCTGGATTAAAAGAAAAAAGACAGAATGTGTACGATGACTTCCATGCAGTTGCAGAAGACTTAATCACCCGTAAAATAACCTCAAATAAAAAATTAGGTATTACAGGCGATAGCAATGGTGGCTTACTTGTTGGTGTAGCTTTTACCCAACGTCCGGACTTATATAATGCAGTTGTATGTCAGGTTCCTTTGCTGGATATGAAACGCTATAATAAATTATTGGCAGGAGCGAGTTGGATGGACGAATACGGAAACCCTGACAAAACTAAAGAATGGGAATACATAAAAAAGTATTCACCTTATCATAATTTGAAGAAAGGCATAAGATATCCGGAAGTATTCTTCTACACATCAACTAAAGACGATAGGGTTCATCCGGGGCATGCACGTAAAATGGCGGCCAAAATGATAGACTTGGGACACCCTGTTTTATTTTACGAAAACACGGAAGGAGGTCACACTGGTCCTTCAACAAATGAACAAAAGGCAAAATTTAATGCTTTACAATATTCTTATTTATTGATGAAATTGAAATAGACTTCGAATAAAATGATTAAATAGCGGCACTACTACTGTAAGTTTCCATTTTTAATACAAAGCTAAAACAGAATTATTATTGTTGTTTTTATTGGGTCTGAAATTAAAACCGCCACATAAAAATGTGGCGGCGCTAAAACTAGTATGAGAAATTTATAGTGAGGCGTTTTTAGCTTCGCCTAGCTTAGCATGGGCAGCGGCTAAACGGGCAACAGGTACTCTCGGTCCTGAACAGGAAACATAACTTAATCCAAGACTGTGACAGAAACGTATGGAATCCGGCTGACCGCCATGTTCCCCGCAAATACCAATTTTTAAATCGGGTTTTGTTTTACGTCCCCATTCCACAGCAATTTTCATAAGTTTACCAACACCGTTAGTATCCAGTACTTCAAACGGGTTGTCGTGTAAGATATTTTTTTCTGCATACAAAGGCAAAAATTTATTCTCCGCATCTTCACGGGAGAAAGAGAAGGTAGCCTGCGTTAAATCGTTGGTACCAAAAGAGAAAAATTCTGCTTCTTTGGCCAGGTTATCGGCTTCCATACAAGCTCTCACTACTTCTATCATGGTGCCAAATTTAAATTGCAGGTTTATATCGTGTTCCCGTTCTATTTTTTCTTTTAATTCATTTACATATACTTTTACCTGCACTAATTCTTCAGCAGTGCAAACCTGCGGTACCATTATTTCCGGACGGACATTGATTTTTACTTTTTGACATTCTGCCGCAGCTTCCAGGATGGCTTGTATTTGCATTTTATAAATCTCAGGATAGGTTAATCCAAGCCTTACGCCCCGATGGCCAAGCATGGGATTTACCTCATATAGCTCACGCACCTTCTTCATCATTTGTTCTTTTTTCACAATTGCCTGATCAATCAGTTCCACTCCTTTGTCGTTAAAAGGCAACGTATTTAAATTGCCTAATTCAGCCTCTGCGTGTAATAAACGTAAACTATTATAGAGGTTGTTGACTCCGGTGGCGGTATCTCTTAAGTGGCGCAGGTGTTGCAATTCTTCTCTTAATTCTTCTTCTGTTGGCAAAAATTCGTGGATGGGAGGGTCGAGCAGACGAATGGTAACAGGCCTGGGCGCCATGGTAGTTAAAATTTCCCTGAAGTCCTGGCGCTGTATGGGCAACAATTTGTTAAGCGCAATTTCTCTTTCCGTTTGTGTGGATGCTAAAATCATTTCCACCACTATCGGCAGGCGTTCAACAGCGTTAAACATTCTTTCGGTACGACAAAGGCCTATTCCCATAGCGCCATATTCAAGCGCTTTTTTTGCAGATTCAGGGGTATCGGCATTAGCCATAACTTTTAGTTGGGCAACTTCATCAGCCCAGCTTAGCAGTGTTTTTAATTCGCTGCTAAAAGTGGGCTCTACGGTAGGTATTACCCCTTGGTACACGAAGCCGGTTCCCCCGTCAATGGTAATAAAATCTCCTTCGTGCAATGTTTTATTACCAATAGTTGCCTGTCTTAATTTAACATCCACTTGTATGCCTTCTGCACCGGCTACACAAGGTTTACCCATTCCCCGTGCTACAACTGCAGCATGCGATGTTTTACCACCCCGGCTGGTTAATATACCTTGTGATGCAAAAAAGCCGTGAATGTCTTCCGGTTTGGTTTCTTCTCTCACGAGGATTACTTTTTCACCAGCTCGTCCCAATAATTCAGCACGGTCGGCATCAAATACACATTTACCTGAAGCTGCGCCGGGAGATGCCGGCAAGCCCTGTGCCAGGGGCGTTGATTTGTGAAAGGAATCGAGACGAGGGTGTAACAATTGTTCCAGCATTTCCGGTTTAATCCGTAGCAAGGCTTCTGATTTTTTAATTAAGCCTTCTTTTTCCATCTCTACGGATGTGCGAACCATAGCGGTGGCATTCATTTTACCATTGCGTGTTTGCAAACAGTAGAGCACTCCCTTTTCGATAGTAAATTCAAAATCTTGTATTTCTTTATAATGTTTTTCCAATTTGGCACGCAATGTTTCCAATTGCTTGTACAAATCGGGCATTTCATTTTTTAATTCAAGTACTTGTTTGGGAGTACGAATACCCGCAACTACATCTTCTCCTTGAGCATTTACTAAATATTCACCGAAGAAGACATTTTCGCCCGTACCGGGATCCCTGGTAAAAGCCACACCCGTAGCGCTGTCATTACCCATATTACCAAATACCATGGTTACCACGTTTACGGCCGTACCATTGGCCATTTGGGGTGTAATATTAAACTCACGGCGATAATCAACCGCTCTTTTCCCCATCCATGAATTAAATACAGCTTTTATGGCAATTTCCAGTTGTTCATATACATCTTCCGGGAAGGGGTTTCCGGTATAAATTTTTACTACATCTAAAAAACGGTTGCTGATTTCTTTTAAATTTTCAGCGCTTAAGCCAATATCCACTTTAACACCCGCTTTGTGTTTTACGGCTTCAAATTCTTTATCAAATTTTTCATCGGGCACACCCAGGGCCACTTTACCAAATAATTGGATAAAACGGCGGTAAGCGTCGTAACAAAACCGTTCATTTTTTGTTTGTTTAATAAGACCGTTTAAGGTGTCTTTGTTTAAACCCAGATTAAGAATGGTATCCATCATCCCGGGCATAGATAAAGCAGAGCCCGAACGAACTGAAACCAATAAGGGTTTTACGGGATCGCCAAAATTTTTATCACTTTCCTTTTCAATTAGTTTCATATTTTCTTTAACCTGCTCAATTACTCCCTTAGGTAGTTCACGTTTTTCATTAGCCAGATAAGTAAGGCATGCCTCTGTTGAAATAACAAATCCCGGGGGAACATTTAATCCTATCTGCGTCATTTCGCATAGATTGGCGCCTTTGCCGCCCAATAATTGCTTGTTTTTTCCGTCTCCTTCTTTAAATGAAAAAACATATTTCGTTGCTTTTTTTTCTGTTGTTTTTGCAGAAGCTGGTTGGTTTAACTCTGCAATGTCTGAATTCTTCATAACTAATTGTTTTAAATAAGGGTGAAGTTAGAACGGTCAAAAATGGCAGAACATGATATAGTTCAAGGGCTCAGGTAACAATCGTCAACTTTTAGCTTTTTTGTTTTCTTTTTTTTTAAGCAACAAAAAGGCGTGGAAAAGAATATTTGATAAGCAGGTTGCCAGCTATGCAGGTTTCACTTTTAGGAAAGGGAGTATTCAAATTGCTTCTTCTTTTATTTAGCTTTAATGATTTAAATGGTTGTTAAAAACAGAATTTCATTGGGTTTTCAAGAGGTGTAAGGACAATTGTTTGTGTAACAAGCAATAAAATACTCAATGGCTGTAATGCGGATAAAAAATGGATAACTGCCGATTTTTATAATTATGGGTAAAGAAAAATTAGTAAAAAAAGGATGGGCGTATAATATTCAGTTCATTACTTACCTTTTGTCCCTTTTTCATTCCACCTGCAATAGCCCATTTGTTTTTACCAATGGGAACAATATTTCTCAAATCCATTCTTTGTAAGTGTTCAGGAATCTTTTTTAGAAAAAATTTTTGTTCCGGTATTGAGTAAATTAAAACGGTATTGTTAGGGTTTACCGGTTTCTTTTGGTTATAGGAAATTCCATTGTAATTATAGGTTTCGTTACTGCCCCCAAAAAAGTAAATATAATTATGTGTGTAAAATGTGGCAGCCCGGTAACGATAGGGTAAAGGAAATGTACCTGCCTTTTGCCAATTAATATGCGTAGGATTATTTTTATCAATAACACCTTTGTACAAAATATTTGCAGGGGCGTAAAACTTTTCATAAACGGCGCCACCAAGATAATACAGCGTGTCGTTAACAATAATACCCGTGCCACCAAAAACTTTTGCTTCTTTTTCATCAGGAACCGGTGTACCCCGGTGCCATTCGTTTGTTAGCGGATTATAAATTTGTACAGCAGACGTATTGGCGGAGTCGTTCCAACCGGTAATAATGTAAAGCAAGCTGTCACGCCATACACATTGTATATGGTCATCTATTGGTAGTAAAAGCCCGGCGCCTATGCTGAATTTTTCAGTTTGTGGATCAAAGATGAAAAGACTGCCTCCTGATTTTTCTTTTCCGTTTGGATAAACCGTATAGCCTCCGGTGATATAAATTTTATTATGGATGCTGCTGGCAGATGATGCAATCCGCCCCACGCTATCAGGAACATCAGTTAAATAAATTGTCTTTTTTTTCTGTATATCTGTTTTAAAAACTTTTTTGTGTACTCCATTCCATGTTTTAGATGAATCCAGTCCATAAAACGAATATACAAGTGTTTTCCCTTTTATAATAGCTGTGGCAGCGCCGTTGTTTGTTACACCCTCAGGTAATAAAATAATTTGAGCATTTACGACTGTTGCGCAAATGCAGGTAATGGAAATCAATAAAAATCTTACCATATAAAATTGATTAACGTTTCTAAAATGACTGACAAATGTCATAACCATTTTTGATATAGTAAAATAGTTTCGTACTATAAAATTTTTATATGAAAACCATACTTGTTCCTGTAGATTTTTCTGAAACATCTGTTAATGCAGCTAAGTATGCCGCTAAACTTGCTTTACAGATTGGGGGTAAGGTTATGCTTCTTCACGCCTATGAATACCCGGTTACCTATCCCGTAGTTGATGGACTGGAATTGACGGACGAAGGGATTAAGGAATTAAATGTTAAAGAGCTCAAGAAAGTTAAGCAAATAGTGGAAGAAGATGAGCCGTATATCAAGGTAGAGTTCATGGTCATTAATGGTAATCTTAGTGGGGTAATAAACATGTTTGCAGAGAACCTGAGAACTGATTTGATTGTAATGGGATTAACTGGCGCCGGAAAAATAAAAAGCTCTTTAATTGGTAGTAAAACACTTGACGTAGCTCGTAATACGCTTGTGCCTGTAATTATTGTTCCGGGAAAATGCAATTTTAAAAAGATTGAGCATGTAGGGCTGGCTACTGATTTCAGGGATGTTGTGGAGAACATACCTGACAAAACAGTAACGAGGTTTATTGATGTAACAAATTCAAGATTGCATATAATTAATGTAGATTATCACCACGAATATGCTACAGTTGATACTCCTTTTCAGTCCGGCCTGGTAGAGAGCATGTTTCAGTATTATCATCCAAAATACCATTTTGTGGAAGATGAAAATATCGTGGAAGGCTTAAGTCGTTGTATTGAGAAAGAGCAGATTGATATATTGGTTACAATTCCACATAAGCACAATTTGCTTGAGAGAATGTTTAAAGGAAGTCATACCAAGCAAATTATATTTCACAGTAAAGTACCGGTGATGATTGCACATGAATAATTAATTTGGTAATATCTGCCTTAAAGCAACTAAAAACCTTTGCGAGTTAAATCTTGTTTGGCACTCTTAATTCATCAATTACCAGGTGTGGCATATATATCTGCCTTTTTTCTTTTTCATCGTGTAAAAGATTGAGGTGGGAATAAATATGGGCATAAACCAAGGGTTATTAAAAATATTTGCTAATGTAAATTTTCTCCACCATATTTGTGGTGTAATGAAACAGCATATTCAAAATAATAATTGGTGGTGGCGTACAACTCTTAAGGGGCTGTAACGTCTTTACTATGTTTATTTTATAACATACTCAGGCCCCGATAATATCGGGGTTTATTTTTTGAAGCCTCCCCAATCCCTCCAAAGGAGGAGCTTCGTGAGAGGCAGGTACTAATCAAAAACTTCTGCAAGTGCAGAAATCAAAATCCTTACGCCAATTGGCGGAGAGGTAGGAAGAGTTTTATGAAGAAAATTCAAATAACAACCACAGTAAAAAAGATGCTGGCAGATGTATTTACCCCGGTAGGTATTTACCTGAGGGTGAGGGATCGTTTTCGTGATACTATTTTGCTGGAAAGTACGGATCATCATGCAGCCGAAAACAGTTTTTCATTCATCTGTATTAATGCTATTGGCGGTATAGAAATCAGCAATACAAAGGGGATTGAATTTAAGGTGCCGGGTTTACCTCCCGAAAAAGCACCCATAAAAAATGTAAGCGATGTTCCGGCTATCATGTGGGAGTATATGCAACGTTTTGAAGTAAACCAGCTTTCAGAAAAATCGGCCCGTGCTGCACAAGGTTTGTTTGGTTATACCACTTACGATGCCATCCAGTTTTTTGATACTATTAAATTAAAGTCAGGCTCGTTGCAACCGGCCATTCCGCTGATGAGATACCGGCTTTACCAATATGTAATTGCGGTAAATCATTTTAAGGATGAGTTATACATCTGCGAAAATAATATTGCAGGTTTGGAAAGCGAATTATCTTTAATAGAATCATTAATTAAAAGTAAAGATGTACCTACTTTTCCTTTTAAAATTAAAGGAGAAGAAACGTCTAACTTGAGTGATGAAGATTATAAACAGATGGTGAGTGAAGGAATTAAAAGCTGTTTTCGCGGGGATGTGTTCCAGATTGTTTTAAGCAGGAGATTTGAACAGAGTTTCATTGGCGATGAGTTTAATGTGTACCGGGCGTTAAGAAATATCAATCCCTCTCCGTATTTATTCTTTTTTGATTACGGTGATTACAGGCTGATGGGTTCCTCACCCGAAGCACAACTTATTATTCGAAATGGAAAAGCCATAGTGCATCCCATTGCCGGTACCTTTAAAAGAACAGGCGATGATGAAATTGATGCCCGGGAAACAGAACGGTTATTAAAAGATGCTAAAGAAAATGCAGAACATGTAATGCTGGTTGATTTGGCAAGAAACGATTTGAGCAGGATGTGTGATGAAGTAAAGGTGGATCATTACAGGCAGGTGCAATATTACAGTCATGTTATACACCTGGTGAGTGAAGTGAGTGGTAAAGTAAGAGATGGATTTAATCCATTTGATATGCTGGCAGTAACATTTCCTGCCGGTACATTAAGTGGAGCGCCTAAGTTTAAAGCGATGGAAATTATTGATGCGTTGGAACCAACAGCCAGGAGTTATTATGGCGGATGTATTGGTTTTATGGGTTTTGATGGCAGTTGCAATCATGCCATTATGATTCGTACTTTATTAAGTAAGAATAATACCATGTTTTACCAGGCAGGAGCAGGCGTGGTGGCGGCCAGTAAAACGGAGAGTGAATTGCAGGAAGTAAATAATAAGCTGGGGGCGTTGAAGAAAGCAATTGAAGCAGCAGCCTCCCTAGATCCCTCCTAAGGAGGGGCTTTAAAAAAACATTTATAAATGAGTATGATTTCAAAAGATAAAGGTTATAATTCTCCTTCCCGTTTTGGGCAGGCCGGGAAGGGGGCGAAGATTTTAGTATTCGATAATTACGATTCATTTACGTATAACTTAGTTCACTTAGTGGAAAAAATTACGCATAATAAAGTGGACGTGTATCGTAATGACCAGATTCCGTTAGAGAAAGTAAAAGACTATGATAAAATTATTTTATCTCCCGGCCCCGGCATACCGGTGGAGGCCGGATTGTTATTGCCGTTGATAAAAGAATACGCTCCCACTAAGTCCATTCTGGGAGTTTGCCTCGGTCACCAGGCAATTGGAGAGGCATTTGGAGGAACGTTGATAAACCTTTCAACGGTTTATCATGGAGTAGCAACGTCTGTTAAAATTGGAAATGGTCAATGGGCGATAGACAAAAATGAAAATTCACCACTTACTATTCACCATTCACGAATGGGGTTATTTGATGGTTTGCCAAATGAAATTGAAGTAGGTCGTTATCATTCATGGGTGGTTTCAAAAGAAAATTTTCCCAATGAATTAGAGATAACTGCGGAAGATGAAAGCGGAATGATAATGGGATTGCAACATAAAACTTTTGATGTGCAGGGTGTACAGTTTCATCCTGAGAGTGTGTTGACGCCGATGGGAGAGGATATTTTAAGAAACTGGTTAGGCCTCCCCAACCCCTCCAAGAGAGGGGCTTAGTGAGAGGCTGTTATTTATAAATCTTTCTGCAAATGCAGAAATTAAAAGTCTCCCCTTTGGGGAGGTTGGAGGGGCTTATGAAAAAGATTTTACAATATTTATTCGAACACAAAACACTCAGCCGCCAGCAGGCGTATGAGGTATTGCTCAACATTGGTAAGGGAGTGTACAATGAACATGAGGTAACGGCTTTCATGACCGTGTATCTGATGCGCAGTATAACCATTGAAGAACTGCAGGGCTTTCGGGATGCATTGCATGAATTATGTGTAAAAGTGGATATGAATGGATTCCCGGTTATGGATATTGTGGGCACTGGTGGAGATGGGAAAAATACATTTAATATATCTACCCTCAGTTGTTTTATTGTAGCCGGTACAGGACAAAAAGTAGCCAAGCATGGTAACTATGGTGCTTCTTCCATCAGCGGTGCATCCAATGTGATGGAGCAATTGGGATATAAATTTAAAAGTGATAACGATAAGCTGAAGAAAGAAGTGGACGAAGCCAATATTTGTTTTCTTCATGCACCTTTGTTTCACCCGGCATTAAAAACGGTTGGGCCTATAAGAAAGAATTTAGGTATGCGGACATTTTTTAATATACTCGGGCCAATGGTAAACCCGGCTTTTCCGCCTTACCAGTTAGTGGGAGTGTATAGCCTGGAAATGGCGAGGATTTATAATTATTTGTTACAACAAACCGATAAGGCATTTACTATTATTCATAGTTTGGATGGATATGATGAAATATCATTAACAAATGATACAAAAGTCATTACCAATGAAGGAGAGAAAGTGATGACGCCGGAGCAATTGGGTAAGCGAATGGTGATGGCGCATGATATTCATGGGGGTAATTCAGTAGAAGAAGCGGCAAAAATATTTTTAAAGATTCTAAAAGGAGAAGGTAGCTGGGCACAAAATGCCGTAGTATTAGCCAATGCGGCTATGGCATTGAACTGCACGGGTAATTTTAAAACTTATGAGGAAGCGTATAACAAAGCAGTGGAAAGTTTGGAAAGCGGCAAGGCATATCAGTCGTTACAAAAATTGATTGCACTTCAGGCCCCCTAAATCCTCCAGAGGGGGACTTGTTCTAAAGTACTTTCCTTTACTGTTGAATTATGAATCGAAATATAATTGAAATACAAAAGTCAAAAGCCTCCCCTCTGCGGAGGTTGTAGGGGCCATTATGAATATACTTGACACCATAATCGCATACAAAAAAGTAGAAGTAATCAAACGCAAAGCCTTGCGACCGGTTGCGGAACTGGAAGAAACTATTACTTTTAACAGACCAGTATATTCATTAAAGAGTTCGTTACTGGATGATAGGAAAACAGGCATCATTGCAGAGTATAAAAGAATGTCGCCTTCCAAGGGAATTATTAATGACAAGGCTAATGTAGTTATGGTTACTACTGCCTACACAAAAAATGGGGCAAGCGGGTTATCGGTGCTAACAGATGAAAAATTTTTTGGTGGCAGCGCCAATGATTTAATAAAAGCAAGAATAAACGAAATTCCCATTCTACGAAAGGATTTTATAGTAGAAGAGTACCAAATAATTGAAGCAAGGGCGATGGGGGCAGATGTAATACTGTTGATTGCAGCGTGTTTAAGTCCTGCTGAGGTAAGAAGACTGGCGACATTTGCCAAAAGTATCGGGTTGGAAGTTTTGTTAGAACTTCATGATGAAGAAGAACTGCAACATATTTGTGACGAAACAGAAATAGTGGGCATCAATAACCGCAACTTAAAAACATTTGAAGTGGATATAGTGAGGAGCTTGCGGATGGCAGAAAAAATACCGGCAGGAAAAGTTAAAGTAGCTGAAAGTGGTATCAGCTCGGTAGAGAATATTAATTTATTTAGACAACACGGATTTCGTGGTTTTTTAATTGGAGAAAATTTTATGAAAGAAGAAAACCCAGGGGAAGCATTCCGGGAGTTTGCAGAAAAATTAAAAACATATTAATAACATATTGTTTGCCTGACCTTGCTTTGTGACTTTTATGTAATTCTTAGTGCACCTTGTGTTAAGACTTTTAAATTACAAAGGCACAACGAAAGCACAAAAGAATACAAGGGATAATTAATTAAGCAATGTCAATATAAATGTCCTTAACATAGTATTAAAATAAATTGATTATGAATATTAAAGTGTGCGGTATAACGCAGTTAAAACAGTTACAGCAATTAGATAAACTCAATATTGATTATGCAGGGTTTATATTTTTCAAAGGTTCGCCCAGGTATGCGGGGGATAAGATTTCGAAAGAAGAACTTGGCGATGCTGACTTTGATATAAAAAAAGTGGGTGTGTTTGTAAATGCTGATTTTAATGAGATAATGGAAATAGTGGACGATTATACGTTGGATGCTGTGCAATTACATGGCGATGAGACGCCGGAACTCTGCGAAAGACTTTCTGACAATGTAGAAGTAATTAAAGCCTTTAGGTTAAGTGGAAAGCAGGATGTAGATGCTTTGGTTAAGGATTATGATGAAGTGTGTGATTATTATTTGTTTGATACCGCATCAAAAACTGGTTTGCTGGGTGGAAGCGGTGAACAATTTGACTGGAAGCAATTAAGCAAGGCGAGGATTGAAAAGCCATTTTTCCTGAGTGGTGGCATTGGGATAGATGATGCTGATAAAGTGAAAAAATTTAAACATCCTGATTTTTATGGAGTGGATATCAACAGCCGTTTTGAAAAAGAACCCGGTGTGAAAGATTTGGCATTGGTGATGCAGTTTAAAATGGCATTGAGGCCTCCCGCCTCTAAAGGGGGGTAATAGAAGTTGCCTGTTGTATTCCAGTAGTTCAATAAACGATAATGCTTGCCGGTTTAAATTTAAACGGGTAAAAATATGAATGAGCATAAAAGTGAGGCAATTAGTATTCCCTTTAGGGAGCGGGGAGGATTTCGGGTAAAGGTTTGCGGAATGACCCAATTGAACCAGGTGGAAGAACTGGCGGGTATGGGCGTTACCTTTGCCGGGTTTATTTTTTATGCAAAAAGTCCGCGGTATGTTTTTAAGTCTTTAACCATTACCGACATTAAAAAAATATCCAACATCAACAAAGTGGGTGTGTTTGTAAATGCACCTATTGAGGAAGTGATACATATCGTGGATGAATGCCGGCTGAGTATGGTGCAGTTGCATGGTGATGAAACCCCGAAGTATTGTGAAAAGATTGCGGATTATGTATCGGTGGTAAAAGCTTTCCGCATTAGTGAAGGTGATAATATTGAGTGGATGATAAAACCTTTTATGGATGTGTGTGATATGTTTATGTTTGATACCCTTGGCGCCGGATACGGCGGCACGGGAAAAAAGTTTAACTGGGATTTGCTGAAAGGGATAACCGTTGGCAAACCTTTTTTCCTGAGTGGCGGCATAGAGCCGGGTGATGAAAGCAAATTAAAATTTTTTGCACAGGAGCCGGTGGCCAAAGCATTGTTTGCCGTTGACATCAATAGTAAGTTTGAAAGCAGCCCGGGTGTGAAAGATATGAAATTGATTAGAGAATTTATGAAGGGGCTGAATGGATAGTGTTAATTGTCCGGTTGAGCCTGTTGAAGCCGAGATGAGATGGGTACAAATGCTGAACTACCCTTCGACAAGCTCAGGGTAGCAGCGGTGGTGGGTTGATGGATATGAAACTGGTGAGGGAGTTTGTGAAAGGATTGAATGTATAGTGTTAATTGTCCGGCTGAGCTAGTCGAAGCCGTGATGGGTTGGGTACAAATGCTGAGCTACCCTTCGACAGACTCAGGGTAGCAGTACTGGTGGGTTGATGGATATGAAATTGATTAGAGAATTTATGAAGGGGCTGAATGGATAGTGTAAATTGTCCGGCTGAGCTTGTCGAAGCCGTGATGAGTTGAGTACAAATGCTGAGCTACCCTTCGACAGGCTCAGGGTAGCAGCAATGGTGGGCTGATGGACATGAAATTGATTAGAGAATTTAAGAAATGGCTGAATGGATAGTGTAAATTGTTCAGCTGAGCCTGTCGAAGCCGAGATGAGTTGGGTACAAATGCTGAACTACCCTTCGACAAGCTCAGGGTAGCAGCAATGGTGGGCTAATGAATATGAAATTGATTAGAGAATTTATGAAGGGGTTGAATGTATAGTGTTAATTGTCCGGCTGAGCTTGTCGAAGCCGAGGTGAGTTGGGTACAAATGCTGAGCAACCCTTCGACAAGCTCAGGGTAGCAGCGGTGGTGGGTTGATGGATATGATATTGATTAGAGAATTTATGAAGGGGCTGAATGGATAGTGTTAATTGTCCGGCTGAGCCTGTCGAAGCCGAGATGAGTTGGGTACAAATGCTGCGCTACCCTTCGACAAGCTCAGGGTAGCAGTAATGGTAGGCTGAAGGACATGAAATTGATTAGAGAATTTATGAAGGGATTGAATGTATAGTGTTAATTGTCCGGCTGAGCCTGTCGAAGCCGAGATGAGTTAAGTAATAAAGTTGAATTGTATTTGCTGAAGTAAATAAATATTATGAAGCTGGGTCATAATTACTACGTTTATATAGTTGAATGTAATGACGGAAGTTATTATACTGGTGTTACGAATGATATTGAAAGAAGATTATGGGAGCATAATACTGGTTATAACAAAGATTCTTATACATATAAAAGAAGACCTGTTGAGTTAAAGTATGCAGGACATTTTACAGATATAATTCAGGCAATTGCTTGGGAAAAACAGATAAAGGGGTGGTC
>DASSYR010000083.1:0-5041 GCA_035703165.1 Chitinophagaceae bacterium
GCAGAAACAATTCCTCTCTCCATAGTTCTTACACCAGAGTCGAGATAAACTTCTGCTGCTAATGTTTGGGCAGGATATTCATCCTGTGGTATATGCGGTAAAAATTTCTTTGCGTCCACAAAAATTCCATGTCCGCCAATCGGTTTTACAATGGGTACACCGTACTCCATCATTTTTTCACCAAGATAAATTACCTGCCCTACCCTTGCGTGAATATGATCGTCGTTTATACTTTCCCTGATGCCAATAGCCATTGCTTCCATATCTCTCCCGGCTAAACCACCGTATGTATGCAAACCTTCATATACCACCACAAGATTTCTGGCTTCTTCAAATACTTCCCAATCATTAATTGCGAGAAATCCCCCAATGTTTACCAATGCATCTTTTTTGGCACTCATGGTAGCACCATCCGTTAATGAACAAATTTCTTTTACAATTTGTCTTATGGGAATGTGCTTATATCCCTTCTCTCTCTGTTGAATGAAGTGGGCATTTTCGGCTACCCTTGTCATGTCATGTATAATGCGAATGCCATGTTTCTTAGCAAAGCTTCTTAACTCTTTTAAATTTTTGATGCTAATGGGTTGCCCCCCGGCCATGTTTACACTGGTAGCAATACTCACATAAGGAATTTTATCAGCTCCGTATTTTTTAACCAGTTTCTCCAGTTTGTTCAGATCAACATTACCCTTAAACGGAAATTCATTTTCAGGATCATGTGCTTCGTCAATAATAATATCTTCAAATTTTCCGCCTGCCAATTCCTGATGCAATCTTGTAGTGGTGAAATACATATTACCGGGTATGATATCTCCTTTCTTAATCAGGATTTTTGAAATAATATTCTCAGCACCACGCCCTTGGTGAGTAGGCACTAAATATTTGTATCCATAAACATCTTTTACCACTTCTTCCAAATGATAAAAGTTTCGACTGCCGGCATAAGCTTCGTCTCCCATCATCATACCGGCCCATTGATGATCGCTCATGGCAGAAGTACCGCTATCTGTTAGTAAATCAATATAAACATCTTCTGACCTTAGTAAAAAAGTGTTATACCCGGCTTCCAGCATAGCCTTTTTTCTTTGTTGTGGAGTAGTCATTTTTAACAATTCCACCATTTTCATTTTGTAAGGCTCTGCCCAACTTCTTTTAATAATATGTTTCATACAAGTAATTTTTTATGTAACGGGTTTCAGTTTAGCAGTAAAATGCCGAAGCAACTGTGTTTCTTCCATAATGCTTAATCCTCTAATCTGTTGCCTGTCTTTAAACACTTCTATAATTACTTCAGCTACATAATCAATATGGCTTTGTGTATATACCCTCCTCGGTATCGCCAGTCGCACCAACTCCATTTGTGAAGGAATAAGTTTCCCGTTTGTATCGTATTTCCCAAACATCAGCGAACCAATTTCTACGCTTCTTATTCCACCTGCTGCATACAAGGCGCAAACCAATGCCTGTCCCGGGTACTGCTCAACAGGAATATGCGGCAAGAATTCTTTGGCATCAATGTACACAGCGTGCCCACCGGCGGGCTGCATTACCGGCACACCGGCATCAACCAACTTATTAGTAAGGTATTCGATGCTTCGAATACGATACTGCAGGTAATGTTCATCCATTACTTCTTTTAAGCCAATGGCAATAGCATCCAAATCCCTTCCGGCCAATCCACCGTATGTAGTAAACCCCTCGGTAATAATTAAAAGGTTTCTGCATTGAAGCGCTAATTTTTCGTTGTGCATAGCCAAAAAACCACCAATGTTAGCAAAGGCATCTTTTTTTGCACTCATCGTACAGCCATCGGCATAAGAAAATAATTCAGCAGCTATTTCGGGAACCATTTTATCTGCATAACCCTTTTCACGTAGTTTGATAAAATAGCTGTTTTCCGCAAAACGGCAAGCATCAATAAAGAAAAGAATTTTATTTTCCCGGCAAATGGCGCTTACTGTTTTTATATTTTGCATACTCACCGGTTGTCCCCCACCTGAGTTATTCGTTACCGTCATAATCACCATAGGAATATTTTCGGCTCCTTTTTCTTTAATTACTTTTTTTAAAGCCTCAATGTCCATATTGCCTTTAAAAGGCGACGGAACGGTGGGATGTTTACCTTCCTCGCACAAAAGATCTATCCCTTCCGCACCTGAAAATTCAATATTAGCTCTTGTTGTATCAAACAATGTATTACTAATAAAATATTTTCCTTTTCCCCCCAGAATAGAAAAAAGAATTTTTTCCGCCGCCCTGCCCTGGTGCGTAGGAATAACGATGGGAAACCCTGTCACTTCCATTACAGATTGTTCAAAACGAAAAAAGCTCGGGCTACCTGCATACGACTCATCGCCTTGCATAATGCCGGCCCACTGACTACTGCTCATGGCGCTGGTTCCGCTGTCTGTAAGAAGATCAATCAGTACATCATCTGCATGAATAAGAAAAGGATTGTAAAATGCTTTTTTTAAAATTTGTTCTCTTTCTTCTTTTGTGTTAAAAAAAATAGGCTCCACCGATTTTATGCGAAATGGCTCTATAATTGTTTTCATGAAAAAAAAATTTATAGTATTGCTGTTGAGATAAATAACCGCAAGGAAAAAACATTTCAGTGTCTATAAAACACAGACAAAATCAGGTGGGTTTTTTGATAATATTTTTCCAAAGATTCATAGAAAGAATATTGTCAAAAATAAGATGGTATCTTAACACGGATTATGATTTTAATCATGCACCCCGGTAATTTTTCTTCTTCTGATCGGGAGTAATAAGATTATATGCTGTACCATATTTAACTTCGGTCATTATAAATGAACTTTGAACTGTTCCAATATTCGGCAGCTTTGCCAGTTTATTTACAATAAAGTCCTGGTATTCGTTCATGTCTTTTACCGCAATTTTAAGAAGGTAATCAAAAAGTCCTGTCATGTGATAGTATTCCATTACTTCTTCAAACTTTACAATATCTTTTTCAAAAACTTTAAGCATAATATGCGAATGTTCTTTTAGCTGTACGTTAGTAAATGCCACCAGGTTCTTATCAATTTTATTTTTATCCAGCACAGCCACGTATCGCTGAATATAGCCCTCTTCTTCAAGCCATTTAATACGTTCATAAACAGGTGTTACACTTTTACCCAACTTATCTGCAATTTCTTTATTCGTTAACCGGGCATCGTTCTGCAGTAAATTCAAAATGCTGACATCAGTGGTATCGAGCTTTATCATAAAAGATTATTTTTCTGAAAACAAATTAAAAACAACCGGTAAAAGAAATTTATTCTTTATTTATCTATAAATATAGTTTTATATTCTATATTAATCAAAATCATAGGAATATTATTCCATAAATCAGAACTTTGTACTTTAAAACGAATAGTATGGATACTCATAAACTTTCACCGGAAAGCCTGATGATGAGCTATGGTTACAAACCTCAACTCAGTGAAGGGGCTGTGAAATGCCCGATTTTTCAAACTTCCACTTTTGTTTTTAACTCTGCAGAGCAGGGTAAAGCATTTTTTGAAGTTGCCTACGGCCACCGGCAAAAGAAAAAAAATGAAAAGATAGGTTTGATTTACAGCCGTATTAATAACCCGGATATGGAGATACTGGAAGACCGGCTAACCTTGTGGGATCATGCTGAAGCCTGTGCGGTTTTTGAAAGTGGTATGAGTGCCATTTCAACTGTGCTAATGGAATTTTTAAAACCAGGAGATCTGCTCTTGTACAGTAATCCCATCTATGGAGGAACACATCACTTTATACATCATGTACTTACCAAATTCGGCATTCAGGTATTGGGATTCAACCCCGGGGAAACAAAAAGAGAAATAGAAGTACGACTTAAAAAGTCCGGAATGGAAGAAAATTTAGCGATGATATATGTGGAAACACCGGCTAACCCAACCAATGATCTTATTGATATCGGAATGTGTGCAGCTATTGCCAAACAATATTCAATAGCAGATAAAAAAGTGTTTGTAGCGGTTGATAATACTTATATGGGACCGTTATGGCAACATCCGCTAAAAGTTGGAGCAGACCTGGTTTTGTATTCCGCCACCAAGTACATTGGCGGACATAGCGATGTTATTGCCGGTGCTGTATTAGGAAATACGGAAATGATAAACCGGGTAAAAGTACTGAGGACTTTTTTAGGAAACATGATTAGTCCCTATACGGGTTGGTTATTATTGCGCAGCTTAGAAACTTTAAAAGTAAGAATGGATCAGCAAGCGGCTAATGCCGAAAAGGTTGCAGCGTATCTTTCTCAACACCCAATGGTAGAAAAGGTTTATTACCTGGGGAATATTAAAGAAACAGATGCTGCACAATATGAAATATATAAAAAGCAATGTATCGGCAAAGGTGCTATGTTGAGCTTTGATATTAAAGGGGGTGAACAGGAAGCATTTACCTTTTTGAATCATCTTAAATTAATAAAACTGGCGGTAAGTCTTGGTGGAACAGAAAGCCTGGCCGAACATCCCGCCACCATGACGCATGTTGATATTCCTGATGAAGAAAAAATATTGTTTAATATTAGTTCCAAAATGATTCGTCTTTCCATAGGAGTGGAAAATGATAAAGACCTTATTTGGGATTTGGAACAAGCCTTGGAAAAAAAAAAAATCACAAATTGGCTACAGTTTAAGATTATACACCAAACTGCCTAAGGTGATGATCTAAATGTTTCCAGGTGGCTTTGGCCCATTGTTCTTTGGTAAGCTTGCCAAAGATGGGATGTGCATCACGGGCTATATTATTTTCACTAAAATTGTTTACCAGTTGAAGCAATTGACTTTTTTCTTTTTCAAAATCTTTTACCTGTCCTGTCGTAATAAAAGTTGGGTCAGTCGGTAGGCTTTCTTTATAGGGGACAGCATCCCAAAGTTTGGATTTAAATAATGGACCAATTAAACGTAACAGAAAACTTCCTTTGGGTTGATGTGTCCCCAATGCAATTTTGATAGGCATTTGTACGTGAGCCAGCATCTGTGCTGCGTCCATTTTTCCCCATTGCCGTTGCGAT
>DASSYR010000093.1:0-102518 GCA_035703165.1 Chitinophagaceae bacterium
TCGCGTTTTAAACTATTGATAAAAGCTTTTCCGGAATCGAAAGCGGTAAAAGCTATATAAATAAATTTATTGTCATAAGCCATCTGCACTTCCGTGTTTCTTTTGGGTTGGCTTCCATCCGTAGGAAATTTTCGCCAAAAAGGTGTTGTCTTTTCAGTTATGCTCCAAATAGAATCATTTAATTCTCCATCAATTTTAATCGGGGCAATGGTTTTAACAAGGTGTAGCTGAAATTGTTTTTGAAAAGAACCGTTGTCTTGCGATTGGGCAAAGTGGAAAGTAAGGAGGTAAGACAGCAGTAATAGATTCTTCATGGGGCTTGGTTATTTTTGAAAGTACAAATTTGCTTAAATTTTGTGAAAGACAATGAAAACGGAGTTATACAATGACTTTTTTTTGAGAATCAGGTATTATTGAACTTTAAATAATCAGCGATCCCATGTGTTGTACCGAAGAATACACCAAATTGCTTTTAAGCCATCTTTCCAACTGATTTTTTTACCCTCGTCGTATGTGCGGCCATAGTAGGAGATGCCCACTTCATATATCCGCACTTTTTTTATACGTGATATTTTAGCAGTTACCTCAGGTTCAAAGCCAAACCCTTTTTCTTTCAATGCTAGTGATTTAAGCATTTTTGCATCAAACAACTTATAACAAGCCTCCATATCCGTAAGGTTTAAGTTGGTAAACAGGTTTGACAAAAAAGTAAGAAAGCCATTTGCCATATAATGATAAAACAGCAAAACCCTGTGTGGTTTACTACCCATAAAACGGGAGCCAAAAACTACATCTGCAGCCCCTTTCATCACAGGTTCCAATAACTGGTTATAATCGTTTGGGTCGTATTCCAAATCCGCATCCTGAATAATAATGTATTGTCCTGTTGCTTCTTTAATCCCGGTGTGCAGAGCAGATCCTTTACCTGTATTGACTCTATGATTAAAAAGGTGTATCTCAGTTTCGGTATTTAATGTGATATAATTTTCAACAATCTCCCTGGTATTATCAGTACTGCAATCATTTACTACTATCAGTTCTTTTTGAATACTATGATGCAATGGTACCTCAAGAACACTGTTGAGTAAAGGCTCAATGGTTTTCTCTTCGTTATAAACAGGAATAATGATACTTAGCTTGGTAAATTGCATAACAGCGCTACTGCGGATTGATTTTGAATTACCAATACTTTTTACTTAATACCAACAAAATAATAGAAATTCTGGTAGGATGAAAGTAAAATCCGAAAATGCTGATATGGATAAGGAGGTAAAACTATTTATTATCGTCTTTTTTACAATAATGTTGCTACTTTCTTTCTTTATAACGGTACAGGTGATGGAGGGGATAGTGTGATGCCTCATTTAATAACCAGTCATTCATTTACCAAGCCGGAACTTTTTTTTAACCACTGGGCTAAACCTGTGTAAGTAGTAGCATCCTTTGCACAATTAGGCTTTTGGGGAGTTGTCCGCACTACCTTATTGTTCAGGAAAAAGTAAGCCTGTTATTTCTCTACCACAAGCGAATCGGCCGATACTCCCAAATCTAAAAGAATTTCAGAAATATCTTTTACAAATTTTTCCGGTCCGCAGAGATAGAAAAACCTGCTAAAATCCTGAACCAGGTCAATCAGCATATTACGATCAATCCTTCTTTCCAAAAAGCCAATTACTCCCTGTCTCGTTAAAACATTAATAAAATTATCGCCTAACATCTTATGTAATTCTTCGGCGTGTATGATGTCTTCGATAGTTTTATTGGAATAGATAAGCACATTGTCATTTAAATTATTCATTTTATACAGTGTTCTTAATATGGAAAGGAAAGGAGTAATCCCGGAGCCTCCGGCAATAAACACTCCCGCGCCACGGTACTGAATGGTGCCAAAAACATCGTGCAGAATTAATTCTGTTCCGGCATTTGTTTTGCCCAATTGATTGGTAACACCTTTGTGATCAGTATAAATTTTTATAGTAAACTCAAGAAAAGGCCAGTCTGCGAGCGAAGTAAAAGTAAATGGCCGTAACTTATCTTTCCATTCCGGCAAGTTGATAGAGACATAAGTTCCTTGTCCGGGTATAAAACTATATCCTTTTGGTTTTTCTACTAAAAAGCGTTTTACATCATGAGTAATAAAATTAGCTTCAATAATTTTGACAGTATATTCGTTCATGAAACAGGAGTTTTACGGGATAAGACCTCAATGAATTACTAATAAAAATTCTTTAATCTTTTATAATCTATTCCTCTAATAAATCGGGTCTCTTTTGTTTAGTTCTGTCAACAGCCTGTTCATAACGCCACTCATCAATCTTTTTCAGATCCCCGCTTAGTAAAATGTCAGGTACCTTCCAGCCGCGAAATTCAGATGGACGAGTATAGACAGGCGGAGCCAATAAGCTATCCTGGAAGGAATCGGTTAAGGCTGATGTTTCATTGTTGAGGACGCCGGGAATTAATCTTCCAATAGCATCTACTATAAGGGAAGCGGCAATTTCTCCCCCACTCAATACAAAGTCGCCAATAGAAATTTCTTTAGTTATAAAATGTTCTCTCACCCTTTCATCAATTCCCTTATAATGTCCGCAAATAAGAAGCAGGTTTTTTTTTAGCGAAAGCTGATTAGCCATTTTTTGGTTAAATCGTTCACCGTCAGGGGTAAGATAAATTATTTCATCATAAACCCGTTCCTTCTGCAAAGATTCGATTGCGTTTACCAGCGGTTCGCACATAATTACCATACCAGCACCCCCTCCATATTGATAATCATCTACTTGACCATATTCGTTGATAGCCCATTGGCGAAGTGCATGAATACACACTTCTAATAGCCCTTTTTCCTTGGCTCTTTTCATGATGGAATGATTCAGTGGGCTTTCCAGTAACTCAGGTAAAACAGTAACGATATCAACACGCATGCAGCAAAGATACAGTTAGATAACTGTATAAAAATAAGCGCCTCGCAGATGTGAAGCGCTTTTAAAAAACCAACTATAGAAAGGAGAATCTTAAATCTATTTGCAAAAACAATTTTTTACTACAAGTGTTATAATTACAGATGATGAAATATGTTTAAAAACCCAACTTTTTCAGTAACTGTTAATACTATCTGTGTTATTCTGTTTAGTCTTTTGATTGAACACTCGTTAACACAAAATATAGCCTTTGCTATTTTTATTTTTTTCCCATTTCTGGCAGTCTGGATGGTATATTCTATTCTGCGATATGGAAAATATAAGGGCAAAGAGCTTACAGATAAGGAAGAATGGGGATACGAGGACAAAGATCGTGATCAACTGGGTACATTTTAATGGCAGCTAATTGCTTCTTTAGGGCCGCTTTCCATTACAGGACTTATAAAAGGTATTCCTAAATTCATTCCCCTTAAAATCAACAATACGGCCATTCCCGCAAAAAAGTAGGGCATTGCTTTTTTAATTGTATTTCTTGCGGATATTTTCATAAAAGAACTAAAAAAAGCAAATAGTAGCATGGCAGGTAAAGTGCCAGTTCCAAACATGGCCATAAATAGTACCGCATTTCCCACTTGCGCTGTGCTTAAGGCGCCGGCTATCGCTATATAAACCATGGCACAAGGTAAGAGGCCATTAGCCATACCTACTATCAGATAATTTATTTTAACCGGATTGCTCCAAAGTCTTAGTATCCACTGTTGCACCGGATGATAGATATGTCTTATTAAAGAAGATTGATTGTTCTTTTTAAAAACATAGTATTGAATTACTAGTAATAAAATTATTATCCCGAGAGCAATGGAAAAATTTTGTTGAAAACCAGCCAGGTAAATTTTTCTTCCAGCCATTCCAAAAATTAAACCCATTATAGAATAGGTAATAACTCTGCCAACATTATAAACCAGGATGACCCATGTTTTTTGGGTAGAAGACGACAACGAAGAAACAGGTAAAGCCAGTGAGAGTGGGCCACACATACCAATACAATGCACACTGCTAACCAAGCCTAAAGACAACCCTGCTATAATTACCGGCCAGATCATTTGTTATTAAAATCTGTTTCGTTATAAAAACGTTCTCCATTCGATTCCCAATTAATTTTAACTTTATAATTAACGGGGAAGAATAGTTTTCTATCAAACACCTGTTTACCATTCGCATCCGGTTTTAAGTCAAATTTTCGATCCTTTTGTGCATCGGCAGTATAATAAAACCAAATTGTACCATTTGCCGCCCGTCCGTTTAGATCTTCCGGTAATTGAATATAAACGTAATTTTCATCATTTGTAATTTTCATCACGCCATTTAATGCATTAGCCTTTTTAGTTCCATCAATAACCTGTTGATATGCCAACTCGTCTTTGTAATATTCTTTAGACACTAAATCGAATTTGGCTGTTGTACTTTTATAAACCATAAAAGAAATGCCAGCCCCAAAAAATATAAACACTACCAGTAATTTATTTCCCCAACTCATATTTATTGCTTTTTTGTTGTTTGATGCCAGATATAATTTTATAAACATTTGTATTATACAGGTATTAAATTATACATTTTAATCCTGTTATTCTCCTACAGGACCAAGAAAATTAGTTTTCACGGATTCAATTTTTTTATCGCCATTATATAATCCAAGAGATATTTTAGATTTCGGTTTTTTTATTGCCGATTTTGGTAATGTTATAAAAAAAGAGCCCGAGCCAATGGATTCTTCTTTAAGATCTACAAAACGGGAGTTCCCAATAATCTGTATTTTTCCGGGAATTCCTTCTAGCTGAATAGAAACAGGTATTCGTTTAACGGTTTTATTGGCAATTTTTATGTTGTACAAATTACTCACACTGTCCTTACCTATTTCCTGGTAAAGCAAGCCAGGCGAACGTAATACGGTTGCATCAATTTCGTTTCTGGTAGCCAGTAATATAGTGAGTACTCCTACTAATATGGTGAGCAGTACGGTGTACATTTTCATTCGGGTAGTATAGCGTAACGGCTCATGATTGGCAATACCATTTTCAGACGCATAGCGTATTAATCCCTTCGGCTTGTGAATACTAACCATAATTGCATTACAAGCATCTATACAGGCAGTGCAGTTTACACACTCCATTTGTGTTCCATTGCGTATATCAATCCCCGTAGGACACACTTTAACACACTGGTGGCAATCAATACAATCGCCAATTGTTCTTTCTTCTCTTTTATCAAACTTGCCTCTTGGTTCACCTCGTTTATAATCATACGCAACCAATATGGAATTTCTATCTAATAAAACCCCCTGTAATCTTCCATAAGGGCAAACTACCGTGCACGCCTGCTCTCTAAAGAAAGCGTAAACAGAATAAAAAACAAATGAAAAGATAGTGATAGCCATGAAACCGCCCAGGTGTTCGCTTACCGGTGAGGAAATAATTTGCCACAACTCTTTTACACTAATAATATAGGCAAGAAAATAATTAGCAATGATAAACGAAAGCAAAAAGAAAACACCATGTTTTAATGAACGCTTAAAAATTTTTGTTCCATTCCACGGCGATTGAGCCAATAATTTTTGTTGTGCAGCATCTCCATCTATCAGGTATTCAATTTTCCGGAAGGCCATTTCTAAAAAATTTGTCTGTGGACAAACCCATCCACAAAACAGGCGACCAAAGGCTGCGGTAAACAAAACGATAAATATCACGAAAGTGACCATGCCTATAGCAAATACAAAAAAATCGTGTGGCCAGAATACTTTCCCAAATAAAATAAATCTTCCCTGGGGTATGTTAAAAAGAAAGAAGGGTCTTCCATGTACGTAAATAAATGGAAGTGTAAGAAAGAAAAGAAAAAACACCCAACTTACAATAGTTCTGGCTCTGTAAAAACGCCCCTTCGGCTTTTGTGCAAACACCCATTTACGGTGTCCTTTCGCATCAACCGTTGCGATCCTGTCACGGAAAGAGTCGCTGTTTTGTTCGCTTTGTTTACTTGTATCGTTTATAACATTCATTAAATTAACATCATAATATCCACTAAAACGTGCACGTCACTAAGGAGGAAAACATTACAAGCTGTATTATTTTTCTTCGTAAAGTTCGCCTTGCTTTTCTTTTGCACCCGCGGGGTTACTTCCTCTTAAAGATTTAATATAGCTGGATACCTGTGCAATTTGTACTGGAGTTAATTGATCTTTCCAGGATTGCATACTTTTTTCCGGGTAACCATATTTGATGGTTTTAAAAATGTCTTTGATATTTCCACCGTGAATCCAGTAGTCATCTGTAAGATTTGGACCCACAGTTCCCTGCGCCAGCTGACCATGGCAGGCAATACAATAGGAGGCGAACACGGCTTTTCCTTTTTCCAGCTCTGTTTTTTCAGTTAACAGTACTACCGTATTCTCATCCACTCTATTTTTTTGATCTTTCAATCTTCCTTCCATTTGTGCATTAGCTTTTGTAACGGCAGCTTGATATTCTTCGGCACTGGATGGTGCAGCATGCGATATATGTGTACGATAAAGATAAACGGCGGCGAAAATAATAGTAATATAAAAACCATATAGCCACCATGGGGGCAAACGATTGTCTAATTCACGTATGCCATCGTAATTATGACCAAGATCTATATTGGCTTCTTGTTCCACGGGACGAAACTTATTAAATCTATCCCACCAGTTTAGTTTTATTTCGACAGGTTCCCTGGCAATAGAGGTTTGTTTTTCTTCATTTTCAACAATTTTTCTTCTTTCTATACCGATTAAAAAACGGAGTTGAAATAAAAGGAAAAAAATGGCTGTTATTTCTATAAGTAATATAGCCAATAGTATATAGAATACCGAGGAAGAGAGCCCTCCAATTGTAGTTTGCGCTACGGGTTCACTTGTATTTTGTGCGTTGGCAAAGGTTGCGGTTATTAAGAATAAAGCAATAGTTAATGCTATGTTTTTGGCGCTTGAGTCAGCCTTTTGTTTTTGTTGCTTTTTTAATTCTATTTCCGCAGCTCCATACACAACATAGGCCAGCATTCCAATAACTAGAGCAAGGGCGGCAATAATTACCACCAGCGTTAATGCTAATGGGTTATTTAAGGAAGATTCCGGCTTGGGGCCTTGTTGTGCCATAACCGGAGTAAAGCTGGTTGCCATAGCCATACAGAGCGAAATAATCCGTCCGGCTTTTTTCATCTTAATTTTATTTAAGTTGTAGTACATATTAATTAGTTTTTATTAATCAAGTGGTAAACGACTATTGCTTTCCATTTGCTTTTTATCGGATTTAAATACCCAGGTTGCTACTGCGATAAAAAATAAACCGAATATGCAAAAGGAAATAACCGGATATACACTTACATCAGTTATTTTTTCTAAGTAGTGAACAAACTTCATTTTTAAATACTTTAAGTTTACGTTTTTGATTAATGGCAAATCGCCAATAAAATCTTTCTCAACAGTCACGTTTATTTTAAAGATGCTTGAGCTGTTGTTGATTTGGGCTCGGCTTTAATATCCTTCCCAATTCTTTGCAAATAAGCAATCAGGGCAATAATCTCTTTGCTTTCCGGATTACCAATTCCTTCCACAGTCATTAACTGTCTTACTTTAGAATCGGCCTTTAATCCATCTGCAATTCTTTTTGCCTGGGTTAATAAATCCGTATTGGCAATTTGATCATATCCTTTTTCATACGGTACTCCCAGTGTTTGCATGGCTCTTATTTTAGCCGGTGTAGTAGAAATATCTAAATCATCTTGATACAACCAGGGGTACCGGGGCATAATACTTTTATCAGATGTTTGTCTGGGGTCAAACATGTGAAGGAAGTGCCATCCATCCGGATTTTTGCCACCTTCTCTTGCTAAATCAGGTCCGGTGCGTTTAGAACCCCATTGAAATGGATGATCATATACAAATTCGCCTGCTTTAGAGTATTCGCCATACCGGGCTACTTCATATCGGAAAGGACGAATCATTTGTGAATGACAAGTGTAACATCCTTCTCTTATATAAATATCGCGACCTTGTAATTCAAGTGGAGTGTATGGCTTTACAGAAGCAATTGTTGGAATATTTGACTTTACCAGGAAGGTTGGAACTAATTCAACCAACCCGCCAATTAGTACTAAAATTAAACTTAGTACCAGCATTTGCATTGGTCTTCTTTCGATAACACGATGCCAATATTCTTTTACATGGCTATGTGCTTTTACAAGTGGAGCTGCTTCTGCTTCTTCATTAGCAATAAAACTTCCCTGTTTAACGGTTTTGTATAAGTTATAAACCATAAACAATGCACCTGCCAGGTATAAAGTGCCTCCAATGCTACGGGTAATGTACATGGGAATAATTTGAGTCACCGTTTCCAGGAAAGGATATTGCAAGGTTCCGTCCTCAGTAAATTGTTTCCACATAAGGCTTTGCGTAAAACCAGCCCAATACATTGGAATTGCATATAAAACGATACCGATTGTTCCCAGCCAAAAATGGTTGGTAGCTAATTTTTTAGAATAAAGAGGCGTATTAAACATTTTGGGCACGAGGTAATATAACATGCCAAATGCCATAAAACCATTCCACCCTAATCCGCCAATATGTACGTGTCCAATAATCCAGTCGCTAAAGTGAGCTATGGCATTTACATTTTTTAACGAAAGCATTGGGCCTTCAAAGGTGCTCATACCATAGCAGGTAACAGCCACTACAAAAAATTTCAATACAGGTTCCTCTCTCACTTTATCCCACGCACCACGGAGTGTAAACAAACCATTAAGCATACCGCCCCAACTGGGAGCAATCAGCATTACAGAAAATACAACACCGAGTGATTGAGCCCAATCTGGTAAAGCCGTATATAATAAGTGGTGCGGCCCAGCCCATATATAAATAAATATCAAAGCCCAAAAGTGTATAATAGAAAGGCGATATGAGTAAACTGGACGATTAGCGGCTTTTGGCAGAAAATAATACATCAAACCGAGAATGGGTGTGGTAAGAAAGAATGCCACTGCGTTATGGCCATACCACCATTGTACCAAAGCATCCTGTACTCCAGCATACCAACTATAACTTTTTAGCAGGTTAACCGGAATTTCTATTGAGTTTACAATATGCAGCATAGCAACTGTAACCCAGGTAGCAATATAAAACCATATAGCAACGTAAATATGAGACTCACGCCGCTTAATAATGGTACCAAACATATTGATGCCAAATACCACCCATATTAGGGTGATAAGAATGTCAATTGGCCATTCCAACTCCGCATATTCTTTACCCGTGGTGATTCCAAAAAATAAAGTTGCGGCAGCTAAAACAATAATGGATTGCCAACCCCAAAAATGTAGCCAGCTTAGTTTATCACTAAACATGCGGGCTTTGCACAAGCGCTGTAATGAATAATACACACCGGTAAACATACAGTTACCTACAAAAGCAAATATCACTGCGTTAGTGTGAATGGGGCGCAGGCGCCCGAATGTAGTACCCGGGTAGTTCAACGCGGTACCAGGGGCATAAAACTGTATGGCCACCCACAAACCGGCAATCATACCTACTACACCCCAAAGAACTGTTGCGTAAGCAAAAGCTCTTACAATTTTGTTGTCATAATAAAACTTTTCCAGTTGCATATTTTAGTCTTGGGTTTAATATTTAAAGTATTTGCTTATTTAATTATTAATTTGATGAGGTTGTACAATTTGAGATCAAAAAGTTCCGCTTTTGGGAGGTGGGGGGGAGTCATCAAAAAGTATCCGACGGGGAGGGGAGTAATCATCTTCAAATTGACCTTTCTTTACACTCCAGATAAAAGCGATAAGGAATAGTGAGGCAACACAAATACTTGCCAGTAATAAGACAATTATTACGCTCATAGTTTCTCCTTTCTTGGTTTAGAAACAAATGTATAGGGGGTGATTAAGCCACTAGTTGATTGAACTCATCCGGAAGGGTGATTTTTGTCAAAAATTCATAAAAAGCAATCCAGGAGAAGCCGAGTGGTGGTAAATATGTGCTTATAATTTTAACCATTTTGCTACCAAACTACTACTGCCAAATGTTAGTAATAAAATACTCAGGGAACTGGATGGCATCAATATAGCAGCAACTACAGGAGAAAGCACTCCCTGCAGTGCAAAGAATAAACCTATAATATTATAAACAATAGAAAGAATAAAGCTTGCCATTACAATTTGCTTATTAGCCCTGCAAAGCAAAATAAAACGAGAAAGTTTGGGTAAGTGGCTTGCTTCTAAAATCGCATCACTGGCAGGAGTAAAGTTATTGGCTGTTTCCGTTAGCGCTATCCCCACATTGCTTTGTTTTAAGGCAACAGCATCATTTAATCCATCGCCAATCATCATTACCTGTTCATTATCTTTTTGTAATTGTTGTACGTATTGAAGTTTATCGGCCGGCGATTGTTCAAAAAAAATATTTGTTTGTTTTCCCATTAATTGCCGTATGTTCTCTTTTTCGGCAGAGTTATCGCCTGAAATAACGGATAAGCGAAATTGTTTTTTTAAATTATTTATTAGTAAGGGCAATGTTTCCCTGTAATGATTTTGAAAGCGGAAATAACCCATCAGCCTGTTTCCGATGGAAACATATACTTTTGTCCCCTCATCACCTGAATCATTAATTCCTTTGATGAATTTTTTAGAACCCAAAGCAATTAATTCGCCGTTTACAATACCTCGTATTCCTTCGCCCTTTATTTCAGTAAAATCAACCACTTCTGTTTTTTTATTTCCCGGTAGAAGCGAGGAGAGTGATTTACTTAACGGGTGTGTTGATTGCGCTGCTAAAGCGTTGATAAAATATTCTTGTTTTTTGGTTAAGGGTATTCCGTCATATACGATATCCTGATGATGAGTATCAGTAAGAGTACCTGTTTTGTCAAAAACAATATGATTGATATTGGCGATGTCCTCAATGGTTTGGGCATTGCGTAAATAAAACTTATTTCTTGCAAGGATGGATAGGATATTACCATTAGTAAAAGTATTGGATAACAACAATGCACAGGGGCAGGCAACTATTAAAACCGTGGTTATTACATTCCAGGATTTGTGACTATCATAAAATGACCAGTAAATAGCGCCGATTAATGCAATAACGAAAACGATATAGGTAAAGTAGCGGCTTAATACATGCACAAAGGATCTGTTGTTTTCTTGACTTTGTTTTATTTCATCTTTATTCCACAACCGGGTCAAATAGCCTTGCGCCACTTCTTTCATTACCAGTATTTCAATATTTCCGGCAGTTTGTTTACCCCCTGCATATACAAATTCGCCCACTTCTTTTGCAACGGGAAGAGATTCTCCTGTTACAAAACTATAATCAATAAAGGCTTTTCCTTTTGTAAGTATGCCATCGGCCGGAATCAATTCTTCATTGTGAATTAACAAAGTGTCATTGGGTTTAATATCCGGTAGTGCGGTAGGTATTTGTTCATCATTTTTTAAAACCGTTACCGCAACTGGGAAATAGGAAGTATAATCTCTTTCAAAAGAAAGTTGCTGATGTGTTTTTTGCTGAAGAACTCTGCCCACCAACATAAAGAACACGATACCCGTCATTGAATCAAAATAACCCGCCCCCGTTCCACTAATCACTTCGTAAGTACTTCGTACAAAGGTCATCAAAATAGCTAAGGCAATTGGTGCATCTATATTCAAAAACTTATGTTTCAGGCTTTTCCATGCTGATTCATAAAATGGTTGTGCGCTGTACAATAATACGGGAAGAGATAAGATAAAATTAAATGTGCGAAATAAGGTTTGAAGGTTTTTTTCTGCTGTTTCCAGGCCAAGATATTCCGGAAAGCTCATCAACATAATATTAGCAAAGCAAAATCCGGCTATCCCTAATTGGTATATGATTGACTTGTTTACTCGGGGTTTTGCCTGTTTTAAATCATGCAGGCTTAGATAGGGTTCATAACCAATGGAATTAAGCAGTTCTACCACCTCTCTTAACGATACTTCTTTATGATTGAAACGAACAGTTACTTCTTTTCGGGTAAAGTTTACAGTGGAGGCAATAACTCCTTTGTTAAGCCTGTGCAGGCTTTCCAGCAAATACAAACAGGAACTGCAATGCATTTGTGGTAAATAAAGAACAATGTGTGTTTGTGTATCGTTTTTAAAAGCAATCAGTTGTTGCTGAATATCAGCATCATCTAAAAAAGCAAATTTATCTTTTCTTACAGCTATACGCTGGTTGATGCCCGGATTTTGATTCAAATTATAATATTCACAAAGGCCGTTTTTATTGATAATCTGGTAAACCATTTTACAACCCTCGCAGCAAAACTGCTTTTCATCCAGCACTATGGCAAGAGATACGCAATCTTCTCCACAGTGGGCACATTGTACCTGTTTATCCGTAATGGGCATAACCTTATTTTAAGTATGGGGCGAAAGTATAATCCGGTACGGTGTAAAGGGTTGAGAATACTCAATCAATTAGCTGATAACAATCAGTGCAACGGAAAATCCAGTAAATTGCTTTTTATTTAGTAACAAATTACAAAAAATCATCTTTGAGCGATTCAGACCCATGTATAATTATAAAAAAAGCAATATTCTTTTCTTTTGTGTAATTGTATTTATTATTACTGTATGCCTGGAATTTTATTTTCCTGAGTATATATTTTTTGATGGGGGGCTGCTGACACTAATTGTAATGACCATATTTCTAAAAGAGGATCATTATACTTATTTATTTGGAATAGCCAGTTTTCTGTTAGTATTTGTTACTTTTTTTCAACATAGTAACTTAGCTGCTACCCAGGTAATGTTGCAACATTTATTTTCTATGTTGCTTATTGCGGGTACTGTTTTACTGGTTCTTTATGTAAAAAAACTTACCAGGGAAAGAGAGTCAGAGGAACACCAAATTAATGCTTTGTTTTACAATAGCACCGAAGGAATTGTTCTTGCAGATCAAACGGGTAAAATGATTTTGGTAAACCCGGCAGCAGAAAAAATGTTTGGTTATGATAAAAACGAATTGTTATCAAAGTCTGTAGAAATATTGATTCCGAAACGATTTACCGTAAACCACGAAAAATTTCGCAATAATTTTAATGAATCGCCCCAAAGCCGCAGAATGGGGCATGGTCGCGATTTATTTGGAAAGCGTAAAGATGGCGTAGAAATTCCCGTTGAAATCAGCCTTAGTTATTATTATCAGAAAAAAGGTATTTATGTGATCGCATTTATTATAGATATAACTGTAAGAAAAGAAGCAGAAAAAAAGCTTTTGGAGCAGAAAGAACAGTTAGAAAAAATTACAGATGATGTTAGACGGTTAAATATTGAATTGGAAAATAAGGTAGAAGAAAGAACTTTAATTTTGAAAGAAGCTCTTCAGGAATTAGAGAAATCACAACAGGAGCTAAGTGAAGCGTTGGACAAAGAAAAAGAATTGAGTGAAATTAAATCCCGCTTTGTTTCGATGGCCTCGCATGAATTTCGTACCCCGCTTAGTACAGTGTTATCGTCCGCATCTATCTTAAGCAAGTATTCTCTCACAGAAGACCAAGGTAAAAGAGAAAGGCACATTGCTAAAATAAAAGATTCTGTAAAACACCTGAATGAATTACTGGAAGATTTCCTGTCTTTAGGCAAGCTGGAAGAAGGAAAGATTACTACGGAGTTTACTCAATTTGATATAAAAGACTTTTTGCAGGATGTAGTAGATGAAATGAAAACGATTAAAAAGCCCGGGCAGGAAATTATATTAACATTGTCGGATAATTTGATATTTAGTACCGATAAGCGATTATTAAAAAACATTCTTATTAATCTTATTGGTAATGCTATAAAATTTTCAAAAGAGAACAGCCCAATATGGATAACGCCTGCAATTGTTGGCGATAAATTGGAAATTGCTGTTAAAGATGAAGGTATTGGCATTTCAAAAGAGGACCAGCAACATTTGTTTAGCAGTTTCTTCCGGGGTAAAAATGCCGAAAATATACAAGGAACCGGCTTGGGGCTTCACATCGTAAGTCGCTATTTAAATTTAATTTATGGGGATGTAAAAATTGATAGTGATTTGGGGAAGGGAACAACAATTACCATAATTTTACCATTTATGAAAAATGAACGCTATGCATAGTATTTTAGTAATTGACGACAATAATGATATAAGAGAAAATACGGCAGAGATCCTTTCATTAGCCGGATACCAGACTTATACCGCCGAAAACGGGAAAAAAGGCGTAGAAATAGCGCTAAAAGAAAAGCCATCTCTTATTGTTTGCGATATAATGATGCCCGAACTTGACGGTTATGGCGTTTTGCATTTGCTTAAAAAGAATATTGAAACAGAAAATATTCCCTTTATTTTTCTTACTGCTAAAACAGAAAGAGCCGATTTTCGCAAGGGTATGGAAATGGGAGCTGATGATTATATAACAAAGCCCTTTGATGATTTGGAATTATTAAAAGCTGTTGAAATTCGTTTAAAGAAACTGGATATTTTGCAAGGCAAATATTCTCAGGACGAACAGGGTGTTAATGAATTTATGAGGGAATTAAAAGGCTCTGGGCTTTTGAATATGCAATTGGATAATTACGATAATGAGGACTTATCAAAAAAGCAGACCCTTTATTCCGAAGGTAAGCGACCTAAATACCTCTATTATTTAAAAAAGGGTAAGATTAAAACCTATAAGGTGCATGACGATGGTAAAGAATATATTACCAATCTTTACAGCGAGGGAGATTTTATAGGTCATCTTGCTTTGCTTGAAAACCGGAGTTATGACGACACGGCAGAGGTATTGGAGGAAGCGGAAGTGGTGTTGGTTCCCTCCGATGAATTTTTAACTGCGGTATATAACGACATGGCCATTGCCGGAAAATTTATCCGGCTGATAGCTAATGATGTAAAAGAAAAAGAAGAACGCCTGCTACACCTTGCTTATGATTCCTTACGCAAAAGAGTTGCCAAAGCTTTAGTTGATATTTATTCCAAGTTTAATAAAGATAAGAAAGAGGGTAACCCCATTGATATTTCAAGAGAAGATATTGCTCAATATGTTGGAACAGCTACGGAATCGTTAATACGAACCCTGAGTGATTTTAAATCTGAAAAGCTGATTGAAATTAAGGAAGGAAAAATTAAAATCATTAACCTGGATAAGTTAAATAGCCTGTTGTATTAGTAAACTCATGCCAGCTTCCTCCTCAGATTGACGGCCGCATTTTAAACATTTAAATTCAAAAAATCACCAACTATTTTTGACCACTTTACCAGATTATTCTCTAATTCCCAATTGCCGAAGATGGGATATGCCTATTGGGAGAGCGTAAATAGCACAACATGTTAATTTTATTACTTATCAGATTTTATATCTTTTTGTTCTACTACATTTCTTCTTTTACTATCATTAAATACTTTCCCGAAATTATAATCAATTCTTAAAGTTAAGTTATTAATGTTTTTGTAGTTGGTAGAAATTTGTTTTACAAGGCCGTCATTATAATCCATATTACGATAATTTGAATTTGTAAAGTACGTGGCTACTAAAGACGCTGATATTTTATTTTTATAAAAATTTCTTTTAACTGTTAGACCAGTTAATGCGGGTAACGATGTTTCGCTAAACAAATCAAAAATCTTATTGGTGTAGCTAATAAAGCCTGAAACTGAATATTTTTTGAGTACTGTACTGCTAATATTCAAAGTCATCGTATATAAGTAAACTTCATTATTGAATGAATTATTACCAAATGGTGAACTAATATTATTGTACTCGATATAAGAATTAGAATTTATTAATATTTTTTTAAATATCCTTTTTGTAAAAGATAAAGAGAAGCCAAAAAGATATTGTTTTGCAATGTTTTGAAATTGCTTTTTTATATTATTATTTTGTGAGGTTACTGTGTTTTCAATTATTAAATCTTTATCTAACTCATAGTAAATGGAAAGATTAATATTTGAGTGAGTTTTATAGGTTTTATTATATGATAATGACCAAGTATAAAAATTTTCTGGGTTTAAAAAAATGTTACCCGTCGTAGTTGTCCCTGGTACTGTGGAAAACTGTGTTGGATTTAAGTATGATGTACCTGGCCTTTTAATTTTTTGGTAAAACGAAAACTCGAAATATCTATTTTTTTGTAAATCAAAGCCAATAGATACGTTGGGCAGAGCTCTAAAATAATTATTACTATAGCTTGGAAATATTTCGTTTACATATTCTAATCGTGTGCCGAAAGCTAATGATGTATGCTTATGGGTTACGTTATATGTAATAAATGATGCGAAGACATTTTGGTTAAGACTCAGGCCATTAGGGGATAACGATGTATTATTAAAAATATTAGTGATTGTATCATATTGAAAATAATTCGTATAAGACTTATATTTTCGAATGAAGGTGTTTATGCCATATTCAAGACTTGCGTTGTACTTTGCAAAGGGTTTATTTCGAAGAATATTAATTGCTAATTCATTAAATCTATTAGCGTCATCAGTTTTATTCCAATTAACAATTTTTGCAGGGATGTTATAATTATTTTGCAAATCAAAAGTCCTTGTTACTTTTTTTGCCCAGTATTTTGAACTAATTGATAAAAATCCTTTTCCTTTGTAAGTTTTTTTATATTCAATATCACTTGTATAATTTTCTATCTTTCTAATATTGTATGAATTGAATTTATAATTAGAGTCTGCATTACCAGATATAATTTTGTAATTTCCATAATCGTCTCCTACATCAAGGATAGAGCCATAGCTAATTTTACTACTAATTAATTTACTGGTGTCAATATCATAAAAGGCTGTCAATGCTGATGTAGATTGAGTTATGTTTATACTATTTTTCGCATTTAAAGTAAAACCCAAATTAGCCGACTCCCTTTTCAGGGTACTACCCCCTTTTTGTTTATTATCAATTATAGAAGTTGTAATATTAAGTAATAGTTTTTTCCGCTTGTAGGACAAGTAGGCACTCCCAAACGTCCAATTATTATTTATACCTTTTGAGAAACCAACAGAACCCTTTATCATGTCTGCCTTTAATTTTCTAGATATGATATTAACAATTGAACCTTTAAATTCCCCGTCATATTGTGATGATGGAGTTGTAACTACTTCAATAGTTTTAATATTTTCTGCTGGGATTAAATTTAATTCGCTTACATTAATGGCTTTCCCGTCTAAAAACATGTGTGTATTTGATTTGCCCTTTACCTTAATTTCATTTTCAAGTATTGATATCAAAGGTACTTTTTGCATTACATCATTTCCGTTAGCATTTGGTATAAAATCTTTTGGATTGACAGAATATGTCAGTTTGCCGATTGATTTGTTAATTTGAGTACTTGTAATTTTTACTTCTTCTAATATTTTGGGTGCAACTTCTAAATATATGGTTCCAACATTATTAGTTCTATCATCTGTGTAAACTACTTTAGTTTTGTAGTTGAATGATTTAAAAATTATAAATAAACTATCTGAATAAGTTGTGTTGACATTGACCTTAAATTCGCCTTTTGGATTTGTGAGAACAGTACTAATCGTTTTAAAGCCTGTGTCAGTTTTTATAGCTAGTTCTGTAAAGATATAGGCAATCGGTTCTTTACTAATAAACTCATGAACGGTTCCCATTTTAGTTAAAGACTTTGTTATTTGGCTAACTACTTTATTTGTTAATGAAGAAATTATGAATATCATTATTATTTCTCTCATAAATAGTTTTTGTTTGTAATCTTTTCTTTTGGATTGTGCATATAAATTGCGATCACTGATATGAGTATAAAAAATATATTAAAGTAGATGTGGGTGTCCCAATCCATCTTACCTAAAATACCGCCGCAAGAACAAGGTATGTAATAACTATACCTTGTAATAAAATAGAGATAAACTGTAAATAACAACATTAAAAAAAAAGATAAAAATAAGCCTATAAGCCTAAGCTTTTCAGTAATTAATAATGCAACAATTAGTAGCTCGCCAATAGGTATCATTAAAGCTGTAAGCTTTGTTAAATTTTGTGGTATCAGAGGAGACTTCCCTAATTGAAAGCTGAAAGTATAGAAATCAAGGAGCTTGTTTGTGGCTGCATAAACGAATAAAAGTACAAATAGAGCTACGACTAATGGTATTATTTTTTTATTTAGCATTCTATCGATTTTTTGTCATTTCAAAAATTAATAATTCTGATTCATACAAGGCGTATAACTTATCATTATAGACCTTGAAATCTGTTATTTTATTATCTTTAGTTCTTGGTATATAGAAACTGCCTAAGTACTTCCCGGTATTAAACTCATATTTATCAATAACAGAGTTTGACCGAAAGTTATTTTTATTTTCATTTTCAGCTATTAGTGCAGAGTTAATATAAATAATGCCATTATCGTAACTACCCCTTAGATTTTTAACTTTAACGGGCTCTGAAAATGCATAGCCCCCTTTAGGTAAATTTTTAATCTTGGGGGCAGTTGTTGAAGTATCAATTGTATGGTGTTTAAAAATTTCAGTTAGGGTGGTGTCTAAACAAAGGTATGTGTTTTTGTGATAATATAGTAGAACTACTTTATTGCCATCTATTGGGATAAGTATGCCATCTGTCGAAAGCCCACCATCATATATTTTTTCTGAAATATTTTTTTCAATTTGGACAGTCTTATTTGTCATATTTATTCTAAAAAATATTGTAAACTTATTAGTTGAATCTAAAGCTCTTACAATTGATGTATTGGAAATTCTGCAGCCACGAATTAATGAATTATTTAGCTTAATGCAAAACGCAGAGTCTTTGGGGTTTGAATAGTTTTTTATACCAATACTTTTTGATTTAGGATCGAATACCGTTACGATATTTCCTTGTATAGAAGTATTGTGAAATTTTTCAAGTTTACAATTTTTAAAATCTTCGATTGAAATAGTTTTAGTTGACTTGGCTTGATAATCTATTTGATTAATTTTTTTGTATGAATCTTCTAATATTGTTATTATTGAGTCATTAACTTGAATTAATTGACTTGCTTTAAATTCAAGCGGCAAGTTCTTTATTTGTTGTAGACTTGTGAGGTTTATAGTCCGGTTAAATCCGTTTTTTTTCAATATATCAATGTTGGAAGATATCTTGTATAAATACTGGATAAGAAGAAATGCAGAAGTGCCAAGGAAAAGTAAGATTAGTGTTTTTTTAAAAGTTGTCATGGCTTTTGTATGAAAGAATTAACTAAAATGTTAGCCCTGATTTGATTGGGAATTTTTTATACGTAAGATAGATGACCACAGCGTAATATGTCTTTTGGATTTGTGTAGAGGTTAACATCATTGTTATTGCATCTATCAGAGATTAAATACCACTACCGTTCGAAGGGTTGCTAAGCAGGTACATAATAATCCTACGATAATACAAAGTGCGAGAAGTTTTGTTTTTACGGTCTTCATTAAAATGCTTCTAAGTATTAATAAAAATTGTTAAAGATGACCAAAGCGGCTACTGCCCTCCGATGTGCTATAACAAATTAGGTTGTCCTCCTTATATATGTCGAACATTCACCTCCGCAGCCACTTGGCGGAACAGCAGGAGTTGCTAAGCAAGAACAAATAATAGCTGTAATAGTGTCAAACATAATAATTGAGTTCAATTGTCATCACATTTGGTATCCCAATATGAAGTACCATTGGATGTTGTACAGCAAACGCTGACGAAAGGCTGTATAACATTCTGGAGGGTTATCTGAACCGTCTCCAATCGGTGGTACTTTATAATCGATATGAAAAACATTAATGAGCAAATTAAAATTACTGATTCAATTATTTTTGATGTCATTTAATGAATTTCAATTTAAAAAAACATCAGGGCATTTTATAACCCTGATATTTTATATTTTAGCTTTTAGTTTGAAAGAGTTCCAAAGTAAGTAGAACCACCAGGAGTTGTGCAACAAACTGGCTCGGCAGTTTTGCACTTATCAGGGCACTCTGCACTAGGAGGTGCTACGGCAGCAAATGTTGTTAAACATGCGCAAACAATTGCCATTAACAAACTAAACGCAATAATTGGTTTTTTCATTTTGTTTTAATTTAATTGTTTTAGAATAAATTTTCGATGTAAAATTAAATTGGCAAAGTGACAGAAAATGACACTCGAAAATTTATTTTTAACTTATCTTATATCTTTTTTCTTTTTTACAATATTCAATTGCGACTCCCTGCTCTCTTAGATATAGTATCATTCTAAAAACTGTTCTTCGGGATACATCTAATCTGTTGGCAAGTTGTTCGGGCGTAACTGCCCATTGTCTATTTACGTATTCTTCTATTAGTTGAAGTTTTTTCGAATATGCTAAATAATTCATTTATAAGGTATGAGTTTATATGTGAGTGCTAATTTTTTAAGTTGTAAGGCGCTTATTATTTAAAGATTGGTGTTAAGTTTTTTTAGTGGATATAATATTTTCAGAGTATCAAGATTTTCTACGAAGCAGGTAATTGCTTTATCAATTTTTGTAAATTCAATAATTAAGAGACGAAACTTGTACAACGGCTGTTTAAAAACAGAATAACGGAGAAATAACACTAGGTGAAGAGCGGCTGTATAAAGCCTGCGAAGGCTGACAAGGTAAACAGGGTACATGATAAATTTTTTAATAAGATAAATGGGTTTACATAAATAAATCTTTCGCAAGAAGATAAAATTAGTTAAAGTGACCAAATAAAAAAAGGGTGATTTTTTGCATCGGCATATTACTACAATTGGCTGTTTGCAAACACATATTTTTTTTAATATGTATTGTGAACAAGATAAAGTTGCTTTTTTTGATAAATGGCATTACAATACATATTTTTTGTATTTTTTTACTAATTCCAAATAAAATCAGGCTCTGCATAACAGATTTGGAATGAAGAAATGCGAAAAAGACATGGCTGAATAAACTAAGTAGTTTACGTTATTAATTTTCAAAAAGCGAGAAGAGCAGGCTTATATATTAAGATGAGGCTGTTAGGCTATTGCCAGAATATCGGGGCTATATCAGGCTGCTGAGTTTTTTTTCTTTGCTTCTTCTCTTAGCATTTCCACTCTTTTTCGCTCATCCTCAAGAAGCTCATTCTTCTTTCGCAGTTCCGAATTTTCGGTTTGCGTACTAAGCAGGTGTTCGTTGGTAATTTGTAATTCTCTGCTTATTTCTTTTACGTTTTTCCTTAGCTTATTAATAGTGTATTGACGATACATAATTGATACCAGGAAAGGGAAAAATGCAACAAAAAATATTTCTATCAGGGTTAGATTAAATGTCATGTTAATTTTAAGTAAAAATAAGTAATCCATGGTTTACGTTTTACCTCCGTTATTCAACAATGGCTTTTAGTTAATTATTTATATTACAAATTAAACTAATATTTTTCATTATCCAAAGGCCGGGGTAAAATGATTTTTTAAAAAAGCTATTTTATTTTTTGTAAAACAAGTTGATTTACTTGCTTTAGCGGAACTCGTTCTTGCTGCATGGAATCTCTGTACCGTATTGTCACTGTCTCATCCTCTTTTGTTTGTTGGTCAATGGTTACACAAAAAGGCGTGCCAATGGCATCCATACGCCTGTACCGCTTTCCAATAGTGTCTTTTTCTTCATAAAAACAATAAAAATCATTACGGCATGTTTTCATCAGTTCCCTGGCAATTTCTGGTAACCCGTCTTTTTTAACCAATGGAAGAACGGCTAATTTTACCGGGGCTATTTTAGGAGGAATACGCAGCACAACTCTACTATCTTCTTTTCCATCCTCTTTTACCCATTTTTCTTCTTCGTAAGCATTGCATAAGGTTAGCAAAAACATCCGGTCTAAACCAATGGAGGTTTCAATTACATACGGTACATAATTTTGATTAATCTCACTATCAAAATACTGCATCTTTTTTCCACTGTACTGTTGATGGTTGCGCAAATCAAAATCAGTGCGGCTGTGTATGCCCTCTACTTCTTTCCATCCAAAAGGGAACTCGTATTCAATGTCCACAGCGGCATCAGCATAATGTGCCAATTTTATATGATTATGATAACGGTATTTTTCAGCAGCAATACCTAAGTTTACATGCCATTTCAGCCTTTCTTCCTTCCAATATTCATACCATTCTTTTTGCGTGCCGGGGCGAATAAAAAATTGCATTTCCATTTGTTCAAACTCACGCATTCGGAAAATAAATTGCCTGGCCACAATTTCGTTACGAAAAGCCTTACCCACCTGGGCTATTCCGAATGGTATTTTAAGACGGGCAGATTTTTGCACATTTAAAAAATTTACAAAAATCCCCTGGGCTGTTTCCGGTCTTAAATAAATAGTATCTGATTCTTCGGCTACGCTTCCCATTTGAGTAGAGAACATGAGGTTAAACTGCCGTACGTCCGTCCAGTTACAGGTTCCGCTTACTGCGCAAGTAATTTTATTATCTTCAATCAACTTCTTTAACCCTTCAAAATCCTCTTTGGCAAGTAGCGTATCCATCGTTGCCAATAATTCCTCAGCTTCTTTATCTTTTCCTTCGTCTTTTAATTTATCGGCATGCCCTTCCAGCAAGTGATCAACCCTGTAACGTTTTTGGCTGTCTTTATTATCAATCATCGGATCGCTGAAATTATCCACGTGACCCGAAGCCTTCCAGGTTGTTGGGTGCATAAAAATAGCCGCATCAATACCTACAATATTATCGTGCATGCGGGTCATTTCATTCCACCAGTAATCCCGGATATTTCTTTTTAATTCGGCCCCCCACTGGCCATAATCGTAAACGGCGCTTAAACCATCATAAATTTCGCTTGAAGGAAATACAAAGCCGTATTCTTTAGCATGCGAAATAATTGCTTGCAATTTATTATTATCAGTTGTTCCCATAATTGCGACAAAGATAAAAAGTGAAAGCTATGATACACGGGATTTGAAGGGTATTTTATAGAAATTACTTCGCTTTTATCGGCAAAGAGACTTGTCAATAGTCAACTAACAGAGGTGTAATAAGTGAATAGGGACTAAAAGCAATGTAAATACGATATATTTCGTATATTTATTTTTTAATTTTTAACTTACAATTTTACTAAACAATGTAACTATGGAGAATTCAAAAAATTTAAAAGCAGAAGTTAAACTGCTTAAAGCCGGATTTTTTGTCTTGTTATCGCTTAATATAATATTTATGCTATTTGCATTTAACGACGATAATGGGGTGAAGGATTTTAAAGAAATCAATGCGCAAAGAATAAATATTGTTGGCGAAAACAAAAAGATAGTAATGGCAATATCCAATAACAAATTAATATCCGGCGTGTCAATGAATGGTAAAACTTACCCGAAAGAGTTTTCTGACGGGAGAGAAAACATGAACGGAATTCTTTTTTACAATCAATACGGAGATGAGGTAGGAGGGCTTATTTATAATGGACTAAAAAGAGGAGATTCCGGATATTCAGCTGTTGGGCATTTATCGTTTGATCAATGGAAACAAAACCAGGTAGTTGCTTTACAATATTTAGACAATGGCAAATCAAGAAGAGCAGGATTAAGAATATATGACCGTCCGACAAATGTGCCGATGGATATAATATTTGACAGGTTAAAAAAAAGAAATGAACTAACGCCTAATACTCCCGCATACGATTCAATAGTAAAAGAGATAAGAGCGGCGAATGACAGAGGTGAAAATGGAGTTGAAAGGATGTTTATAGGAAGCCTGAATGAAACGGCGCAGATTTTATTAAAAGATAAAAATGGGAATACAAAAATTAAAATATACGTTGATAAAGATGGTGAAGCAAAGATGGAATTTTTAGATGCTGCCGGAAAAGTGGTTAAGAGTTTCCCCAATTAATTATTTTGTATATGTAATTAAATGAATGTAATAATCTTAAAACATATACTAATCATGTTGTTTTTCATTGTGAAGGATTGAACGTATAATTTATGTAGGCAGGTGGGGTTATTTATTTTTTAATATCCGGGAAATTGCTTTTTTTCGGTGTTTTAAATTTAATTATATGATAAGCCGAATAATGTTATTTCTGCTGGCTTGTATTTTTATAAGTGAATTTTTACCGGCCCAGCAAACTACGGAATATCCCAATGATTATCTTTCTCCCTCTTTTCATGCAGGCCGTCGCGCCGCTTTTAGAGAGGCGATGGCAAAAAATACCATGGCTTTGTTTTTTGCTTCCCAGGTACGTAATCGCTCCAATGACGTAGATTTTCAATATTCGCAAAACAAAAATTTTTATTATTTCACGGGTTTTGAGGAGCCGAATGCCCTGCTGATTATTTTTAAAGAACCACAAACCCTGTTGGGCAAAACGGGTAATGAGTTTTTGTTTGTACAACCCCGGGATCCTTTAAAGGAATTGTGGACCGGAAAAATTTTGGGAGTAGAAAGGGCGCCTCAGAAACTTGGTATTGAAAACGTTTTTCTGCATACACAATTTGACAGAAATACAATTGATGTTTCTAAGTATGATTCCATTTATACTTTGTATCGTTTCGAAAATATATTTTCCCAAACAAACCGGGTGGCTGATCCTCTTTCCCGAATGGCTGCTACGGTTGATAGTTTAATTGTTGCTACCAATAAACCGGTGGCTGTTACGGCGTCGATATTTATGATGCGAAAGTTAAGAGGCAGGAAAACGCCAGAGGAAATTGCCTTATTGGAAAAAGCCGTTTTAATGAGTTGCGAGGGGCATAATGAAGTAATGAAGGCAGCCAAGCCTAATATGACTGAATACCAGGCCCAGGCCGTAATGGAATATATATTTAAGAAAAATGGGTCAGAGTATCCTGGTTACCCCAGCATAAACGGCTCGTCTGAAAACGCCTGTGTTTTACATTATACAACAAATCAGCGCTTAATGGCTGATGGCGATCTTTTGTTGAGTGATTGTGCCGCCGAATATCATGGTTATACTGCAGATGTAACTCGTACCATACCGGTTAATGGTAAATTTAGCCCGGAACAAAAAATTATTTATGAGTTGGTATTGGAGGCAGCCGATTCGGCAATTGCAGCTTGTGCTCCGGGGAAACCATTTTCGACACCTAATGAGGTGGCCTTACGTATAATAGGTAAAGGACTTACAAAACTGGGCATTATTGCCAGTGAAAAGGATGTAAAAAAATATTTCCCTCATAGTACTTCACACCATTTAGGTTTGGATGTACATGACTGGGGGTCACGAATGTTGGAAGAAGGCGTAGTACTTACTGTAGAGCCTGGTATTTATATTCCGCCAAATAGCAATTGCGATAAAAAGTGGTGGAATATCGGGGTTAGAATTGAAGATGACATTTTAATTACTAAAGAGGGCTATCGTAATTTATCTGTATCTTCGCCACGTACCGTTAAAGAAATTGAAAAAATGATGAAGCAAAAGAGCCGTTTTGATTAGTTACAGATATTGTTTTAAGTAAGCTTTTCGTTGTTTTTATGACGGGTAGCGTCACGTAAACTTTTCTTTTCAAAATTTTTTTGAAACGCTTCGGTTAAATCAACGCCCGTTTGATTGGCAAGACAGATTAATACCCATAAAACATCTGCCATTTCATCGGCCAGGTTTTTTTCTTTGTCGCTTTCTTTAAAGGATTGGTCGCCATATTTTCTGGCCATAATTCTTGCCAGTTCGCCTACCTCTTCGGTAAGGATTGCCATATTGGTAAGCTCACTAAAGTATCTTACACCAATAGTTTTTATCCAGTTATCTACTTCTTTCTGAGCTTGTTTTATGGTTATGTCCATAACAAATTAATTTAAATGTAAAAGGCAAACTTTTTAATTATTCTTTGTTTTTTGTGTCAATAAATATAGTTACCGGCCCGTCGTTCAGCAACGCTACTTTCATGTCCGCTCCAAAAACGCCTGCTTCAATTTTTTTGCCCAGGTCATTTGCTAATTGAAGAATCATTTTTTCATAAATCATGGTTGCATAAGCCGGTTTACTGGCCCTTATATACGAGGGGCGGTTACCTTTTTTTGTGGAAGCGTGTAAAGTAAACTGACTGATTAATAGTATTCCGCCATTACAATCTTTTACAGATACATTCATTACCCCGTTATCGTCGTTAAAAATGCGCAGGTTTACAATTTTAGCGCTTAACCATTCAATATCTTCCTGCATATCGGCATCCTCAACCCCTAAGAAAACAAGTAATCCGTTTTCAATAGCCCCTTTTATATTTCCCTCAACGGTTACTGATGCGTTTTTTACTCTTTGTATTACAGCTCTCATTCGTATCCTTAAAGTTTATATGTAAATTTAACTCCTATTTGGTAAGTAAAATGATTGATATAAGCAAAGAAATAAAATTTAAAACAGCAAGAAGTGGGGGAGCAGGCGGACAAAATGTAAACAAGGTGGAAACCATGGTAATTGGGTTATGGAAGCCTGATTTATCTACCCTTTTATCAGATGAGCAAAAAGATTGTATTAAGGCCAAACTTTCATCCATAATAAATTCAGAGGGATTTTTATTGGTAAAATCACAGGTACACCGAAGTCAGTTAAGTAATAAAGAAGAAGTGGTGCGTAAAATGAACGAATTGGTAAAACGGGCATTGACAAAAAAGAAACCCCGCATAGCAACAACTCCATCAAAGGCTTCAAAAGAAAAAAGAATGGAAAGAAAAAAAAGTAAAGCCGTTATTAAAGAAGGTCGGAAAAAAATCCGGATTTAATTCTTCCATTTATAACAAACCCAATGTAATAATATATAATGGCAGGGATATTTGCATGGCTGTAAAACAGTATCATTTTATAATACTGCATAATTAATAAACAGGATTGGCATCTAAAGTAAATCCAAAAGTGGTTCCCACATCTATCTTACTTCTTACATGTATGCTATGACCATGAGCTTCGATAATATGCTTGCAAATGGCCAATCCAAGTCCGCTTCCTCCTTCCTTTCGGCTGCGTGCTGAATCGGTGCGATAAAATCGTTCAAAAATGCGGGGCAGGTGTTCTTCGCTGATACCATATCCGCTATCACTTATTTCCACTAAAACCCGTTCTTCATCCAGTTTATAAATACTGGCTTCAATTTCACTGCCAGGCTTTCCGTATTTAATAGAATTATCTACTAAGTTGCTTATTACCTGCCTGATTTTTTCTTTATCTGCAAAAACGGCAATGGGCGGAGCTTCGCACCCTTTTTTGAAACCGGTATGAATATGGTTTTGATTTGCTTTCCATGCAAGTGATTCGAATACGTCATTTATTAATTCCTGAATAGTAAATGCCGTTTTGTTTAATGGTTGCGTGCCACTTTCCAGCCTGGATATTTCGTCAAGATCATCAACCAGATTTACCAAACGGTTTATATTTTTTGAGGTACTTTCTAAAAATTTACGATTAACCTCAGGATTGTTTATGGCGCCGTTAATTAAAGTATCTACATATCCTTGTATGGCAAAAATGGGTGTTTTAAATTCGTGAGAGAGATTTTGTAAGAACTCTTTACGAAACTGTTCATTTTTTTTTAGTAACTCAATTTCCTGTTTACGTTGCTCAGCCCATTTCTCCACATCTTCCTTTACTTCATCAATGCTTTTTTGAGGCAATATATTTTTATAATAAAATTCCTCCCGCTTACTGGCTTTGGTTTGATAAATGAATTTGAAGATGAGTTTTATTTTACGATAAATAAAACGCTGTAAGAAGTATCGGATAAGAAAATAAGCTATAACAAACAATGCTACAAAAACAGCCAGCGCAATCCAACCATTACGTATAAAAATAAAATTTGTTACTGCTACAATCGCTGAAATAGTAACGGCGTTAATTGCAGCTACCTGGTTAGGTGAGAGATTTTTAATATTAACCATATTTGGCACAAAGCTAATATAGTAAATATATTGTCCCTGTTTCTAATAATAAGTTTTAAGATGAAGTTGAGTAGTGCTGAGGTAGAAGATAGCTTATTGCAGTTCAAATTTGTATCCTACCCCTTTAACGGTCATAATACAATCGTTCTCCAGTTTTTGGCGAATTTTTCGGATGTGCACATCAATGGTACGATCGCCCACAATCACTTCCTGTCCCCAAACCTGGTTTAATATTTCGGTACGTAGAAAAACTCTTCCCGGACGGGAAGCTAACAAAGCTAAAAGCTCAAATTCTTTTTTGGCTAATACAATTTCCCTGCCGTGCAGGGTTACCATATATCTTTCCCTGTCAATAATCATATCGCCTATTGTCAAAATTTTTTTATCATCAGTCCTTTTACTTCGGCGAAAAAGAGAATTTATTTTACTTATAAGTACTTTAGGGGTAACGGGCTTATTTACATAATCATCGGCACCCTCTTCCAAACCCTTAACCTGTGTACCTTCGTCACTTAATGCAGTTAAAAAAATAATAAGTGTTTCTTTAAAATCCGGCATTGTCCTTAATTGTGTACAAACCTCTATACCGCTTTTGCCGGGCATCATTACATCCAAAACAATTAAATCGGGATGATATTGTTTAGCTTTATCAATAGCTTCGTAACCGTTTTTTGCAGTTATTACTGAGTAACCTTCGTTAGTGAGGTTGTAATTTAATATCTCTAATATATCCGGCTCATCATCCGCTACTAAAATCCTTCTCGGTTTGTTTGTCATTTATGTAATGTTAACACAAATTTAAAATAGCTATATCGCTATCCAAAATCGCTGTATTATTAAATTGTTAAGTAGGTTCTGTATTATTATATTGTAGGGTTAAATTCATTTTTTTATAAGAGTTAGCAAAATGCAGATGCAGTTGCTACTTTGGTTGTATTTTTGTATTTATATGTATAACAATACTTTATGAGGAAGCGGGTACTAACTTTAGTTTTTTTTTCCGGAATCATTGCATCAGTGTATGGTAATGATACAACCAAACTTATTATTCCTCCTGGTCGGTTATACTTTCACGATAAGGTAGATAAACAGCAAAAAAATATTGACAGGCTTGATGGGAAAAAAGATAATCTGATTAATATATCCCGTAACGAAGATATAAACCTGCAAATTACAGATGCTTTAATTCGCCAGGTGGATGAATTGCAAATAAATATTGAAAAAAATGCTGCACTAATTTCTAATAACGATAAAGTAAGATACCTGTCGTACCTGGAAAGATTATTGATTGATTTTACCACTCAGTATAGAGCCGCGAAATTTCCGGTGAGTATGGCCCCGCAATTAATACATTTTTATGACAGGTTAATGACTGTAAATATAAAGGGGGAAAATATGGCTTCGATAATTAATGAAATGCCCTACGAAGCAGGAATTATTTTGGCAGATATTTTTTTTGAAAATAAAGGTTATGCGGAATCGAAAAAATTATTATATCTCAAAAATACTATTCCGCATCCCGAAACTATTTTGCCGGGATTATGGCCGTATAGAAATGACCCTGATGCGGATAGCTTAATTCAACAAGCTTGTGTGCGATCACCATTTGACTTTATCCGATTCGCACAGGCGGGCAATTCACGGGAGGCTTTATTAATACGTAGAAGTGGTGATGCCAAAGTTAAAATGCTGGTAAAGATTGCTGACATGAAATCCAGCCAAAAGCTTTTCCCTTTTTTTGACGAGTTGTTAAGTGAGCGCCTAAGTATTGACAGTATAAATGCAGTAATAAATAATGAAGTAAAGTATTATAAACTATTAGTGAAAACCAGGATGAGTTACATGCAGCGACTTCAAAATAAAGATATGCCGCTTTTTTACAATTACCTGGAAGATATGTTGAGAAAAAAGGCCAAGGAAACTTTTGTAAATGTAATGAATGAATTGCATGAGAAGCCGGATGCTATTCGTTATAAATGTATAGAACCACTCAATTCGCAGGAGATTTATTACACCCTGATCATGAGCGATGATATCATTTACACTTCAACATTTATTACCTGTTACAAAAAGATGATGGATCGTATGCCTGTTCGTCGCGGAGATTCTTTACTGCTGACAGTTCAATTCGATCATTTTAAAAAATTTATCAGGATGGCTGCTTCGTATGACCAATTGGATAATTTTTTATCTTCTATGGATAGTACCAGCAGCCGGATATTAATGAATGCTTTTGTAAGCAACCTGGAACAAAATAATACCCTGGAAGATGCGGTAGATGTGGTAGATTCTTACGGAGGAATTGATAACGAAGGGGTGAAACAATTGATGCTCGATCGAATTCAAAGAAGTCTTGATAAATCACAGGAAGAAAAAAATCAAAAAGGTATTGTCATCTATTCTATTATTCAAACCATTTTCAAATCAGCAACCGATAGTACAATTAATATTGCTGAAGCATTGGGAATACCGCCTGTTTATAGTGTAAGCAATAACTCTTTATCCGATACTGCTGATAGAATTATTACGCAGGTATTTTTTTACGGTGATGATGATGGAAAAAACTTTTTTCCAAAATACCTGTCTTTATTTTCTGATAAAACGCAATGGAGCATTAATCATAATGAAGAATGGGTAACCATAAAATCTTTAAAAGGCAAACCGCTTTGGATTTTTGCCAATAAGCCATTAGATAATGATACGTATAAAGATTCCGCCGCCCAGGCGCACCTGGCTCAGTATCTTAAAACGAATGGGCTAAACCCGACAATTATTGTTCACCGTGGACACAGTTACTGGGTTAAATATACGATTGATCAATTGCCTTCGTCCGGCAAAATAATTGTCTTGGGTTCCTGCGGGGGGTATAAAAATATGAGCGATATTTTAAAACATTGTGAGGACGCACATGTGATTTCATCAAAAGAAATAGGTGCAGGAGCCGTAAATGATATTATTATAAAACAAATAACAGAAACGGTTCGAAATGGGAAAAATATAGAATGGTTATCTATGTGGAATGATCTTTCTGTTATACTGGCTACTAAAAAAAATAAAGAACGATTTAGTAATTATATCCCGCCCCATAAAAATCTCGGCGCCATTTTTTTAAAAGCATATAAAAAGGCAATGGGAGACGTTAACTAATGATGAACGGCATGGTTTTTTTTAATACTATCATACCTTTACAAGATATTTTATAAAGCAGTGGATAACAGAAGGAAAAAAATTTTTGATTTTAGTTTGCTGAGAAGGGTTTTTCAGTTTGCGGCACCGTATAAAACTAAGTTTTATGTTTCTGTATCACTGGCAATAATACTAGCTGTTATTACCCCGATACGTCCTTACCTGATTCAAAAAACAGTAAACGTATATATTCAAAATAGTTTAGCCGATTTACTGTTGCAAATAACTTTTTGGCAAATTTTGTTAATCATCATTGAAACTGTTTTTCGTTTTTATTTTACGTTTATTACAGCCTGGTTGGGGCAAACAGTAGTAAAAGATATGCGGGTAAAAGTGTATAATAAAATATTAGGTTTAAATCTTTCTCAATTTGATAAAACACCCATTGGTACACTTACTACCAGAACGATAAATGATATAGAAACCATCAATGACATTTTTGCGGAAGGGTTGATTCCGATTTTGGCTGATTTGCTTTCTATTATTGCTATTCTTGCATCCATGTTTTGGATAAACTGGAAGCTTACACTAATTTGTTTAATTCCTTTTCCGATTTTATTAATTGCCACATATTATTTTAAAGAAAGTGTCAATAAATCCTTTCACCGGGTAAGAAACGCAGTGGCTAATTTAAATGCCTTTGTACAGGAACACATTACGGGCATGCAAATTGTACAGACTTTTGCAGCAGAAGGCAGGGAGTTTGAAAAATTTAAAGTTATCAACAAGGAGCATCGAAATGCTAATGTCAAAGCCATTTTTGCGTATTCCGTTTTCTTTCCTATTGTGGAAATAATCCTGGCTTTATCATTGGGTTTATTGGTTTGGTTTGGTGCACACCAGGCATTGGGTTTGCCTGATGTATTGGGAAAAGAACTGGTTGGGCAAATTGTAGCTTTTATCCTTCTGCTAAATATGTTATTCCGGCCTTTGCGGGTAATAGCAGATAAATTTAATGTATTGCAAATGGGAATGGTGGCCAGTGAAAGAGTGTTTAAGGTTTTGGATAACAAAGATTTTATTCCACCCCCTTCTGTCAATGCGTATGCCCCGCAAGGACATATTAAAGGAAAGGTAGAGTTTGATAAAGTGTGGTTTGCATATAATGATGAAAATTATGTGCTGAAGGATATATCTATTACTATTAATTCCGGTGAAACATTTGCATTAGTAGGTCATACAGGTAGTGGTAAAACTTCCATCATCAGTTTATTAAATCGTTTGTATCACATTCAAAAGGGTACTATTAAAATTGATGATGTAAATATTGAGAATTACCAGTTGGATGCTTTGCGCAGCAAAATAGGTGTGGTATTGCAGGATGTTTTTTTATTCTCCGGTTCAGTAATGGATAATGTTACCCTTCGAAACCCGGAGATAACCAAAGAACAGGTGATGGAAGCTGCCAAACTTATTGGTATGCATGATTTTATTATGCAGTTGCCGGGTGGGTATGATTATAATGTAATGGAAAGAGGCGCAACCTTATCAATGGGACAACGGCAATTACTTTCTTTCATCCGCACTTTATTATACGATCCATCTATATTGATCCTCGATGAAGCCACTTCTTCTATTGATACTGAAAGTGAGCAACTCATTCAAAAGGCTATTGATACTTTAATTGCGGGGAGGACTTCTATCGTAATTGCACACCGCCTTTCCACCATTCGCAAAGCAGATAAAATTATAGTACTGGATAAAGGGGAGATTAAAGAAATGGGTACCCATGAAGAGTTATTGTCTCAGCAGGGATATTATTATAAACTTCACCAGATGCAATTTGAAAAGCAACAGAAAGTGGCCTGATGAGCTATTCTTTTCATCTAAAAAAATTAGTAATTTGCAGTTGATGGATAAGTACAAGCATACTGATGATAAAAGTAATATCCTGCACGAGTTGGAATCTGGTTATGAAAAAGCGGAGATGGATTTATTAAGGAATGCTTTACGCCGTAATTTTAATGAACGATTTTTAGTTATGACTCGCTTGATGAGAAGAGGGATCATGCTTAAAAATGCTAAAATCATAAAAAGACCTCCGCTAAATTCTTAATTTTTTTTTATGGATGTTTTTGATGAGGAATTACTCAATTTATGGAAATGCCTCAATGAGAATAATGTCCGCTATATAATGGTCGGCGGCGTTGCTACAAATTTACATGGCTATCAGCGCAGCACAGAAGATATTGATTTATGGCTTGAAGACAATGTTAAAAACAGAAAAAATCTCCGTAAAGCATTAAAAGAATATGGGTTGGGGGATTTTGAGCCAATTGAACGGATAAAATTCTTACCCGGGTGGACAGATTTTTATTTAAATAGCGGAATGAGGCTTGATATAATGACAAAGATGAAAGGTTTGGAAGATATTGGATTTAATGAATGCTTACAAAAAGCTATGGTAGCGGAGATTTCAACAATACAAGTTCCTTTCCTTCACATAAACCAGCTTATCCAAAATAAAGAAGCAGTAAACCGACCAAAGGACCAGTTGGATGTTATTTACCTGCGCAAAATTTTAGAAATACAAGAAGAAAATGAAAGCAAAAGCACAGGTGCTTAGTATCCGTTACCTGCAGGAAAATCAGGTGGGTTATGGGTTTTTGTAAGATGTAAATCCTGAAGTTTAAGGTCGGCATATATATTTTTACTTTTTCATTCTCCTTTTCGGTTTTTAAACCTTGCGTCCTTATCTTTGCGCCAAATTTTAAGAAAAGTATGTTAGCTCGCAGCGTCAAATCCTTACTGGTAGCGGTTTTTAGCTTAAGTATGCTTTTTTATTCTAATGCATTAATGGCTCAGCATGAGGGGGAACAACCCAAAACTGAAGAAACAAAAGCGGGGGAAGAAAAGAAAAAGGGTTTTGATGCAAAAGAGGTAATTTTTGGTCACATACTGGATGCCCACGAATTTCATTTCTTTAGCTATAAAGGAAGCGATGGGAAGGAACACGAAGTAACTATACCTTTACCTGTAATTCTCTACTCCCCCCAAAAAGGTTTTTCAGTTTTCATGTATTCTGATTTTCATCACGGAGAGCATGAAGTGGATGGTTACAAATTGCAGGAAGGAAAGATTGTGGCCGCTGACCCCACGGTTAAATTTTACGACTTTTCCTTAACCCGAAATGTGGTGCAAATGATTTTGGCTTTAACGCTACTTACCTGGATAATGATAAGTATTGCAAACAGCTATAAAAAGGGGCAGGGAGTTACATCAGCTCCCAAAGGGAAACAGAGTTTATTAGAGCCGGTCATTACTTTTGTAAGAGATGAAGTAGCTGAGCCTAACCTTGGCCACAAAGCTGATAAATATCTTCCTTACCTTTTAACGATATTCTTTTTTATACTTATCAATAATATCGTAGGCTTAATTCCCGGAACGGCTAATGTAACCGGTAATATAGCATTTACTGCTGTACTGGGTGTTATTTCATTTATAGTAATCTTATTTAGTTCTAACAGTCATTTCTGGGGTCACATCTTTAATCCCCCGGGAGTTCCTTTGGGTGTAAAGTTTATCCTGGTTCCTGTTGAGTTTATCAGTGTGTTCATTAAGCCGTTTGCATTAATTATCCGTCTTTTTGCCAACATGGTGGCTGGGCACATTATTATTATCTGTTTAATTTCCCTGATATTCATATTTGGGCAATTAAATCCAATTGCTGGTTGGGGGGCATCTCCCGTGGCAGTAGGTTTTACCATATTCATATATTTTATTGAAGTGTTGGTAGCTTTTTTACAGGCTTTCATTTTTACTATGCTTACCGCTGTGTTTATTGGTCAGGCATTTGAAGGTGAACACCACGAAGAAGCTGCACATCATTAATATGTTTATTTTTTAACCAATATAAAAACAGAAGTATGGATTTACTGAATGTTATCTTAAGTGCTACTCCGTTTGCTAACGGTGGTGGTGCTATCGGTGCAGGTTTGGCTGCCATGGGTGCTGGTATTGGTATCGGACAGATTGGTAAAGGAGCTGTGGAAGCTATTGCCCGTCAGCCGGAAGCCTCTAACGACATTCGTGCTAACATGATTCTGACAGCAGCGCTGGTAGAAGGTGCTGCCCTGTTCGCAATCATCGTTGGTTTCTTAGCAATGGTATTATAATCATTGCAAAGGTTTTACTGCATCCAAAGCACAGGGCGGAGGGTGCAGTTTAATGAGAACTTTGAATTAATCTTTATAATAAATTTTTATGGAATTACTCAGTCCTGCGTTAGGTTTATTGGTTTGGACATTATTGGCTTTCCTGGTTGTGTTTTTGATTTTAAAAACAAAAGCATGGCCTGCCATTATTAATGGCTTAAAGGAAAGAGAAAGAACTATTTCTGATTCATTAGCTACAGCCGAAAGAGTAAAGGCTGAAATGGCGCAAATGAAAAGCGAAAACGAAGCATTAATGGCCCGGGCTCGTGAAGAAAGAGCACAGATGCTAAAAGAAGCTAAAGAAACGAAAGATAAAATTGTAAGTGAAGCTAAAGAACAGGCCAAAGCTGAAGCAGCAAAAATTATTGCCGATGCTATTGCTTCTATAGAAAATCAGAAGATGGCAGCTTTAACGGAAGTAAAAAACCAGGTAGGTAATTTAGTAATTGAAGTAGCCGAAAAAGTATTACGTCGTGAGTTGAGTGATAAAAAAGGACAGGAGCAATACATAAAGCAGTTATCAAACGAGATAAAACTGAACTAATTTGAAGATTTGATGGTTTGAAGATGTGGTGATATCATTTTCAAATTTCCAAATTGGCACATTGTCAAATTAAAAATATGCAACAACCCCGTTTAGCAGGTAGATATGCAAAGAGTTTGATTGGTTTAGCATCAGAGCAAAACCAGTTGGAACAGGTGCATGAGGATATGCAGTACCTACAATCTCTTTGCAAACAAAGCAGGGAATTTGTAAACTTATTGAAAAGCCCCGTTATACAAGCAGATAAAAAAGGTAAGATTGTTGAGGCCATTACTTCGGGTAAGGTGAGCAAGATGACTGAAGGATTTAACCGCCTGCTGGTGCAGAAAGGGCGGGAAAATGTATTACCTGAAATTATATACGCCTTTATTGAGCAATATAATGAAATAAAGGGTATTCATCGGGTAAAGGTTACCACCGCTATTCCCGTTAGTGAGGAGTTGAAACAGCAAATTGTTGCCAAAATCAAATCAGAAACACCTTTACAAAATATCGAGCTGGAAACAGCAGTGAAAGATGAGTTAATTGGAGGTTTTACCTTAGAGTTTCATAACAACCTGGTTGATGCCAGCATATTGAGAGATTTGAGTGATGTCAAGAAGCAGTTTTTAAAAAATGTTTATATACAGAATATAAGGTAACCTCTTCTTATTAATAGAGAGATAATTAAAAGTAAAAACTAAAAATTCTATTCATAACATCCTTAACCCCCGTAGGGGTATAGGTAAAAAATTAAGTAATATGCCAGAGATTAAGCCAGATGAGATATCTGCAATACTCCGTCAGCAGTTAAGTAACTTTAATGTGAGTGCCGATTTGGAAGAAGTGGGTACCGTACTTCAAGTAGGGGATGGTATTGCACGTATATATGGATTAAATAATGTACGTGCCGGTGAACTGGTGGAATTCGAGAATGGTGTTCGTGCTGTTGCCCTTAACCTTGAAGAAGATAACGTGGGTGTGGTATTAATGGGCGAAAGTGGTGAAATTAAAGAAGGAGCTACCGTACGCCGTACCGGAAGAATTGCTTCTATTAAAGTTGGAGAAGGGCTAACCGGTCGTGTAATTAACGCTTTGGGTGAGCCAATTGATGGGAAAGGCCCGATAACCGGAGAGCTATATGAAATGCCACTGGAAAGAAAAGCTCCGGGTGTAATTTACAGGGAGCCGGTGAAGGAACCATTGCAAACCGGGATAAAGGCTATTGATGCTATGATTCCTATCGGTCGAGGACAACGGGAATTAATTATTGGTGATCGTCAAACCGGTAAAACAGCTATTGCGGTTGATACCATTATTAATCAGAAAGAATTTTATGCAGCAGGTAAGCCTGTTTATTGTATATATGTAGCCATTGGTCAAAAAGCTTCTACCATTGCTGGTATCATGAAGACGTTGCAAGACAATGATGCAATGGATTATACAGTAATTGTTGCAGCATCTGCCAGTGACCCTGCTCCGCAACAGTTCTTTGCACCTTATGCCGGAGCGGCAATTGGTGAATACTTCCGCGATACCGGGCGCCCCGCATTAATTGTATATGATGATTTAAGTAAACAAGCAGTTGCCTATCGTGAAGTATCCTTACTATTGCGTCGCCCACCGGGACGTGAGGCCTATCCCGGCGACGTATTCTATTTACATAGCCGTTTGCTTGAAAGAGCTGCAAAAGTTATTGGTGATGATAACGTAGCGAGGAAAATGAACGATGTTCCGGATAGTATAAAACATTTAGTTAAAGGAGGAGGTTCGTTAACCGCATTACCAATTATTGAAACACAAGCAGGCGACGTGTCTGCCTATATCCCCACTAACGTAATATCTATTACTGACGGACAGATATTTTTAGAAGGTAGCTTGTTTAACGCAGGTATCCGTCCAGCTATTAACGTAGGTATCTCCGTTAGTCGTGTAGGTGGTAATGCGCAAATTAAATCCATGAAAAAAGTTGCCGGAACTTTAAAACTTGATCAGGCCCTTTATCGTGAGATGGAAGCCTTTTCTAAATTTGGTGGAGACTTGGATGCCGCTACCAAATCTGTATTGGACAAAGGTGCCCGTAACGTAGAAATTTTGAAGCAAGCACAATACACGCCGTTTTCTGTTGAAAAACAGGTGGCTATTATTTACCTCGGTACACAAGGATTGCTGGGTCAGGTACCGGTTAAACGAGTAAAAGAATTTGAAGAACATTTTTTAATGGAGATGGAAAGTAAAATGCCGGATTTATTGGCAGAATTCAAGAAAGGGGCTTTGCCAGAAGAAGGGTTACAGAAAATGACAGAATTGGCAAAGGGCTTGATGGGCCAGTACAAATAAGGATATTAGACAATTTTTTGAGTACGAAGGGGTTGCTACGGCGACCCCTTTTTTACTTAAAATAAATTTGGTTTATAAAATAAACTAATTTATTTTTGAGATAAATTTATAATCATGAGGGTTTTGGGGATAGCATTACTAATGAGTTTGGCAACCATTTCATCACTTGCACAAGTTAAAATTTCCGGTCGGGTTACTGATATAAAGAAAAACCCGTTAACGGGGGCCAGCATTACATTGAAAGATACTTATGATGGCGCCACCAGTGATTCGTCAGGAAAGTTTCAATTTACAACAGCTGAAAAAGGCGAACAAACTTTATTGATAAGTTTTGTGGGATATAAATCATGGGAACAGAAAGTAACGATAGGAAAAGAGCCGTTTAATTTTACTGTTGAGTTGAAAGAAGAGTTTAATGAATTAAAAGCTGTGGTAATAACAGCCGGCACTTTTGAAGCCAGTGATAAGAAGCGGGCAGCAACGGTGCTCAACTCTATTGACATTGCCACCACAGCTGGAAGTAATGCTGATATTACTACCGCTTTAAAAACACTGCCTGGAGCTCAGCAAATTGGCGAAAGAGAAGGATTATTTGTTCGTGGTGGAACCGGACAGGAAACAAAACAGTTTATTGATGGTACATTAGTCAATAATCCATTTTATACCTCATCGCCGGATATTGCTTCCAGAGGAAGATTTTCACCTTTTCTTTTTAAAGGAACTGTGTTTACTGCCGGCGGTTACTCGGCCTTGTATGGTCAGGCCTTATCCTCAGCGCTGATATTAGAGTCAATTGATTTACCGGAAAAATCGGTAGCCAGTTTCTTTGTGTCGCCATTAACCTGGGGGGGTGGATATCAGCAGCTTTCCCCGAATAAAAAGTCATCATGGGGCGTAAACTATGGATATGTGAATCTGTTCGTTTATTTTGGATTGGTAAAGCAAACGCCTGATTATTTCCGTATCCCTGAGTTTCATAATGGCGATGCCAACTTTCGTTTTAAAACAAAGAAAGGAGGCATGGTTAAATTTTATTCTTCATTCAGTACGGGAAAATTTGGTCTGCGTCAACCAAATATTGACAGCGCAGACTTAAAGAATGCTTTTGGGTTGATAAACCGAAATTTTTATAACAATCTTAGTTGGAAAGAAAATTTAGGCAACGGATGGAGGATGAATCTTGGCGCTGCCTTCAGCATTAATGATGACGATATTAGTTTACAAATACAAAATCTTTCTAACAATGCGGTAACAACTGGCAAATCATATATTGACAATAAAAATTTCGTGCTTAATCATCGTCAGGATTTTGCACAAATAAGAGGTGTATTGGAAAAAAAGTTAAGAGGATTAAGTGCTGTTCGTTTTGGAAGTGAATACTGGTATAATAATGATAAAAGTAAATACAATACTTACACAACTATACTTAAAGACAATTTTGCCTCCGTATTTGGTGAAGCAGACATTTATTTAACCAATGCATTGGCTGCTAAAATCGGGACGAGATTTGAATATTCATCAGTCTTAAGAAAAGCAAATATTGCTCCCCGTCTTTCATTAGCATATAAAACAGGTAAAGATGCACAAGTATCTGCAGCATACGGTGTTTTTTATCAAAAACCCGAGAATACTGACATGATATATACTACAAATCTTACATATACAAAGGCTATACATTATATACTCAATTATCAAAAAACAACAAATGCAAGAATTTTTCGTGCAGAAGTATTTTATAAGAAGTACAAGGATTTAATAAAAACAATTCCTTCAACCAATAACAATGGTTTTGGTTATGCGCAGGGCATTGAGTTTTTTTGGAGAGATAAGAAAACTGTGAAGAATTTAGATTACTGGGTAAGCTATTCCTATCTTGATACAAAAAGAGATTTTCAAAATTATCCTCAGCAGATACGCCCCAATTTTGCTACGGAACATACCGCTTCGTTAGTGACGAAGAGGTTTGTAACCAAAATTAAAACCGGTTTCAACTTTACCTACTCGTATGCAACGGGCAGGCCTTACTATAATTTTCGTTACGATAATAATGGTAAGTATGGTATTGCCGACCAAGGCAGGACGATTGATTACCACAGCCTCGGTTTTAGTGTGAACTACGTACCTAGTGTGGGAAAACAAAATGCCAAAGCTTTTTGGGTATTTTTTGCCAGTATAACCAATGTGTTGGGAAGTAACCAGGTGTTTGGTTACAACTATTCTTATAATGGTTTAATCAAACAAGCTATCAATCCGCCGGCCAGGCGCTTTTATTTTATTGGTATTTTCTTAAGCCTGGGTGTTGATCGTACAGATGATGCCATAAATAATAATTTGTAATCAATTTTTAAAAAATAAAACAAATAAAACATGAAACAATTATTTATTACCGTTATTGCTATATTATTGGGTACAATAGCACAGGCACAGAGCAAAAAATATGTTGCTGCCATGCAAGAACAATTAGCCTTAATGGATTCAGCCAAAACCACACAGGACTTTCAGAATGTGGCCAATAATTTTGAACGGATTGGTGATGCTGAAAAAACACAGTGGCTTCCTTATTATTATGCCGGATTGGCCTTAACTTCTGCCGGATGGAGAGATAAGGCTTTGGATAAAGATGCCAACAGTGAAAAAATAATGGCCTTATGTGATAAGGCGGAAGCGATAGAAAAAAATGCCGAGATATACACTATCCGTAATATGGCGCTGGTGCAACAAATGCAGGTAGATCCTCAAAACAGATGGATGACCTACGGGCAGCAGGCCGGTAAAACTATACAGGAAGGGTTACAGTTGGATCCTAATAACCCACGCCTTTACTACCTGCAGGGAATGAGTGTGCTTGGTACCCCAACGGCCTTTGGTGGTGGTAAAGAAAAAGCGAAACCTATTTTTGAAAAAGCATTGGAGTTGTATAAGATTGAAAAGATAAAACCCTTATATCCACATTGGGGGCAAAAACAGACAGAGAAAATGATTGAACAGTGTAAATAATGTTAATTAGTCCACAGCAAAAAGAAATTTCGGGCTTTTATATTTGGCTTTTAAAAATCAAGCTATGAGCGAAGAAAACTTTTCACCACAACAAAGTCTGGCGCTGATACAAAATATGATTAGTAAAGCCCGACAGGATGTAACCGATGGCAGTAAATATTTTTTACTGTGGGGGTGGTTAACAGTAGCGGTAATTTTGGGCCAATTTATTTTAAAGGTGATAGTTAAATATCCTCACCATTATTATGTGTGGTTCCTGCTTATTATAGGTATAGCAATAAATATTTACTGGAAAAGAGCTGATGGAAAAAAAATTAAGGTGAAAACCTATATCAGCGAAAGCATGGAATTTTTATGGAGCGGTATGGGGGTTACATTCCTGGTAATTTCGCTGTTGTTTATAAAAATTGGGTATCATTACTGCTATCCCTTCTATATTTTATTGTATGGTCTGGGCACTTTTGTCACCGGTAAAATTTTAAAATTTAAACCTTTTATTTTTGGGGGTTTTTGCGCTTGGGTGTTAAGTATTGCAGCTGTACAGTTTAATTTCGATTACCAGATGTTGTTTGCTGTAGCGGCTTTGTTGATAAGTTATATTATACCGACTTATATCTTCAGAATGAAGAATAAAAATCAAACTACCTGACATGGAAGATAAAAATTTTTCAGTACCAGACAGTCTGCAACTGATTACGCAAATGATTAATACAGCCAAAAAGGAGCAGAAAGATAGCGGTCGCGGATGGATTTTATGGGGTTGGCTCTTATTTAGCGGTTCGATTCTTACGTTTATAAATTTTTATACCAATTGGACATCCACCTGGGTTATCTGGAATTTTTTTGCTGTGGCTGCTGTATTATTATTGCTTTATTCAATTATCAGAACTATATTTTTCCCTAAAGCTGTAAAAGTAAAAACCTATACTGGTGATTTGTTTATCAAACTCAATATCGGCTTTTTTATATTCTTGCTACTAATCATAGTTGCGATTAATAATAATAGTATTTCTCCGTCTAAAGGATTTTCCATGCTGCTCGGCCTCTATGGATTCTGGATATTGATATATGGTACGGCTTTAAATTTTAAACCTTCGGTTTACGGGGCTTATATTACCTGGGCTTGTGCTTTTGCAGCATTATATGTTGATCATTTTAAATGGGTAATGTTGTTGCAGGCGGTGGCTGTGCTGAGTGGTTATATTATACCAGGCCACCTGGCATACCGGGAGTTTAATAAACAAAAAAATATTTAAGTTTTTCCTGAATGGATTTTAAAGAACTTGACCCCATGTTACATTCACAGCTACGGCTGGCCGTAATTTCACTACTTATCGGGGTGAAGGAGGCGGAGTTTACTTTTTTAAAAGAAAAGACCAATGCCACTGCCGGAAATTTAAGTGTACAAATTAATAAACTTAAAGAAGCCGGTTATATAGAAGTAATTAAACAGTTTAAAGATAATTACCCTCAAACCATTTGTAAAATTACACCCCTTGGTATTACAGCCTTTGAGAACTATGTGGTGGCTTTACAGTCTTATTTACCTAAATAGAAAGTGGAGGTAAAATAAAGATAACCGACCGGTTTTATTTGTTTATTATTTTTGCAAAGCTGCTACCCGAAGTATCCGTTAGCGATTGCATAAAAGCAATAATTTTTTTTATTTCAGCTTTCGTGAGATTTAATTTATTACCAGGCAGTGTTTGGTTATCTGGCGCAATATTTAAACCATAACCACCACCATTGTTGTAAAATTCCATTACTTCATCTAATGTATTAAACACACCATTGTGCATATAGGGAGCCGTTAAAGCAATATTTCTTATAGTGGGTGTTTTAAATGAATATTGATGAAGTACCGACTTGGTATAATTGTATTTACCTAAATCTTCATCAAGCATTGCTCTTTGTTTTTCTTTGTTTGAAGGCACACCCAATATCTCAGATTCGGTTTCTGCATATAAAGGCGGAACTAATCCATTAAATATCGGCGCAAAGTGGCAAGTTCCACACCTGCCTTTTCCCATAAACAAATTAAATCCCATCTTTTCCTCTGCCGATAAATTAGATTTATCGCCTCGCATATACTTATCAAAACGTGAATTAAAGCTTATTAAAGTGCGTATGTATGATGAAATCGAATTGGCAATCGTATATTGATTAATTTTTTCAGAATCGAGCGGGTAAGCTATGGTAAACATTTGGGAATAAACAGAATCTTTCCTGAGTTTATCAATAGCTATTTTTAATGACCCTCCCATTTCTTTGGGATTATGTACCACATCGCTCAGTTGGTTTTCTAATTTAGATGTACGGGAGTCAAAAAAATATCTTGTTTGCAAGGCAACATTCCAAAGCGTAGGCGTATTTCTTTTAATAGTTTGTTTCCCTTCCACATCGTATGGTAATTTTAAACCATCGGCAAATGCTTTAGAGGGTATATGGCAGGAAACGCAACTTCGGTTATTATTTATAGCAAGAATGGAATCATAAAACAACCTTTTTCCCAGTATAATTCTTTCATCGGTTACCCGGTAACGCTGGTTGGGGGAAAAGAAATCGAGATTAAATGCATTACTTGAAAATATGGTAGGTGCATCGGGATTAACAGACCACCGTTCATTTTTTGAGGGATCATCAAAAAACTCTTTTAATTCAAGTACTAATGCAGATATAGGGTTGATGTAAGTAGTAAGAAAGTGCAAACGATTAAATTGATTAAAGTCACTATTATTACTGGCATACATTATCGCCTGGGTAAGCAAAGCAATCATTTTGTTATAAACGGTAAGGTTAATTTTTTCATCTTTTAACAAAAGCATTGTTTCTTTTACTGAGGTTAGTGCTGCTGCCGCCTCAGGTATTGAGTAAGAAGCTATAGGTGAATCATATCCCGTTATACCAAGTGCAGCAATGTTGATTAACTCATTTCGTATGTAAGTGAGATAAATACCTGGCGTTACCGGAAAACTTGTTTTAATATTATTCTGTACAGACTGGATGTTTTGAATAAGTAAAGCGCATTCTTTCAATAACTTTTCACGGTTCAATTTCTTCGAAAAGATAATTTCTTCTATTACTTGCAAACCATGGGGTTCATAAATCGTTTCGGGAGCATCCTCCTCGGTTCGCTTAAAGGCAGGTCCATTAATAAGTCGGTTATAATATACATTCAGATTAAGGATAATCAACTCTGCTTTCTTATAATTTATCCTGGTATCAAAAAATACATTTTTTACCTCTCTTATTGATTTATTTTCTTTTGTATATCGAAATAGCTTTTTTGTTTTTATCTGAAACAAATCAAGTTTAGCGATATAGTAATTTTTGAGCTTATCGCTAAAGGTGGAGTTTTCTTTTGTTAAAAAGGCCAATACGGTAAATACCAATAGCAATATAAAAATGGTGGTAAAGTGAAGTTTATAATTCCGCATTTTTACTGATGGTTATGCGAAAAGACGCAATTTTTTATAGTAAAACTACTTATAATGTGTAAATATTTACATATAAAATATAAATATGTTTCAAAAAATATTAATATTAATAAAAAAAAATTAATTTTAGTGGGCAAGATTCCAATATCAGATCCTATAGTATGAAAAACAATTCAACCAAATTACGGCTATTTCTGCTGTTTGTTTGCCTGTTTCAGTTTTGTTTAATCGCATTTTCACTTGCATTACCCGATTCGAGAGAGAAACCATTTTACCTTATGCCTGAAAGACATTTCATTTCTGATAAAAAAGATTATGAGAATGCCGGAACAAGGCCTGTTACAGCGATAATACCTGCACCAACAAACGATAATTGCAGTAATGCCGTTGTTCTTACTTCTTTTACTACTTGTACTAACGGAATTTATACATTAGATCAGTCAACACCCAGCGTTGGTGTGCCTGCCGGGTGTGCTCCACTTGGTACACATTACGATGTGTGGTTTTCCTTTATTGCCGCTTCTGTAACACAAACGGTTACTGTGAGCGGTTTTGACGTGAATACCACCATTACGAATCCGGCTTTGGAATTATTTAGCGGTTCTTGTGGCGCCTTAACTTCTATTCAATGTGGGAGCACTGGCATAACGGCTGCAGGTTTAACAATTGGTAATACGTACTACCTCAGATTTTCTAATATAGGATCAGATCCCTCTGGTAATGGTAACAAACCCAAATTTAGCATTTGCGTTACCCATCCGCTACCTTTATCATTAACGAGAGGGCCTTATTTAAATATGGGGGGCCAGACTTCTTTGACGATAAGATGGAGAACGAATATTGCGAGTGATTCGAAAGTTGAATTAGGAACAAGTTTAGGCACATATCCCATTGTAGTTACTGATGCTACTTTAACGACTGAACATATTGTAAATGTTACAGGCTTAACCGAGGATACAAAATATTATTATCGTATTGGTAGTATTACTGAATCATTACAGGGTTCTTCATCCAATTTTTTTACAACCTTGCCAGCCACAAACACTACCCGAAAAATCCGAATTGCGGCATTTGGAGATTGTGGCCGTAATGATAATTCGTTTCAAACACAAACCTTAGCACAATACCAAAGCTATCTTTCTGCCAATAGTATTGAGGCTCCTGATGCTTTAATATTGCTGGGAGATAATGCTTATACTAATGGTACCGATGCAGAATATACAAGCAATTTTTTTAATGCCTACTCATCAAATATTTTAAAAAATCATAAGATATATCCGTCCCAGGGTAATCATGATTATTATGGCACTTCCCAGACTTCAAGAGCAGGCGCTTATTATCAAAACTTTACTATGCCTACAGCAGGAGAACTGGGGGGCCAACCTTCGGGTACGGAAGCATATTATTCGTTTGATATTGGTAACATCCATTTTATGGCACTTGATGCATACGGATTAGAAAATAGTGGTACTACTCGTATGTATGATACAACCGGCGCACAAGTAACCTGGATAAAGCAAGATATTGCTGCTAATACAAAAAAATGGACGATTGCTTACTGGCACCATCCACCTTATACGATGGGTAGTCATACTTCTGATGCCGAATCAGAATTAGTAAACATAAGAGAAAACTTTATTCGGATACTGGAAAGGAACGGAGTAGATTTAATTATTAACGGGCACAGCCATGATTATGAACGGAGTTATCTTTTAAAAGGTTATTACAAGGTAAACCCGGGTGATGCTGCTATTATGGAGGCGGGTTTTAATGCAGGCTTGCACACCGTTACTACTTCAAGCGGAAAATATAACGGAACTTCTAATTCCTGTCCTTATGTTTATAACTCTGGTAAATACAATCATGGTACTGTATATGTGGTAGCCGGTTCATCAGGAGCTGATGGGGGTGTACAAGCAGGATATCCTCACAATGCTTTGCCATGGAGTATTGATGATGGCGGTATGTTTTATTTTGAAATTGATGGCAACCGGCTTGATGCAAAATTTATCCAGCGTACGGGTGCTGTCGGAGACCAGGTTACCATTTTAAAAGATGTAAACACAACATCAAATTACAACATTACATTAGGCCAAAGTATTAATCTTACAGCTTCCTGGCCCGGAACTTATGTATGGGACAACAATGCTACAACTCAAACGAGGACCGTTACACCAAGCTCAATCGGCACATTTAATTATTCAGTAGTTGATGCTTCCGGCGGAACCTGCTTAACTGATAATTTTTCAGTTGTTGTAAGCGGCACACTTGCCGTTCATATAAATTATTTTTCTGCTGTAAGCGATAGAGACAAGGTCTTATTAGAGTGGGAAACGTTTAGTGAAACGGATTCTAAAGAATTTTTGCTGGAACATGCAACAGATGGCAGGAGTTTTAAAATGTTTGAAAAAATAAAAGCAAACGGCAATTCAACACAGCGACAAAAATATTATGCAGCGCACCTCCAACCCGTCACTGGAGTTAATTATTATCGCCTGGCCGAAATAGATAATGATGGTAATAAAGAATATTTTGAAATAAAGAAAGTGGTTTTTAGTCCTGTTGGCAATAAAGAAATTATTGTGGCTGCTGATGCAAAAGCCGGAATAGTGCCGATTAAAATTATAAGCAACGAAAAAACTATTGCTGTATTCAATATTACCGATATACACGGCAGGATAATAAGAGAAAATAACATTGTTATTGCCAGAGGTGTGAGTGAACAAAAAGTGCAGTTAAACGCTGGTTTTTATTTTATTTCCATCAAAACATATGATGGCGAAAAAATTATTAAAAAAGTTTGTGTAAACTAACGGAACTGACCTATCTGTAGTTTGCAACATTAACCTGACTTATGAAAAAAACATCTCTAACCGTCTTGCTTTTAGGAACAGTAATTTGTACTACGGCGCAAATTATACGTCCAATGACGGCCCGGTACAGTAATGCCTCGGTAAGAGGTAATATTGTATATGTGTCTAACAGTATTATTGCTACTTTAGGTCCTAATACTTCCGATGTACCGCCATCGGGTACAGGCGTCAATAATGGCGGCACGAGTATAAATATAGATATAGATAATACTACTGCCACGCTTCTTCCTTACGGCAGTAGCTGGAAGTATAGTGATAATAATACGCGGTATGCGAATTGGGAGACCGTAGCATACAATGACGGAGCTTGGGCAACCGGTAATGCACAGTTTGGGTGGGGCCAGGCTTCGCCAAGCCCTAATGTTACCTGTCTAAATAGCGGTTGCGTTTCTTCTTGTCCTTCTCCACCAGGCAACTGTGCTACCCGTACACCCGCTTATTATTTCAGAAATGTAGTGAATATTAACCCATCATTATATACATCAATAGTTTTTAACCTCAAAAGAAATGACGGAGTAGTTATTTATGTGAACGGAGTTGAAGTAGCAAGGGATAATATGCCTGCCGGTGCCATTGCGCATACCACTTACGCGACTTCGGCTATTGCCGGGGGATCGGCAGCCGAAAATTATTCTGTTACATTAAACACTTCTTATTTTGTTAATGGGAATAATACAATAGCTGTGGAAATACATTCTGATAAAGCAAAGGCTACAGATGTATCTTTTGATTTGCAAATACAGGGAGTCAACAATAATGGCACTTTTAATTCTTCCTCAGCAGATTTAAACATACCAGCTTGTTCTGAAGTTATGTTTGCGGGGTTATATTGGGGCGCAGGGCAGGGAACCAATGGCAGCAATACGTCTTGGATAGTTGGAGAAACTACATGTAAATTAAAACTTCCCGGTTCGGGTTCTTTTATCACTATTACTTCGGCTCAAACAGATTATCATAATGCAACATTATCTGCCGGGTTGCCCCATACAGGTTATAAATGTTTTGCAGATATTACTTCCTTAATAAATACCCTTAGCCCTAACGGATCCTATACGATTGCCGATGTGGTAGGTCCGTCAGGTATTGTAAATGGTTACGGAGGATGGACAATTGTTATAGCGTATAACAATCCATCAGCTACCCCTAAAAATTTACAGGTTTTTGATGGAAATGTGATAGTTAATGGTGGCGACCCTGCTGTAGATGTTTCTATATCAGGGTTTCTTACTCCGGCTTCGGGTACCGTAGCCTGTGAATTAGGTGCTGTGGTGTTTGATGGTGATAGAGGCTCACAAGATGCTTTTGGATTTCAACAACAAGGGGGTGCCGGCTTTTATGACATGGCTACTACTACTATTCCTTTAAACGGTAATGCAGATGCATGGAACAGTAAAATTTCCTATAAGGGCTCAATTGTAAGCACTCGTACTCCGGCATATAATAATACGCTCGGATATGATGCGGCGATTTTTGATTTGCCTAATGCTGGTAATGTTAATTTGGGCAATAGTAAAACTTCTGCAACTGTTCGTTTCTCATCTCCAGGTGAAAACTACTTTTTACAAGTACTTACTACTGCTATCTCTCAATACGATCCCTCTTTCCAGTTAAATAAATCTTCAACGGATATCAATGGCGGCTCGTTAGTACCGGGAGATGTTTTACGTTATTCTTTTACTTATCAAAACGTAGGTAATGATGCAAGTAGCCAAACTATAGTGCTTGATAGTTTACCTTTTAATGTAGGACTTAAACCCGGTAGTATAGTGATAAATGGTATAACAAAAACAGATGTTGCAGGGGATGATGAGGCAGAATATGATGCAGCAAACCGTCGGGTTGTTTTCCGGATTGGTGCGGGAGCTAATAGTTCTTCGGGAGGTAGTGTACCGGTGAATGGTAGCGGTACACTACAATTTGACGTAGTAGTTTCATCATCTTGCTATATACTTACATGCGGAAATACAATTAGTAATAGTGCCAGGATAAATTATTACGGGGCTACCTCCGGTATGTCTTTATTTGATTCCAGTTATTATAATGGTGGTGGTGGATGTTATATACAAGGACCGGTTGTTAATACCATAACAGGCTCTTGCACACCTTACGGCGATACTACTTTAATAAATATATGTCCTACCACATCCTACACTTTGCCTTGGGCAGCGTATGCTGGTTATACTTTTTATAGTGGCATACCTTTTACGGCAGCTAATGTAGTAATGCCTGCTTATGTTGTTACAACAGATTATGTGTACTATGCTTATGTAAATACAGGTTTGGGCTGCACAGATACCATACGTATTAGTGCATTTATACAAGGATGTCCTGATTTGGACGAGGATGATGATGGTACACCGGATTATGTAGAACTTGCCAATGCAAATGCGTTAGGCGATCATGACAGTGATGGCACTCCTAACTGGCTCGACCCACAGTATCCGGGTTTTGTTGATAATAATGCTGACGGGCTTAATGACAATTTTGATCCTGGCGCCGACTCTGATGGTGATGGGATTGCTAATTTTTTGGACATAAATTTTCCGGGTTTTGTTGATAGTAACGGAGATGATGTGGACGATAACCAGGATAAAGATTTGGATGGAGTGCCTGATTATATAGATCGTGATAGTGATAATGATGGAATACCTGATGTAGTGGAAAATTATGGCGTAGATGCAAATGGCGATGGGGTAATAGACAATTATACAGATTCAGATAGCGATGGATTTTCCAATAATGTGGATGCAAATGATGCAGCTATAAACCAATCAGGTAACGGATTGGGCAGACAGGATTTTGATGGTGACGGAATTCCTAATTATCAGGATAATGACAGTGATAATGACGGAATACCAGATGTTATAGAAGCATTGGGTACTGATGCTAATAACGATGGCAAAGCAGATAATTTTAGTGATGCCGATCTTGACGGCTTTAATGATATAATTGATGGTGACGCTGATGCTGTAACGGGTGCTGAAAACAGTGCTAATGCTTTATTATTAACGGGTAGCGATGGCAATGGTGACGGATTAGCAGACAGTTATCCCAATAAAAACCTGGATAAAACCGGGAAGCCTAACCTGTATGATTTAGACAGTGATGGTGATGGAATAACTGATGTAAAGGAAGCCGGGTTTAGCGATGTTGATAATAATGGTAAGGCAGACGGAGTATTGGGTAATGATGGATGGAGTGACACAATAGATGCTTTGGCTACATTGAATTTACCTAATTCAGATGCAAGTGGTAATGCTAATTATCTTGACATAGATTCTGATGATGATGGTATAACGGATAATATAGAAGGGATGGCAACAATGGCTTATCAAATACCATTAGGTACAGATGTTGACGACGATGGCATTGACGATCGGTATGATAATATATCCGGCAATGGGGGCGCTGGCATAGTACCGAATGACTGGGATATAGATGGGATACCCGATTATATAGATACGGATACGGATAACGACGCCTACTCGGATATTAGGGAAGGATGGGATGTGAACGGCAATGGAGTTTATGACGATAATATTAGTTTAACCGGAAATGATGTAGATGGGGATGGGTTGGACAATATATTTGATTGTGATAATAATGGGCCTAATGTTTTATCCGCCCAAATGGGAAATGGAGGCTCTACTAACGGCCCAAGTCCATCGGGTACTTTTGTAACTGTGCAAAAAAGTTCAATTGCACAATCAGACCGGGATTGGAGATTCATTGATATTTTACCTTTAAACAAATTTGATTTAGTTGCTGAAAAGAAAGAAGGCTCTGTTAAATTAAGTTTTACTGTTTCATCTGTAACGGATATTGATTATTTTGAAATATACCGTAGCACCGGTAATGGTCCATTTGAATTGATTAAAAAATTAAACCAAAAAGTCTTAAAAGGGAATATAGAAATTATTGAAACGAGTGACGACATTAGCTTACTCATCGCTGAAAAAATATATTATAAGATAAAACAATATAGTGGGGTTATTGTTTCCTTTAGCAATACTGTATTAATAAATAACAGGAAACAAGGTGAAACTTCTATGCAACTCATGCCTAACCCTGTAAAAGGATCTACAGCAGCCATCAGGCTGTATTCAAATACGAGTGAAAAAGCCACCATTGTACTACAAACTTTAACCGGGCATCTTGTTCGGAGCAAAAGTTGTGAGATAAAACCAGGCAATAACCTGATTCAAATTGATGGTCTGGATCGTCTTATTCCAGGCTTCTATTTACTAAGGGTTTTATTACCAGGGACTAACTATCAATTTAAACTAGTAAAAGAAAATTAAAAACTTTGCAAACCTGATTGTTATAAATTTGGTATGATTAGTTATATCATTTGCTAAAAGTTAAAATAGAAGATTTGCTTATATAACAAGCTATTTTTAGTAAGGAATTTTTAAAAGTTTGGCTGGTGGTATTGGAAATATTGGCAATTACTTTCAGTTGATAGCCGTGTAACCATCAAAAACTATTACTTCATACTTTTTAAGCAGGTGGTTAACTTTCTTCCTGTTGTTCAATTTTTTCGTCTTCGGCGCCGCGTAAAACCATGGCACTCATTTTTCGTAGAGGATTTTTATGACTTTCTTCAAAATTATTTTTTGTTCTTAAAATATCAATCGCTTTAAAAACGGCAGTTCTTAAAGACGATTCATTAGCTTTATTTTTTCCGGCAATATCAAAGGCTGTTCCATGGTCGGGTGAAGTACGAACACCGGGTATTCCTGCTGTAAAATTTACTCCCTCACCGATAGCAAGGGATTTAAAGGGTATTAATCCCTGATCGTGATACATGGCTAAAACAGCATCAAATTTTTCGTGTTGACCTCTGGCAAAAAAAGCATCGGCGCTATATGGGCCAAAAGCCAATATATCTTTTTGTTTTGCGTCCTTAATTGCAGGTTTAATAATCGTTTCTTCTTCTTTGCCTACAAGCCCTTCGTCACCGGCATGCGGATTTAGCCCGAGTACAGCTATACGCGGTTTATTAATTCCAAAGTCTTTTTGAAGCGACTGGTTAAGTATTTCCAGTTTGGTTACAATGCTTTCTCTTGTTATTTGCATTGCGATTTCGCTTACAGGAATATGTTCTGTAAGTAATCCTATTTTTAAATTTTCAGCAATTAATAACATGATTGCATCTTTTACTCCAAATGCCTCTTTTAAATAGGGAGTATGCCCGGTATAATTAAACTCATTACTCTGTACATTTTTTTTATGCAAAGGAGCAGTAACCAGCCCGTCAATTTTTTTGTCTTTTAGCGCCTGTACAGCAGCTATTAAAGATTTAACGGCATATTTACCTCCCGTTTCATTTAATATTCCGGGAGTAATATTTACATCTTCTTCCCAGCAGGTATATACATTTACTACTTTGGGATTAAAGCGAAAATCCTTTACTGCCTGTGAGTTAAAGTTAATTTCAGGCATTGCCTTGCGATAAAAATTAATTACCTTATTGGAGGCAAAAACTACCGGTGTGCAAATATCAAGAATCCTGGAATCGGCAAGAACCTTAATAATTAATTCAATTCCAACACCGTTAACATCACCGCAGCTAAAACCGATGACGGGCTTCTGTATTTCAGACATACATTTATTTTAATAAGCGAAAATACGGATATAAAATGGCTTTAAACGTATAGGAAAATTACGATTTTATGAAGTACTATGACTATAAAAAGTAGTGTAGTCTTTCTATTGATTTCGATATGTAACATCAATAACTTTACTGTAAAATTAATCCTATGAAACGCATGCTGTTTACTTTGTTTAGTTTTCTTTTGTTGCGCACAACTATTGTTGCCTCTGGTGGCATACCACCAAAATTTTCAACGGCGACTTTATCCAAGTCAATATCAGCTCAATGTAATTTTTCATTTGTTCGTGGCCACAGGCATGGAAGTGGTACCGCATTACAATGGGGTATGGATGGAGATTGTGCAGTAAAATTTTATGTTTTGCGCAGCTATGATTATGACCCGTATGATCCGTATGCTATTTGGGAAAATGTATCGGAAGTAACTGCAAATAATTCCCGCATGTACGGCACTTCTGATAAATCTGTTTTTCCGGGATTAATTCACTACCAGATTATAGCTATAATGAATGATGGAAGTAGCGTCTCATCAGATATTAAGTCTATACGGATTGTAAAGAAGAATTAGGTAACAATTCAACAGAGGTATTATATAAATGCCTGCCTCTGTTGATTTATAATATCTATATCCGGCAGAAAAGAATAGTGTTATTGTGTAAATCTGTCCTATGAAGAAAACTGTACCTATATTTCTTTTATTGCTTCCTTTTTGGTTATCAGCTCAGATAACTACGCCTATTATAAAAGCTAACTTTGGTGTGGATGCTGATTTAAGGGCCAATTATTTTAATGGCGCTATTATGGCTGGTAACGATGATTGGTTTAATAATGGAACCGGTGGTAGTGGTGCCTTTATTATTGATACAACCGGAGCTGCTGATAGAGTTGCGAGGTATGCAACGGATGTAGCATATCGTCGCTTGCCCTTTTCAGCAGGAATGAGGTACCCACAGTTTTCCGTAATAAACAACAGGCTTTTGTACGATGCTTATTTTTACAGAGATTATCACGGCGATGATTCAACTATTTTTGCAGCTGGCTCCAATAAAAACGGAATGAGCCCTGCTAACTGGACAACCCCCGTATCGCAATCGGTACCAGATAAAAACGAAATACTGGATGCTATGATGCATATTCGCAGGGCAGGACCAAACACAAGCGATTCATTGTGGTTGTTTGGAGGTGTTTCCATCGAAAACGTAACAGGGAACCGGTATTTTGATTTTGAAATGTTTCAAACGGAGTTAACGTATAATCGGGCAACCCTGAATTTTTCCAATTACGGCCCCGATGCAGGCCATACTACCTGGCAATTTGATGCGGGTGGTAATGTTACACAAGTGGGGGATATTATCTTCACGGCCGAATATTCCAGTTCATCATTAAGTTTAGTGGAGGCGAGAATATGGATAAATCAATCTTCGCTTTCCATAACCCCTGTTAACTTTAACTGGGGTGGATTGTTTGATGGAGCAGGTGCAGGCGCTACTTATGGATATGCCAGCATTACCCCCAAAACTTCCGGAGTTTTTTATACCGGGTTGCAATGTGTAAACAATACCTGGACAGGTCCTTTTTCGTTGGTAATAGGAACCAACACTTTGCAGACAAATTATGTTGCCCGCCAGTATATGGAGTTTTCGGTGAATCTTACTAAAATCGGATTAGACCCCGCAGCTGCTATTCTCGGAGGAAGTTTATGTGGTTTGCCTTTTAGGAGAGTGCTCATTAAATCGAGGGCATCTACTTCTTTTACTTCAGAACTAAAAGATTTTATTCTGCCTTTTGATTTTTTCCGTGCCCCTAAGGCAAAAGTACAAGCCACTATTCCTCTGCTCTGTGGTCCGGACGGTCTGTCAGATATTTTTGTAACAAACCCATTAGCTACTTCAATTTATACGTGGTCAACCAATAACGGTAATATTGTAAGTCCAACTACCGGTACCGTTATTACTGTAGATAGTCCCGGAACTTATTATGTGGAGCAGCGTCTTTTATCTTCTTGTTCCCCATACGCCATGGATTCCGTAACGATAACATCCGATCCCCTTTGCGGTGTTTTAGCTTGCAACTTTATAAAGTTTAACGCCTTTATAAATGGAAAAGCAGCCCAATTAAATTGGGAAGCCGTATGTCAACAAAATGTAAATTATTTTGAAGTAGAAAGAAGTACAGATGGCATCCATTTTTTATCAATAAGTAGAGTACAAGGCTCAGATATTTTAAATAAACCTGTACAATACACCGGTACTGATAATTTAGCCGGTATTTATTCATCCAATGTTTATTATCGGTTAAAAGCTGTAAGCGAAGGTGAAGACGGAGAAAGCAAAAAAATTGCTTATAGCAGGCCAATAAAACTTTCTTTGTCAAATACAATTAATCCAAAAATAAGGATAACACCTAACCCGGTTGTTAATTCAATGCAGATTATTGCTGAAGTTGCTTATTCAACAAACGTGCAGTTAAAAATATTTTCGGGCAATGGCAGATTGGTGAGAGAACATAAAACTTCCTTATTAAAAGGAACGAATAGTTTTGTAATAGATGGACTTAAAATTTTACCACAGGGTTTATACCACGCAGTGTTTACGATAGATAAAGATAGTTATGCAGAAAAAGTTATGATCGGTAAATAAGGTATAATTTTTTATCCAGGCCTTTATTCTTTGTTAAGGATAAGGGATTTTTTTTGCTCCTGTATTTAAGAAGTACATTTGCGAGATGTACACCTTAAAAAAATCATTGGGGCAGCATTTTTTAAAAGATGAAAATATCTGCAGAAAGATTGTTGAAGCGATACAGCAGCATCCGGTTACGCAGTTATTGGAAGTAGGTCCCGGTGGCGGAGCGCTTACAAAGTATTTATTAAAAATTGAGGGCATTGATTTTAAAGCCATGGAAATTGATGCGGAAAAAGTGGAGTATCTTGAAAAAACATTCCCAAACATCAAACATAAGTTAATACACCAAAATTTTTTGGAAACCGGTAAGCCCTTTAACGGAAAATTTACAGTAACCGGAAACTTCCCTTATAATATTTCAACACAAATTCTTTTTAAAATACTTGAGTGGAGAGAAGACGTGGAATGTGTAGTGGGCATGTTTCAAAAAGAAGTAGCCCAACGCATTTCTTCAAAAGAGGGAAATAAAATATATGGTGTGTTAAGTGTTTTGGTGCAGGCTTTTTATAAAGTGGAGTATTTGTTTGATGTTAACGAAAATTGTTTTGTTCCCCCACCAAAAGTAAAAAGTGGTGTAATCCGATTATTGCCGGTTAACCAAGTGCCGCAAATGAAGTCGGAAAAAGCCTTTTTCTTATTGGTAAAAACGGCATTCAACCAACGCAGAAAAACATTACGAAATGCTGTTAAAACATTGTTTGAAGCTCCTGTGTTAATGGATGCTATTTTTGATAAAAGGGCTGAACAACTAACGGTTACTGATTTTGCTTTGCTTACTTTTAAAATGAAATAAAGTAGGTATTAATCATTATGGAAAAAGTTATCATTACAGCAAAATGCCATGATTTTTTACAGGAGCAATTAGCCCGTAAAGGATATGATGTTTTATACTTACCTGAAATAACCTATGATGAACTAAATGCCATTATTGGTAAGGCAGAAGGACTAATTTTATCAACACGGATAAAAATTGATAAGGCCATTTTAGATAATGCTATTAATTTAAAATGGATAGGACGGCTGGGTAGTGGTTTGGAATTAATTGATGTAGATTATGCAAAAAGTAAAGGGATAAAAGTAGAAAGCAGTCCCGAAGGTAATCGGGATGCTGTTGGCGAACATGTTTTAGGCATGTTGTTGGCCTTATTGAATAAACTTGTAATAAGTTCCAATGAGGTAAGAGAATTTGTGTGGGAGCGTGAAGTGAATCGCGGATGGGAATTAAACGGGAAAACGGTAGGCATTATTGGTTTTGGAAATACTGGTATGGCTTTTGCAAAAAAGCTTCAGGGCTTTGATGTAACGATTTTGGCGTATGACAAATATAAATTTGGTTTTGCTTCCGGTAACATTAAGGAAGCCTCTTTACAACAAGTTTTAAAATACAGCAATGTAGTAAGCATGCATGTGCCTTTAACAGAAGAAACCTTTCATTTAGCTAACGATGGTTTTTTTAATAATATGACTCAAAAGCCATGGTTTATCAATGCCTCCAGGGGTAAGGTGCACGATACCGGGGCATTAATAAATGCTTTAAAAAGTAATAAAATTGCAGGGGCTGCGTTGGACGTGTTAGAAAATGAAAAAATAAATACTTATTCCGAGCAGGAAAGGCAACAATTACAATGGCTTACAAAACAGGCCAATGTTATCGTTACCCCCCATATTGCCGGGTATAGCCACGAAGCATTTTACAAAATGAGTAAAGTGCTATTGGAAAAATTGGGATTTTTATAATTCAGAACTTTTTCTAATTTTGTGGGTAATAAATAGTGCAACGCTTTCACAAGGTGGAGGCGTTGTTATTTTTTTCTGTTTATTAAAGGAATTGATATTATGAGTGAAATACTATACGTTAGTAAGGAAACATTGGATCAAATGAAATCCGATTTGCAGCGGATGAAAACCGTTGATCGTCCTGCGGCATCAAAAGCTATAGCCGAAGCAAGGGAAAAAGGCGACTTGAAGGAAAACGCAGAATACGATGCTGCAAAAGAAACACAAGGAATTTTAGAAGCACACATCCGGAAGCTGGAAAGTGATATTGCCAATGCTCGTATTCTTGACGCAGCAAATATTGATCTTAGTAAGGTAAGTATTCTTACTAAAGTTAAATTAACCAATCTTGCTACAAAAAAATCAGTGGTTTACCAGATCGTATCTGAAAAGGAAGCAGATTTAAAATCCGGAAAAATATCGGTTACCTCACCCATTGGTAAAGGAATTATTGGCAAACAGGTGGGAGAAATTGCAGAAATACAGGCACCCGCCGGCATTATCCGGTTTAAGATAGAAGAAATCAGCGCTTAATTATGGTTTGAGGAAGATACCTGGCGTATTTAGTAAGAACATAAAAATATAGTGTAATTATAAAAATATTGTGGCATTTGTAATTTATATGGGTTGTTTGCATAGGGTATATTTTCTTTTAAGGTTAAATTATTAGGGGATGACTATATTTTCAAAAATTATTGCCGGTGAAATTCCGTCGTACAAAATTGCAGAAAACGAAAAGTTTTACGCATTTCTGGATATCTTTCCATTAGCAAAAGGCCATACCCTGGTAGTTCCTAAAATTGAGGTAGATAAATTTTTTGACATCCCGGATAATTATTTACACGACTTACTGATTTTTTCCAGGCCTATTGCAAAAGCCATCGAAAAAGCGTTTAATTGTAATCGTTGTGGTATTAGCGTGGTTGGTTTGGAAGTACCTCATGCACACATGCATCTTGTACCAATTAATTCTGCAGACGACTTAAATTTTACACGGCCCAAACTCAAAATTTCAAACGAAGAATTTAAAATGATACAACAAAAAATTCAGTCATATTTATAAGCAAAATCAATGAGTGATAGCCAACCGGTTTCCAAACCCCCGTTAATTACGTTTCTTTGTTCCCTGGTATTTGTTTCCAGTCTTTATTTGATTGTGCAAACTTTTTCAGGTGTGTTTCATTCATTTGGTACTTTATTTTCTCCTTTTATTGTTTTATGTATCATAATTGCCATTACAGGCACTTCTGGTATGTGGGCAATGGAAAAGTGGGGTTTTATTGTTTATACAATTGCTGCTATCGGTTTTCAGATCATTCCCTTACTATTTGGTGTTTGGAGTTTTTTTTGGCTGGCCCCTGTAGTTTTAATGTTTTTATTCGCATTTTATATAAAGGAAATGAAATAGCAATTAATGGTTGAGCACAAGATAAATTTTTCAGGGCTTAGATTGAAAATTACAGGATACAAAAGGATACAAAGCTTTGGAAAATTGGAAGCTTTTTGGCTGATAAGTTTAGATAACCTGCTCAATATATGATTACTGAGTGCTGAAAGCTGAATCTCCCGCAAAACACTAAAGTCCTTTGTTTGTATTTACTTCTTTATTCTTTCAGGATTGTTTTTAATAAAATCTTCCCAACTATTAAATTTATTAGCTTGGACAGACAGGGGTGATGATTGCTGAAAATAATGGCATACCGCTACGGCCAAGGCATCACTGGCATCAAAGTGCTTGGGTTTATGCTCAAAACAAAGTATTTGCTGTAACATTTTAAAAACCTGTTCTTTATTGGCATTACCATTACCGGTTATGGATTGTTTTACTTTTTTGGGAGAGTATTCTGTTACTTCTAACCCAGTGGACATAGCTGCTGCAATGGCAACTCCTTGCGCCCTCCCCAGCTTTAACATACTTTGCACATTTTTTCCAAAAAAAGGAGCTTCGATTGCAAAATAATCCGGTTTAAACTTTTTTATTATAGCTAATACTTTTTCATGGATTATTTGCAGGCGCTGGTGATTGTCTTTTTTCGAAGACAGTTTCAGGGCATCCATTTCCAGCAACTTCAATTTATTTCCCCTTACCTCAATAATACCGTACCCCATAAGCAAAGTACCCGGGTCTATACCTAAAATTATTTTAGCTTTTTTTTGCAAAGCGGGAATTAAATTTGAGCAACTTTATTGAATCTGAACAAAAGTATCAAAATATTTCTCAACTATGTTTTAGGCCCTGCACTCTTTCTGTGGGTATCTGTTTCCATTTACCACCAGTTAAAAGACCAAAAAGATTTACCGCAGGCTTTAGAGCAAATTAAGCATTCGCTTTCGGGCGGGCATTTGTGGAAATTGGTGTTGGTTATTTTACTTATGTTTCTCAATTGGGGCATAGAGGCCAGAAAATGGCAGCTGTTAGTAAGGCCTCTGCAGCCTATTTCTTTTTTAAGAGCTTTTTATTCGGTGTTGAGTGGAGTGTCATTTGCCATTAATACTCCTAACCGGATAGGAGAATATGGTGGCAGGGTATTGTACATGAAAGAGGGTAATAGGGCTAAAGCCATTTCTTTAGCAATATTAGGGAGTGCCAGTCAGCTGATTATAACCCTCGTTTTGGGAATTGGGGGATTGCTATATTTAAAAAATCTTAACATTTTTAGTACAACTACTTCCGGTAATACTTTGTCTATCTTATGGTTTAGTATCCTGTTATATGGAGCATTATTGGCGACAATAGTAACTCTTATTTTTTATTTTCGGTTATCCGGGATAGTAAAATGGATGGAGGGAATATCGGGTATGGCGAAATGGGTAAGTTATATCAGGGCGCTGAATAAATTTGATACAAGTTATTTGCTGCATATATTATTTCTATCCTTTGTGCGATACCTGGTGTTTGCAAATCAGTACTTGTTATTAATGGATGTATTTGGAGTAGAAATATATTGGTGGCAGGGTTTTTGGGTAATTAGCGTATTGTTTTTGATTTTGTCAGTTGTGCCGACGTTTGCACTATCCGAATTGGGAATACGAGGTAAAGTGTTTATTTTTTTATTAGATAGCTTTAGTAAAAACTATGTTGGTATTATTTCCTGTACAGTTGGCATTTGGATACTTAACCTGGTTATCCCGGCGTTAATAGGTAGTTTACTAATTTTGGGTATAAAAATGTTTTCAAGGAGATGAAGAAAATACGAATCGGATCCGTACTCATACTTACCTTTTTGGGATCATCACTACGAGCCGGTGATGAATTTTGCGGTATTCGGAACAGCGCCTTTCAGGAGGGAGAAAAGATAAACTTCTTTGTATATTATACCTTGGCAGGCATATTTGTAAACGGTGGTGAGGCAAGTTTTACCACCACATTGGAAAAATATAATGGTAAACCGGTATATCATTTATATGGTTATGGCCAAACCAATTCTTTTTTCGATAAATTTTTTAAAGTTCGGGATACTTATGAATCTTATATTGATACGGCTACTTTGCAACCTGTAAAATTTATTCGCAATATTTTTGAAGGCGGATATAAAAAATATGAAAATGTCTCTTTTAACCAAAAGGCCAATACCGCCACTTCCACGAAAGGTACTTTTATGGTTCCCAACTGCATTCAGGATGTAATAAGCGCCGTTTATTATGCCCGCAACATTGACTTTAATAGTTACAAACCCGGAGACAAGATTCCTTTTGACATGTACATTGATGATGAAATATATAACATGTACATCCGTTACCTGGGAAAGGAAAGGGTTAAAACAAAATACGGAAAATTCAATGCTATTAAATTTAAGCCACTGCTCATAAAAGGAACTATTTTTGAAGGTGGAGAAAAAATGACGGTGTGGGTAAGCGATGATCCTAATCATATTCCATTGCGAATTGAAAGCCCTATTTCGGTGGGAAGTATTAAAGTGGATATGATGGGTTATAAAGGATTACGATATCAATTAACTTCTTTAATAAAAGTACGATGATATAATTAGCCAGGCGCCATTGTCAGCTTAAGCAAATTTTCGGGTATATTATTTAAGTTCCTCCAGCTTAAAACCGGTTTTCATCCTGATTCCTCTTTCGGTTTGTTGCAAAGTACAGCATTCTATTTGGGGATCGTGTTCAAAAAAAAGAACGTAATCATTTTCCAGAGCTTCCTTTAAAAAAGATTTTTTCTCATGCAAGGTTGTTAAAGGAAACATATCATAAGCCATTACATAAGGAATGGGTATGTGACCAACAGAGGGAAGCAAATCGGCCATAAAAACAACGGTTCTGTCACCATATTTGATGTGTGGAATCATCATAGCTTCTGTATGACCGTTTACATACAAATAGGTTAGTTCAGAAAGAATAGGAGATTGTTTAGTATTCGTATCCTGGAACTTTAACTGTCCGCTTTCCTGAATAGGTAAAATATTTTCTTTCAGGAAAGAAGCTTTTTCTCTTTCGTTAGGATGTACAGCCCAGTTCCAATGCTTTTCATTACTCCAGTAAACAGCGTTTTTAAATGCCGGGACTAATTTTCCATTTTCTATTTTTATAGATCCACCGCAATGATCAAAATGAAGATGCGTTAATACCACATCAGTGATATCGTTTGTGGTAAACCCATGCTTTGCTAAAGATTTGTCCAGTGTGTCATCCCCGTGTAAATAATAGTGACTCCAAAATTTTGCATCCTGCTTGGTACCATTACCATTGTCAATAAGAATAAGTTTGTTGCCCTCTTCAATTAACATGCAGCGCAAAGCCCAGCTGCACATGTTGTTTTCATCAGCAGTATTAAGTTTATTCCATATACTTTTGGGCACCACACCAAACATGGCACCACCGTCTAACTTAAAATAGCCAGTATTAATAGTATAGAGTTTCATGTATTAATCAGTTTGCAAAGATTTATGATTTTTCTCAACAAATGCAGTCAGTAACAGGAATATTAATCCCGTTAAGAAAAAAACAATTAAAGCAAGAATTGAATTGCGCATGCTCCCTGTCAATCCTTCTATAAGCCCAAAAGAAAAAAGACCAATTACAATTGCCAGCTTTTCAGTAAGATCATAAAAGCTGAAAAAAGAAGCGGTATCCCTGGTTTCAGGCATCAGTTTAGAATAAGTTGAACGACTCATTGACTGAATGCCCCCCATTACTAATCCAACCAAAGAGGCCAATATGTAAAAATGTGTTTCTGTTTGCATAAAATATCCGGCAATACAAACAGCTATCCATAAAAGAACAGTAAGAATTAAAACTTTAATGTTTCCAATCCTTTTTGATAACCGTGCCATACCAATAGCTCCGATAATAGCTACTAATTGAATAATAACGGCCACAATAATCAAACGGTCATCAGGTAATTTTAATTCTTTAATGCCAAAATCAATGGCTACCAGCATTACTGTTTGAACCCCCATGCTATAAAAAAAGAAAGCCGATAGAAAGCGTTTTAAAACCGGCATGTGTATTAATTGGTTTAAAACCATTTTTAATTCGTGAAAACCATTTACAATTACATGTTTTTTGGATTTACGCTCACTTTTTGCACTCATTGGCAAATAAGCAAAGGGAATTTGAGCAAAACCAACCCACCACAAGCCTACCAGCAAAAAAGTTAGTTTAAGCGCCATGGCCTTGTCTTTCATTAGCATTACAAGAGCAAAGCCAATCATTTGCATTAACACACTTCCAATATAACCAAATGTATAACCTTTAGCGCTTACTCTGTCCCGGTCTTCTTCAGCAGTAATATCTGGTAAATAAGAGTTGTAAAAAACCTGGCTTCCATAAAAACCAATACCCGCAAACATAAGGCAGAAAAGCCCGAAGGTTACAGAATCGGCGTCAAAAAAATACATGAGTGAGCAACTTAAAGCCCCCATGTAGCAAAAGAAGCGCATAAAATTTTTCTTATTGCCTTTGTAGTCGGCTACCGAAGAGAGTATGGGAGACATGGCTGCAATAAGCAAAAAGCCAAAGGATAAAACATAATCTTTAATCTCGGTATTTACATAAAATCGTCCGAGAAAAGATACCCCTTTCTCAAAACCCGGGTTTTGCGGTTTGGTAACCGCAGCATAATAAGCAGGAAAAAAGGTAGTAGTAATAACTAAGCTATAAACAGAATTAGCCCAGTCATACATAGCCCATCCATTAATAACTTTTTTTGATGCAGTTTGCATAGCAATTCGTTAATGTGGAAAAATAAACAATTAAAGCCAAAGATGTTATTTTAGGTAGCCGGCAAGGATAAGGATTAGTAAAATCATCCCACCAATAATACGATACCAGCCAAACAAACGAAAGCCATGCTTTTGTAAATAACCGATAAAAAATTTAATGGCCAATACTGCTATAACAAAAGCTACAAGATTTCCAACAGCCAGTAATTTAATATGCTCACTTGTAAAAGTTTTATAACCGTGTAATAATTTATATCCTGTAGCGGCAACCATGGTGGGCACCGCCAGGAAAAAAGAAAATTCTGCCGATAATTTTCGGGTAAGCTTTTGTTGCATGCCACCAATAATGGAAGCGGCGCTACGGCTTACTCCGGGAATCATGGCTACACATTGCCATAAACCTATCAGCAATGCCCTGCTATAAGTAATTTTTGACTCTTCCTCAATAGTTGGATTTTTAAAAGCATTGTCAATAAATAATAATACAAAGCCACCCAATAACATGGTAATGCTCACAGTAAGGGGGCTTTCCAGTAAATCGTCAATTTTATCAGCAAATAATTTTCCTAACACCAATGCCGGAAATACAGCTACAACCAGCTTAACGTAAAATTTCCAGTTTTTAAAAGCAATAAATTTTTTCCAATATAAAACTACTACGGCCATTATGGCGCCCAGTTGTATGGCTACAATAAACAATTTGGTGAAATCAGACGACTCTACCCCCAATAATCTTTCTGCAATAATCATATGACCGGTGGAGGAGATAGGCAGGAATTCGGTTAGTCCTTCAACAATTGCAATAATTATGCTTTGAATTAAATCCATTATTATGATTTACCGGTAGCTAAGATAGTAAAATCGGGTTACCAACCATTAATTCTTAAAAACATCCAAATAGGGAAAAATTTAAATAAAAAAAGAAACGATTGTTGGTTTGGCTATACAAGAAAAGTATAGGGGATAAGTCAGCTAAACAAAAAGGCCTTTATATTGATTTAACAGGGATGCTACAATTATTTAAAAAAGCAATTATTTTTTAGGCTTTTTCATAATGGCATAAATCTCAATTAGTAAACCGGCTACAATTAATACAGGCGCAATTGTAATTCTGCGGGCACTGTAAACTTCTTCTTTATTAAACACGTTGGGGTCTGAACTTTTTCCACCCATCATCAGAAATAAGCCTACCAACATTACAACAGCGCCAATTATCATCCACAAGTAGTTATCTTTTGTAAATAAGATATTGTCCTTCTTTTCAACAGCCATAGTTTATATTTTTTACAAAGTGCAAGATAAGGAAAAGTAAAAAAGTGAATGTTTATTAAAAACTAAAATAATTAAACATCAATGGTGAATAAAACCAACCCTCAAGTCATTATCACCTCCTCGTTCTACTTGTTTGCTTTAATACAAGTCGTCCAGCTTCATCTTCAGGTATTTAATTACACTGCGGTGGGTACTGAAAACCGTAATACCAATACCCAAAATAATAATCAGCAAAAACAGGAATAATAACCTTACATTATCTCTAAGATCTTTTACTTCAGGAAAAAACTTTTCGGTTAGTATTATAGCGCTCAATAAAAGAGCAATGGCAATTGTGGCAGAGATAGCGCCATTAATTACAGCTCTTAAATCAATTGGCCTGGTAATAAAATTACGGGTTGCGCCAACCATTTGCATGGTTTTAATTAAAAAACGATTACTGTACATAGCCAGCTTAATCGTATTGTCAATAAGTACAATGGAAGCTATAAGAAAAACGGCCGAGATGATAACCAATATACCCAATATCCATTTTAATACCGGCCCCATTTTTTCTACTAATTGTGCCGGATAGTTTACGCTTTGTACCACTACCTCCCTTTGTAAAAGAGATGTTTTAATTTTTTCAAGTGAATCGTTAACAACGTATGTACTTTTTAAATTAAAGTTGATGGATGCGGGTAAAGGATTTTCATTACCCAAAATAGGTGAAAAATTTTCCTCGCCACTAGCATTCCATTTTCTCATGGCCGCTTCCTTATCTAAATATTCAACCCGGATTGTATAAGGTTGGATGGCGATATACCTTTTAAGTGAATCAATTTCCGATTGTGTTGCATTGCTACGCAAGTACACCTGTACCTCTATATTTTCTTTTAATTTTTCGGTATATCTGCTGGCGTTTAAAATCAGCCAGCCAAAAATACCCACAAACAGTAATACAATAGTTACCCCCAGTATAGCCATAAAATAAGAGGGTTTACCTCTTTGGTTAGATGATTTTCGGGATTGTGTCATGATGTTTTCTTTCCTTCAAATGGGTTTTGGTAAAATGATTTGGATACGGGCAAAATTAAAGGTTTTACACCTCGTTTCCTTATTTTTGTGCCCCATCCCTGTCTGCCGACAGGCAGGTAACGATTGAATAACAGCTTTATTTTAGCAGCAGGCAGATGATTAAGGCATAAAAGATTTTTTAAGTCTTCTTTTACAATTCTGTTCGGCTGCGGTTGTGTCACTCACTTCAGGGTTCGGTTCTTTATTCAGCAGATTTTTTGAACCACAAAGGCGCTCAGGACACAGTGATGCACAGAGTTACTCTGTGATACTTTGTGTACACCTTGTCTCCGTGGTTTTAAAATAGATGAATAAAGTTGATGCGGTACAAGGGTGCGACGCAGCAGAGGCTTAATAGTTATTCAATCGCTAAGTACAAAACAAGTAATAACAAATAACCAACAACAAGCAACCAGTAACGGGCAACCAGATTATGGAATACAAGTTCAGAGATATTGAAGAGAAATGGCAAAGGGAATGGAAAGAGAAAAAAGTATATAATGTATCCAACGATTCTCCCAAACCAAAGTATTATGTATTGGATATGTTCCCTTATCCAAGTGGTGCCGGTTTGCATGTAGGTCATCCACTCGGTTATATTGCCAGCGATATTTATGCCCGTTATAAAAGACTGAAGGGGTTTAACGTATTGCACCCGATGGGTTATGATGCTTTCGGATTGCCTGCCGAGCAATATGCTATTGAACATGGTATTCATCCGGCAATATCAACAGCGGCTAATATTGATAATTTCAGACGTCAGTTAGATAAAATTGGTTTTTGTTATGATTGGGACAGAGAAGTTAATACATCAAAACCAGAATACTATCGATGGACACAATGGATTTTTTTACAACTCTTTAATAGTTATTATAACCGTGGAAAGCAGAAGGCTGAAAGCATAACGCAATTAATAAAATTGTTTGAACAACACGGCTCTGCTGCTCCCGGCATTGCGCCTTCAGCGTTAAGCTTTACGCCACAAGAATGGAAGGCTTTTGACAACGCAAAAAAACAAACTATCCTAATGGACTACCGCCTCGCTTATTGCGGTTATGGCGAAGTAAACTGGTGCGAAGCCTTGGGAACCGTGTTGGCCAATGATGAAGTAGTGAATGGAGTGAGCGAACGGGGCGGTCACCCGGTAGTAAAAAAGAAATTGCGTCAATGGTATTTGCGGATTACCGAGTATGCTGATCGTTTGTTAGAGGGATTGGAAAGAGTTGAGTTTAGTGAGGCGATGAAGGAAATGCAGAGTAACTGGATTGGGAAAAGTTACGGAGCAGAAATTGATTTTGCTATCAAAGGGTTCAATGATAAACTGCGAGTATATACCACCCGACCCGATACCATTTTTGGTGTGGACTTTATGGTGGTGGCGCCTGAACATGAGTTGGTGGATAAAATAAAATCCGGTACACAGGTAGCAGCCGTAGATGAATATGTGACTTATGTAAAAAGCCGCAGCGAAAGAGAAAGGATGGCCGAGAAAAAAATTACCGGTTGTTTTACCGGAGCCTATGCCATTAATCCTTTTGATGGCAGAGAAATTCCCATCTGGATAAGTGAATACGTACTGGCGGGATATGGTACCGGCGCTATTATGGCCGTGCCTTGCGGCGATGAAAGGGATTTCAAATTTGCGAAGCATTTTAATATCCCCATCACCAATATTATAGGGGCAGTGTATAATGGAGAAGAAGCCAATGCAACCAAAGATGCCATTCTGCAAAACAGTGGTTTCTTAAATGGAATGCTGATGCGGGATGCCATTGATGTAGTGAATAACAAAATTGAGGAAATGAGCATTGGCAAAAAGAAGGTGAATTATAAGATGAGGGACGCAGCCTTTAGCCGACAGCGTTACTGGGGTGAACCGTTTCCCATTGTTTGGAAAGGTGAAGCGGCTTATGCTTTGGACGAATCAGAATTGCCGGTGGAATTACCCCACATGAACGAATTAAAACCCGGTGAAGAAGCCGAAGGGCCATTGTGGAATTTGCATGAATGGAAAAATTATAAAGGTGGCGTGAGGGAAGTAAACACGATGCCCGGTTATGCCGGTTCATCCTGGTATTTTTTACGTTACATGGATCCGCATAATGACAAAGAGTTTTGCAGCCGTAAAGCCAGCGATTACTGGGGGCAGGTGGATTTATATATTGGTGGTACCGAACATGCGGTAGGACATTTATTGTACAGCCGTATGTGGACAAAGGCTTTGTATGATTTAGGATACATTGGTCATGATGAGCCGTATAAGAAATTGGTAAACCAGGGGATGATTACCGGCATATCTGAGCTTGCTTACCGATTTCATTCACATCATAGCCTAGATACGGAAACTTCTGAGACAATAGAGGTAAAAACGAATTTATTTCCTTACCGTGTTCAACATAAAGATGGAAATATTTCTATGATCTCTATGGGTTCAAAGACTTACTCATATTATTTTTCTGCTGATTGTGTAATGGAAAAACAAAAAAATGATATGTCATTAATTCACATACCCATCAAATTTGTAAACAATAATATTTTAAACATTGAAGAGTTAAGAGAAGAATGGAAAGATGAAGACATTGTTTTTGTGACAAAAAACGGGTTTAATTGTGAAGGAAAGTGGTATAATTGGGACCAAGAAGAAATGTCATCAGAAAAATTTGTAACAATCTCTCAGTCTGAAAAGATGAGTAAGCGTTATCAAAATGTTGTCAACCCTGACGATATTATTGATACTTACGGCGCAGATACTTTCCGTATGTATGAGATGTTCCTCGGTCCGGTAGAGATGAGTAAACCCTGGGATACCAAAGGAATTGAAGGCGTACACCGCTTCCTTAAAAAACTCTGGCGTTTATTCTACGACGAAGTAAAGGGCCAGGTATGGACTTCATCAGCCCCCTCTCCAAAGGAGAGGGCGGGGGGAGAGGCCGCAACCGATGCCGAATGGAAAGCCTTGTACAAAGGATTAAAAAAGATTGAAGAAGATACCGAACGTTTCTCTTTCAACACCGGTGTAAGTACCTTCATGATATTGGTGAATGAGCTGAGTGATTTAAAATGTCACAAAAAAGAAGTGCTGGAAAAACTGCTGATTGCTTTAGCTCCGTATGCACCACATATTGCAGAAGAGTTGTGGAGTTTAATTCACTCCTCCCCGGGAGGGGGAGACCGAGAGGGGACAGGTACCATTTTAGATGCCGCTTATCCAACCATCGAAACAAAATATTTAATTGAATCATCCAAAGAATATCCCATCAGTATTAATGGAAAGATGCGTACTACCATCAACATCGCTTTGGATGCTTCGCAACCGGAAGTGGAACAGATTGTGTTGGCAAACGAAGTAGTGCAAAAATGGCTGGAAGGAAAAACTCCGAAGAAAATCATTTTTGTAAAAGGCAAAATGGTGAATGTAGTGGTGTAGGGGAGTGAGCTACTCCGAGGAGTAGTTCACTCTGCAGTACGGAAATATAATACTGTTTTGTACCCAATGCTTAACTTTAAACTTTAACATGGCCATACCCCATTATTTACTCGCTGCTTTTGAAGAAGGCGGGATTTACCATATCATCTGCAAAAGCATCAATGAAAAATCACTTTTCAGGGAAGACAGAAATAAGCATTTCTTTTTAAAAAAATATCAACAATTCCTGGCTGATTATATTGAGACGTTTGCATATTGTCTTTTAGATAATCATGCACATTTTCTTATTCGTATAAAAACCCTGAAGGAGATCACAGACAGGATATCACTTATTCCACCAAAAGAATTTACTATTCTTCAGGGAAGGTTTATGGAAAATGCCGAGTTATTGCTGAATGATTTAGTTATTCGTCAGTTTAATAGCTTTTTTGTTTCTTATACCCGATCATTTAATAACCTGTATAAAAGAAAAGGGCATTTGTTTGAAACGCCTTTTAAAAGAATTGTTATAACTGATTCGGCTCATTTTTCTCAACTGGTTATTTATATACATGCCAATCCGCTGAAACATAGATTTGTAAATGATTTTACCGGTTATGAATGGTCTTCATACAAAGAACTTATAAATAATTTCTCTCACTTGTTAAACCGGGATTATGTGATAGAGTGGTTTGGAGGGGAAGAGAGATTTATTAAGATTCATAAGGAACAAATACAGTTTTATTATGATCTTCCGTTAACCTACGCCACAGAGTGAACCACTCCGAAGAGTGGCTCACTCAGCAAACCCGGCACACAGATTTAAAAATAAAATTGACCCGATGTGAGTAATTTTGTTTTATGCAGACGGAAAAATTAATAGCCACAATACAAAAACACCAAAGGGAATTTCATCCTGTGGTTGCCTTTAATCCATTAATTGATAAATTATTGCCGGTAGACTTTACAGAAACAAATAAAGAATTGACTCCGGAATTATTGGGAGACGCTGTGATGTTCACAAACTATATTCACCATAAACTACAAGCCGCCGGATGCTTACTTGGTATTGGCGGTTATGCTGAACACCGTACCGTTTATAGCAGAAGCAACATATTTGATGCTGATAAACCCGGTGAAGAGCCCAGGCGGTTGCATTTGGCCACGGATATATGGGGCAAAGCTGGAACAAAAGTATATGCCCCATTGGGCGGAATGATTCACAGCTTTGCTTATAATAATCGTTTCGGAGATTACGGCGCTACCATTATTTTGTTGCATCAGTTAGATGGGATTCCATTTTATACCCTGTACGGCCATATAAGTTTAAAAGATATTAAAAATCTGAAAGAAGGGTCTTACGTAAGCCGTGGACAAGTAATTGCTCATTTCGGAGAGCCCGACGAAAACGGTCAATGGCCACCACATCTGCACTTTCAGGTTATAATTGATTTACAGATGCGGAAAGGAGATTACCCGGGTGTTTGTAAGTACTCAGAAAAGGCTCTTTATTTGGATAATTGTCCCGACCCCGATTTGATTTTGCAGATGAATCAATATTTACAATAGAGCTTTTACAATTTCTTCCCATTCCTGTTTAAGTGTGTAATGAGGCATTGGTTTACCAGCCTGCCCGTACCAATAATTAGCGTTTCGATTATCACCTTCTTTGCGATGGAGATAAGCATGGATCCACGAGCCTGTTTTATCTTCTACCTCCTGTATAAGCGTATGCGCTTTATGCCAGTTACCCTTCCCGTCATACCAGAGCGATTGCAGGTAAACGGAAAAATCAGCTGGAGGAGCTGATTGCTTTAATGTTTGCATAAATGCATCAAAATTCATGGTATAAAAATAAACCGATAATGTTGCAAAACATTACCGGTTTTATAACTCCCCTTTTGGGAGGATTTAAGAGGGCTTTTTTACATTTTTAATAACTTAAATGCATGCGTCCATTGATTGTGAAGAAAGCCGGGAATACACCAAAGGATACATAGCGGCTCAATGGCACGAGCTGCCTCCATTTTGCCCATATCTTCCGTTTCCCATCCGAAAGTTGTTAAAATACCTGTAACCAATTTTTTGGCATTATCATCGTTACCGGCAATAAACATTGTAGGCTTACCTCCCGGAAAATCAGGTTTGTACATCAATGCATTGCCTACACAACTAAAAGCTTTCACTAATTTGGCATCAGGTATTTGCTTTTGAATTTTTTCCATTAGTGATTCATTCAAATCAGTAAAAAACCTTAGCACACCATTTACGGGAGCTTCTTTGGCAATAGGATTGGTAGCATCAATCACCACTTTATTTTTGAAATTTTCTATACCCGATTCGTTTATTACCTGGATAGCAACTTCACCGGCAACAGCTGTCACTAATATTTCCCCAAACGCCGCCGTTTCAGCAAAACTGCCGGTTTTACCATGGATATTTTCATTTTTCCATTTTACCACTTCATCTTTTAATATATTTCTTGTACCCAGCATCACTTCATTTCCCTCTTTTAAAAATGCAGATGCTAATACACGACCTACAATACCGCTTCCTATAATTCCTATTTTCATAATTTATTTATTTTATAATTATTGATTTTGTTTATAGACAAATGCATACATTTTTGCAAAATCTGCCAGTTTGGTTTTTCCTAAGGTCAATGGACGGTTGGCCCAATAATCTTCATACATCTTACCCGAAGCAATTGCCTGTCCCATTTCTACAAAATTTTTTGCAACTTCTTCAGTAAAACCAGCCTGAATCATTCCACTCAATGCTTGTTCATTACTAAAAGTTACCCATTGAAGTTCCGGTTTGCCGATGGCAGTACCCAGTGTTTTTGCCAATTCATCTGTAGTCACTTCGTCACTCGCAATGTATCGAACGGTGTGACCGGTGAAATTCAGGTTATTTAATTCTTCAAATGCCGCCTCCGCAATATCATTTGTATCTACAATGGCAAACTTGAAACCATGTCCTCCGAAATTATTACCTATTATATTCATGGTTTTAACCGTGTTCATACTAGCCAGGAAATTGCTGTAAAAAAACACCGGACGCAAATGTTTTATATTCACGCCGGCTAATTCATTTAATGCGGATTCCACCTTAAATAAGCCGCTTACAGGTCCGCAACCATCAGGCAAATGAGCACCGACACTGCTAAGATTTACTACATATTTAATATGATTAGTCTTAATAGCTGCGGCATAATTTTTCCCTACTTGGCCTATAGTTTCCTTCCAATTGGCAGTAATGTTATAACGGGGAGGTATCATGGTATAAACCGCATCTGCTCCGGCAAAAGCCTGTGTTAGAAAAGACACATCATCTACATTGCCAATGGCAGCCTTCGCTCCTACATCTGTTAACCCTTTTATATTAGCAGCACTGCGGCTAATTACGGTTACGCGGTGACCGGCCTTTAATAAGGCTAAGGTTAGTGGTCTGGAAATATTTCCGGCGCTACCGGTAATTATGTACTTCATAATTGGTTATATTTTAATTGTATATACAAATATTTGTAAAAAAAATTAATCAGTTAGTTTATCTACCAGTTTATTCATATTACTAACCATCCTGGTGCTTTCCTCTTTGCCCAATATGGCTGAATAGGCTTGGTAAAAATGATTCAGGCACTCATGCAATTCCGGCAATAGTTTTTTTGCCTTAGGGGTAGGATATACATTTGTTAATTTTCCTTCAGTAGTTCGAACCACTAATTTTTTCTTTTCCAGTTTTTCAATCAAACGTGTAATGGTGCTTGGCGTAAGCAACAAATGCTCTACTAAGGCAGAGGGCTGAATACCCGGTTCATCAATTACCAGCATTAGTAAATAAGCATGGCTGGGAGAAAGATCAACCTTTTTCCAACTTTCAGTAGCCAGCCTTTCCATTTTTCGGGCAAGGGCATTGCTCGAAAAATACATACACTGACAGTATTTACTGTTTGTTGCTCTCACAGAGAACAAAGATAAGTTATTTTTATTTGTATATACAAATATTTTTTTTAATTTCTCTATGTCCTCACAAATTTTCAAATTAACAATCGCCAAATTACCTAATTTGCATCCAATGGCTAATCCAAATTTAAATAGCGATAAAGAGTTTTTAAACCCTGCTGACAGAGAGTTTGAAAATAGTATCCGGCCATCAATAATGGAGGATTTTGCAGGGCAGCCACAGATAATAGAAAATCTCCGCATATTTATTAAAGCTGCAAAAATCAGAGGAGAGGCATTGGATCATATTTTATTTCACGGCCCCCCGGGTTTGGGTAAAACAACCTTAAGCAGAATTGTTGCCAATGAAATGGGTGTAAATATTAAAGAAACATCGGGACCTGTAATAGAAAAACCGGGTGATTTAGCAGGATTGCTTACCAATCTTCAGCCCAATGACGTTTTATTTATTGATGAAATACACCGGTTGAGCACAGTGGTAGAAGAATATTTATATGCTGCCATGGAAGATTATCGTATTGATATCATGATTGATACCGGCCCCAGTGCCAGAAGCATTCAATTGTCACTTCATCCTTTTACATTAATTGGAGCTACCACAAGAAGTGGGTTATTAACTGCCCCTCTTTTGTCAAGATTTGCCATTAAATCGAGACTTGAATATTATAATTCCGAAACACTTAAAGGCATTATTAAGCGGTCTGCCAATATTTTAGGAACCAGAATTAAATCAGATGCTGCCGGAGAAATTTCCCGTCGCAGCAGAGGGACACCCCGTATTGCTAATGGCTTGCTTAGAAGAGTGAGAGATTTTGCACAGGTGCTGAATGATGGAGAAATTGATTTGGGTATTACGCAACATGCATTAAAAGCGCTGCATGTGGATGAACACGGGCTGGATGAAATGGATAATCGGATTCTTTCAACTATTATCGAAAAATTTAAGGGCGGGCCGGTAGGCATTACAACCATTGCAACTGCTGTTGGTGAAGAGCCCGGAACGATTGAAGAAGTATATGAACCTTTTTTAATACAAGAAGGTTTTTTACACAGAACACCCCGGGGAAGAGAAGCTACAGACAAAGCATACGAGCATTTGGGTAAAAAACCCTTTGGAAAAAGTGGTGATAATTTATTATTTACCTAAAAAGTTTCATTTTACAAGGAATCGAAAAAGTTGTTTTTATTGTGCCATATCATTATAACCTTTTTCTTTTAGTACAGGTTCGTTTAATTCTACTACCCTTCTTCTTGCTTCCCGTTTACGTGCCAGCATATTTAAAGCTTCCACGCCAAAAGAAAAAGCCATACCAAAGTAAATGTAGTTTTTTAAATGAAGTTCTTCTGCTTGTTGCGGAGCCCATCCTTCTATTACAAGGCTCAATCCAATCATCACTAAAAAAGAAAGAGCCAGCATTTTTAAAGTAGGATGTTTGTGAATAAAAGCTGAGATCTTAGGACTAAATAAAAACATGATTGTCATGGCAATAACTACAGCGGCAATCATAATTTCTACGTGTTTGGCTGTACCACCCGCAGTAATAATGCTGTCAAATGAAAAAACAATATCAATAATCATTATTTGTGTTATTGCCTGTCTTAAAGTAATGGTTACATTGTTGCTATTGGCCACATTAGGGTTTTCTCCTTCCAACTTATGGTGAATTTCTTTTACGGATTTATAAATAAGAAATAAACCTCCGGCCAGCATTACTAAGCTTGCCAGATCAAAGCTCTTGCCGCTAAGGGTAAAAATGGCTTTTCCTTTTTGAGAGAGTAACCACCCCAGCCCTAATAATAATAAACTGCGGCTAATCATTCCTGTAATCATCCAATAACGACGGGCCTTTTTCTCCTGTTCTTCTTTTAAACGATTGATAATAATGCTTACAAAAATTACATTATCAATTCCCAATACAACTTCCAGGATAACCAGTATAATAAAGCTAACGAGGCTTTCGGTAGTAAATAAATATTCCATGTAAAATTATTGTTTGATGGTAGCAGCTATATTTTTTTCAACTAGTTGTTTAAATTCAGCAAATTCATTTTCGTTTTCAAAAAATGTTTTGTTAAACATACTAAAGCTGTTGTTTTGCTGGTATAGCATTACTATATCGTTACTAATAATGGCTCCCGTAAAAACAGTCCAGTTGGTGGATGTAGTGGATGATGGTAAAATGGTTTTTACTTCTTCATTTGTTACCACCATTTCAAAATTTATATTTTCACCCATGTTCTTTAACAATGTTTTTCCCATGTTTTGCATGCGATAACGTGTATAAAAATAGTAGCCGATGGCAAAAGCAATATAAAGGAAGCCTAAATAAAAATTGTTGCCTGTTTTGGGTTTTTGTAATTCCGTATAAATTAAATACACCGAAATAGCGACTAGTATTGCGGGGATGGCTAACAACCGTCGCCGGTGACCGGAACCAAAATAACGGTAATGCAATTTTAAAGAATCGTTCAAAATTTGCTCCGTAAGCCGAATCTTAATATTCATGTAAAAAAATTAGCGGGCAAGATACTGACAAATATTTTTAACTATAACAGGGCCTTCATAAATAAATCCAGTCCACACCTGTACCAGCGAAGCACCTGCAGCAACTTTTTCCCTGGCATCATTACCGGTAAATATTCCACCCGAAGCAATAATAGGAATTTGCCTGTTTGTTTTTTGCGTAATGTATTGTATTATTTCAGTGCTTCTTTCTTTTAAAGGATTGCCGCTTAAACCCCCTGCCCCGATTTTTTGACTTTTTATTTTTGAATTTTCGCTTAAGTCATCCCTGCTAATCGTTGTGTTTGTTGCTACCAATCCATCTAATTTTATTTCCATGGCCAAAGCAATCACATCATCAATTTGCGGTTGTGTTAAATCCGGTGCAATCTTTAAAAGAATGGGTTTGGGTTTTTGTTTTTGATTATTGATAAACTGTAAGTGCGTTAATATTTTTTTTAGTGAGCCTTTTTCCTGTAGTTCACGGAGGCCGGGAGTGTTGGGGCTACTCACGTTAACCACAAAATAATCTACGGAATCATACAACTCGTTAAAACATATTTCATAATCTTTCCACGCATCTTCATTAGGAGTATTTTTGTTTTTACCAATATTACCACCAATTATAAGTTTGTTATTCCCAAATTGTTGCCGATGGTTATCAGTACTTGCCTTTTTTTTCTCGTTTATTTCATTCCATTTTTTTAGTCTTTCAGCAATTTTTTTAACGCCGTCATTATTAAATCCCATACGATTGATGATGGCTCTGTCTTTTGGTAAACGAAAAAGCCTGGGTTTTTCATTTCCTGTTTGTGGTAAAGGAGTTACCGTTCCTATTTCAACAAAACCAAAACCAAGACTTTCCAATTCACGCAGGTATTTTGCATTTTTATCAAAACCTGCCGCCAGCCCTACAGGATTTTTAAAATGCAATCCCCAATAATTTCTTTCTAAAGAATTGTTTTCAAAACAAAACCTGTGGTACAACCATTTTCTTACAAAAGAAAAATGACAAGCAAAATGCAGGCAGTTCATAGAGAAGTAATGAACTTGTTCAGCATCAAAGAGAAAAAGAAATTTGCGGAATAGTTGATACATAAAACTTTGCAAATATACCGTAACTATGCTCAAGGCTTTTTGATGGATTTGCGGAAACTGTTTACATTTGACATGGAAGTTGCATAAACAACTTTTATAAGAAAATGCAAGACGCTTTTATAATTGCTGGTTTTAGAACAGCTGTTGCAAAGTCAAAGAAAGGAGGTTTTCGTTTTACAAGACCAGATGATTTGGCAATTGATGTGATAAAAGGGCTCATGGCCTCAGTTCCACAGTTAGACGCCAAACGTGTGGATGATGTAATTGTAGGTAATGCTGTACCTGAAGCAGAGCAGGGACTACAGGTAGGAAGACTTATAGCTGCTAAGGCGATTGGTTTTCAGGCTCCGGGTATAACGGTTAACCGTTATTGTGCCAGTGGGCTGGAATCAATTGCTATTGCAACAGCAAAAATCCGTAGTGGTCAGGCTGACTGTATTATTGCCGGAGGTACCGAAAGTATGAGCCTGGTTCCAACTACAGGCTGGAAAACTGTTCCCGCTTACTCTATTGCTAAGGATGAACCAGATTATTATTTGAGCATGGGCCTAACTGCCGAGGCTGTGGCTAAAGAATATAATGTGAGCCGTGAAGATCAGGATTTGTTTGCATTTAACTCTCATAAAAAAGCGATAAATGCCATTCAAAATGGTTATTTCAAAAGCGGTATTTTACCAATTACAGTAGAGGAGGTTTATTTGGATGAAAAAGGTAAAAGGCAAAAGAAGAGTTTTGTAGTTGATACTGACGAAGGTGTCAGAGCAGATACATCTGTTGAAGCGCTGGCGAAATTAAAACCAGCATTTGCTGTAAATGGAACAGTTACAGCAGGTAACTCTTCTCAAACCAGTGATGGGGCCGCATTTGTAATTGTGATGGGAGAAAAAATGGTAAACGAACTGGGTTTAAAACCTATCGCAAGATTAGTTGCCTGTGCCAGTGCAGGCGTTCACCCGCGAATAATGGGTATCGGCCCGGTAGAAGCCATACCAAAAGTTTTGAAGCAGGCAGGAATGAGTTTAAATCAAATTGATTTAATAGAACTGAATGAAGCATTTGCATCCCAGTCGTTAGCTGTTATCAGAACGCTAAAACTAGATTCGGATATTGTAAATATTAATGGCGGCGCTATCGCCTTGGGCCATCCATTAGGTTGCACAGGATGTAAGCTAACCATCCAAATAATTCAGGATATGAAAAGACTAAACAAAAAATACGGGATCGTTAGCGCTTGTGTAGGAGGAGGGCAGGGGATTGCTGCTGTAATAGAAAATGTAGCGTAAAAAATGGTTTTTATACCTGTTGCGGGAAATAGTATTTCCACAAGCTTCTGTTTACTTTATGGAGAGAAATAGTAAATAATTTTTACTATTAAATTAACTTTTTTTTTAAAGCCTGTTTTCCCTACAATGTTAGATATCCGTATCACTAGAAATGCCCTGTTGCATTTTCTGTTGCAATAATATTTTTGGGAAGACGAAATATGAAAATTATTTTTGTATGCAACGGTGTTTCAAAGATGAGAATTGTACATAAAAGGTTTTCAAGATCGAATATTGACTTTTGGGGCATTACTATTTCTGTGGCCTGCGCAATTCATTGCGCATTACTGCCTTTACTTTTTGTAAGCCTTCCCATACTCGGCATTAATATTATTGATAATACCTGGTTTGAATACGGTATGATTATACTGGCATTTGCGGTAGGTGTATTTGCCCTGTCACATGGATATAAAAAACATCATCATAAGCTAATTCCGGTTTATTTATTTAGTGTCGGTATTTTATTATTAACCGGCAAACAGGTATTTGAAGTTTATAAGTACTGGTTTTTATTTCCGGCGATAGGATTAATTATTTATGCACACTTGCTCAATTATAATTTGTGCCGTCGTACCAATCATTGCCATGCAGATGACTGTAATCATTAATTCTTTTACCAGGTATGAAAATAAAACAATATTTACTTGCTGTATCGCTGTTTGTTCTTTTAAAGGATATAAAAGCCCAAAAAGTTTTTGCTGAACAAGAGCGTACCTATGCAATTGTTGTTGTGGCTGATAAAGGAAGTTTTTTCGGTATCATTACGGATAAAGCAACAGGCAATCCATTAGCAGGTGTTTCCATTTATTTTAGTGATTTGCGCATAGGAACAGTAACTGATGTAAATGGTATTTTTTCGATAAGTAATATTCCATTTGGAAAACACTTGGTGGAGATTAGTCATGTTGGTTATAATACTATTTCAGAATATGTAGAAATTACCAGTAATCTTAAGAAGGATTATACTTTGATGGTGTCGGTTTTAGAAAATGATGCTGTGATAGTAACAGGCGTTTCCTCTGCAACACAATTAAAGAAAAGCCCGGTTGCAGTTTCATCACTCAGAAAACAGGATTTGTTTAATGGGGTAGCTCCCAATATAATTGAAGCGCTAACGAAAAAAAGCGGAATTGCAGCAGTATCAACAGGGCCGGCTATTTCCAAACCCGTAATTCGGGGCCTGGGATACAACAGGGTGGTGGTATTAAATGATGGAATAAGACAAGAAGGTCAGCAATGGGGCGATGAACACGGAATAGAAATAGATGAGCAAAGTGTAAATAAAGTAGAAATTTTAAAAGGCCCCTCATCGCTTATTTATGGCAGTGATGCTATAGCCGGCGTGATAAATATTATTACCAATGCCCCTGTTGCCAATAACCGGGTTAAAGGGAATATATTTTCCAATTACCAAACCAATAATCGTTTACGCTCTTTTCATGCCAACCTTTCCGGCAATCAAAACGGATTTAACTGGAATATGTATGGTTCCTATAAAGCAGCTGCAGATTATAAAAATAAATACGATGGTTACGTTTTAAACTCAAAATTCAAAGACAGGAATTTTGGAGGTTATATAGGATATAATGGCGGATGGGGATTTAGCCATTTAATTTTTAGTCGCTTTAATCAAACCTTGGGCGTGGTGGAAGGAGAGAGGGATGATGAGGGATATTTTATAAAGCCGATTGCAGGCGGTGGTGAAGAAAGAGGAACAGGAAAAGATTTTAAATCTATTACCCCCCTGGTTCCCTACCAGGATATTAAACATACCAAACTTGTTACCGATAATAGTTTTGCTATCGGTAAATCAAGATTAACTGCTGTTATTGGTTTTCAGCGAAACGAAAGAATTGAACACGGAAATCCGGACCTGCCTGAAGAAGCAACACTATCCTTCGACTTAAAAACAATTACGTATTCTCTCCAGTTTCATTTACCCGAAAAAAATAACTGGCGCACTTCTCTCGGTATAAATGGTTTTGAACAAAATAACAGTAATAAAGGAAAAGAGGCTTTAATTCCCAATTACGATCTGTTAGAGGCAGGTGCGTTTGTTTATAGTAAAAAAACATTTACTAAACTTACTATAAGCGGAGGCCTTCGTTTTGATTTTAGAAATGTATCTGGTAAGAAAACTAAGGAAGGAACACAAGAAAAATTTGCCTCTTTTACAAAAGATTTTTCCAATGTTTCCGGAAGCGCTGGGTTAAGTTATGAAGCATCTAAAAATATTTTAATACGCTTTAATGCGGCACGAGGATATCGTGCCCCCAGCTTGCCCGAATTATCATCCAACGGTGTACACGAAGGCACCTATCGTTATGAATATGGGAATTTGAATTTAAAATCAGAATCCAGTGTGCAGTTAGACGCAGGGTTTGAAGCAAATTACGATCATATTTCAGTACAGGTAAATATATATAATAACAACATCCGTAATTTTATTTTTTATCAAAAATTAGAATCTGTTTTTGGAGGAGATTCATTAATTGATAATGCTATCGCTTTCAAGTTTCAGCAGCAAAAAGCAAACTTAGCTGGTGTGGAAATGAACCTGGATATTCATCCACATCCTTTTGATTGGTTGCATTTTGAAAATACTTTTTCTATAGTTAACGGACGGTTTAATAAAAGTATCGAAGGCACTAAAAATATTCCTTTAATTCCATCTGCAAGATTAATATCACAAGTACGTGGTGACTTTTTAAGAAAAGGAAAGTTTATACGAAATCTGTCCATCAGTGCTGAACTGGACAACACGGTTAAGCAAAACAAGCCTTTTACAGCTTTTAATACCGAGACAATTACAAAAGGATATTCGCTGATAAACACGGGTATTAATGCTGAATTAGTAAATAAAAATAAAACTATCTGCTCATTCAGCTTTCATGTTATTAACTTAACGGATGTGGCGTACCAAAGTCATTTAAGTCGTTTAAAATATACTGCCGAAAACCTGGCTACCGGAAGAATAGGAGTATTTAATATGGGAAGAAATTTTAGTGTTAAAGTGAATATTCCTTTGGAGTTTCAACTTGCAAAGTAATCTAAAGCGTATCGGCCGGAACGCTATGTATGGCTAATGCCATTTCCTTAATAAGAGAAGTCTCTTTTTCAATTGCGTTGCCAATAACGATTACATCAGCCCCGGCTTTACAATTTCGATAAGCTTTTTCCGGATCTGTAATGCCTCCACCTACCAACAGAGGTATAGAAATATTTTTCGATACCGCTTCGATCATCTGCTCATTTACAGCTTTTTTTGCCCCACTTCCACTATCGAGGTAAATTATTTTCATTCCCAACATTTCACCAGCCATCGCTGTACACATAGCTATTTCATTTTTATCATACGGTATAGGAGTGGCATTAGAGATATAAGAAACGGTAGTAGGAGCCCCGCCATCAATTACCATATAGCCGGTAGAAATAATTTCCAGTCCACTTTGCTTTATAAAAGGCGCTGATATTACATGCTGCCCTATCAGCAATTCCGCGTTTCGGCCAGAGATTAATGACAAATAAAGCAACGCATCTGCATTCGGCGAAATTTGCGAAGTACTTCCCGGGAATAGAATTACAGGAATTTTGCAATTCCTCTTTATATGCTTTACACATTCATCCAGGTTAGAAGAAATAACCAGACTTCCACCAACCAGCAAATAATCCACTTCGGCCATAACACACAACTTTACCAACTCATCCATCTTTTGCGCATTTACTTTATCAGGGTCAATAAGTACGGCAAACGACTTCCGGCCACTCTTTTTTTTATCAACTAAACTATTATAAATGGCAGTTAACATGTAAATGTGTTGGGAAGTTTAATGCAAAAATGCAAAAAGATTTGCATACTACTTATCCCCCTTTTTAATTTGAAAAAATCGTTGATTTTCTCTGTATTTTATATTCAAAAGCAAAAAGCAAGTATTAATATACTCAGTTTCTTTTTTATCAAGGCATACTTTACACAATTATTTTACGCTTACCCCTAAAAAATTATAACCATTGTAAGAAACAATTGGTTACAGTGGTGAACATTTGTGATTGTTTGCCCGATTTTTGGGAAAAAACAGGCGCATACTTGAATTAAAAAAAGGGGAAAGAAAATTGCAGGAAAACATCCGTAAAGCAGCCCCCCTTGCCTTGGCAAAAGCCATTTTTTAATATCTCATTTCTTTATTTAGCAGGTAAAAACAGGGACAAATGAAAATTTTGATAAAGAAAATCAGGTTTTTCGTAAAAGCGAAAATTGCCCTAAATTTTTATTGGCACTTATGCTAATCCGTATGGTCGTTTTTTCAAATCTGCCCCCTGAAAGTCTTGTCCGTGCAATGTTTCACGGAGCAAAAAAGGTTTATAATAATTTTTAATATTTCTTTTTATAAACTCCAAAAAAAATTTGCCACCAAATTGTGCATAAACTATAAACGTAGGCCAGAACTGCATTTGAGCGTTTTTTCCACAGCTTGTTAATATCTATGATTTTGAATGAACACGAAGGAAAAATATTTTCGTTGTCTTCGTTACCAATTACGAACGATTACTTAACCCAATTTACAAAACCAATTTAAACCAGGGCACTTTAATATGGCAAAGAAAAAGCAATCTGTAAAAGGACTGCAGTTTAAGCGTCGCTTTACTCTTGACGGTGTGAGTCCGTTTGATATGTTTGAATATGATTATCGTACCAGCGTAATAAAAAATCCTTCCGGTGAAATTGTATTTGAAATGAATAATGTGGAAGTGCCCAGACAATGGAGCCAGATTGCTACAGATATTCTTGCGCAAAAATACTTTCGAAAAGCCGGAATTCCCCAACCCGATGGAAGTTTAGGAAGAGAAACATCAGCCAAACAAGTAGCTCACCGTATGGCGAACTGTTGGAAAGTGTGGGGCGAACGTTATAATTACTTCGCTTCCGAAGAAGATGCACGAATATTTTATGAAGAACTAGTCTATAGCATCCTTAACCAAGCCTGTGTTCCTAATTCTCCACAATGGTTCAATACCGGGTTATATGAAAGTTATGGGATAAAAGGTAAGCCACAGGGGCATTACTATATTGATTCTGCTGATGGGCAGTTAAAAAAATCAACTTCCGCATACGAACGCCCCCAGCCCCATGCCTGTTTCATTTTAAGTGTGGATGATGATTTGGTTAACGAAGGCGGCATTATGGATTTGTGGGTTCGGGAAGCCAGAATTTTTAAATACGGCTCAGGTGTTGGAACAAATTATTCAAACATACGAGGCGAAGGTGAAAAACTGAGCGGTGGAGGCACTTCTTCCGGGTTAATGAGCTTCTTAAAAATTGGAGACAGAGCAGCAGGTGCTATTAAAAGCGGAGGCACTACCCGAAGGGCTGCCAAGATGGTTTGTTTAGACTTAGATCATCCTGAAATTATTGACTTCATTGACTGGAAAGTGGAAGAAGAAAAAAAGGTAAGTGCATTAATTGCTGCCGGATATTCTCACGATTACGAAGGAGAAGCATACCGTACCGTTAGTGGGCAAAATTCCAATAATTCGGTACGGATTCCCAATGACTTTTTTGAACGTTTAGAAAAAGGAGAAGACTGGGAATTAAAAGCCAGAACCGATGGCAGAACAATGAAAAAAATCCCTTCCCAGGAATTATGGAACAAGATAGCCTATTCAGCCTGGCGTTGTGCCGATCCCGGTGTACAATATGATACAACCATTAATGAATGGCATACATGCCCCCAAGGCGGGCCAATCCGGGCAAGTAACCCTTGCAGTGAATACATGTTTTTAGACAATACTGCCTGTAATCTTGCTTCTGTAAATCTTCGTCGCTTCTTTCATGAAGAAAATAATCTTTTTGATGTAGAAGGCTTTGAATATACCTGCCGCTTATGGACGATTGTGTTGGAAATATCCGTGCTCATGGCACAGTTCCCATCAAAAGAAGTAGCTCAGTTATCTTATGATTACAGAACATTAGGATTAGGATACGCCAACCTCGGATCCATGCTTATGGTTAGCGGAATTGCTTATGATAGCGAAGAAGCAAGAGGTATAGCAGGAGCTATTACAGCCATCATGACGGGAATTTCTTATAAAACGTCTGCTGAGTTAGCCAGTGTACTAGGTCCCTTTGCTAAATATGAAGAAAATAAGGAAAACATGCTGCGTGTAATGCGTAACCACCGGTTAGCAGCTTACGATGCCGATGAATATGAAAACCTCAGTATTAAACCGCAAGGGATAAAAGCAAAATACTGCCCGGATTATTTGTTAAAAGCAGCCACAAAAGCCTGGGACGAAGCTGTGCAATTGGGAGAAAAATACGGGTATCGAAATGCTCAAACAACCGTAATTGCTCCAACAGGCACTATCGGGTTGGTTATGGATTGTGATACCACAGGTGTTGAACCCGATTTTGCTCTTGTAAAATTTAAAAAACTGAGTGGAGGTGGGTATTTTAAAATTATCAATCAGTCAGTGCCTCAGGCGCTCAAAAATTTGGGTTATGATGAAAAAGAAATAGATGCTATCATAAAATATGCAGTAGGAGCAGCAACATTTGATGGAGCTCCTCATATCAACTCCCAATCATTAAGCGAAAAGGGATTTATAGCTGAGGAAATAAAAAAACTCAATACTGCAGTTGCCTCTGCATTTGAAATAGGATTTGTATTCAACGTATATACCCTTGGAGAAGAATGTTTGCAACGCTTAGGTTTTAAACCTGAGCAATACTTCAATTTTGAGTGGAATATGCTGGAAGCGTTAGGGTTTAACGAGGCAGAAATAGATGCAGCAAACAATTATGTATGTGGAACCATGACGGTTGAAGGCGCTCCCTTTTTAAAAGAAACACACCTCCCTGTTTTTGATTGTGCTAACAAATGCGGGAAAAAAGGCCAACGTTATATTCATGCCTATGGTCATATCCGTATGATGGCCGCAGCACAGCCCTTTTTAAGTGGCGCTATTTCAAAAACCATTAACCTGCCTAACGAAGCAGTTGTACAGGAAATTGCCGACTGCTATATGCTTAGCTGGAAATTAGGGTTAAAAGCAAATGCATTATACCGTGATGGCTCTAAGCTGTCGCAGCCACTCAGTAATAAAAGCGATAACAAGAAAAAAGATGCAGCAGAAGAACAAGTAACAGAAATCACTTCACCCTCTGCAGAATCAGTGATTGTGGATATGAGTAAACTTACCATTGACGAATTACTGGAAGAGGTAAGCAAAAGAGTTCAAAACAGTGCCGATACAAAACTAAAACGCCAGTTAGCACGTATTGTTGAAAGAAGAAGCCTGCCGGCCAAACGCCGTGGATTTACACAAAAAGCCAAGATAAACGGCCAGGCTGTGTTTTTACGCACCGGGGAATACAGTGATGGAACAGTAGGAGAGATATTTATTGATATGGCAAAGGAGGGAGCCACTATGCGCAGTATGAGTAACTGCTTTGCTATTGCCGTTTCTATTGGTTTGCAATACGGGGTGCCCTTAGAAGAGTTTGTTGACAAATTTGTGTTTACGAGATTTGAGCCAGCCGGTATGGTTGATCATCCAAACATCAAATCCACAACATCCATTGTAGATTACATCTTCCGTGTACTGGCCTATGAATATTTAAACCGTACAGATTTAGTACATGTATTGGATAAGCCGGAAATAGCTAACATGGGTAGCGATGATTGGGATGAAATACCCAATGGATTGGAATATGATAAAAAGCCGGAACTGAGTGATGTGCGAATCGTAAGCGCTAACCCGGCCAATTCCATAGCTCCACAACCTGTTAAATCATCACGAGTAACAACTTCGGTAAAAACAGATGGCATGAGTGGCTTGGATGCTCTAAATGCAGCCGCTAAAAACATGCAAAGCGATGCTCCCAGTTGTAACGTGTGTGGGCATATCACCATTCGTAGTGGTACCTGTTACAAATGTTTAAACTGTGGCAACAGCATGGGCTGTAGTTAATTAACCTTTTTTGAAATAAGGGATTATAATTAAATACATTAGGCGGCTTTTTACGAAGTGAATTTTCATAGCTGCGTCGTATAAATTCTTTTACGGGGTATGTAATTGGCATAATTCTGGTAGGCATATTAAGACACCGTTTTTAAAATCCGTCCTGCTATGAAAAAACCTCTTGTTCTTTCGTTGTTGGTTTTCTCAGTTATTGTATTAAGAAGTTGCAGTCGTGCCGTAACTGTGCAAAATGCAGCTGACAAACATTATAAAAATTGTCGGTCATTGCGTTAATTACCTGTGAACCTTACTTTATTTTTGCCCCCTGGGATATTACCAGGGGGCTTTTGTTTATAAACACCTTGGGTATTTTATTTTTTATCAATTCAATTTTATGAGAATAATAAAGTATGTTATCTTTCTTTTTATTTGCTATCAATCTGCTGCACAAATAGAAAAAAATGTTATTGCAGGCCCCGTTTTAGGAACAGTGGAATTACGAAGTGCGCAGGTATGGGTTGAAGTTGCGCCGGAGGTAAAATCGCTGGCTGTAGTGGTTAATAAAAAAGGAGCATTTGCAAACAAAGCAAAGAAAATAATTTATCGGGGAGTTTTAGGTAAAGAATTTAACCCTTGTAAATTTTTAATTGGAGGATTGGAAGTAAATACCACCTATACATACCATTTTGAAATAAATAATAAGCCATCTCCATTTAGCGGAGAGTTTACAACCAAAGAATTATGGCAATGGAGAAAAAATGCCCCCGACTTTTCATTTTTAACAGGCAGCTGCGCTTATTTTAATGAGCCACAATTTGATCGCCCCGGAAAACCTTATGGAAATGATTCATCCATCTTTGAAACAATGGCTAAAACTCCGGCAGCTTTTATGCTATGGTTGGGCGATAACTGGTATTATCGAGATGTAGATTATTATGACGAATGGGGGTTAAATTACAGGGCATCAAGAGACAGGAGCTTACCGTGTTTACAACCATTCTGGAAAGCCATGCCACATTATGCTATTTGGGATGATCATGATTATGGAAATAATGATGCTGATAAGAGTTATATACTTAAAGAAAAATCAAGAGAAATTTTTAAGAATTATTGGATGAATCCCTCTTACGGTATGAACGAACAGGGAGTATTTACCAAAATAACGTATAACGATGTTGATTTCTTTTTGTTAGACAATCGTTGGTATAGAAGCAACGATGAAATGAAGGACAGCATAGATGGCAAACCAAATCCCGAAAAATTAATGTGGGGAAAAGAACAAATGGATTGGTTAAAAAATGCCTTATTGAGAAGTAATGTTGAGAGTAAAGAAATAAAACCGGCATTTAGAATAATTGTAACAGGCAGCCAAGTGCTAAATCCATATTCTCCCTTCGATTGTGCTAGGTTTTTTCCCGCGGAGTATTATGAATTACTTTCCTTTATACGAGAAAACAAAATTGAAGGAGTAGTTTTTTTAACTGGCGATCGGCATCACAGTGAAATAATTAAAATGAATAGGGAAGGAACTTATCCTTTATTTGATGTTACCGTTTCGTCACTTACTGCAGGGGTGGGTATAGCCAGGGGATTGGAAAAAGACAATCCGGCCAGGATACCAAATACATTGATAGAAGAAAATAATTTTGCAAAAATTTCTATAAGCGGGAAAAAATCAAACAGGGTTTTGACAGTTGAATTTTACAAAAAAGATGGGAAAAAATTAACGGAATGGAGTGTTAATGAAAATGAACTGAAATGATCTTTAACTTTCTCTTTTTTACTTATTGAATTTCCCCCAAATTTTTTGAGAAATAAAAATTCCTATCTTCATTTTATGCACATAGAGTTTTCATACAATAAACCGGAAGTTATTCAGGCATTACGCTATCATTTTATTACCCGAAAGGAGATTAAGACTATGATTATAATCGTGAATGTGTTTACAATCCTTTCAGCCGTTTTGTTTTTTTTACACATGATCCGGTTTTTCCCTTTTTTTTTAAGCACCGTGTTATGGCTGATATTAATGTTTGCATTTTGGGTATTTTTACCCGTTTCTATTTATAAAAAAGCGCAAACATTTAAGGATCATTTTAAGGTAAGCATAGATGAAAATCATGTTTATATGGAAAACAAAAAAGGCAATCGTATTTGGGCGTGGAGAGAATTTTCTACCTTTTTAGAAAGCCCTTATTTTTTTCATTTGTATTTCGATTCCCGTTCCTTTTTCTTAGTACCTAAGTCTGCTTTTGAAAGCATTGATCAGGTTCAGGAAGCACGGTCTTTCTTAAAAAGGCACATTACAAACAAATTATAGTAATCTTTTTTCCATTACTACGTGAGGTACAGTTATTTCAGTAAATTCCTCACTTTTAATTTTATATCCCTGTTTTTCATAAAAGCCCAATGCAGTTTTGCGGGCATGCATCATCATTATTCTATAACCATAATCTCTGGCTAAATTTTCAGCAAAATTCATGAGTGCCTGGCCAATTCCTTTTCCTTGTAAATTGTTTTGTACAGCCATTTGTCTTAACCGGCAAGTGGAATGATTTATTCTGGTAAGCATGCAGCAGCCCAATATTTTTTCATCTTCAAAAGCGCCTATCAATACATCGTTTTTTTCTCTTTCAAGTTCTTCCGGGTCAAAAGAAAGCCCCAATGGTTTGCGAAGTATTTCATTACGCAAATTCACCATTTTATGATAGTCCAACGTACCGTGCTCTATCTGTTTAAGTGCCATAATGATTACCAACCTTTGTGTAATATAGTTATTTTTTAAAAACAAAAATATTTTCAATAATGATATCCATTAAAAAACAACACCCCGCTAAAAGGGGGTGTTGTTTCAGTTGAATCTTTTGGCAAGCATTCAAACTTGGTTTTCAAAATCCCGAAGGAAATTTTCAATCGGATTTAAAAGCGGGCCTTTCTATTTTTTATTTAATTAAAGTTCCCACAGGGCATCAAAATAAGGCTTTAGAGGTATAGGGATTTTCGGGTAACGATATTGGCTTTTTAATTTAGTATGCTTTAATAGCATATTAAAAACGGATTGCAACAAATTTAATACAGCGGTAAAATCAGATTATTTTGTAAAAGGCAAATAAATGTCTGGAAAAGACCAGTTAAATGATGTTGTAACAATAAGATAATTTCATTTTTAAGTTTAAAAATGCAAGAATAGAAATTACTTATTTTGTGTTTGTAATATAAAAGATGGTACTTTGCGCAGCTAATTTCGTTGAAAATCAATTTTTTAAAAGCTGTTTAAATAAAATTGCCTTTGTACTTGTTAATTGTTCAAAAGTTATATTTTTGCAGCCAATAATAACTAAATTTTAAAATCATGTCTGACATTTCAACAAGAGTAAAAAAGATTATTGTTGACAAATTAGGTGTAGAAGAGTCTGAAGTTAATGCAGAAGCTTCTTTTACCAATGATTTAGGTGCCGATAGCTTGGACACCGTAGAATTAATTATGGAATTTGAAAAAGAATTTAACATTTCTATTCCTGATGAGCAAGCTGAAACTATCACTACTGTTGGCCAGGCTGTAGCTTACTTAGAAGAACACGCTAAGTAATTTATTACTACCACATTTTTCCAGGTAAATAATTTTATGGAATTGAAAAGAGTAGTTGTAACCGGAATGGGTGCCCTGACACCTTTGGGTAACTCTGCCCCTGCTTATTGGGAAGGGTTAATCAATGGAGTGTCAGGCGCCGATTTCATTAAACAATTTGATGTTACTAAATTCAAAACCAAATTTGCCTGTGAGCTCAAAAATTTTGAGCCTACTAATTATTTAGAAAAGAAAGAGGCTCGTAAACTGGACCGTTTTACACAAACGGCGCTTATTGTAAGCGACGAAGCGGTTAAAGATGCGGGTATTTCTAAAGATACTGTAAATGCAGACCGGGTAGGGGTAATTTTTTCCAGTGGCATTGGAGGTTTAATCACTTTTCAACAAGAAGTATTGGAGTTTGGAAAAGGAGATGGAACACCTCGCTTTAATCCCTTTTTTATTCCTAAAATGATACTCGATATTGCTGCGGGACAGATATCCATGCGGCATGGATTTCGCGGGCCTAATTTCGCTGTTGTTTCTGCCTGTGCTTCTTCTACAAATGGAATAATGGAGGCTTTTAATCTTATACGGTTGGGTAAAGCAAACATTATTTTAGCCGGCGGTAGCGAAAGTGTAATCAGCGAAGCAGGTGTGGGAGGGTTTAATGCCATGAAAGCTTTAAGCGAAAGAAATGATGATCCCAAAACAGCTTCTCGCCCATTTGATAAAGATCGCGATGGCTTTGTAATGGGAGAAGGTGCAGGAATGCTGGTGTTGGAAGAATTAGAGCATGCCAAAGCCAGAGGTGCAAAAATTTATTGCGAAATAGCAGGTGCAGGCGCTACTGCCGATGCGCATCATATTACAGCCCCGCACCCCGAAGGGCTTGGGGCTAAAAATGTAATGTTAGATGCATTACAAGATGCGGGTATGGGACCCGAAGATATTGATTACATTAATGTACACGGAACATCCACGCCCTTGGGCGATATTTCAGAAACAAAAGCTATCCAGGCTGTATTTGGCGAGCATGCTTATAAACTTAATATCAGTTCTACCAAAAGTATGACGGGGCATTTACTGGGCGCAGCCGGTGTAATTGAAGCTATTGCCTGTATATGTTCTGTTATTAACGACATAGTTCCTCCTACAATCAATCACTTTACAGATGACCCGGAACTGGATGCCAAATTGAATTTTACTTTTAATGTGGCGCAAAAAAGAACCGTAAGAGCCGCATTAAGTAATACTTTTGGATTTGGAGGTCATAATGCTTCTGTAATTGTAAAAAAATTCGTAGCTTGATTTTGTGACCCTTGCATTTTTAAGAAAAATATTTTCATCCGGAGATTCATTTGAAAAACAATTGCGCAATGTGCTGGGATTTAATCCCGGCAATATTGAATTGTATAAAACCTCGTTAAGTCATCGTTCCGTAAAAGAAGGCAATGATGAAAACAACGAACGCCTCGAATTTTTGGGTGATGCCGTTTTAAGTACAGTGGTGGCCGATTATCTCTTTAAACGCTATCCTTATAAGGGCGAGGGCTTTTTAACTGAAATGCGCAGCAAAATGGTAAACCGTGCTACTTTAAATGAAGTGGCTTTACGGATGGGCTTGAAAAAAATCACCTTTTACAACAAACAAGATAGCTCGCTGAAAATTTCTCAAATTTTTGGTAATACCTTGGAAGCACTGATAGGCGCTGTTTATATTGACTTGGGATATAAAAAAACAAAGAAGTGGGTAATGAAAACGATTATTATCCCACACATGTTTATGGATGACTTGGAAGTGTTGGAGATAAATCATAAGAATAAACTTTATGGTTGGGCTAATAAAAACGGCAAGGTATTAGAATTTGAGACGCTTGATGAACGCTTTGAAAATGGCAGGAGATTGTTTACCGTTGCAGCTGTGGTAGATGGAGAAAATGTTGCACAAGCTAAAGCATATAATAAAAAAGATGCCAGCCAGATAGCTGCCCAGCTTGCTGTTGAAAAATTACGATTATAATTCTTTGTTAAATACGATATCTCCATATTCAAGAAAATTTATTGTCTTAAATTTTTTATTACCGGCTTGCTTATTCATTATCGCCCCATTTAAATGCCGGGTATAGCATTTATTTAAGCTAGAGATAAATTTTAAAGATGCCCGATTAAACCTTTTGCTCCATAGCCTGTCTATTACACTATAAGAAATTTACTTTATAAAACCAATCTTTTAAAAGTATAGTTATGAAAACAAAATTTTTGCTTTTATCGTTAATAATGACCGGTACTTTTTTTATAGCAAATGCCCAGCGTTCAAGATATGCTGCCGGTATTAATCATCATGAGCGTTTGCGTATTGCACAAGGTGTACGTAGCGGAAGTTTAACCCATGCTGAGGCTGCACGTCTTCGTTTTGCAAATGCAAGAGTCAATCGTTATGAAAGGCTTGCTGCCCGTGATGGGGTTATTACTCCACACGAAAGAAGAAGAATCAGGATGCAGGAACGCCGCTTAAATCGCCAGATTTTTATTCAAAAGCATGACTTTCAGAGAAGGAGGTAGTTTTTATGATTGACGTCTGGTGATTTACGGTAAACGAGTAAAAATATTGCCAGAAGCCTGAGAAATCATATCAATAACAATAATTTCTGTTCCCTTCTTTTAAAGAGCTGTCTCTGCATTTTGAGATAGCTCTTATTATTTTTAAAAACGAAAGATAAATTTGACATTTACCCGTACAACTTTTCAGTGTACATGCTAAATAATTATTCCGATAGCTTTTGGTTATGTATTGTTTTGTATTACTATCGGTTTTGTTGTGAATTGGGTTAGCAAAAAAATTAACAAGCCGCTATTCATTACAATGGCTGCAATAAACAGGGCCAAGTTGCTCCATCCTAAACTGATAAATAAGATTGCTGCGGAACCCTGTAACATGAGTAGTAACTGATTGGCAATAACACCTGCAGTGAAAATAATAACCCCGGTAGAGGCAGTTTTTCTTAGCTGCAATAATTTGTCCTGTAATAAATACCCTAATAAAAATAAAGTACTAACACCTAAAAAAGAAAGGTGTAGATAGCCAATCACAATAGATCGATACCCGAAAGCAAACTTGCTTAAAAACGGAATAACTGAAAATAATTGTAATAATACTTTAATTGAAAAAGCAAGGAGTGATAAAATCCATAAAATTCTTACTAAAGGAGAGAGTATTGATTTAAGAATATTTTGTTGTTGGGCAATAAGTTTGATAAATATGATAGCAGCCAATAATTGAATAAAAGCGCCAATAACTCCGGTTGTGTACATCCATGTAGGTATCCTCATCCACAATGTAGTAAGAAAAAAGGTTGGGAATGCGGATAGAAAAATAGACCAGAAAAAAAGTTTAAGATCATTTTCCGGCAGAACGGCCCCAGCATTATATAATTTTTTTAATAGTAAGGCAAATATGGCAAAGACAAACCAGCCGTTATATTGGAAATGCAGAAAAAAATAAACAGATCCAATATATAATCCCTGGGTTACATTTTTACTTACCATGAGATATGCTAAAAAAAATGCTGCCAGCGAAGAAATAACAAAACAAAATAAGGAAACTTTTACAAAAGCTTTTACCCATTTGGGATTATTACCCAGATCTTTATAACAATGCCAGGCAAATAAATAAGAAACTAGTATGGATAGTGTAGAAAATGTTATAGAAACTCCGGCATATCCTTGAAAGGGAAAACTGAAAAGCATGCCATAACTGGTTAATTGCAATGCCCAAAATAAAAAACGATAAACTTTTTTGTTTCCTTTTTCGTTAAGCACGACAAAAATAAAAAGGGTAAAAATGGCCGAAGAAACCCACCCGCTAAAAGCAAAATGGGAATGCCCGTGTAGTAAGTTTTTTTGATCAACCAAGGGCAAGGGGAATATTATTTTATAGCGTAATAAAACGCCAACCAGCGATACCAGGAAAAGATTGAATAAAGACAATCTTGCCCATGAGAAATAATTTTTTTCTGATGAAATTTTCATTAATAAATTTTATGCAATTAATGGACTGTTGAACAGGTTGATTATGATTATAATCATGAATCAAATTTAACAATATACTTTCCCTCTTTCAATAAGAAGTTCGCCCCTGTTGTGAAGATTTCTGATTGTTCTTATTACGGTTTCCACTCTTAATCCGGTCATATCGGCAATTTGCTGACGGGTCAAATTAACATGGTATTTACGAGAGTCGTTTAATTTATGTAATTTTTTATAATGATTAAGTAGTGTAAATATTCTGTGTTCCGGATTGTGAAAGGCTAATTCTTTTAACAGCATGAATTTAAAGCGCAATCTTTCAGTAATTAACCTGGTAAAAGCAAAGTGAATATCCGGGTTTTCTTTTATTAAATGAAGGAAGGTAGGTTTACATAATCTTAATAAAACAGAATCCTCATCGGCAATGGCAGTGGCGGCATAGGGCCCGTCATCAAACAACGGCAGCTCACCAAAAGATTCACCCGGTTCAATAATATTCTGAATAAATTCTTTTCCTGCTTCATTTATATTTACCCACCGTACCCGGCCACTTACTAACTGGTAATAGAAATTACAGGATGTTCCTTCTTTAAAAATAATTTCTTCTTCTTTAATTTTTTTATAAGATGCTCCCCATGATAATAGTACATCTATATCGATCATAGAAGGTGGTTTTTGTTTCTTGTATTAACAAATATATTCTGGCTAATAACTGTTTTCTTTTGATACGGATGCCATACTTATATGACTTTACGCATAAAATGTATTGATTATTATCATCTTGCATTTAAAATCGCTAGTCCGAACTTTACAATTGGCTATTCTTTCGATGGGTATGTGAATTTTAACACTATCAAAGATATGGTTTTAGGTATAACAATTCCGATATGACTGAACGCATAAAATCTGTTTTTACCCCTTATTAATCTTGTGTTTTATTTATTACCTAAAAAATTGTTTATGAACAGATTTGTAATCATTATGGCTGCCCTGCTGCTGGCAATTGCCTGTAATACAAATAAAAGCGGCGATAACACAAATGAAGAAACCAGGAAAAAAGCTGCCGATTTACAAAAGCAATATGATGAACGGAAAGGGGTTGGGAAATTTACACAAGTTGATATCAATCCATCAATTGACATTACTATGGTTACTGCAGGTAACAAAATATACGATGTAAAGTGTGCAAGCTGTCACAAACTGAGCAGCGAAAAATTGGTGGGTCCTGGTTGGAAGGGAGTAACAGAAAGAAGGGAGCCGGTATGGGTAATGAATTTTATAACCAATACAGAAGAAATGCTAACTAAAGATCCGGCATTACAGTCTCAATTGGAAATATGTATGGTAAAAATGCCAAATCAAAATTTAACAGATACAGATGCCAGGAATGTATATGAGTTTATGCGTAAAAATGATACCAATAAATAAAATTTAATCATTAAATAAACTATATCAAAATGAAATCTTTAACCAAATATTTATTGATATTACTAAGCATTAGCTTGGTAGTTACTTTTACTGCCTGCAAACCTAAGAATGCGGGTAGTGCCGTTAGTGGTGATGCGGCACAAAAAACTTATGTGCCCCCGGGAAAATATGATGAATTTTACAATTTTGTTTCTGGTGGGTTTAGTGGACAAATGAGTGTTTATGGTTTGCCATCAGGCCGTTTACTTCGTGTTATTCCTGTTTTTTCTGAAGATCCTGAAAAAGGCTGGGGATATAGCGAAGAAACCAAACCTATGCTGAATACTTCACACGGTTTTGTACCTTGGGATGATTTACACCACGTACAACTTTCAAAAACTAATGGTGAATATGATGGGCGTTGGGCTTTTGGAAATGCCAATAATACACCCAGGGTTGCACGCATAGATTTGCGAACATTCCGAACAGCCGAAATTATTGAATTGCCCAATAGCGGAGGTAACCACTCATCACCTTTTATAACAGAAAATACTGAATATGTTGTTGCAGGTACTCGTTTCAGTGTGCCTCCGGATGATGTTAATGGAGATGTACCTATTAATACCTACAAACAAAACTATAAGGGCACACTAAGTTTTATCAGCGTAGCCAAAGAAGATGGAAAAATGAATCTTGCTTTTCAGATACAATGCCCTGGATTTAATTTTGATTTAAGTCGTGCAGGTAAAGGGGTTTCGCACGGATGGTTTTTCTTTTCTACTTATAATACTGAGCAGGCAAATACGCTACTCGAAGTGAATGCTTCGCAGCAGGATAAGGACTATATTTTAGCAGTAAACTGGAAAAAGGCAGAAGAGTACCTCAAGGCAGGAAAAGGCAAAAAGCAAACTGTAAAGTATGCCCATAACGTGTATGATGATAAGACTCATATGGCAAACTCCGCAATGGAAAAAGAAGTTATTGTATTGGATTCTAAGGAACTAAAAGATATATGCTATTTTTTCCCTTGTCCTAAATCACCACACGGTTGTGATGTAAGCCCAACAGGCGAATACATTGTAGGCAGTGGTAAATTAGCCGCACTCATTCCTGTATTTAGTTTTGATAAAATACAAAAAGCGATAGCTGCTAAAGATTATATTGGCGAATTTGAGGGTATTCCCATACTAAAATATGAGTCTGTGTTATACGGAGAAGTTAAAAAGCCAGGTCTTGGCCCATTGCATACTGAATTTGATAATAAAGGCAATGCTTATACTTCTATGTTTGTGTCCTCAGAAATCGTAAAATGGAGTTTAAAGGATTTAACTGTGGTGGATAGGGTGCCTACTTATTATTCTGTAGGCCATTTATGTGTAGCCGGAGGAGATACAAAAACACCTAATAGTAAATATATGGTAGCATACAATAAAATTACGAAAGACCGTTATTTACCTACAGGGCCTGAATTATCTCAAAGTGCCCAGTTATATGATATCAGTGGAGATAAAATGCAAATGATTTTAGATTTCCCAACTGCCGGAGAGCCACATTATGCCCAAATAGTGCCTGCTGATATAATTAAAAATAACTCAGTCAAGTTTTTCAAAATAGAAGAAAACAAAAATCCTTATTTTTCAAATGGCGAAGGAGCAACAAAAGTTGTAAGAGAAGGCAATAAAGTACATGTGTATATGACAGCCATTCGCTCTCATCTTACTCCCGACAATATTGAAGGGATTAGAATAGGCGATGAGGTATATTTCCATGTAACCAATCTTGAGCAAGATTGGGATGTGCCCCATGGCTTTGCCATAAAAGGTGCATCTAATGCAGAGTTGTTAATAATGCCCGGTGAAACGCAGACGTTAAAATGGAATCCCGATCGCGTAGGTACTTTCCCAATGTATTGTACAGATTTTTGTAGTGCTTTACATCAGGAAATGTCAGGATATATCAGAGTGTCTCCCGCAGGTAGCAATACACCATTGTTGTTTAGCACGGGTAAAAATTTACCTGCTACATCAACAGAAGGTGCTAAAAAATAAAATTCTTAATACACAAAACATACAAAGGCGGGTTGATGCCTGCCTTTGTTATAAAAATACCTGTAAATGATAAACTCGAAAATGCCAAACTGGACTAGGTGGACATTATTGCTTTGTGCAGCGGCATTAATAGCAGTATTATTTTTCCCCTTATGGAGAATTGATTTAGTAGCTCCTCAGTATCCGGAAGGGCTGGTTTTATTAATTTATCCAAATAAGCTGGCCGGTAATGTTGATATTATTAACGGGTTGAATCACTACATAGGGATGAAAACATTACATACCGAAGATTTTTGGGAGTTTACGGCCTTACCTTATATAGTAGTATTTTTTGCAATCTTCTTTTTACTGGTTGCCTTATCTCGCAGAAAAAAATCACTTTATTTTCTATTCATTTTTTTTGTTGTCTTTGGAATAGCTGCGATATATGATTTTTGGAGGTGGGAATATAATTACGGACATAACTTAAATCCTGACGCTGCCATTATTGTACCGGGTATGGCCTACCAACCACCATTAATCGGGTTTAAACAGTTGCTCAACTTTGCAGCTTATTCTTTTCCTGATATTGGAGGCTGGATTTTTGTAGGAGTAGGGATTCTATTATTTATTTGTGTAATCGCTCAATGGAAATTAGCCCGAGTGAGTAAAAAAAGATATGCTTTGTCTGGCATGGGATTTATTGTTGTTTTCTTTTTTGCAGCTTGCACCACGGGTCCAAAACCTTTTAAAACAGGGGTTGATAATTGTGACTTTTGTAAGATGACCATAACAGATAACCGGTTTGGAGGCGAATTAATAACTAAAAAAGGAAAAGTGTACAAGTTTGATGATTTACACTGTTTACTTGAATTTAAAAAACAGGTTAATGATAAAAATATAAAAGAAATTTACCTGATTAATTTTACAGGTACACATGACTTTATTAGAGCAAAAGAAGCGGTTTTATTAAGCAGTGAGAATTTAAAATCTCCGATGGGTGGAAATATGGCAGCCTTTAAAAATGAAGAGGAGTTGGTTATTGCAAAAAAACAATTTGCAGGGACTTCGCTAAAATGGACTGAGGCTTTATCAAGATAAATATTACATGTTTTTTCTGCACAAGTTTATAAATATTAATTGTAATTAATGTTACGAATAAAACTTATAGTACTTATCACTTTGATTACTGCTACTTCCTCGGCAAGAAAAATCGTAGTTTCCCCCCAGTCTTTTTTTACTACAATTAAACAGGCGCTTAACGCTGCCAATAATGGTGATACTATTGAGGTTTTAAAGGGTATTTATAAAGAAAAAAATTTGCTTATAGATAAATCTATTTACTTATTAGGAGTTAATGGACCAATTATTGACGGTGAAAAAAAATACGAAGTGTGTTCTGTTAAGGCAAATAGTGTAGTAATTGACGGCTTCATTATTCAGAATTCCGGATACTCAGGTATTAATGATATTGCAGGAATCAAACTGTATAATGTCAGCCATGTTGTAATAAAAAATAATAAAATTGAAGACACTTATTTTGCTATTTATTGTCAAGGTTCGTCTGGTTGTGTAATTGAGAACAACACAATTAAATCCTATGCTGTACACGAGCTCCAGTCAGGCAATGCAATTCACTGTTGGAAATCTGACAACATGAAGATTGTTAATAATAATTTGCAAGGACATAGGGACGGAATATATTTTGAATTTGTAACAAATTCAACAATTAAAAATAATAATAGCCATCATAATCTTAGATATGGATTGCATTTTATGTTTTCCAATAACGATTCTTATCTAAATAATATTTTTGAAAAAAACGGCGCCGGGGTGGCTGTTATGTACACAAAAGGTGTTAAAATGATTGGGAATGTTTTTAAAAACAATTGGGGCGATGCGACGTATGGGCTTTTGTTAAAAGATATTTCTGATAGTTATATTGAACAAAATAAGTTTATTAAAAACACGATGGCAATTTATATGGAAGGAAGTAGTCGTATTGCTATAACCCGAAATAGTTTTTCTTTTAATGGGTGGGCTTTAAAAATTCAGGCGAGCTGTGATAATAATGTAATTGAACGAAACAATTTTTTGTCCAATACTTTTGATGTGGGTACGAACGGCTCACTCGTATTGAATAAATTTTATCATAATTACTGGGATAAATATGAAGGATACGATTTAAATAAAGATGGCGTAGGTGATGTGCCCTACCATCCTGTAAGTGTATATTCCATGGTGATAGAACAGAACCCTCCGGTTATTATGTTGCTGCGCAGTTTTATTGTTGATTTATTAGATAAAACAGAAAAAATAATACCAGGCTTAACACCTGAAAATTTAAATGATGAGCAACCTCAAATGAAACCGCTAAAATTATGATTATTGCTACCAATGTAACGAAAACGTTTGGAAAACTTAAGGCTTTAGACGATGTAAGCATTACCTGCAATCGCGGGCAAGGTATTTCATTAATTGGAGCTAATGGTTCAGGTAAAACAACTCTTATAAAATGTTTATTGGGGATGGTGATGCCGGATAGTGGTTTTATAACTTTTAATAATGAGAACATAGCGCATAATTGGACTTATAGAAATAAAATTGGGTATATGCCCCAGGTTGGTCGCTATCCTGATAATATGACCATTGCCCAGGTATTGGATATGATGAAAGATATCAGAAGAAAAACAGCTATTTCCCTGGATGAAGAATTAATTTATGCCTTTGGATTAGATAAAATAATGAATAAGCGGATGAGAACATTATCGGGAGGAACACGACAGAAAGTTAGTGCATCACTTGCATTTATGTTCAATCCGGATGTGTTAATCTTAGACGAACCTACTGCGGGCTTAGACCCTTTGGCATCCGAGATATTGAAAGATAAAATTATAACCGAAAAGCAGAAAGGCAAACTGGTTTTAATTACTTCTCATATCCTTAGTGATCTGGATGAGATTATAACAGAAATTATTTACCTGCAAGAAGGTAAACTTCGTTTTCATAAATCATTTGCACAATTGCAACAAGATACAGGAGAAACTAAATTGTCAAAGGCTATTGCTCAAATAATGAAGACCGGTAAGCTATGAAAAAGATTATTAAATATGTTTTGCTCGATTTACTGCGTAATAAGATTATTCTTGCATACACAGTTTTTTTGTTAATTGTTTCTTTAAGCGTATTTAATTTAGAGGATAATCCAGCCAAAGGGTTACTAAGTTTATTGAATATTATATTGATAATTGTTCCGTTGGTAAGTATCATTTTTTCTACCATATACGTATATAATAGTGCAGAGTTTATTGAATTACTGGTTTCACAACCAATCAAGAGAAGGAGCTTATGGGTAAGTATTTTTTCAGGACTTTCCCTTTCATTAGTGTTGGCCTTTTTCGTAGGAGCGGGAATGCCTATTTTACTTTATAGTGCCAGTGAAACGGGAATTATTATGATGTTGATGGGTATGCTTCTTTCTATAATTTTTGTAGCTATTGCATTATTATCCTCTGTTAAAACAAGAGATAAAGCTAAGGGCATAGGAATCGCTATCTTATTATGGTTCTTTTTCTCATTAATTTATGATGGTATTATTTTATTTCTGTTATTTCAGTTTAGCGATTACCCTTTGGAGAAAGCAACTATTATATTTAGTTCTTTAAATCCAATTGATTTAGGAAGAATATTGATTTTGCTTAAGATGGATATATCTGCGTTAATGGGATATACCGGTGCAGTATTTAAACAATTTTTTGAAGGATGGACAGGAATAGCTTATACCAGCTTTGTTTTAATGTTATGGATTATAGTTCCGGCCTGGCTATCGTTAAGAAAGTTTAATAGAAAAGATTTATAATTATTTGAAATAATAATTTTATGAAAAAAGATATTTTACAAAGAAGCGATGTGGAGCTCCTGGTAAATTCATTTTATGATAAGGTGAAAAAAGATAACCTGATTAGTGTTTTTTTTACGGATGTTGTTGATGTTCAGTGGGAGTCTCATTTACCGACGATGTACAATTTTTGGCAGAATGTTATTTTTCAAACGGGAGGTTATATAGGCAACCCAATGATTCTCCACATGAATTTGGATAAGATGGCTCCCCTGAACAAAGAGCATTTTAATAGGTGGACTAAATTGTTCACTGAAACAGTTGATGAATTGTTTGAAGGTGATAATGCGGAGTTGGCTAAACAAAGAGCATTGTCAATAGCAACTGTAATGCAGGTAAAAATTCATCATCAACCTCCGGTTTCTAAATCCGATTCGTTTTATTAGCAATAGGATTACATGTAAAAGAAAGTCTGAGAAATACGCTCCTTTTTTGTTGGTATAAAAAAACAGCCGCTAATTTTAACGGCCGTTTTTTGCAAATAGTAGAAAATTTTGTTATTTGGCAGGAGGTAGTAATACCTCATCAATAATATGAATAATCCCGTTGGAGGCAGGTACGGAAGCAATTACATTAACTTTTCCATTGATGGTTATTTTTCCATCTTTAACACCAATGCTAATATTAGCTCCGTTAACGGTGCCGTAAGTTTGGCCATCTTGTAAAAAATCTGGTTTTAGAACTCCAACATAAACGTGATATTCAAGAATAGAACGTAAATCATTTCTCTTTTCAGGTTTTAATAAATCCTCCAAAATACCCTTGGGTAATTTATCAAAAGCAGCATTAGTAGGTGCGAATACTGTAAACGGACCAGCATTAGACAGAGCATCAACATATTCTGCGGCTTGCAGGGCTTTAACTAGCGTAGTATGGTCTGGACTTCCTACGGCGATTTTTACTACGTCTTTTTGAGACTCACTATCCTGTACACCAGATTGCCCGGTTTTTTTGGCGGGTTCAGTACCGGCTACAGAGGTTGATTCTTTATTTTCTGTTGCACTATTGCAACCTGCGGAAAATGTAGCCACTATGGTTATGGCAACAATCCATAAATATTTTTTTTGCATAGTAATAAGTAGTTTAATTAATTTAAACAGACTACAATTTAGGTGCATTGTAAAAGAAGATTTATGACGCTAATCATGTTCTTTAAGCAAATCAGGGAAGTGGTTAATTAATACTTTTTTTAAAGCACCTAACCCTTTTGTGTTGTTTTAAAGTACACTTACATTTTTGTTTAAAGGACGGAGATTTGATATTAAAATGACTATTAAGTGATTAAAGTAAACCAATCGTAAGGGTCGTTTTGAAGAAGTGTATTTACTTTGCCCGTCCATATGTTTTGACATTCTGTAATCTAAATCATCACATTGCCCTACGTAAAAAGAGAAATCCTTCAGGCTTTGAAGGATGTAAACAAAAAACTTTTTATTGAAGTTA
>DASSYR010000042.1:0-14853 GCA_035703165.1 Chitinophagaceae bacterium
TTTCATGGAGGCACCTTTGCCAAGCTTTGTACTGGTTATAACTTTAGCCCCATTTTTTGAAGCAATGGATACGGTTTTGTCAAGAGATTTGTCATCTACAACAATAATTTCCGTAACCAAAGGCTGTGCTTTGGCAAATCGCACTACGGATTCTATGTTTTCTTCTTCATTTAAGGTGGGAATAATTACTGTTATCATTATGTTATTGTTAGCCTTTGATTTATTATAAAGTCAATTTATATAATTGTTTTTGGCCGTGCACTCTTTTTCTGTTTTTATATTTATTTGCTTTCAGGATACACTACTATTTGTCATTAAGTTATAATAGTAAGTACTTTTTTAGTTAGAAATATCTGGTGTAACTACAAGACTGTGTTTTTATTGAAGATAAGATTTTTTAGCTGCTTATTGTGATTTGCTTTGTTGAGCATGAAGAAATTGAGATTGTAGGAGAGCATTTTTATTATAATTATATTTAGTCAGAAAGTAAGAATATTTTTGATTAGCTGATAAATAAACAATAAATAAAAACCAAAATAAGTATGGATAATTTCTCCCATATGGTTTAGACACCTTAAATAAGCACTTTATCTGTTAGATTTTTTTTAATCAGTTATAATCTTTTTTGAAGCGGATTTATTTGTAATTTCCCTGCCCGATACCGGGAAGGATTTTATTACATAATTTTAATAATTCTTGCTTATGCGCCGCTTAGTACCATTATTTGTTTTTGTTTTTAGTTTTTCAAAATTATTTGCTCAAATACCTAAAGCTCCCATAGTAAAAGAGGGAGATGGGCCTTGGCCTCAGTTAATAATACGAGGAGCTGTACTTATTAACAGTACGGGTGCGCCTCCGGTAGGGCCGGTAGATATAGTGATAGAAAATAACCGAATTGTGCGTATAGCCAATGTTGGGGCTCCCGGATTGCCTATTGATAGCAAACGTCGTCCGCAATTAAAAGAGGGCGGCAAAGAATTAAATGCAGAAGGTATGTATGTTTTGCCGGGCTTTATTGATATGCACGGCCATATTGGAGGTGATGAGCAGGGTACTCCGGCTGAATATGTTTTTAAATTGTGGATGGCGCATGGTATTACTACTATTCGGGATCCAAGTTGTGGCAACGGCCTTGAGTGGGTGCTGGAAGAAAAAAGGCTTAGCGCTGAAAATAAAATTACCGCGCCGCGCATTTTTGCTTATACGGCTTTTGGCATGGGTAGCAAGCAACCGATAGCCACTCCTGAGCAGGCTATTGAGTGGGTAAGAGAGAATCAAAAAAAGGGAGCGGATGGGATAAAATTTTTTGGCGCAGCTCCACAGATTATGGATGCTGCTTTGAGAGAAAATAAGAAACTTGGGTTAAGGAGTTGTTGCCATCATGCTCAATTAGACGTGGGGCGGTGGAACGTTTTACAATCTGCGAGAGCCGGATTGACCTCTATGGAGCATTGGTATGGTTTGCCGGAAGCGATGTTTGAAGATAAAACGATACAAAATTATCCACTTACTTATAACTATGCTAACGAAGCAGATCGTTTTGGAGAGGCAGGCAAATTGTGGAAACAAGCAGCGGCTCCTTATAGTGAAAAATGGAATAAAGTGATGAATGAACTCATTTCTCTTGATTTTACTCTGGATCCGACTTTTAATATTTATGATGCAACCCGTGATTTGCATCGTACCAGGAGGGCGGAGTGGCATGAAACATATACATTGCCGTCATTATGGAAATTTTTTGAACCCAGTCGTCAGTCGCATGGTTCTTTTTGGCATCAGTGGGGAACGGAACAGGAGATTTCCTGGAAAGAAAATTATCGGTTATGGATGACTTTTGTAAATGAATATAAAAATCGCGGGGGAAGGGTTACTACTGGTTCGGATAATGGGTATATATATCAGACTTATGGGTTTGGTTATATAAGAGAGCTCGAATTATTACGTGAAGCCGGTTTTCATCCATTAGAAGTAATTCGTTCTGCTACATTATATGGTGCACAGGCGTTAGGAGCTGATAAAGACCTGGGCTCGATTGAAGTGGGGAAATTGGCAGATATGGTAATTATTGATGCTAATCCTTTAGAAAACTTACAATACCTCTATGGCACCGGCGCTATTAAATTGACCGATGATAATAAAATAATAAGAAGAGGAGGGGTAAAATATACTATTAAAGACGGAATTATTTATGATGCTAAAAAGCTATTGGCAGATGTAAAGAAGATGGTGGATGCTGAAAAGGCCAAAACCGGATGGAAGCTAAAGCAACCGGGAGAAGAGTAATCAAACTTATTTTTTGGCAGGGGCCGGGTTTCGATCGTACTATACAAGGGCTATGACAAAGGCGTAGCCTTTGTATAGTTTACTGAACATCTTTCTTTGGATAAATAAGGGGATTACTTAGCCATTCTTTAAATAAAGGTATCCTGGAATTGCTTACCGATAATTTTTCGTCAATCTCTTTCGTTTGAATATTGTACTCACTCCCTTCAAGGATTTTTATGGAGTCTATGTAACCGGCGTTAATAATTTCTGAACGGTTGATACGGAAAAAGATTTCCGGGTTTAATTTTTCCTCTAGCTCGTTAAGTGTTTCTTCTTCCATAGGAAATTTTTTATTTCTGTTTGTATAGGCAAAAATCACCCCGTTCACAATTCTGAAAAAAACAATGGAATCCGACTCTAAAATAAACACTTCGTTATTTATTTTAACGGGAAAACGTTTTTTGTAAAGCTTATTTTCATACTGCATAAGCTTTTCGAGTCTTGAAAACAAACTGGTTTTGCTTGAAAAAAGATTTTTTAAAGAAACAAATTTTGAAAGCGCTTCTTGTATTTTTTCTTTACTTATTGGTTTTAATATATAGTCAATCCCGTTGAGCTTTAGGGCCTGACTCCAGAAGTGATCGTAAGCGGTTACAAAAATGATTACCGTATTCAGCTTTAGTTTCTGCAACACCCTTAATACATTCCCGTCGGCCAGCTCAATATCGCAGAATATTAAATCGGCTTCAGATTCCTCTTCCACCCATTTTTTCAGTTCCAGGCAGGTACGTATTACCGGTAGTATTTCAATGTTTTTATCATAGCTTTTTATCAAACGCGCAAGCTGACTAGCGGCTATTTTTTCGTCTTCTACAATGAGTATTTTCATTTTTAATCTACATTTTTAATCAGCGGAATATCTACATAAAAAAAGCCTTCCTTTTCACCGTATCGAACCACTTTTTTATTAAGCTGCAAATACTTAGTTTCCAGGTTGGACAGGCTCAAGCCCGAACCCTGGTTTTCTTTCCGGACGATTTTATTAACAACCTTCAAATTATCATTTTGAATAACAATTTCTATCGTAATAGGAGACTTTTCATTGGCGATATTGTGCCTGACTGCATTTTCAATCAGCAACTGCAAAGTTCCGGGAACAATATACAATTTACTTGTTTCCAGATCAGGTTCTGTTTTTATATTCAGTTGAAAAGCTTGGTTAAAGCAAACGCTTATCAGATAAAAATAATCATCCGCTATTTTCAACTCGTCTTTTAATGAAATAAAGGACTCTTTTTGGGTGGCAAGAAAGAAACGATATATCTCGGAAAGTTTTTGCGTAAATTCTAATGATCTTACTTTATCCTGTTTGATTAAAATCGTCAGTGTATTAAGACTGTTAAATAAAAATTGCGGGTCAACCTGTCTTTGCAGATTTTTTAACTGCGCTTTCGCCAAAGCGGTTTGCATTTGCGAAATTTGCAGAGCGTTTTTTTGCAATCGGTTACGGTATAACAAAAAAGTTGTAATGATGCTTACAGGAAGATGTACAATCGTTAGACCATGATACATTTGCGCCAGATCAGTAATTCCTTTGCGCATTCCGAAAAAATAAAGCCACCCGGCCCAAAAATATAAATAGGCAAAGCAAAACAGGGGAATGGATATGAATAGCATTAATAAGTATTGATAAACCAATACTATTTTTTTTGCAAACCTGCTTACTAAAAAAAAGGATAGATAGAGAGAGCCTATACTTATCAACATGGCACCGAAATCATAAAAGATGATTAGTATAGAATTAATTTCTTGCGGAAGAATCCATGCCTTGAAAACGAAGTAAATAGGGGTGAAGATTAATATTACGCCTGTCACACTAATCCATATGTTTTTTTCTCTGATTGTGGATGGCAAGGGTTGTTTATTTTTTTGAAAAATGCGCGGTAAAAAAATAATGAGAATCAGGCCACTGATTAATATTGTACCTATTGCAAAGACCCATATATATTTCTCTGTGTTTGTCAATTAAAATAATTGTTTTTTAGTTTCTGGTTTTAAGTAATATTTTTAATCAGTGGAATTTCCACATAAAAAAAACCGTCCTTTTCGCCGTATCTGACTGCTTTTTTTTCAAGTAGCAGATACCTGGCTTCCAGGTTAGACAGCCCCAAGCCGGAATTCTGATTTTCTTTCCGGACGATTTTATTAATAACCTTCAAACTTTCGTTTTGAATGATAATATCTATATCAATAGGAAATTTTTCATCAGCGATATTGTGTTTAACTGCATTTTCAATCAGCGACTGCAAAGTTCCGGGAACGATATGTAGGTTACTTACTTCCAGGGCGGTTTCGATTTTTATATTTAGTTTAAAAGCCTGACCGAAACGGACGCTTATTAAATAAAAATAATCATCTGCTATTTTCAACTCGTCTTTTAATGAGATAAAAGGTTTTTTTTGAGTGGCAAGAAAGAAACGATATATTTCGGAAAGCCTTTGCGTAAATACTACCGATTTTTCCTCATCCTGATTGATTAAAGCCGCCAGTATATTGAGACTGTTAAATAAAAAATGGGGATCAACTTGTCTTTGCAAATTTTTTAATTGCGTCTCTGCCAAAGCGTTTTGCATTTGCGAAATTTCCAGATTATCTTTTAACAATCGGTCATGGTATAACAAAAAAATAGCAATAAGGCTTGCAGGAAAATGAAGACCCTTTAAAAGACTAAATGCCTGACTTGGATGCCATCCTTTATCCGTCTTTAGGCCCTCAACAACAGAAAGCCATTCAATCTGGTAATATAAATATATAAAAATAAAAAGAGGAATAGATAAAAGTAGCATTAATAAATATTGATAAACCGATGCTAATTTTTTTGCAAATCTATTCACTAAAAAGAGAGACAGGTAGAGACAAGTCATGCTAACTAGCATGGCTCCGGATACATACAAAAAATTATTTAGAGTTCTTTTGTTTCCCTCCGGAAAAGCCCATGATATAAAAACAAAATATATCAGACCATAGATTAAACCGATGCTTATTACAAAAGGCCATATATTTTTTCTTCTACTTATCAATTGAAACAATGATTTATTTTTTAATTTCAAACGATATTTTTAATCAGCGGAATTTCCACAAAAAAAAAGCCTTCCTTTTCTCCGTATCTGACTGCTTTTTTTTCAAGTAGCAGATACCTGGTTTCCAGGTTAGACAGCCCCAAACCGGAATTCGGGCTTTCTTTCCGGGCAATTTTATTAAGAACCTTCAAACTATCATTTTGAATGATGATGTCTATCTCGATAGGAGATTTTTCATCGGCAATATTATGTTTAACTACATTTTCAATCAGCGACTGCAAAGTTCCCGGAATAATATACAATTTACTTGTTTCCAGATCGGGCTCTGTTTCTACATTCAGTTTAAAAGCCTGACCAAAGCGAGCGCTTATCAAATAAAAGTAATCATCCACTATTTTTAACTCGTCTTTTAATGAAATAAAGGGTTCTTTTTGAGTGGCAAGAAAGAAACGATATATCTCAGAAAGTTTTTGCGTAAATACCAACGATTTTTCTTCATCTTGTTTGATTAAAGCCGCCAGTATATTGAGACTGTTAAACAAAAACTGCGGGTCAACCTGTTTTTGCAGATTTTTTAACTGGGTTTCCGTTAAAGCGTTTTGCATTTGCGAAATTTGCAAAGCGTTTTTTTGCAATCGGTTATGGTATAACAAAGAAATGGCAATAATGCTTATGGGAAAATGGGTGCTCGTTAAGCTATTAAACATTTGAGCCCAGTTAGTAATTTCTTTACGCATTCCGGAAAAATAAAGCCACCCGATCCAAAAATATAAATAGGTAAAACAAAAAACAGGAATGGATATAAATAACATTAATAAATATTGATAACCCGGCGTTATTTTTTTTACAAATCTGCTTACTAAAAAAAGAGACAAGTAGAGAGAACCTATGCTTATCAACGTGGCTCCCAAATCATAAAAGAAGAAATTATAAAAGAAAAATAATATGGAATTAGTGTCATCCGGCAAACCCCGTTCCATGAAAATGAAGAAAAACAGACGATAGATTAACCCTATGCCTATTGCGGTAGCCCATATATTTCTTCTCCTACTTATCAATTGAAATAATCGTTATTTTTTAATTTCAAGCTATACTTTAATCAGTGGAATTTCCACATAAAAAAAGCCTTCTTTTTCGCCGTATCGAATTACTTTTTTATTAATCAACAAATACCTGGTTTCCAGGTTAGACAGACCCAAACCGGAATTCGGACTTTCTTTCCGGGAAATTTTGTTAACAACCTTCAAACTATCGTTTTGAATGATAATATCTATATCAATCGGAGATTTTTCATCGGCAATGTTGTGTTTAACCGCATTTTCAATCAGCGATTGCAGGGTTCCGGGAACAATATACAATTTGCTTGTTTCCAGGGAAGTTTCTGTTTTTATATTCAGTTTAAAAGCCTGACCAAAACGGACGCTTATCAAATAAAAATAATCATCCACCATTTTTAATTCGTCTTTTAATGAAATAAGGCTTTCTTTTTGGGTAGCAAGAAAAAAACGGTATATTTCAGATAGTTTTTGTGTGAACACTGCCGATCTTTCTTTATCCATTTTAATTAGAGCCGTAAGTATATTGAGACTGTTAAACAAAAAATGAGGGTCAACCTGTCTTTGCAGGTTTTTTAATTGTGTTTCTGTCAGAGCGTTTTGTATTTTCGAAATTTCCAGATTATCTTTTTGCAATCGGTTATGATATAACAAAAAAGTAGTAACCAGACTTACCGGAAGATGGTGTTTTGTTAGAATCCAGGATATTTGACCCAAATACCATGCCTTATCTGTATTAAGTCCGGCAAAAACATAACGAAACCCAACCCAAAAACATAAATAGGTAAAGCAAAACGGAAGAATGGATATGAGTAGCATTAATAAATATTGATTAACCGGTGCTAATTTTTTTGTAAATCTTTTCACTAAAAAAAGAGACAGATAGAGACAGCCGATGCTTATCAACATGGTAACGGATGTATGAAAAAATTCTAATAGAGTTCCTTTATTTCCCTCAGGAAAAGCCCATGTTATAAAAACAAAAAGAATAAGGCCATAGATTAATCCGATGCCTATCGCAATAGGCCATATATTTTTCTCTTTAATTGTCAATGGTAATTATTGTTTATAAAAAAATTTTCGCAACTAAGTTAGTTAACAAGATCGTCGTTTTCTACTCCTTTTTTCTTTGAAGTTCTTTCTCTCAACCCCCCAAACCGGTAGGTGGCTACAAAATAAATTACGCGAAAAAGCTGTTGGTTAGAACTTAGTGCCCGGAAATAAGGATCTTGGGTAATTGTTTTGTAATTATAGGTGCGGGCATGAAAATTATTGACATTCATGCTGAAACTTATTTTTTCTTTAAAAACCGAGTAACCAAAATTAACTTGATAATATGGCGTTACGGATGGAGAATTTACGAGCGAATAAGCGGCCCGGGCTATCCCTCCGCTCCCGCTTAAGGTAAACTTACCTACTACTGGTTGCCAGAAATAAGCGCCCACTGTTCCGCTTACTCCTTTGTTTTGTTGAAGGAGATTTGCTTTGTTTTCAATATGGTTATAAAGAAGCCGCGAATAGAAACCAAAAGACCCTTTATTACTGGATCTACCCAGGTTAAGACCGATGCCTAATTGATATTCCTTCCCCACATTGGCGCTGGTAATACGGGTAATACCCGTTGTATTATCAAAAGACGCGTATTGAACAATCAAATTATTTGTATAGCTTCCGTTTAAAATAAGCGTTCCCCAAAAATTACCCTTTATAAACCGGTTTTGCAGAGAAGCGGAATGTAGTATTTGCGGTCCCAAATTTGGGTTGCCAAAACTGAGTCTCAACGAATCTGTATTATTTACATAGGGATTGAGACTGGTTATATAGGGTCTTTGCAATCGTTTGTTATAGGAAACCGAAAGCGAATAAACCGGGCCAAATTTTCGGGAAATAAGAAAATTAGGGATAAGATTGGTATATCGCTGCTTTACCGTTGTTGCAGAACTGATAAAATTGCCGCTTATATCCGTATGCTCTATCCTCAGCCCTGTTCGAAATGAATATTTTTTTAACGTAAAACTCAATGATGTATAGGCGCCATAAACTTCCTGGCGATAACGGAAAAAGTCAGAATTGGAAGGATCGGTTTTGTATGGGTCTGAACTATTGTATTTATACAAACTTTCAAAGTCAGATGAGGCTTTCCTAAATATGGCTTTTATTCCCGTTTCTAATTTTATTTTTTCCTTGAAAGGTTTAACGAAATCTGTTTGTACCGTTAATTCCCTGTTTTTTGCTCTGCTCTCGTTTTTTATAAACCGGTTCTTTGTTTGTTCGTTTTGTAAACTGTTGTTTATGGAATTGCTATTGCTAAATTGGTCGTTTACCAAAAAACTCAACTCTTTTCCCGGTTTGTTTTTGAATTTGCCGATATACTCTGCGCCAAATCCGGAACTGGGCGCATCGGATTCGTCGTCTTGTTGCAATAAGCCCGTTTGAGAGGGGAGGTTGGCAAATTCCGTTAAAACAGTTTGATTTAGCGTATTGTATCTCTTGGATTTGCCCAGATTGCCATAAAGCGCCACTGTTTTAAAGCTATCCAGATCGTAAGTAATTTCAAGATTGGCATTTGGATTCCTGTATTTGTTGGCGCTTTCACCCTCAATCGTTCTTTTTGAAAAAACAGAATTGCCCACCGGTATGGTTATATCCTGTCTATCGCTTTTTAGAAAATTTGCCCTACCATTAATGGCGGCGAAAGCGGAAAGACCTATTCTTCCCCCTTTTGCATTAAGCGTAAGACTTTCGGAATAATCGGTCCGTGGAGTACTGTAAGCGGAAGTTAAAGAACCATTGTAACCAATAATTTTCTTTTTGGTAACGATATTTATAATTCCGCCCACTCCCTCAGCATCATATTTTGCGGAAGGAGAGGTAATCACTTCTATTTTAGATATGACCGCTCCCGGGAAATTTTTAAGAGCTTCTTTAACATTCAGGGCAAACAGGGAGGTTTCCCTGTTATTTAATAATACTTTAAAATTGGTCTGTCCGTTTAGTTGAACATTACCGTCACCATCCACGGTAACTAAGGGCGTTTTTCGGAGTAAATCGGTAGCCACAGAGGTTTTAGCTGAGGGATCAAGTTCTGCGTTGTAAATTATTTTGTCGTCGCTTACCTCAACCAAAGGTTTTTTAACTCTTATGGTTATATTATCAAGCGTTTTTGCCGCAACGGAAAGAGTTATGCTATCAAGAATATTATTTCCCTGCGCAATGGTTACGGGTATGTTTAAAGAAGCATGACCTACATAGGATAGATTTAAATTAAAACTACCCGTGTCTGCGGTTATTTCAAAATACCCTTTTTTATTAGTATAAGTTGTTTTATAAGCCTCAGTCAATTTATCTTTTTTAAAAAGACTTATTGTAGCATAGGTTACGGGAGTCTTTAATGAATCCGTAACAATTCCAGAGAGTTTGCCGGTTTTGTCTTGGGTATGTGCTGTTAAGGGAGATAAAGCACATAGTATCAGGCAGAATTTGTAAAATAGTTTCATGGGAGTTTTTTATAAAGACTGCAATTGACAGTCTTGGTTGCAAATTTTTGATATAAAAGAATTAAGCCTGCTATATTGAGAATTAAACCAAGTAATTTGGGGATTGAATGAATCGCATAGGGTTTTGAAGTGAACAGGTTAGTTATTAATACCGATTAAACTTTAAGCCAATATCTTTTATATTTCTTTCCGTGTACAAAATATAAAAGCTATACAAGTTAAAGAATCACTAATAAGACACCGGGTATTGCAAAAGCAAAATCATCCACATGCAAAGTTTTTCCAATACTAATTCTTCTGAAGTAACAAAGAAATATAAGTAAGTATGTATTGGCAAGTCAGTTAGGTTCAGGTAATGGTTCTGTTGGCAAGTGGTGCGCCATTAGGTTAGAAATACGGGCAAACTAATATCAGAAGTCCATTTTTACAGTTGAATTAGGGTATTCGAGTTTTGTACTTTTTCGTTGCCCTTTTACAATAACATGTACAATATTCGTTTGATCATTAAACATGTCTTGCATAAGTTTATTGGTAATGAAAACTGTTTGTACGGTGGGAATATTGGTCACTTCAAAATAGGAATAGACAACTACATCTTCTTTTTCAAACCCAATAAAGACCAGTGATTGGGACTTATTATCAATTGTAATGCCAAGATGACTGCCAACATAAGCCGCAACCAGTTTTTTGTTTTCTTCAAGTTGTTTTTCACTGGTTAAATCAACCCGGTTATTATTATTTTTTTTAGTCAGAATTTTTTCAAAATCGTCCCAAAATATTTTACACGTTATTTCCAGCGATTTATCAGTAGGATTATGCAACACTTCTACCGTACTAATATGAACGGGATGCAGTAGTGCAGTTTCATAAGCCGGTGTTTTTGTGATGCCGTCATTCGTTATTAAAGAAAATAGGACTAACTGTAGGCAGCAAGACCATTTGAACGAAGAAACAACCATTGACATAAAAGATTTTTTTTTTATAAAATTCTCATTTATTTTGAGACTTTGTTAAGGTTTTTCTGAAAAAATTTTTTACGTACCCGGTTTTTTTCGGCATGGTTGATTTTCTGTTTTATTTCAGGTTTGGGTGGCATCATATCATCAGCATAGATGCGCTGGATCATCAACTCTTTATACTTGCACTCACTGCGATTTACATTATTAAAGATTGGAAACAGGTTTTATTACTGGTTACAGCTTTTACAGTCGGGCATTCCATTACTTTATTTTTAAGCGTAACCGAAACACTAACAATAAAAAGCAAATGGGTTGAGTTTTTGATACCTTGCACGATTATCATTACCTCCCTGAGCAATCTTTTTCAGAAAAAATTTACATCCCAAAGTGTCCGTATCAATTATTATCTCGCATTGTTTTTTGGGCTGATACATGGATTAGGTTTTGCCAACAATATCCGCATGGCTTTAGCCAGCGATCAGAGTTTAGGATGGGGGTTGCTGGGTTTTAACCTTGGGTTGGAAGCAGGACAGATAATTGTAGTAATGCTTGTATTGCTGATTAGCGTTATCGTGCTTAATTTATTTAAAGCGAATAAGAGAGAATGGGTGATTTTTGCTTCAGCCTGTGCTTTTAGTATTGGGTTAATCACGGCCTTGAACCGGTTGCCTTTTTAAATTTTACATATAAAAAAAATAAACAAAAACTACTGATATGAAAAAAAATCTCCTTTTTATTTTTAGTTTGATTTTTGCTAACGCTCTTGTATCACAAAACATACAGAGCAACCCTGGCAGCAATCATGCGAATAAATTTGAGCAGTTGGGAATTATTTTGCCAACACCGAACGAATATCGTACTGCCAGTGGCGCCCCCGGTTCGAAATACTGGCAAATGCGTGCAGACTATGATATCAAAGCAGAATTGGATGAAGTCAATAACAAACTCACCGGAACGGAAGTAATCACTTATTACAACAATTCGCCGGATGTATTAAACTACCTCTGGATGCAGTTGGATGAGAACCAGCATAGTACAATAAACAATGCCAATTACCAGAATGGAAATACCCTGCCTGCAGAAGCAACTGATAGAGTACTGGATCGGTTTGAAGAAAGCAGAAGCGATAATGGTTATGGATTCAATATTACTAAGCTTACTGATTTGGCGGGCAAATCATTAAAATATACGATCAACAAAACAATGATGAAAGTTGATCTGCCTGTTCCTTTAAAACCTGGTGAAAAAATATCGTTCAAACTTGACTGGAATTACAAACTTGCAGACAGGGGTGATGAAATCCGGTTTGGTGGAGCCAGAGGTGGGTATGAACATTTTGCCGAAGATGATAATAACAATTACACAATAACTCAGTGGTATCCACGTATGTGTAAATATGGAGATGAAATTGGCTGGCAAAATCACCAATTTACAGGCACGGGAGAATTTACATTGAGTTTTGGAAGCTTTAAAGTACAGATCACGGTTCCGGCTGATCATATAGTAGGCGCTACCGGAGAATGTCAGAATTACGCTGCTGTTCTTACGCCGGTGCAACTGGCAAGATGGAATAAAGCCACAACCGCAAACGAGCCTGTACAGATAGTTACCCTTGCTGAGGCATTGGAAACAAGTAAGAAAAAAAGTACAGCTAAAAAAACATGGATATATAAAGCCGATCATGTTCGTGATTTTGCCTGGACAAGCTCCAGGAGGTTTGTATGGGATGCAATGCAGGTAGATGTGATGGGCAAAAAAGTAATTGCTAAAAGTTATTACGCAAAAGAAGCATATCCTATTTATAGCAAATTTTCCACAAAAGCAGTGGCACACACTATTAAAACCTATTCCAAATTTTCAATACCTTATCCTTACCCAAGCGCCATCAGTGTAGAAGGCGACCAGGGAATGGAATACCCTATGATTTGCTTTAATCCGCGCCGTGCAGAAAAAGATGGTTCATACACTGAGTCTTCGAAGAACGAAGCTATTTATGTGATAATACATGAAGTTGGTCATAACTTTTTCCCGATGATTATTAATAGTGATGAAAGACAATGGACATGGATGGACGAAGGATTAAATTCCTACCTGCAATATCTGACACAAGAGTTATGGGATAATAAATTCCCTTCAACTAGAGGGCCTGCATGGGCGATTATTGACTATATGAAATTACCAAAGGATCAATTGGAGCCTATTATGACCAATTCTGAAAACATCATTAACTTCGGCTCTAATGCTTATTCAAAAGTAGCCACCGGATTAAATATCTTGAGAGAAACAATTCTAGGTCGCGATTTGTTTGATAATGCTTTTCGTGAGTATGCAAAACGTTGGGCATTCAAACATCCAACGCCGGCTGACTTTTTTCGCACAATTGAAGATGCAACCGGTGAGGATCTTGATTGGTTTTGGAGGGGTTGGTTTTATGGAACAGAACCTTGTGATATCGCTATTGATACTATTAAACATTCAAAACCGGATCTCAATTCAAGACCTGTTCCTCTGAATGATACAGTAGTCTATAGAAGTTTACCACGACCTATTGTCAATCCCTTTGAGGACTTATCCAAAATCAGGAACAGAGAAGATAAGAACATAGTTTTTGAAACTGATCGTGATCAATCGTTGCGTGATTTTTATTGGGAGTACGACCGTAATATTCAAAAATATGATACTGCAAAATATGCCGTAACGTTAAGAGCAAGAACAGAAGCGCTGGATGCCGCAGCAAGAGAGAAATATGCCAATAAAAATTTGTATGAAATTACTTTCAGTAATAAAGGGGGATTGATTATGCCCATCATCCTGGAATGGACTTATATTGATGGAACAAAGGAGATTGAAAGAATACCGGCGCAAATTTGGCGTAAGAACGAGAAGAGAGTAATTAAAACATTTATGAAAGATAAAGAAGTAGTATCAGTAAAGTTGGATCCGTATAAAGAAACTGCGGATATAGACGAAAGCAATAATACCTACGGAAATATCAAAGAACCAAGCAGGTTTAAACTATTTAAGCAAAAACAAAATGTGGATCCGGCTCCGGGTATTAACCCAATGCAGAAAGCAAAAGAATCAAAGAATTCTTTCTGATAATAGTGCCAGCATAAGAAAACCCCAATCAGCGGTTGGGGTTTTCTTTTTTACATTGTTGATTCAACCTGTTCAGTTGGTCACTTCCTATTGTGCAAAAATGTATCAATAAAAAAATGGAATCCGGGGTTGTGTGTTTACCTGTTTTTTCCTGTAATATCCCGTTACGGGAATCAAAAAACAAATAATCATACAATTTGCATAAAAGCGCTTCATGTGCATAGGATATTTTATATAAATATTGCGGTATCATTGGATTATTTTAGGGAGAAAGAATTAAACCAGCCAATTTAGAGATTAAATGAGCTCGATTTTCAAAAAAGACAAGACCTCAAAATTATTGAGGTCTTGCCCGATTGCGATGTGACCCCGTCAGGATTCAAACCTGAAACCTTTTGATCCGTAGTCAAATGCTCTATTCAGTTGAGCTACGGGGCCATTTGTGGAATGGGCGGCAAAAATAAGCTAAAATGTCTTTTTAGCAAAAGCTAATTAACGGCGCCGTTCAATTTTCTTTTTAAGTCGTCAAAACTTATAAGATTCAAATAAGCCGCTCTGTTTTGCGAAAATATGGTAAACTCAAAAAAAGGATTGGTTTCTTGAATACTCTTGCCGAGAGGCCATTTTTTAGATAAAATACCCACACCCCAGTCGGTATCCACGCAACAGGAATTAAAAGAGGGGTTGAAACGCCACTTTAAAAATGCTTTCCAGGTTGTACCGTTCCAATAAATTTCAGCGGGAGAGTGTTTATACCCAAATTCTTCTCTGGCGTGCCACTCAGTTGGCGGATTGCAATCGTGAACCACGATAAACCCATCTTCTTTTATATACCTTTCAGCATTCTTGATATCCTTGTCAGCTTGTTCAGCAAGGTGCAAACCATCAACAAAAATCA